>NZ_PQSR01000061.1 GCF_002920635.1 Streptomyces sp. Ru72 | reverse complement strand
AGGGCCCTTGAGGCGCGAACCGCACTCCCTTGCGCACCGCGAGAAGCCCGACACCCGAAGGTCCGCCCCATTTGTGCGCACTTGCCGTCAGGACAGACCAGTCGCCCTCCACCGGGCCCCAGCCCAGCGACTGCGCGGCGTCCACCAGCAGCGGTACCCCGGCCGCCCGGCACGCCTCGGCCACGCCGGCCACCGGCTGCACCGTGCCGACCTCGTGGTTGGCCGACTGCAGACAGGCCAGCGCGGTGTCCGGACGCAACGCGTGCGCGTACTGCTCGGGCGTGACCGCGCCCGCTCGCGAGACCGGCACCTGTGTCACCGTCCCGCCCGACGCCTCGAACACCTCCGCCGAATGAAGCACCGAGGAGTGTTCGACCGCTGACACGATCAGGTGGCGTCCGACCCGGCGGCGGCCCGCCAGCACCCCCTCGATCCCCGTGTGCACCGCCCGCGTCCCGGAGGAGGTGAACACCAGCTCGTCCGGACGGCAGCCCACCGCATCGGCGGCCGCCTCCCGCGCCGCGTCCAGCAGCAGCCGCGCCCGCCGTCCCTCGCGGTACAGCCGCGCGGGGTCGGCCCACCCCTCATCGAGCGAGGCCTGGAGCGCCTGGCGAGCGACGGGATGGAGGGGAGCGGCGGAAGCAGCGTCGAAGTAGCCCACAAGGCAACGCTAAGACGCCGGGCAAGTGCAGCGGACCTCAAGGGGCGCAGGAACTACGCGATCAACCCGAAAACATCCGCACCCGCCGCACAAGCCGCACTCCCCAGCCAATAGGCGCCCCATATGCCCCACTCCACCCCTTCGGGGCGCCCCGCGGCGCGTACGGCACCCTCCCCGCGAACCGCCGGATGGCGTCGAGTAGGGTTTGGTCCGCATAAACATCCAAACCCCTGCCCGACGCAGGGCGGCGACCGACCAGCGAGAAGGCCGCAGCCAACCGCGCGGGCGAGACTCTCGGGAAGGCGCTACGTGAGTCCCAACGGCTCCGACCGCTCGCCGCGGCGCCCGATGCGGCGGAAGCTGCTGCAGGCACTGACCGCGGGCCTGGTCCTGGCGACCGCTACCGGTTGCACATACAAGGACTTCCCCCGCCTTGGTATGCCCACCCCGACCACGGAAGAGGCTCCGAGGATCCTCTCCCTGTGGCAGGGGTCCTGGGCGGCCGCGCTCGCCGTCGGCGTGCTGGTGTGGGGCTTGATCCTGTGGAGCGCGATGTTCCACCGTCGCAGCCGCACCAAGGTCGAGGTTCCCCAGCAGACCCGGTACAACATGCCGATCGAGGCGTTGTACACGGTCGTCCCGCTCATCATCGTCTCGGTGCTCTTCTACTTCACCGCCCGCGACGAGTCGAAGCTCCTCAGCCTCTCCAAGAAGCCCGACGTCACCGTCAACGTCATCGGCTACCAGTGGAGCTGGGGCTTCAACTACATCACCCCCGTGGACGGGGTGACGGGCGACGCGAAGACCGACAAGAACCTGGTCGCGATCCCGGACCGGTTCAAGAACGACTTCCCGGCGAACGCCGGCGGTGTCTACGACTTCGGCACGCCCGCCACGCGGAACCCGCAGACGGGCAACCCCGGTCCCACCCTGTGGCTCCCCAAGGGCAAGACCGTCCGCTTCATCCTCACCTCGCGTGACGTCATCCACTCCTTCTGGGTGCTGCCGTTCCTGATGAAGCAGGACGTCATCCCGGGCCACACCAACGCCTTCGAGGTGACCCCCAACCAGGAGGGCACCTTCCGCGGCAAGTGCGCCGAGCTCTGCGGCGTCGACCACTCCCGGATGCTGTTCAACGTGAAGGTCGTCTCGCCCGCAGCGTACGAGCAGCACCTCAAGGACCTCGCGAAGAAGGGGCAGACCGGTTACATTCCCGCCGGCATCGCGCAGACGAGCCACGAGAAGAACCGGGAGACGAACAACCTGTGAGCATCCTCAACGAACCCCAGGGTGCCGCGGCAGCTGAGTCGTACGAGAACGAGCTGCCGGTACGGCGCAGGCGACCCGGTAACGTCGTCGTCAAGTGGCTGACGACCACCGACCACAAGACGATCGGCACGCTGTATCTGACGACGTCCTTCGCGTTCTTCCTGATCGGCGGCGTGATGGCGCTGCTCATGCGCGCCGAGCTGGCCCGTCCGGGCCTGCAGATCATGTCGAACGAGCAGTTCAACCAGGCGTTCACGATGCACGGCACGATCATGCTGCTGATGTTCGCGACGCCGCTGTTCGCCGGCTTCGCGAACTGGATCATGCCGCTGCAGATCGGCGCGCCCGACGTGGCGTTCCCGCGGCTGAACATGTTCGCCTACTGGCTCTACCTGTTCGGCTCGCTCATCGCGGTCGGCGGCTTCCTCACCCCGGACGGCGCGGCCGACTTCGGCTGGTTCGCCTACAGCCCGCTGTCGGACGCGGTCCGCTCGCCGGGCATCGGCGCCGACATGTGGATCATGGGTCTGGCCTTCTCCGGCTTCGGCACGATCCTCGGCTCGGTCAACTTCATCACCACGATCATCTGCATGCGCGCCCCCGGCATGACGATGTTCCGCATGCCGATCTTCGTGTGGAACGTGCTGCTGACCGGTGTGCTCGTGCTGCTGGCCTTCCCGGTCCTGGCGGCCGCGCTGTTCGCCCTGGAGGCGGACCGCAAGTTCGGCGCCCACGTCTTCGACGCGGCCAACGGCGGCGCACTGCTGTGGCAACACCTCTTCTGGTTCTTCGGCCATCCAGAGGTGTACATCATCGCGCTGCCGTTCTTCGGCATCATCTCCGAGGTCATCCCGGTCTTCAGCCGTAAGCCGATGTTCGGCTACATGGGCCTCATCGGCGCCACGATCGCCATCGCCGGTCTCTCCGTGACGGTGTGGGCGCACCACATGTACGTCACCGGTGGCGTGCTGCTTCCGTTCTTCTCCTTCATGACGTTCCTCATCGCCGTCCCGACCGGCGTGAAGTTCTTCAACTGGATCGGAACGATGTGGAAGGGCTCGCTGTCCTTCGAGACGCCGATGCTCTGGGCGACCGGCTTCCTGATCACCTTCACGTTCGGTGGTCTGACCGGTGTCATCCTGGCCTCGCCGCCGATGGACTTCCACATCTCGGACTCGTACTTCGTGGTGGCGCACTTCCACTACGTGGTCTTCGGCACCGTCGTCTTCGCGATGTTCTCCGGCTTCCACTTCTGGTGGCCGAAGTTCACCGGAAAGATGCTCGACGAGCGCCTCGGCAAGATCACGTTCTGGACGCTGTTCATCGGCTTCCACGGCACGTTCCTGGTGCAGCACTGGCTGGGCGCCGAGGGCATGCCGCGTCGTTACGCGGACTACCTCGCTGCCGACGGCTTCACCGCCCTGAACACGATCTCGACGATCTCCTCCTTCCTGCTCGGTCTGTCGATCCTGCCGTTCCTCTACAACGTGTGGAAGACGGCCAAGTACGGCAAGCCGGTCGGCGTCGACGACCCGTGGGGCTACGGCCGTTCGCTGGAGTGGGCGACCTCCTGCCCGCCGCCGCGGCACAACTTCCTCACGCTGCCGCGGATCCGCTCCGAATCGCCCGCCTTCGACCTGCACCACCCGGAGATCGCCGCGCTCGAGCAGCTCGAGTACGCGGGTGCCGGCACCAAGGGCGTCGCTGGTGGCAAGGAGGCCGGCAAGTGAAGATCCAGGGCAAGATGTTCCTGTGGCTGTCCGTCTTCATCCTCGTCATGGCCATCATCTACGGCCTGTGGTCGAAGGAGCCGGCCGGCACCACCGCGCTCTTCCTGGCCTTCGGCCTGAGCGTGATGATCGGCTACTACCTGGCCTTCACGGCCCGGCGGGTCGACGCGGGAGCGCAGGACAACAAGGAGGCCGACGTCGCCGACGACGCCGGTGAGATCGGCTTCTTCAGCCCGCACAGCTGGCAGCCGCTCGCCCTCGGCATCGGTGGAGCGTTCGCCTTCCTGGCGATCGCGATCGGCTGGTGGCTGCTGTACTTCGCGGCCCCGCTGATCCTGGTGGGCCTGTGGGGCTGGGTCTTCGAGTACTACCGCGGCGAGAACCGCACCCAGTAGCACGCGCCGAGCGCGACGGGAGCCCGGACACACCGCCTGGAGTGTCCGGGCTCCCTCTTTTGCCGCGTCTTACGTCCCCCACACGGATTGCCCGGCGCGCCATGCTTGACGGACGTTCCTAGCGTGAGGGCATGAGCCACACAGCGTTCTTGAGGAACGGCACGGTCGTCGGCTGCACCCTGCTGGTGATCGCCCTCGGTGCGGGTCTCGTCGCCTGCGGCGGGGACGGGGACCCGGCGGCGAAGCCGTACGACGCGGCGGACGACATCGCCTTCAACGCCCCGGTCGGCGACGGCAAGCAGGTCGACCCGGACAAACCACTGGAGATCACTGCCTCGGGGTCGGACGCGCGCATCACGGACGTCACCGCCACCGACTCCCGAGGACGCTATGTCGCCGGTGAACTCTCCGCCGACGGCAGCCGCTGGCACAGCACCTCGCCGCTGGCCGCGGGCACCCACTACACGGTGCAGGTCAGCACGGAGGACGAGGACGGCAATCCGGGCCGAAAGACCCTCGAGTTCGACACCGGCACCCCGAAGACCAAGAAGGTCCTGAACGTCACCTTCGGCCCGGACTCCGGGACCTACGGCGTCGGCCAGCCCGTCACGGCCACCCTCAGCGAGCCCGTCAAGGACAGGGCGCAGCGGGCCATCGTCGAGCGTGCCCTCAGGGTGGACTCGGTGCCCGCCGTGAAGGGCTCCTGGTACTGGGTGGACGACAAGACGCTGCACTACCGCCCCGAGGAATACTGGCCCGTCCACGCCACCATCACGGCCTACAGCAACCTCGCCGGGGTGAAGATCGCCGAACGTCTCTGGGGCGGCGACACCAAGCCCGTGAAACTGACCACGGGGGACAGCGTCATCGCCCTCACCGACTCGGCGTCACACCGGATGACCGTCTACAAGAACGGCCAGGTGATCAAGCAGATCCCCATCACCACCGGCAAGCCCGGCTACGAGACCCGCAACGGCGTCAAGGTGATCCTGAACAAGAGCTACGTCGTACGGATGCGCGGAACCACCATCGGGATCTCGGCGGGCTCCAGCGACTCCTACGACCTGAACGTCTACTGGGCGGCCCGGGTCACCTGGAGCGGCGAGTACGTGCACGCCGCGCCCTGGTCCGTCGCCGCCCAGGGGTACCGCAACGTCAGCCACGGCTGCACGGGGATGAGCACCTCGTACGCCCAGTGGTTCTACAACACGGTCCGGCAGGGAGACATCGTCCAGGTCGTCAACTCGGGCGGCAAACTGATGGAACCGTTCGGCAACGGCTTCGGCGACTGGAACGTGGACTGGAAGAAGTGGCAGAAGGGCAGCGCCCTGACCCCTGACACCTCGAACCCGGCGATGACGGCACGACTGAGCCCGGAGAGCGTCTGAGCGCCCCGCAAGGGGCACTCCCCGTCGCCCCGCAAGCCGGGAACCCGGGCTCTCAGGCGCTCGAAAGGGCCCTGCGCCGCAACAGCGAAGCCAAGGCGGAGGCGAACTCGACCGGCTCGACCGGCAGCGCCACAGCCGCATCCGCGCGGCTCCAGGTCGCAAGCCAGGCATCCTGGGGCCGAGCGATCAGCACAAGCACCGGCGGACAATTGAAGATCTCGTCCTTGATCTGCCGGCACACGCCCATGCCCCCCATCGGCACGGCCTCGCCGTCCAGCACGCACACGTCGATGCCGCCCTTGTCCAGCTCCCTGAGCACGGCCCCCGGCGTGGCGCACTCCACGAACTCCACCTCGGGAACGTCCGGGGCCGGCCTGCGGCCGGAGGCCAGCCGCACCTGGGCGCGGGTGTTGGAGTCGTCGCTGTAGACCAGCACCGTGGCGGTCGGCTGCATGCTTCCCTCCGGGACGTCGTCGTCGTACGGAACGGACCATCGGTGCGGATGCTACCCCCTGGAACACCGGGCCGACACCGGCTCGCACCCCCCTTCGGTGCGCCATCCGGGCACTACAGACGGTACGGACACTCCGAACGGCACCCCCCGGAGTGAGGGCGAGATAAGCGACCGACATAATGTCGGTCGTGGCGACAGCAACGACAGTAGAAACCGGGCACGCGCACCCGTCGGTCAACCGGCCGAACCTCACCAGCGTCGGAACCATCATCTGGCTGAGTTCCGAGCTGATGTTCTTCGCGGCCCTCTTCGCGATGTACTTCACCCTGCGATCGGTGACCGGGCCGGCTCACTGGAAGGAGATGGCGAGCCATCTCAACTTCCCGTTCTCGGCGACGAACACCACGATCCTGGTGCTCTCCTCCCTGACCTGCCAGCTCGGCGTGTTCGCCGCCGAGCGCGGGGACGTGAAGAAGCTCCGGGGCTGGTTCATCGTCACCTTCATCATGGGTGCGATCTTCGTCGGCGGTCAGATCTTCGAGTACACCGAGCTGGTCAAGAAGGACGGCCTCTCGCTGTCCTCGGACCCGTACGGCTCGGTGTTCTACCTGACCACCGGCTTCCACGGCCTGCACGTGACGGGTGGTCTCATCGCCTTCCTCCTGGTCCTCGGCCGCACCTACGCGGCGCGCAGGTTCACCCATGAGCAGGCGACCGCCGCCATCGTCGTGTCCTACTACTGGCACTTCGTCGACGTCGTCTGGATCGGCCTCTTCGCCACGATCTACATGATCCGGTAGTCGGCCGCCGCGCGGCGGAGGGTCCCCCGACCGGGGGAGCCGATCGCCCCCGACGACCCGATCCACCTCCAGAAGCATCGACGCAGAAGATCCTGACACCGGGGTAATCCGTGAAAAAGCTCTCCGCACGACGACGCCATCCGCTGGCGGCTGTCGTCGTCCTACTCCTCGCGCTGGCGGCCACCGGGGGGCTGTACGCAGCGTTCGCGCCCGCGACCCAGGCGCAGGCCGATACGACCGCCCAGTCCCTCGCCATCGACGAGGGCAAGAAGCTCTACCAGGTGGGCTGCGCCAGCTGCCACGGCACCAACGGTCAGGGCAGCTCCGACGGTCCCAGCCTGGTGGGCGTGGGTGCCGCGGCCGTCGACTTCCAGGTCGGCACCGGGCGTATGCCCGCCGCCACCTCGCAGGGCGCCCAGGTGCCGCGGAAGAGGCCGATCTACAACCAGACCCAGATCGACCAGCTCGCGGCGTACATCTCCTCTCTCGGCGCCGGCCCGGCGATCCCGACCAAGAACGACTACAGCCCGGAAGGCGCCGACATCGCCAAGGGCGGTGAGCTCTTCCGTACCAACTGCGCGCAGTGCCACAACTTCACCGGTGAGGGCGGTGCGCTGACGCACGGCAAGTTCGCCCCGAGCCTCGAGGGTGTCGCCCCCAAGCACATCTACGAGGCCATGCTGACGGGCCCGCAGAACATGCCGTCCTTCCCGGACACCACGCTGTCGCAGCAGAACAAGAAGGACATCATCGCGTACCTCAAGGCGGTCAACGGTGACGAGACCGTGAACCCCGGCGGTCTCAAGCTGGGCGGCCTCGGTCCGGTCTCCGAAGGCCTGTTCGCCTGGATCTTCGGCCTCGGCGCGCTGATCGTCGTCGCCGTCTGGGTCGCCGCTCGGACCGCAAAGGCCAAGAAGTCATGAGTAGCCACGACATTCCAGAAGAGAACCTGCCCGCTGAGCAGGACACCGAGTCCGGTGCGGTAGCCGTCGCGGACGAGGAGAACCCGTTCGCCGACCCGGGGCTGCCGCCCCACGAGCACCGCATCCAGGACATCGACGAGCGTGCCGCCAAGCGCTCCGAGCGCACGGTCGCCCTGCTGTTCACCGTGTCGATGCTGGCCACCATCGGCTTCATCGCCTCGTACGTCGCGATCCCGAACGACAAGTCGATCTACGTCTTCCCGATCGGGCACATCAGCGCGATGAACTTCGCGCTGGGTCTGACGCTCGGCGTGGCGCTGTTCACGATCGGCGCGGGCGCGGTCCACTGGGCCCGCACCCTGATGTCCGACGTGGAGATCGCCGACGAGCGTCACCCGGTGGAGGCGTCCCCCGAGGTCAAGGCCAAGGTCATGGCCGACTTCCGGCAGGGCGCCAAGGAGTCCGTGATCGGCCGCCGCAAGCTGATCCGCACCACGATGCTCGGCGCGCTGGCCATGTTCCCGCTCTCCGGCCTCTTCCTGCTGCGCGACCTCGGCTCCCTGCCCGGGACGAAGCTGCGCCACACGATGTGGTCCAAGGGCAAGCTCCTCGTCAACATGAACACGAACCAGCCGCTGCGTCCCTCGGACGTCCAGGTCGGTTCGCTCACCTTCGCCAAGCCCGAGGGCCTGGAGGAGACCAGCGAGGACTTCCAGGTGGAGATCGCCAAGGCGGCGCTGATGATCGTCCGGCTGCAGCCGGAGAACATCAAGGACAAGAAGGAACTGTCCTGGTCCCACGAGGGCATCGTGGCGTTCTCCAAGATCTGCACCCACGTCGGTTGCCCGATCTCCCTGTACGAGCAGCAGACGCACCACGTCCTCTGCCCGTGCCACCAGTCCACCTTCGACCTCTCCGACGGTGCCCGGGTCATCTTCGGCCCGGCCGGTCACGCCCTGCCGCAGCTGCGCATCGGCGTCAACGCGGACGGTTACCTCGAGGCGCTCGGCGACTTCGAGGAGCCCGTCGGTCCTGCCTTCTGGGAGCGCGGATGAGCACTACAACCAGCAACGGGTCCGCGTCGCGCGGACGGGCACCGGCCGGCGAGCGCGTCGCCGACTGGGCCGACGGACGCCTGGGCATCTACACCCTGGCCAAGTCCAACATGCGGAAGATCTTCCCCGACCACTGGTCGTTCATGTTGGGTGAGGTCTGCCTCTACAGCTTCCTCATCATCATCCTCACGGGTGTCTACCTGACCCTGTTCTTCCACCCGTCGATGAACGAGGTGGTGTACCACGGCAGTTACGTGCCGCTGCAGGGTCAGCTGATGAGCGAGGCGTTCAACTCGACGCTGCACATCAGCTTCGACGTCCGCGGCGGTCTGCTGGTCCGGCAGATCCACCACTGGGCGGCGCTGATCTTCCTCGCCGGCATGTTCGTGCACATGATGCGCGTCTTCTTCACCGGCGCGTTCCGCAAGCCGCGCGAGATCAACTGGCTGTTCGGCTTCCTGCTGTTCGTCCTCGGCATGTTCACCGGCTTCACCGGTTACTCGCTCCCGGACGACCTGCTCTCCGGCACCGGTGTCCGCTTCATGGAGGGTGCGATCCTGTCCGTGCCGATCGTCGGCACGTACCTGTCGTTCTTCCTCTTCGGCGGCGAGTTCCCGGGCGGCGACTTCGTGGCCCGGTTCTACTCGATCCACATCCTGCTGCTCCCGGGCATCATGCTCGGCCTGGTGGTGGGCCACCTGATCCTGGTCGTCTACCACAAGCACACGCAGTTCGCGGGCCCCGGCAAGACGAACAACAACGTCGTCGGCATGCCGCTGATGCCGGTGTACATGGCCAAGGCCGGAGGCTTCTTCTTCCTGGTCTTCGGCGTCATCGCGGCCATCGCGGCGATCGCCACCATCAACCCGATCTGGGCCATCGGCCCCTACCGTCCGGACCAGGTGTCCACGGGCGCCCAGCCCGACTGGTACATGGGCTTCTCCGAGGGCCTGATCCGCACGATGCCGGGCTGGGAGATCAACTTCTGGGGTCACACGCTCGTCCTGGGTGTGTTCGTCCCGCTGGTGATCTTCCCGCTGGTCCTGGTCACGATCGCGGTCTACCCGTTCATCGAGTCCTGGGTCACCGGCGACAAGCGCGAGCACCACATCCTGGACCGTCCGCGCAACGCTCCGACGCGTACCGCGTTCGGTGCCGCCTGGATCTCGTGGTACTTCGTGCTGCTGGTCGGTGGCGGCAACGACCTGTGGGCCACCCACTTCAACCTCTCGATCAACGCGATCACCTGGTTCGTCCGCGTCGCCTTCTTCGTGGTGCCGGTGCTCGTGTTCATCGTCACCAAGCGGATCTGCCTCGGCCTGCAGCGCCGGGACCGCGACAAGGTGCTGCACGGCCGCGAGTCGGGCATCATCAAGCGGCTGCCGCACGGTGAGTTCATCGAGGTCCACGAGCCGCTCAGCCAGGAGCAGCTGCACACGCTCACGGCGCACGAGCAGTACGAGCCGGTCCAGATCGGCCCGACGGTCGACGAGAACGGCGTCGAGCGGAAGATCAAGGGCTCCGCGAAGCTGCGTGCCAAGCTCAGCAACGCGTACTACGGGGAGAACAACCAGATCCCCAAGCCCACGGTCGAGGAATACAAGGAGATCACGAGCGGCCACGGCCACCACTGATCGCTGCACGCCACGCCACGGCGAAGGGCCCCGTCCGGTGTTCGGACGGGGCCCTTCGCCATGCCCCCGGCTGGATAGGGTGGACCCGTTCGAGACTCGCGTCCCGTAGTCCGGGACACCGACCCAGGAGCGGCTTATGAGCGCTGTGCACCCCGCTGGAGGCGACACCGCGGCGGGCCGTTCCTGGCCCCAGGTGCTGAACGGGCTCCTCGAGGGCCGCGACCAGAGCGCGGACGACACGGCCTGGGCGATGGACCGCATCATGCGCGGCGAGGCGACGGACGCGCAGATCGCCGGGTTCGTGGTGGCGCTGCGGGCCAAGGGGGAGACCGTCGAGGAGATCACCGGTGTGGTCCGGGCGATGTACGAGCACGCCAATGTGATCGAGGTGTCGGGCCGCACGGTCGACATCGTCGGCACGGGCGGCGACGGCGCCAAGACGGTGAACATCTCCACGATGTCGGCGCTGGTGGTGGCCGGCACGGGCGCGAAGGTCGTCAAGCACGGCAACCGCGCGGCCTCGTCGGCGTCGGGCTCGTCGGACGTCCTGGAGAAGCTGGGCGTCAACCTCGACCTCACGCCCCAGCGGGTGGCTCAGGTCGCGGAGGAGGCGGGCATCACCTTCTGTTTCGCGGTGAAGTTCCACCCCGCGCTGCGCCATGTCGCCGCCGCGCGCGGTCAGCTGGGTATCCGGACCGTCTTCAACGCCCTAGGTCCGCTGACCAACCCGGCGAAGGTGAAGGCCCAGGCGGTCGGCGTCGCAGACCCGCGCCTGGCGCCGATGATCGCGGGCGTGCTCGCCGAGCGCGGCAACTCCTCCCTGGTGTTCCGCGGCGACGACGGCCTCGACGAGCTGACGACGACCGCCACCTCCCACGTCTGGATCGTCCGCGACGGCAAGGTCACCGAGGAGACCTTCGACCCGCGGGACGCCGGTATCGAACTGGTG
This sequence comes from Streptomyces sp. Ru72, assembly GCF_002920635.1. Lineage (GTDB taxonomy): Bacteria > Actinomycetota > Actinomycetes > Streptomycetales > Streptomycetaceae > Streptomyces. The sequence continues at coordinate 36,358 of NZ_PQSR01000061.1, read as the reverse complement.
CCGGTCCAGGCCCTGCGCGGCGGCGACCCGTCCCACAACGCCGAGGTCGCCCGCCGCCTCCTCGACGGGGAGAAGGGTCCGGTACGGGACGCCGTACTGCTGAACTCGGCAGCCGCGCTGGTGGCTCTGGAGCCGGGCGACGGCCCGCTGGCGGACCAGATCCGCGCCGGCATGGCCAAGGCCGCCGAGTCGATCGACTCGGGCGCGGCCAAGCGTGCCCTGGAGCGGTGGGTGGCCGCCAGTAACGCCTGACGCCGAGCGCGCCCGCGGAAAAGGCCAGGTCAGGCTGGCTGGAGTACAGTGAGACAAAGGCAGCTCTCCCCGCGGGCCGCAAGGAGGCTGGGCATGATCCATTCAGCCGATATCCGCGAGTGGCGCAACCGGGACGTGATCGACGCCAAGGGCCGCAAGATCGGGTCCCTTGAGGCGGTGTACGTCGACACCACCACCGACACGCCCGCCATGGCCACCGTCCGCACCGGGATGCCGACCCGGCAGAGGCTCGTCTTCGTTCCCATCGACGAGGCGACCGTGGGACCCGGATACGTCCAGGTGGTCCACTCCAAGGGGCAGGTGCGCAAGGCGCCGTCCATCGGCGTGGACGACGTGCTGCCGGTCGAGCGGGAAGAAGAGATCTTCCATCACTACGACAGGGCCTACGAGCCCGGTGCCGACCGCGGACGCCGTCTCGCGCGCCGCTGACCTCCCGAACCCGAGGAAGTGGTCATCATGGCGTTGTTCCTGTTCCTGATCCTCGCGGCGGTCGCTCTGGGCATCATCGGCGCGGTCGCGAAGGGACTGTTCTACCTCCTGATCATCGGCATAGTGGTGTTCCTGGCCAGCCTCGTTCTGGGCGGAATGCGCTGGGGACGGCGCTCGAAGCACCACCTGCTTCGGTGACGCACCGGGACGGGTCCGCCGTCCCGGTATACGGACAGAAGTTGCGAGCAGGTGATCACCTGCCGTAATTTCCACATCAGGTCATGAGTGACAGCCATTCGGCCCCGGCCGGCTGTCCGGCAACCCTCCGTCCGTGGCGGGGTGCCCCGGGTGAAGACCAGGTCGCAGGCAGCGAGGTCTGCGGCAAGCGCGGACCCCTCGTGTCTTCCAGGGGTCCTGGTCGTTCGAGGGAGCCTTCCGTGAGCAAGCGAATGCGTTAGGGCCGCAGAGCCCCGCCTCCGCACCCCCTTTTCCTTTCACCTTCTCCGTGCCGTGGACACCGCCGCGCTTCTGCGCGCCTCCGGCACCGGTGAGTCTCGCCTGCCCACGGGAGTACACCCATGTCCGTCTCCACCCTTGCCGCCGACCAGTCCGTCTGTGCCCCGCTGCCCGTTCTGGGGCGTGATGTCACCGTCCCGCTCGTCACCGGCGGCGACGTCACCTACGCCGCGCTCGACTACGCGGCCAGTGCCCCCGCGCTGCAGCGCGTCTGGGACGACGTCGCCGCGTACGCCCCCTACTACGGCAGCGTGCACCGCGGCGCCGGCTACCTCTCCCAGCTGTCCACCGACCTGTTCGAGAACGCCCGCCGCACGGTCGCCGAGTTCCTCGACTGCCGCGACACCGACCAGGTGGTCTTCACCCGCTCCACCACCGACTCGCTCAACCTCCTCGCCGCCGCCCTCCCGGCCGACTGCCAGGTCTTCGTCTTCGAGACCGAGCACCACGCCTCCCTGCTGCCGTGGCGGGACGCCCGGGTCACCTACCTCGACGCCCCGAGCAGCCCGCAGCAGGCCGTCGAGACCCTGGAGCGCGCGCTCGCCGACCGCACCGTGTCCATCGAAGGGGGCCACGGCCCGGCCCTGGTCTGCGTCACCGGCGCCTCCAACGTCACCGGCGAGCTGTGGCCGGTACAGGAGCTGGCGGCGACGGCCCACGCGCACGGCGCCCGTATCGTGCTGGACGCGGCCCAGCTCGCCCCGCACCACCCGGTGTCCGTCAAGGACCTCGACGTGGACTGGGTCGCCTTCTCTGGCCACAAGCTCTACGCCCCCTTCGGCTCCGGCGTCCTGGCCGGCCGCGCCGACTGGCTGCGCCAGGCCGAGCCGTACCTCGCTGGCGGCGGCGCCAGCCGCAAGGTCACGCGCAGGACGGACGGGGGAGTGGACGTGGAGTGGCACGACACGGCCGCCCGCCACGAGGCCGGCTCCCCGAACGTGATCGGCGCCTACGCCATCGCCTCCGCCTGCAAGGCCCTCACCGAGGCCGGCTTCAACACCCTGGTCGCCCGCGAGCAGCACCTGATCCGCAAGGTCAGGGAGGGCCTCGCCGAGGTCCCCGAGGTCAGGGTCCTCTCCCTCTTCGGCGACGACGCCCCCCGCGTCGGCGTGATCTCCTTCGTCGTCGAGGGCTGGAACAGCTCCCACTTCGCCGCCGCGCTCTCCGCCGAGTACGGCATCGGCGTCCGCGACGGCCTGTTCTGCGCCCACCCGCTGGTGCGCACCCTGCTCGGCAGCGACCCCCAGACCCAGGGCGAGTGCGGTGCCCCCGAGGCGGCGCCCGGGGAGAGGTCCCTCAACGCGATCCGGGTGAGCTTCGGCGCCGGCACCCCCGACGAGCATGTGGAGCGCTTCGTCAACGCGGTGAAGGAACTGGTGAGCGACGGCGCCCGGTGGCAGTACCGCACGGAGAACGGCCGCTGCGTCCCGGCGGTCTGAGATCGCGCAGGGCCGGTGAGGCGGCGTTCAGCGGATCGGGCGGATCAGGAGTCCAGCCCGATCGCGAACGCCGCCTCCAGGTCGTGCTGGGAGTACGTACGGAACGCCACGTGGGTGTCCGTCGCCTCGACTCCCGGGATCTTGCTGATCCGCCCGGGGATGACGTCCGCCAGCTCCTCGTGCTCCCTCACCCGCACCATGGCGATCAGGTCGTACGTCCCCGTGACGGAGAAGACCTCGCTGACGGAATCCAGCGAGGCGATCCGCTCCGCGATCTCGGGGATCCGGTCCACGCTGGTCTTGATGAGCACGATCGCGGTGATCACGGCTGCTGTTCTCCCTCGGGGGCCTCGGCTGGTGGTTTCACCCTACTCGTACGCACGTAGCGCACCGACGCGTAGAGGAACCCCAGCGAGAACCCCACCAGGTGGGCCAGGTAGGCCACCCCGGGCCCCTCGGCGGCCCGGCCCGCCGCCATCCACTGCAGGGACGCCCAGAACGGCAGCACCACCCAGGCCGGGAACCTCAGCGGGAGGAAGAACAGGAACGGGAAGAGACTGGTCACCCGCGCCTTGGGGAAGAGGAACAGGAACGCACCCAGGACCGCGGAGATCGCTCCGGACGCTCCGACCAGCGTCTGCGCCGACGCGGCGTTGGCCGCCGCGTACCCCAGCAGCGCCAGACAGCCGCAGCCCAGGTAGAACAGGGCGAACTCCACATGCCCCATCCGCTCCTCGGCCATGGCCCCGAAGACGTAGAGGAAGAGCATGTTGCCCAGCAGATGCACCCAGCTGCCGTGCACGAACAGCGCGGTCGCGGGCGTGAGCACCGCTCGTGGCGCCCCGCTGAACAGCTCCGCCGGGACCACGCCCCAGCGGGCGAAGTAGGCCCGCTGCGCGGCGAGCAGCGCGTCCCCGGTCCCGTAGGCCGGACTCAGTCCCGCTGCCGGTCCCACGACGAAGAGCGCGCAGCACAGGACGATCAGCCCGTACGTCACCGGCGCGGGCTGTCCGCGCAGCGCTCCCACGGCCGTCCTGCTCCAGGTGCTGATCATGGTACAGAGCATGGCGTAACCGGACCGATCCGCACAGAGTGCCTCGCCGCCGTGGAACGGGCGGGCGGCGGGTACTCGCCAGGCCGTAGGGTTACGAGCCACACGCTCCAGGGAAACTGGCGCATCACGGAGACTGGAAGAAGGAAGAGCACTCACGATGACGGTTCCCCTGCCGACGGAGACGACCCGCTGGCGCTGCACGCTCTGCGGAAACCTCACCCGTTTCGACGTGACCCGCTCGTCGAAGGTCGTCGAGTACGTGCACCTCGATCTGGCCGGGGAGCCGAAGGTCGAGGAGCGCGAGGTGGTCAGTGAGACCATCGAGTCGGTCCGTTGCCGCTGGTGCAACGCGGTCGACCAGGTGGAGCTCGTGGACAGGCCGGGCGCCGGCTCCTGAGGGAGGCGGCCCCGCAGGGCGTATGGGGTGAGGGATGGCTGAGACCACAGGCGGGGAGCCGGTCGACGGCACCGCTGAGGTGCTCGACCGTCCGCTGCCCGACGGCGTGCGCCGCCGGGTCGTGCAGATCGTGTCCGACGGCTTCGGCGGGCTGACCCTCGCCGAACTGCCCGCACAGCTGCGGCAGTACGCCCGGTTCACCCCGACCCGCCGGGCCAAGTTCGCCGGCAACGCCATGGCGGCGGCCGTGGAGACGGACGCACTGTTCCGGCAGCGCATCGCCGAGAAGCTCAGAGAGGCCCAGCCGGAGCTCGCCGGCGCCCTGGACTCCGGCTCGCCGCCCCCGGCCGCGGACCCGCTCGACGTGGCGGCCGCGGCCTATGTACTGCGCCCGGCGGGCTGGGTGAAGCTGGTGACCGCCGCCGGCGAGGAGGCGCAGCGCGTCGACGCCGAGCGCGCCGACGAGGAGAGCCGGGCCGAGCTGGAGCGGCTGCGCGCGGAGCTGGCGGCGGCGCGCGAGCACACCCGCGCCGAGACCGAGCGGCTGCGGGCGGAGCTGGACGCCGCCCGCAAGGAGGCCGACTCCCTCCACCGCAAACTGCGCGCCGCCCTCAGTGACGTCAGGCGCGGCGAGGCCGCCCTGCGCAAGGCCCAGGGCGAGATGGAGGCGGTGCGCGCCGAAGGGCAGGCCCAGCTCTCCGCCGCCGAGAGCGAGACCCGGCGGCTCAAGGCTCGCCTCGGCGAGGCGGAGGCCGCCCTGGAGGCCACCCGCAGGGCGGCGCGCGAGGGGCGCAGCGTCGAGGACATGCGGGTACGGCTGTTGCTCGACACCCTGCTCGACGCGGCCCAGGGGCTGCGCCGTGAACTGGCGCTGCCACCGGTCTCCGTGCGGCCGGCGGAGACCGTGGACGCGGTCGAACCGGGACGAATGACTCCGAAGGACATCGCCGCCCGTGCGCTGTCGGAGAACGATCCCGCGATCCTCGACCAGTTGCTGGCACTGCCCCAGGTGCACCTGGTCGTCGACGGCTACAACGTCACCAAGACCGGCTATCCGCAGATGCCGCTGGAGAAGCAGCGCCTGAGGCTCCTCGGTCAGCTCTCCCAACTCGCCGCGCAGACCGGCGCCGAGGTCACCTGTGTGTTCGACGGGGCCGAACTGGCCGCACCGGTGCTGCTCGCGCCGCCGCGCGGGGTGCGGGTGCTGTTCTCCAAACCGGGCGTCACCGCAGACGAGTTGATCCGCCAGCTGGTGCGGGCCGAGCCGCCGGGCCGACCCGTCATCGTCGCCTCCACGGACCGCGAGGTGGCCGACGGGGTCGCGAGGGCGGGAGCGCGCCCGGTTGCTTCGGCGGTGCTGCTGAAGCGTCTCTCGCGCGGCTGAAATCGGGCCTGAGGTCACCTACGCCACGAACCGTAACGTACAGGCTCGATGCCCGAATTGACGGAACCGTCGCGCAACGTAGCGTCAGGGCCGCCTCACTTCCTGTGCCTCATGTGCAAAGAATGCCTTGCGTGACAGGATTTTTTGCTGTGAGGATTTGAATTCATCACGATGAGGTCACTAGGGTCTGGCTTCGAACCTCCGAGCGGGTGATCACTCAGAAGAAGGAGCCTGCTTCCGTGGCGTCCCACCGTCGACCCAAGCAGCCGAGCCGTGCACGTGTGACCGTGCTGACCACCGCGGCCGCCGCCGCTGTCGCGTTCAGCGCGAACGCCGCCAACGCGGCGCCCAGTGCGAAGCCGAGTCTGGACGAGGTCAAGTCCAAGGTCGACAAGCTCTACGAGGACGCGGAGAAGGCCACCGAGCAGTACAACGGGGCCAAGGAGAAGCAGGAGCAGCTCCAGAAGGAGATATCCACCCTCCAGGACAAGGTCGCCCGGGGCCAGGACGAGCTCAACAAGCTGCGCGACGGCATCGGCACCATGGCCAGCGCCCAGTACCGCACCGGCAGCATCGACCCCTCCCTCCAGCTCTTCCTCTCCTCGAACCCGGACGACTACCTCGACAAGGCGTCCACGCTGGACCAGTTGAGCAGCCAGCAGGTCGAGGCGCTGAAGAAGATCCAGGAGAAGCAGCGCGAGCTGGCCCAGGAGCGCCAGGAAGCCACCGACAAGCTCAAGGACCTCGCCGCCACCCGCGCCGAACTGGGCAAGAAGAAGCAGGAGGTCCAGGGCAAGCTCGCCGCGGCGCAGAAGCTCCTCAACAGCCTCACCGCCCAGCAGCGGGCGGCCCTCCAGGACGACCAGAACCGCGCCAGCCGGGCCAGCGAGCGCACCGCCCTCAGCGTCTCCGTCGGCGTCGGTTCCGGCCGGGCCGGTGCCGCCTTCTCCGCCGCCCAGACCCAGGTCGGCAAGCCGTACGTCTACGGCGCCACGGGCCCCAACGCCTACGACTGCTCGGGCCTGACCTCCTGGGCGTACGCGCAGGCCGGCGTCTCCATCCCGCGCACCTCGCAGGAGCAGGCGAACATAGGCACCCGCATCTACTCGGTCAACGACCTCAAGGTCGGCGACCTGGTGTTCTTCTTCAACGACCTCCACCACGTGGCCCTCTACGCGGGCAACGGCCAGGTCCTGCACGCCCCGCGCACCGGCACCGTCGTCCGCTACGAGTCGATGTCCACGATCGGCGGACCGTTCATGTTCGGCGTCCGGGTCTGATTCCCGGTTCCGAGTCCGGCCCGGTTACCCGGTTCCTCGAACCGCACGACACCACACCGCCCGAACGAGCGAATTGCAGCGACTGCCGCTGACTCCACGCCCCGCCGATGACCTGCGTCAGCGGCGGGGCGTCGCTCTGTCGGCCTCTCGAGGTCTTTGGACCGGCGGTGATCACCCCGCTACTGTCTGCCGCGTTTCCCCCGCCGCCCGGCGGGTGGTTTGTCAGCGGAAGGAGAGCGACCGGTCGTGGGGTCCCATCGCCGCCTTGCACCGTCCGGCATGCGCCAGGGCGCCAGCGCCGCGGAGTCCAACCGAGCCCTGAAGAGGGCAGCCGCCGTACTGTCCGCCGCAGCGGCGGCCGCGGCGACACTGGGCGCCGTACCGGCGAACGCCGCGCCACGCGACACCCGGGCCACGGTGGACCGGCTGTACCGGGAGGCGGAGCAGGCCACCGAGGCCTACAACAAGGCCGGGGAACGCGCCGACGCGCTGCGCCGGGACGTCGGCCGGGCACAGGACCGCGTCGCCCGGCAGCAGGACCGCGTCAACACCATGCGGGACGCGCTCGGCGCGCTCGCCGGGGCCGAGTACCGCTCCGGCGGACTCGCCTCCTCCCTCGCGCTGCTGCTGTCGGACAACCCCGGCGAGTACCTCGACAAGGCGGCCGTGCTGGACCGGATCGGCGCCCGCCAGGCCGGGCAGCTCAAGGAACTCCAGGGAGCGCTGCGCCGGCTGGACAGGGAGCGCGCGGTGGTGGCCGGTGAGCTCGCCCAGTTGGAGAAGAGCCGCGAGGCGGTCGCGCAGCACAAGAAGGCCGTGGAGCGGAAGCTCCTCGCGGCACAGCGGCTGCTGAACTCCCTGCCGGCCGAGGAGCGCACCGCATACCAGCGGGCCTCCCGCTCCGGAGGCGAGCTGCCAGGCCTCACCCCGGCCGCGGCGCCCGACTCCCGCGCGGCGGCCGCCGTCGCCGCCGCCCGCTCGGCGCTCGGCCGCCCGTACGTGTGGGGCGCCAACGGACCGGGCGGCTTCGACTGTTCGGGCCTCATGCAGTGGGCGTACGCCCGGGCGGGCGTCGGGCTGCCGCGCACCTCGCAGGAGCAGCGGTACGCCGGCCGCCAGGTGCCGCTGTCCCAGGCCCAGCCCGGAGACCTGGTGGTCTACCGCTCCGACGCCAGCCATGTGGCGATGTACGTCGGCAACGGCCAGGTCATCCACGCACCCCACCCGGGGGCGGCGGTGCGCTACGACCCGGTGGGCATGATGCCGATCGCCTCGGTCACCAGACCCTGAAGGCACCGGTCAGCGGCCGGAACCGGCGCGCGAGTGGCGGGCGAGCGCCGCGTACGATCGGACGGTGGCTGATCGTGGGCGCGCGTCGGGGATCGTGGTGTGCTGCCTCCTGCTGCTGGCCGGGCTCGTCGGCTGCGGCGGCGCCGTCCCCGCCGGGAACGGGACGGCCGCCGTGCGCCAGGTGCTCGACCGGCGGGCGGCGGCGGTCCTGGACGGTGACCGCTCCGCGTTCCTCGCGACCCAGACCCGCACCGCAGGCGCCGCCGGGTTCGACAACCTGCGCGCCGTTCCGCTGGCCGCCTGGTCGTACCGGCTCACCGCGGTTCACCTGACCGGTGACCGGGCCACCGCCGACGCCGAACTGCGCTACCGCGTCAGGGGGTACGACCGTGCGCCGGTCACCGCCGCCCGGTCACTGCGGCTGACCCGCACCGGCGGACGCTGGTACGTCAGCTCCGACGAGCCCGCGCCCAAGGCCGCTTGGCAACTGTGGGACCAGGGTGCCGTCGAGGCGGTTCGCGGCGCGCACAGCCTCGTCCTCGGCGTAGGGCAACCACGGGAGACGCTGCGGGAGTACGCGCGCCTCGCGGACCGGGCGGTGCCCGCCGTCACCGATGCGTGGGGGACCGGCTGGCCGGGCCGGGTCGTGGTGCTCGTACCGAAGTCGCTGGAGGGCATGGCGGCGCTGCTCGGCGCACCGGCGTCCGGGTACCGGGGGATAGCCGCGGTCACCACCGGTGAGGTGAGCGGCAGCGGGACGGCGCCCGCGGACCGGATCACCGTCAACCCGGACGCCTACGCCGTCCTCGGCGACCTCGGCAAACAGGTCGTCCTCACCCACGAGACCACCCATGTCGCCACCCGTCGCCACACCACGGCGGCCACACCCCTGTGGCTCTCCGAGGGGTACGCCGACTGGGTCGGCTACCGCCGCACCGGCCGGACCCCCGCCCAGGTGGCACCCGAACTCCAGCACGCCGTCGGGTTCGGCACCGCCCCCTCCGCGCTGCCGCGGGACTCCGACTTCGCCTTCTCCGGGGACGCGGACAAACTGGCGCAGGCCTACGAAAGCGGCTGGATGGCCTGCCGGATGATCGCCGACCGCTGGGGCGAGGCCAGGCTGAACGACTTCTACCGGGCGGTCGGCGACCACGGGAGGCGTGAGGGGTCGGTCGAGACGGCCCTCGCAAGGGTGCTGGGCACGACCCCGGAGAGGTTCACGCAGCAGTGGCGGGCGTATCTGAGGTCCCGACTCCGCTGAGGCCGCCGCCTGTTCGGTCCGGCATCGAGCGGGAGACGTCGCTCAGGAGCGCGTCAGCGTCTCCTCGGTGCGGGCGGTCTGAGGTGGCACCGTCGCGGTCGGGTGGGAGACCGTGGTGCGCCACAGCGCCCGGGCCGCGGTCAGTGCGGCGAGCAGCAGCAGGCCGTTGCGCGTGGCGAGGAGGGTGACGCCCAGCCGGTCGCTCGCCACGACGTTCGCGAAGTACACCGGGAACTCCAGCACCGTGGCGAGGCAGGCGGCCAGGACCAGCCCGGCCGGCAGGAGCATCCGGCTGCCGGGGAAGCACAGGCAGACGGCCGCGAGCCCGACCAGCCACACCATGTACTGCGGGCTGATCACCCGGCTGGTGAGCGTGAAGAGCAGCACCGCCACGAAGGCCGCGTCCGCGAGCGCGTGGGGCGGCAGGTGTCGCACGCTCACCCGCCACAGCAGCAGCCAGCCGAACGCGATCACGGTCAGGAAGAGGGCAGCCGCGCTGACCCAGTCGACATAGGGGCCGAGGAACTCCACCGAGCCGTAGTTGAGCATCACCCGGCCCTCCCAGCCGTGGTGCCGGGCCACATGGAACACCAGCGAGCCCAGCGACTCCACCTCGGTGCCGCGGTCGCGCTGGGCGGTCAGGAAGGAGAAGGCGCCGGGCATCGCCAGGGCGAACAGCAGGGCGAGAGCGCCCGCCGTCGCCGCGGCCGAGACCCAGGCCCGGCGCCTCCCGGCGCCCACCAGCAGCAGCGCCGGCCACACCTTCAGCAGCGCGCCGAACGCCGCGAGCGCTCCCATCAGCCGCGGGCGGCGCATCCCGGCCAGCAGCGCGCCGACCGCCACGGCCGTCACCATCAGGTCGTAGCGGGCGTACACCGTCGGGCCGAGCAGCGGAACCCCGACCACCCACACCCAGGCGCCGCGCAGGGACTTGCCGCGCCTGAGGCCCGCGTACAGCAGAAGGCCGAAACCCGCCAGGTCGGCGACGCAGGCGAGCACGAAGAACGCCTGCGCGTACTGGAGGAAGGGCAGCAGCGCGGGGGACAGGATCGCGAGCGCCGCGGCGGGCGGGTACTGCCAGGTGACGTCGTCCTGGGGGAACCTGCCGGTGCGCAGGGTCTCGTACCAGCCCTGGTAGATCACCGAGACGTCGCTGGTGACGTCCGGCCCGGGGAAGACCCACACCTTGAGGACGAAGAGCAGCAGGACGACTCTCGTCATCAGCCAGGTGGCGAGCAGCAGCCAGACCGGAATGCGCCGTGCGCCCGCCATGTACACCTTCAGTCCCCGTCCTCACGCGTCCGGTATCGCTGTCGCCGAGGGGCCATGATCTCGCGTCGAGCCGGGCGGGGGGCGGCAAACGCGGCCGTACGGCGCTGTGAGTACGGTCGCACGACCGGTTCGGTACTGTCGACGACGATGCACAAGACCCTCATCGTGACCAACGACTTTCCGCCGCGCCCCGGCGGCATCCAGGCGTTCCTGCACAACATGGCGCTCCGCCTGGACCCCGACCGGCTGGTCGTCTACGCCTCCACCTGGAAGCGGGGCCGGGAGGGCGCCGAGGCGACGGCGGCCTTCGACGCCGAGCAGCCCTTCACCGTCGTACGGGACCGGACGACGATGCTGCTTCCGACGCCGGCCGCGACCCGGAGGGCCGTGGGGCTGCTGCGGGAGCACGGCTGCACCTCGGTGTGGTTCGGGGCGGCGGCGCCGCTCGGCCTGATGGCCCCGGCGCTGCGGCGCGCCGGTGCCCGGCGGCTGGTCGCCACCACGCACGGCCACGAGGCGGGCTGGGCCCAACTGCCCGCCGCACGTACCCTGTTGCGTCGCATCGGTGAGTCCACGGACACGATCACCTACCTCGGCGAGTACACCCGCTCCCGCATCGCCACCGCGCTGACCCCTGAGGCGGCCGGGCGGATGGTGCAGCTGCCGCCGGGCGTCGACGAGAAGACCTTCCACCCCGGCTCGGGCGGCGACGAGGTCCGTGCCCGCCTGGGGCTCACGGACCGCCCGGTGGTGGTCTGCGTCTCCCGCCTGGTCCCGCGCAAGGGCCAGGACACCCTGATCCGGGCGCTGCCGCGCATCCTCGCCAAGGAGCCGGAGACGGTCCTGCTGATCGTCGGGGGCGGGCCCTACGAGAGCGACCTGCGCAGGCTCGCCCACGACACCGGGGTCGTCGACGCGGTCCGCTTCACCGGCGCCGTGCCCTGGTCCCAGCTGCCCGCGCACTACGGGGCGGGCGACGTCTTCGCGATGCCGTGCCGTACCCGCAGGGGCGGCCTGGACGTGGAGGGCCTCGGCATCGTCTACCTGGAGGCCTCGGCGACCGGCCTCCCGGTGGTGGCCGGCGACTCGGGGGGCGCCCCGGACGCGGTCCTCGACGGCGAGACGGGATGGGTGGTGCGGGGCGGCTCGGAGGAGGAGACGGCGGACCGCGTCATCACCCTCCTGGGAGACCCGGAGTTGCGCCGCAGCATGGGGGAGCGGGGCAGGCGGTGGGTGGAGGAGAAGTGGCGCTGGGACCTGCTGGCGGAGAGGCTCCGGGAACTTCTTTGAGGGTGGTTGCGCCGCGATAGGGGCGCGGGGCTGTATCGATAATTCTTCGCATGGATCGGCGGTGCGGATTGCATGCGCAGTCCACACCGCCGAAGGGTCCGCCTGTCAGTCCCGGGTGTTCCACACCAGTGGGGCTTGGCGGATCCAGGCGCCCTTCTCCACGGCGTCGATCAGGAAGCCGGCGAAGTCGGCGCGGCTGATGCGCATGGCCGGCTTGCCGGTGCCGCGTTCGGCGGCCTTCACCTGGCCGCTGGCCGGTTTGTCGCTGAGGGCGACGGCGCGGGCCAGGGTCCAGTCGGCGTGCGAGGTGCGGACGGCCTGGTCGACTCCGTCGTGGTCGGCGAAGCCGGCCTTGAGGTTGGACGCCTTGATGAACGCCTTCATCATCGGGTTGAGGTGGGCCCAGTCGTCGCCTGCGCCCTGCGTGGAGGCCAGGACGATCCGATGGACGTCCTGCTCGTCCATCACGGTCAGGGTGTCGCGGGCGGCGGTGGTCATGAAGGCGGGCGGGCTGACGGGCTTGGCCCAGGGGTTGTCCGAGGCGCGGGCGTTGTTCAGCACGCTGATCACGGCCTCGGTGCCCTGGGCGGCCTTGCGGAGGTGGTCGATGTTCGCGGGCGTGCCCTGGACGAGTTCGATGCCGGCCGGGGCCGGGACCGCGTCGGGGTTGCGCACCAGGGCGCGGACGCGGTGGCTGCGGGCGGCGGCCTCCCGGAGTACGTGGATTCCGGTGCGGCCGCTGCCGCCAAGGACAAGCAGGTCAGTCATGGGGATCACCTAGAGGGAGTCAGGCGGCACGCGGTGCGCCGATGGCCGTGGCGAGGCGGCGGGCCTGGTCGTGGGCGGCGGCCATGGATGCTTCGTGCAGGGGAAGGAGCGGGGCGAGGGCCGGGGCGATGGGGGCCATGGTCAGCTCGGGTATCACGGTGGTGACGTCCAGGCCGAGGAGGTCGTCGCGGCCCAGAACGGCTTCGAGGGCGGGCACCACGTAGTCGAGGCCCTCCTTGGGGGTGCCGGGGCCGTAGCCGCCGCCACGGGCGGAGATCAGCACGGCCGGTCGGCCCGCCACCGGGGAAGTGCCGGTGTGGCTCAGGGTGCGGTCCGTGACGATGATCTGGTCCAGCCACGCCTTGAACACCGAGGGCATCGACAGGTTGTACATCGGCACCGTGAACAGGTAGGCGTCGGCGCCGAGGAACTCCGCGATCAGCTCGTCCTGGACCGCGGCCGCCTTCGCCTGCTCGGGGGTGTGCTGGGCCGGGTCGGTGATGCGGGCCGTGATGCCCGCGGCGCTCAGGTGGGGCACCGGCGAGACGGCGAGGTCGCGGTGGACGACCGGGCCCTGCCACTGGTCGCGGAAGGACTGGGCGACCTGGCGGGAGACGGAGGCTTCGCCGAGCGAGGAGGAGTCGATGTGCAGGAGGTACGACATGGTGGTGGTGCCTTTCAACGAGACGGGGGAATGGTGAGGGGTCAGGGACGGGCGGGGACGGCGCAGCCGTCGGGGCCGCAGCCCGGGGCGTCGCCCACGGGGGTGAGGATGATGGGGTGGGTTTCGTCCCAGGCCGTTTGCAGCAGGTCGAGCAGGGTGTCGCTGTCCTGCGCGCCGGGGACGCCGTAGCGGCCGTCGACGACGATGAACGGAGCGCCGGTGGCGCCCAAGCCCTGAGCGCGGCGGGCGTCGTCCTTCACCTGGGTGCGGTAGCGGCGGTCGGTGAGGACCTGGCGCGTCAGGTCGCGGTCGAGGCCCAGCTCGTCGGAGAGGTGGAGCAGGTCCTCCAGGGCGAAGACGGGCTCGGCCTTGCCGAAGTAGGTCCGGAAGATCGTGTCCCAGGCTTCGCGGTTCTTGCCCTCGGCGGAGGCGTGGGCCAGGAACTCGTGGGCCAGCTCGGTGTTGCCGACGACGTTGTCCAGCACCCGGTAGGGGCTCAGGCCCTCGGCGCCGGCGAGCGTCTCGATCTGCCGGGTCGCAGCCTTGGCCTGCGTGCCGCTGATGCCGTGCTTGCTCAGCAGGGCCTCGCGGACGCTGACCGTGCGGTCGGTGGGAAAGCCGCCAGCCAGTGGGAAGGAGCGGTGGACCACGTCCACCTGGTCGCTGTGCTCGAACCGCTCCACGGCCCGGTCCACACGGTGGCTGCCAAGCCCGCACCAGGGGCAGGTGACCTCGGCCCAGATCTCTACCTTCATAGCCCTGCCAATTCCTCTCTTTTGTTCGTAACGCCATGATGCGCCAGTATGGAAGGCGGTACAAAAGGCACATCGGTGTGCGCGACAGAGAGGAATGGGCGCCATGCAGGACAGCGCAGGTATGGAGATGGCGGCCGCGGCGGGGCCGTGCGCGAGCATCCCCGCCGACCACATGGCCTTCATCCGGCAGGTCCTGGACCGGGTCGGCGACAAGTGGAGCATGCTGATCATCGCCGTCCTCCAGGACGGCCCACTGCGCTACACCGACCTCCAGCGCCAGATCCCCGGCATCTCCCAGCGCATGCTCACCCACACGCTGCGCCAGCTCCAGGACGACGGCCTGATCACGCGCACCGCCTACGCCGAGGTGCCGCCGCGCGTGGAGTACGCGCTCGCCCCGCTCGGCCGCGGCCTGCACGAGATCGTCATGCAGCTGATCGGCTGGGCCACCGACCACCACGACGAGATCCGCGCCAACCGCGCCCAGGCCGGCACCGCCCTCCCCTCCTCCCGTTCCTGAGCCGCGGCGCCCACCGGCATCCGGGGGTGGCGGCCGGAAAGGGCGAGCGAGCTATTCGGTCCCGCTGCTACACCGAGTCGTCGTCCCCGTCGAGGTCGACAGTTGCCGGGTCGCGCAGAGGCCGCAGTCCCTCCCTCGGCAGGCGGGCGGCGAAGCTATAGCGCCCCAGGCAGTTGAGGTCGGCGTGCTTGAGCGGGGAGATGCGGGCCACGTCCTCATCCAGGACGGCGTGCTCCCTCTCGTGCGCAGGCAGGCCCCGCAGGTGCTCGACGGCAGCGTCCAGGTAACGGGTCGTCCACAGCACGGCGGCGTTGAGGACCAGGCCGAGCGCGCCGAGCTGGTCCTCCTGGCCCTCGCGGTACGCCTGCATGATCTGCCCGCGTTTGCCGTGGCAGATGTCCCGGGCGAGTTTGTGGCGGGACTCCTGCACGGTGAGCTGCCGGTTCATCTGGCGGCGGTAGGTGTCGTCGACCGGGTCGACCACCCGCAGCAGGTGCAGGGGCCGGCCGCCTCGCGATAGTCGTCGGCTCCGGCTACGGCGGCGCCGTAGCCGCCCTCCGCCTCGGCCAGGCCGGCATCCGCACCCTCGTCCTGGAGATGGGCCGCCTGTGGAACACCCCCGGCCCCGACGGCACGGTGTTCTGCTCCACCCGTGCCCCGGACCGCAGGTCCATGTGGTTCCGCACTCGCACCGAGGCCCCGCTCGCCACCTTCCTCTGGCTGGACGTCGTCAACCGGGACATCAGCCCCTACCCCGGCGTCCTCGACCGCGTGCACTTCGACGCCATGTCCGTGTACGTGGGCCGCGGTGTCGGCGGCGGCTCCCTCGTCAACGGAGGCATGGCGGTCACACCCGTCCGCTCGTACTTCAGCGAGCAGTTCCCCACCGTCGACGCCACCGAGATGTACGGCACGTTCTTCCCGCGTGCCCGCGCCGTGCTCGGCGTCAACACGATCGACCCCGCCTGGTTCGAGTCGACCGAGTGGTACCGCTTCGCCCGCACCTCCCGTAAGGCCGCCGCGAACGCCGGGCTGAGGACCACCTTCGTGCCCAACGTCTACGACTTCGCCCACATGCGGCGCGAGGCGGACGGCACCGCCACCAGGTCCGCGCTCTCCGGCGAGGTCATCTACGGCAACAACCACGGCAAGCGCAGCCTCGACAAGACGTACCTCGCCTCCGCACTCGGCACCGGCAACGTGACCATCAACACCCTGGAGCGGGTCAGGGAGGTCCGGAGAGCCGCCGACGGCACCTACGTACTGACAGCCGACCGGATCGACGTGACCGGCGCGGTCGTCGAGACCAAGCAGTACGGGTGCACGTACCTCTTCCTCGCGGCCGGCAGCGTCGGCACCACGGAACTCCTTCTGCGCGCACGGGAGACGGGCACCCTGCCCGCGCTTCGACGCGAGCGTCGGCACCGGCTGGGGCACCAACGGCAACGTGATGCTCGGCCGCGCCAACCACGTCTGGGACACGGTCGGTGCCGACGAGTCCACCATTCCCATGCTGGGCATCGACGACTGGGCCAACGCCGACAATCCCGTCTTCGCCGAGATCGCCCCACTGCCGACGGGACTTGAGCACTGGGTCAGCCTCTATCTGGCGATCACCAAGAACCCTCAGCGTGCCTCGTTCACGTACGACCCCTCGACCGACGGCGTGGAACTCGGCTGGAACGCCGCCCAGAGCGCCGTCTCCGTGAGCATGGCCAAGAAGCTCTTCGACCGGATCAACACCGCCAACTCGACCATCTAGCGGTACGACCTCTTCGGCGCCGGCAGCAAGGTCTTCGCCGACGACTTCACGTACCACCCGCTCGGCGGCTGTGTGCTGGGCAGGGCGACCGACGACCACGGCCGGGTGAAGGGCTACTCGAGGCTGTACGTCACCGACGGCTCCCTGGTGCCCGGCAACCTGGGCGTCAACCCGTTCCTCACCATCACCGCGCTCGCGGAACGCACCATGGCGCGGGTCCTCGCCGAGGACACCGCGCCATGACGTGAGCAGTGAGAGGGGGCCGACTACTTCCGGTAGAGGGCCTCGATCTCCTCCGCGTAGTCCTTCGCCACCACGTTCCGCTTGAGCTTCAGGGACGGCGTGAGGTGGCCCGACTCCTCGGTGAACTGGGAGGGCAGAATGCGGAACTTCCGCACCGATTCCGCCTTCGACACCGCGGCGTTGCCGTCGTCGACCGCGTCCTGGATCGCGGCGAGCAGATCCGGGTCGTCGCACAGCGACGCCGCGGTGGAGCCGGCCGGCTTGCCGTGCTCGGCCGTCCAGCGGGCGAGGAACTCCTCGTCGATCGTGATCAGCGCGCCCACGAACGGCCGCCCGTCGCCCACCACCATGCACTCCGCGACCAGGGCGTGTGCCCGGATGCGGTCCTCGATCACCGCCGGGGCCACGTTCTTGCCGCCCGCGGTGACGATGAGCTCCTTCTTGCGGCCGGTGATCCTGAGGTAGCCGTCCTCGTCGAGGGTGCCGATGTCACCGGTGTGGAACCAGCCGTCGGCCAGCGCCTCCGCGGTCGCGGCCTCGTTGTTCCAGTAACCCTTGAACAGGTGCTCGCCGTGCAGCAGCACCTCGCCGTCGTCCGCGATACGGATCACGGAACCCGGCAGCGGCTGGCCGACCGTACCGATCTTCTGCCGGTCCCAGGGGTTGAACGCGGTCGCCGCACAGGACTCGGTCAGGCCGTAGCCCTCCAGGACCGTGAAGCCGATGCCGCGGAAGAAGTGGCCCAGGCGCTCGCCCAGCGGGGCGCCGCCCGAGATGGCGTACTCGCCGCGGCCGCCCAGCACCGCGCGCAGCTTGCTGTAGACGAGCTTGTCGAACGCCTTGTGCTTGATCTTCAGACCGAGGGACGGGCCGGACGGCGAGTCCAGCGCCTTGCTGTAGGAGATCGCCGTGTCCGCCGCCTTGTCGAAGATCTTCTGCTTGCCGTCCGCCTGTGCCTTGGCGCGCGCCGAGTTGTAGACCTTCTCGAACACGCGCGGCACACCGAGGACCAACGTGGGCCGGAACGCGGCCAGTTCGTCGGTGAGGTTCTTGATGTCCGGGACACAGCCCAGCTTGATCGGCGCCATCATCGGCGCGATCTGCACCAGACGCCCGAAGACGTGCGCGAGCGGCAGGAAGAGCAGGACCGAGCACTCTCCGGTGCGGAACAAGGGGCGCAGCCGCTCCACGACGTTCCCGCACTCGGCGAAGAAGTTGCGGTGGGTCAGCACACAGCCCTTGGGGCGCCCGGTGGTGCCGCTGGTGTAGACGATCGTCGCCGGATCGTCGGCCTTGGCGAGGGAGCTGCGCTCCTCGACCGCCGTGTCGCTGACGTCCCGGCCGACGCGGCCCAGCTCCTCCACGGCCCCGGCCTCGATCTGCCAGACGTGCTTGAGCGCGGGCAGCTTCTCGCGCACCGACTCGACGGCCGCGGCGTGCGCGTCCTGCTCCACGATGCAGGCGGTCGCGCCCGAGTCGCTGAGGATCCACTGCACCTGCTCCGGCGAGCTGGTCTCGTACACCGGCACGGTGACCCCGCCCGCGCTCCAGATCGCGAAGTCCAGCAGCGTCCACTCGTAGCGGGTCCGCGACATCAGGCCCACCCGGTCGCCCGGCTGCACTCCGGAGGCGATCAGCCCCTTCGCCGCGGCCTGCACCTCGGCGAGGAAGGCGGCGGCGGTGACGTCCTGCCAGGCGCCCGCCACCTTGCGGGCGATGACGGCGACGTCCGGATGCTGCGCGGCGTTTCTGCGGACGATGTCGGTCAGGTTGCCGTCCGCAGGGACCTCGTACAAAGCCGGAAGGCTGAACTCGCGCAAGACTGCTGCTCCTCACAGGGCGCCGACGCCACGACTCTGTGTGGTGCGACGGTGCGGTCCAAGGCTCGGTCAGGTGCTCAGGATTCCTCCGGGATTCAGTGGTTGAAACCCTGAGCACGACTGGACTGCCCGGACGTTACCCGCCGGTATGGCTTCTCCGACAGGGGGTCCCGGCGAGATGTTCCGTGCGTCACACGTGTTGGCGTTCCTCGACGCACAGTAGTCCACCCCTTGACTTACCAGCCAGTAACCGCAGGTCCCACCGCTACTGTTCACGTTTGCCCCACAGCCTTACGCTTGATCGTCATGGCACCCACATCGGGCGGTAACACCAGGACACGTGTCCACGTGGTCAGCGACGTGCACGGCAACGTGCGCGACCTGGCCCAAGCCGGCGAGGGTGCGGACGCCTTGATCTGTCTGGGTGACCTGATCCTCTTCCTCGACTACGCCGACCACTCGCGCGGGATATTCGCCGACCTGTTCGGCAGGGAGAACGCCGACCGGCTGGTTGCACTGCGCACCGCCCGCCGCTACGAGGAGGCGCGCGCGTTCGGCGCCGAGCTGTGGGCGGGGGTGGGCATGGACCGAGCCGCCGCGATCGAGAAGGCGGTGCGCCGGCAGTACGCCGAGCTCTTCGCCGCGTTCCCCACCCCGACGTACGCCACCTACGGCAATGTCGACATGCCGTCCCTGTGGCCCGAGTACGCCGGCGAGGGCACCCGGGTGCTGGACGGCGAACGCGTGGAGATCGGCGGCTGGACCTTCGGCTTCGTCGGCGGCGGCCTGCGTAGCCCCATGCGGACCCCGTACGAGATCAGCGACGAGGAGTACGCGGCCAAGATCGAGGCGGTGGGGGAGGTGGACGTGCTGTGCACCCACATCCCGCCGGAGGTCCCGGAGCTGGTCTACGACACGGTGGCGCGCCGCTTCGAGCGCGGCAGCCGGGCCCTGCTCGACGCCATCCGCCGTACCCGGCCGCGGTACTCCCTGTTCGGCCACGTCCACCAGCCGCTGGTGCGCCGGATGCGGATCGGGGCGACGGAGTGCGTGAACGTGGGGCACTTCGCAGGGAGCGGGAAGCCCTGGGTACTGGAGTGGTGAGCGGGCCGCGGGGGCGGCGCCCCGGCTCGGGGACGGCCCCGCCGGCCCGAGCCCCGGTGGGGTGGTAGCGGCGCCGCGCGTGCGCGGTAGCCTTCACGCTGCACACACGTGCGCACGGCGCACCACCCTCCCTCACCGGACCGCATCTGGAGGAGCCACGGCGATGGCGGAACACACCAGCTCGAGCATCACGATCGAGGCGGCCCCGGCCGACGTCATGCGGGTGATCGCCGACTTCGCGCGCTACCCGGACTGGACGGGCGAGGTGAAGGAGGCGGAGGTCCTCTCCACCGACGAGCAGGGCCGCGCCGAGCAGGTGCGCCTCGTCATGGACGCGGGTGCCATCAAGGACGACCAGACGCTCGCGTACACCTGGACGGGCGACACCGAGGTCTCCTGGACCCTCGTCAAGTCGCAGATGCTGCGCTCCCTGGACGGCTCGTACCTGCTCAAGCCGGCCGGTGCGGGCGCCACCGAGGTGACCTACCGGCTGACCGTCGACGTCAAGATCCCGATGCTCGGCATGATCAAGCGCAAGGCGGAGAAGGTCATCATCGACCGCGCGCTGGCCGGGCTGAAGAAGCGGGTGGAGTCGGGGGAGAAGTAACGGCCCTCGAGCCGCGGGAGATGCGCCGTGCGGCCGGGGGACAGGTGACGGCCACGGCGCGCGCCGGGTGCCGTCGCGTCGCGGCGGTACCTCTCCGTTACCGTTCACCGTCATGCGCACCATCCTGATCACCGGCCCCGGCGGCTCCGGCCGGACCACCGTCGCCGCGGCCACCGCGCTGAACGCCGCCCGCCGGGGCAGCCGCACCCTCGTGCTCAGCGCCGACCGCGCCGACACCCTCGGTGCCGTACTCGGCGTCCCGACCGGCGCCCGCCCCGTCGAGGCCGCACCCGGCCTCACCGCCTGGCGACCGGACGCCGCCGCGCGCTTCCGCGACGGCCTCGTGTCCTTCCAGGAGCGCGCGGCCACCGCGCTCGACCTCCTCGGCGCCGCCCCGCTGGACGCGGAGGAGGTCACCCCCCTGCCCGGCGCCGAGGAACTCGCCCTGCTGCGCGCCCTGCGCGACGCCGCGCTCTCCGAGTCCTACGACCTCCTCGTCGTCGACCTGCCCCCCGTTCCCCAGGCGCTCGTGCTCCTCGCCCTGCCCGAGGAGCTCCGCCGCTATCTGCGCCGGCTGCTGCCGCCGGAGCGGCAGGCCGCGCGCGCCCTGCGCCCCGTCCTCGGCCGGCTCGCGGGCGTGCCGATGCCCGCCGAGTGGCTGTACGAGACGAGCGCCCGCTGGGACGTCGAACTGGCCGCCGTCGAGGCGGTCCTCGCCGACCGCGACACCAGCGTGTGGCTGGTCGCCGAGCCGGGCCCGGCCGCCGCCGACGCGGTCCGTACCGCCGTCACCGGCCTCGCCCTGCGCACCCTGCGCCCCGAGATCCTGGTCGCGAACCGAGTCCTGCCCGACAGCGGCCACGACGCCTGGCTCGCGCAGCTCGCCGCCCAGCAGCGCAAGACCTTTCAGGAGTGGCAGGGCGCGTACGCCGTGCACGGCGTCCCACACCTCGGCCACGACCCGCGTGGCGCCGACGACCTCGACGCACTCGCGGTCCCGGACGTCAACCCGGCGCCCTCCCCCGCCGAGTGGCCCGTGACGGACCGGCTCGCCGAGGACGGAGTCCTCGTGTGGCACATTCCGCTGCCCGGCGCGATACGGGAGGAACTGGACCTCGTCCGGCGCGGCGACGAGATCGTGGTGACCGCGGGGCCGTTCCGCCGCATCGTTCCCCTTCCGTCGGCGTTGCGCCGCTGCACCGTGGCGGGGGCGGCGCTGCGCGAGGGCGAGCTGCGCATCCGCTTCGCACCGGACCCGGAGCTGTGGCCGCGCATCCCGTAGGGGTGGTGCGCGCTCCCGGACTCATCTGATGAAGCACGTACCCCCGTTCGGGTAACGTCGATAGTACGAACCGCAGTCAGGAGTCCGCCATGAGCGAAGAGCGCCCCTACTCCGACGCCGCTCAGGAGGAGGCCGAGGAAGTGCGGGTGACCGACGCCGACGCCTGGGCGACAGCATGCGCCGAGGACCTCGCCGCGGAGAAGGCCCGCCGCCGCGCCCGGTACGGCCCGCCGCCCGGCTCGGCCGCCGAGGAGCTGAAGAAGCTCGTCGACGCCGTCGCGGACAAGCTGTCCGGGCTGCAGGCGCCGCTGCTCGGTGCGGCGGCCTCCGGTACGGCCCAGCAGATGGTCCGCCAGGTCGTCCAGCAGGCCAAGGCGGCGGTGGAGCCGGTCATCGAGCGCAACCCGGACGTCTTCGACCACCTCGCGGCGGCCGGCTCGGAGCTGCTCGCGGCCTACCGCTCGGCGGTCGAGGCCCAGGAGCGGCGCTGGACCAACCGCCCGTCCGGCGACATGGACGCCCGCCCACAGGACGGGGACGAAGGCCCCGGCGAGCACATCGACCTCGACTAGGCCGGCAGGGAGAGCCGTCAGAGGCCGGAGAGGCCGGGGTTCGGGGGAGGGAGCCGTCCGACACCCTTACGGCCCCTCGGGTACGGTGGGCCGTAGCGGGGCTCGACCGAAACTGAGGGATTCATGGGACTCACCATCGGCGTCGACATCGGCGGCACGAAGATCGCGGCCGGTGTGGTCGACGAGGAAGGCAACATCCTCTCGACCCACAAGGTGCCGACTCCGGGCACGCCCGAGGCCATCGTGGACGCCATCGCCGCTGCCGTCGAGGGCGCCCGCGCCGGACACGAGATCGTCGGCGTGGGGATCGGTGCTGCCGGTTACGTCAACCGTCAGCGCTCGACGGTCTACTTCGCGCCGAACATCGACTGGCGCCAGGAGCCGCTGAAGGAGAAGGTCGAGGCCCGCGTGGGCCTCCCGGTGGTCGTCGAGAACGACGCGAACGCGGCCGCGTGGGGCGAGTACAAGTTCGGCGCGGGCAAGGGCCACCGCAACGTCATCTGCATCACGCTGGGCACCGGCCTCGGCGGCGGCATCATCATCGGCAACAAGCTGCGCCGCGGGCACTTCGGCGTGGCCGCCGAGTTCGGCCACATCCGGATGGTCCCGGACGGGCTGCTGTGCGGCTGCGGCTCGCAGGGCTGCTGGGAGCAGTACGCGTCGGGCCGCGCGCTGGTCCGTTACGCCAAGCAGCGCGCGAACGCGACGCCGGAGAACGCGGAGGTGCTGCTGGCACTGGGCGACGGCACCCCGGACGGCATCGAGGGCAAGCACATCTCGATGGCCGCGCGCCAGGGCGACCCGGTGGCGGTGGACTCCTACCGGGAGCTGGCCCGCTGGGCCGGCGCGGGCCTGGCCGACCTGGCCTCGCTCTTCGACCCCTCGGCGTTCATCGTCGGCGGCGGCCTGTCCGACGAGGGCGAACTGGTCCTGGAGCCGATCCGCAAGTCCTACAAGCGCTGGCTGGTGGGCGGCAACTGGCGCCCGGTCGCCGACGTGATCGCGGCCCAGCTGGGCAACAAGGCCGGCCTGGTGGGCGCGGCGGACCTGGCCCGCGAACCGGACCCGATCATGTGACGCCCGTTCCACGTACGGAAGCGCCCGCCGCGCCCACAGGGGCCCGGCGGGCGCAGCCGTTCCGGCGGGAGCCGGCGGGTTCCCGGTGTCGGTTGTGCGGGCCGAGGGCAGTCTCTGGCGGACCTGCCTGGTGCCGGTCGGCGTTCTGGCGTGCGTCGACCATGCGGCACCCGGGGCGGCGGGTTCATCGGGGTCGGGGGCGGAGCCCCGTGTCGGTGCGTGGGCCGACGGCAGTCTCTGGCGAACGGCGTGCCTGGTGCCGGCCGGCGTTACCGGAAGCGGCGGGTCCTCCCGGGGTCTGGGGCGGAGCCCCGTGTCATCGCGCGGGCGGGCGGAACTCACAGGCCGACGTACGTCGACGTGTGCCCAGCGCAGGCAGGCGGGGTGCGGCGGACGCAGTCCCGCAGGGGGTGCGGGGACGGAGCCCCGGGTCGGGACCGGTAGGGGCGGCGGGGGCGAGCAACCCCTGCCGGCCGCAGCGGGGCGCGGCGTATCTTGATCGGCATGGCGACCTCCGACCCGCTGCTCCCCGACTCCCGAACCGAAGCCGACGGATCCGCCGTCCTCCGGGTGCTCAGCTACAACATCCGGTCGATGCGCGACGACACGGACGCTCTCGCGCGCGTCATCCGCGCCTGCGCCCCGGACCTCGTGCTGGTCCAGGAGGCCCCCCGTTTCTTCCGGTGGCGCAAGAAGCTCGCCCGGCTCGCGGCGGCCTCCGGTCTCGTGATCCTCTCGGGCGGCGCCACCGCCGCCGGACCGGCCCTGCTCTGCTCGCTGCGGGCCACCGTCGAGCGCACCGAGGACGTCCTGCTGCCCCTCACCCCCGGCCTGCACCGCCGCGGCTTCGCAACGGCGGTCGTGCGGCTCGGCGGCGCCCGGCTCGGTGTCATCGGCTGCCATCTGAGCCTGCAGGACGACGAGCGCTACGAACAGGGCGGCATGCTCCTCGAGCGCCTCGCCACGATGGGCGTCGAGCACGCGATCACGGGCGGTGATCTCAACGAGACCCCGGACGGGCCCACCTTCAAGCGCCTCGCCACCGACCTTCAGGACGCCTGGGTCACCGCGCCCTGGGGCGGCGAGCACACCTGGACCCGCTCCGGCCCCCCACGCCGTATCGACGCCGTCTTCGCCACCCGTGGCATCGAGGTCCTCGGCTGCGGGGTCCCCCTCGGCCACCCGGGCGTGACGGAGCGGGACCTCACCGCGGCCACGGACCACCTACCGGTGCTCGCCGCCCTCAGGGTCCCCGCCTCGTAGGGGATCGCACCACCGCGTCAGACCACCGCGCCGCGACCTGGTTCGTCGTCCCCGTCGTCGTCCGTCCTCATGCGTACGACGAGGGTCACGAAGCCGCCCAGGAAGCCGCCGACGCCGAGCGTGGTGAGCCACCAGCTGATCTCCCAGCCCAGCACCACCGCCAGCAGAAGCAGCACCGGCCCGCCGATCACCGAGAGCCACGCGAACTTCGCCGTCGTGTCCGCCGCCGGCAGCGGCGGCGGCTCCGGCGGCACGAAGTGGCCCTCGTCGTCCTCGTCGAAGTCGTCCTCGGACGGCTCCGGCGGCGCATAGTCCCGGGGGCCCACCCCCGGGGCGAAGGACACCGAGCTGCCCAGCGGCTTCACCGGGCCGTCCTTCGTCTCGTCGTCCTTGAACGTGACGCTGTTCGGCTCCCAGTCGGGCAGCGCCAGGTCCTCGACCGGCTTGAACGGCTTCGAACCCGGCGGGTCCGGCGGCTCCTCGCCGTACCCCGCGACGATCGCCGCCCACGCGGCCTCCTCGTCGAAGGGCACACCCTTCTCGTCCGGCTCGCGGTCCTCGCGGTCGGAGTCGTGCTCAGCCACCTGCGGCCGTCCCTTCCTTGCCGACACTGGGCGCGAGCCGGCCGATGAACTCGTGGCTCTCCTCGAAGATCCGGTCCGCGTCGTGGTCCAACGTCGCCACGTGGTAGCTCTGTTCCAGCAGGACCTCGCGCACGTCCGTGGAGGAGACCCGGCTCAGGATCCGGGCCGAGTCGGCCGGTGGCACGACGTGGTCCTGCGGGCTGTGCAGGAGCAGCAGCGGCTGGGTGACCTGCGGAAGCTCGCCGTCGACGACCCGGAAGAAGTTCCGCAACGAGTGCGCCGCGTGCAGCGGCACCCGGTCGTACCCCAGCTCCACGCTGCCCGGCTTGGCGATGTCGCTTGCGATCCCCTTGGTCGTCCGCACGAGGTGGCGGGCGACCGGCAGGGCGTACGCGGACAGGCCGTGCACCTTGTTCGCCGGATTGACCACGATGACGCCGCTGACCGCGTCCCCGTGCTTGGCGGCCAGCCGGAGGGCCAGGGCGCCCCCCATGGACAGGCCGGCCACGAACACCTGTGCGCAGCTTCGGCGCAGGGCGCGCAGCTCGCGGTCCACCTCCCCGTACCAGTCCTGCCAGCCGGTGAGCTGCATGTCCTCCCAGCGTGTGCCGTGCCCGGGCAGCAGCGGCAGCGAGACGGTGAGGCCGCGCTCGGCCAGATGCTCCGCCCAGGGGCGCAGCGACTGCGGGGAACCGGTGAAGCCGTGGCAGAGGAGGACGCCGATCTCCCCGCCCTCGTGGCGGTACGGCTCGGCTCCGGGGAGGACCGGCACGTCGGTCTCCTGTTCATGAAAAGGGGCTGGGCACGTCGAATGCAGGTACTTCACCGTACGCGACGGCACTGACACCGACCAGGGTCGTCGGATCCTTTGTCGGCGGGCCGCGTTAAGGTCTGATCTACAGACACAGGAGGCACTCGGTTGTTGTACGGCGCGATGAAGGTATCCATCGGGGGGCCGCTGAAGCTCGCCTTCAGGCCGTGGGTGGAGGGCCTGGAGAACGTTCCCGCCGAGGGCCCCGCGATCCTGGCGAGCAATCACCTGTCCTTCTCGGACTCGTTCTTCCTGCCCGCGGTCCTCGACCGCAAGGTGACCTTCATCGCGAAGGCCGAGTACTTCACCACGCCCGGTGTGAAGGGCCGGCTGACCGCCGCCTTCTTCAAGGGCGTCGGCCAGCTTCCCGTCGACCGCTCGGGAGCGCGCGGCGCGGGCGAGGCCGCCATCAAGAGCGGCATCGAGGTGCTCGAGCGCGGCGAACTGTTCGGCATCTACCCGGAAGGCACCCGCTCGCCCGACGGCCGTCTCTACCGGGGCAAGCCCGGCGGCCTCGCGCGCGTGGCGCTCGCGACCGGGGCGCCCGTCATCCCGGTCGCCATGATCGACACGGAGAAGATCCAGCCGCCGGGGAAGGTCGTCCCGAAGCTGATGCGGCCGGGGATCCGGATCGGCAAGCCGCTGGACTTCAGCCGCTACCAGGGCATGGAGCACGACCGGTTCGTGCTGCGCGCGATCACCGACGAGGTCATGTACGAGATCATGAAGCTCTCCGGCCAGGAGTACGTCGACATCTACGCGACCGCCGCCAAACGGCAGATCGCGGAGGCGGCCAAGGCGGAGAAGCAGGCACAGAAGGACGCGCAGAAGGACGCGAAGGGACCGGCGGGCTCCTAGGACACGGCCCGTACGGCTGGGGTGGCGGGGAAGGGCCGAAGAAGAGGGGGGACATGGCCAAGCGCGAGCGTGTCATCAGGATGTCCGTCGAGCAGCCGCTGTGGCGTGCCCTTGCCGGGTACCGGGTCCTGACGATGCTGTACGCGATCGGGTTCTTCGCGACCGCCTACGACACGTTCACCCGGCCCTGGCCGGCGATCGCGTACTACATCGTGCTGTGCGTGTGGACCCTGGCCACGCTCCCGCGGGTGGCGAACGCGGCGAGCTGTACCAGGTGGTTCCTGGCCGTCGACCTCGGCATCGCCCTGACCGGCATCCTCCTCACCCCCGTCGCCGACTCGCACGAGCGGATCGCCTCCGGCGGCCCGACCCTGCCGTCGATATGGACCGCCGGGTCGGTCCTGGCGTACGCGCTCAAGGGCGGCTGGCGCTGGGCGGCCTTCGCCTCCACACCGGTGGCCGTCGCGAACCTGATCGAGCGCGGCTCCCCGGCCCGGGACACCGTGCACAACGTGGTCCTCGTCTGGGTCGCCTCCATCGCGATCGGCTATGTCGTCGAGGTCGCCCGCGCCTCCGAGCGCACCCTCGCCCGTGCGCTGGAGATCGAGGCGGCGACCCGGGAGCGGGAGCGGCTGGCCCGGGACATCCACGACAGCGTGCTCCAGGTGCTCGCCATGGTGCAGCGGCGCGGCACAGCGCTCGGCGGTGAGGCCGCCGAGCTGGGCCGGCTGGCCGGGGAGCAGGAGGTGGCGCTGCGCACCTTGGTCTCCGGGGGCCTGGTGCCGCCGTCGAGGGTGTCGGAGGACGCGGCGCTCGGCGCGGTCGTCCGAGCGGTCGACGAACCGGACGCCGAGGAGGGTCCGGTCGATCTGCGCACCCTGCTCGCCCGGTACGCGAGCGCCCGGGTGACGCTGTCCGAACCGGGCTGCCCGGTGCCGCTCGCCCCGGCCGTGGCACGGGAGCTGGCCGCCGCTGTCGGTGCCGCCCTGGACAATGTCCGCCGGCACGCGGGGGAGGGCGCCCGCGCCTGGATCCTGGTCGAGGACGAGCCGGAGGGGATCGTGGTGAGTGTGCGGGACGACGGGCCCGGGATCCCGGAGGGACGCCTCGCCCGGGCCGAGGAGGAGGGACGCCTCGGAGTGGCCCAGTCGATCCGCGGCCGTCTGCGCGACATCGGCGGTACGGCCGAGTGGATCTCGGTCCCGGGTCAGGGCACGGAAGTGGAACTGAAGCTACCGAAGGCCGTGGGGGACGGGCAGGACCTCAGGGACGCACGGGGGAAGGCGGAGCAGCCGTGACGGAGAGCAGCACGACGACGGACGAGCGGGGGCAGGGCCCGGTCAGGGTCATGGTGGTCGACGATCACCCCATGTGGCGGGACGCCGTCGCACGTGACCTCGCCGAGTCGGGGTTCGAGGTCGTCGCCACCGCGGGGGACGGTGAGCAGGCCGTGCGCCGGGCCCGGGCCGCCTCTCCGGATGTGCTCGTCCTGGACCTCAACCTGCCGGCCAAGCCCGGCGTCCAGGTCTGCAAGGAACTCGTCGGCGCCAACCCGGCGCTGCGCGTGCTGGTGCTGTCGGCCAGTGGCGAGCACGCGGACGTGCTGGAGGCCGTGAAGTCGGGTGCGACCGGCTACCTGCTGAAGTCCGCGTCCACTCATGAGCTGATCGACGCGGTGCGCCGCACGGCGGTCGGCGACCCGGTGTTCACACCCGGCCTGGCGGGGCTCGTCCTCGGCGAGTACCGCCGCCTCGCCTCCGAACCGGCCCCCGCCGCAGGCGCCGACGAGCCGAAGGCACCGCGGCTGACCGACCGTGAGACCGAGGTGCTGCGTCTGGTCGCCAAGGGCCTGAGCTACAAGCAGATCGCCGAACGCCTGGTGATCTCCCACCGCACCGTGCAGAACCACGTCCAGAACACCCTGGGCAAGCTCCAGCTGCACAACCGGGTGGAGCTGGTCCGGTACGCGATCGAGCGCGGACTCGACGGCGAGTAGGCCGGAACGGACCCCGACCGGTCAACTCCCGGAGGGCTGTCCCGCTTTCGAGTGCATTGATGGTGATCAACTGCCGGACAATTCACCGGAATTGACCTTCCCGCCCATGCCGAAGTGACCTGGGTCACTATTAGCGTGACCTGCACCAGGCAACCGCGGCGAAGGGACATTTCCATGCGGGTCGGAGTACTGACCGGAGGCGGCGACTGCCCCGGGCTCAACGCCGTCATCCGGGGCATCGTGCGCAAGGGCGTGCAGGAGTACGGCTACGACTTCGTCGGCTTCCGGGACGGCTGGCGGGGCCCCCTCGAAGGCGACACCGTCCGGCTGGACATCCCCGCCGTGCGCGGCATCCTGCCCCGCGGCGGCACCATCCTCGGCTCCTCGCGCACCAATCCCCTCAAGCAGGAGAACGGCATCCGCCGCATCAAGGACAACCTCGCCAAGGAGGAGGTCGACGCGCTCGTCGCGATCGGCGGCGAGGACACCCTCGGGGTCGCGGCCCGCCTGTCCGACGAGTACGGCGTCCACGTCGTCGGCGTGCCCAAGACCATTGACAACGACCTGTCCGCCACGGACTACACCTTCGGCTTCGACACCGCCGTCAACATCGCGACGGAGGCGATCGACCGCCTGCACACCACGGCCGAGTCCCACATGCGGGTGCTGGTGGTGGAGGTGATGGGCCGTCACGCCGGCTGGATCGCCCTGCACTCCGGGCTGGCCGGCGGCGCCAACGCCATCCTCATCCCCGAGCAGCGCTTCGATGTCGACCAGGTGTGCGCCTGGGTGACGTCCCGGTTCAAGGCGTCGTACGCGCCGATCGTGGTCGTGGCCGAGGGAGCGATGCCGAAGGACGGCGACATGGTGCTCAAGGACGGGTCGCTGGACTCCTTCGGGCACGTCCGCCTCTCCGGCGTCGGCGAGTGGCTGGCGAAGGAGATCGAGAGGCGCACCGGCAAGGAGGCCCGGACCACCGTGCTCGGGCACGTCCAGCGCGGCGGCACGCCCAGCGCCTTCGACCGCTGGCTCGCCACCCGCTTCGGCCTGCACGCCATCGACTGTGTCCGCGACGGCGACTTCGGGAAGATGGTCGCCCTGCGCGGCACGGACATCGTCCGTGTCCCCCTCTCCGAGGCCACCGCCAAGCTGAAGACGGTCGACCTGAAGCTCTACCAGGAGGTCGGCGTCTTCTTCGGCTGACGCCGCACCTCGAGGAACCCGGCCGGGGCGTTCCCACCCCGGCCGCGCCCTCCCCGCCCGCTACAGAGCGGGTCGCCCCGCTACAGCGCAGGCCGCCGCTCCGCGAACGGGCCCGTGCCCGCGGCAGCCAGCCCGCGCAGCAGCTCCCGTACGACGCCGGCGCCGCCCACCGACAGCACCGACTCCGGGTGGAACTGCACCCCGGCGAACCCGGGCCCGCGCAGCGCATGGACCTCCCCGGTCGCGCTGCGGCTGACCTCGACGCCGTGCGCCACCAGCTCGGCCGCCGCGTCGTCGTCGCAGCGCGCCACGAAGCTGTTGTAGAAGCCGACGGTCTCGCGCCGCCCGAACAGGTCGATCTCCGTCTGGGCGCCCTGGTACGGAACCTCCTTGCGGACGATCTCCAGGCCCAGCTCGGCCGCGATCAGCTCATGGCCCAGGCAGACGCCCAGCACCCCGTGCCGGTGGCCCCTGACGACCTGGGCCGTCAGCTCCCGCAGGAACCGCATCTTCGGATCGGCCAGGTCCGAGGGGTCGCCCGGGCCGGGCCCGAGCACCACGGGACCGGAGTGGGCGAGCACCGCCTCCCGCAGCCCCGGCTCGTCGTACCGCCGCACGGTCACCTCCAGACCGGTCGAGCGCAGGACGTGCGCGAGCATCGCGGTGAACGTGTCCTCGCCGTCCACGACGAACGCGTGCCCGGTCAGCTCCGAGGCCCGCTCCTGCATGCGCAGCCAGAACGGGGCGAGCATCTCCCGCCGCCCGTCCAGCGCCGCCCGCACCCGCGGGTCCTCCGCCAGGTTCGGCCGTACGTGCTCCTCGCGCGGCCGCCCGGGCCGTACCCCCAGCGCCGCCAGCACCCCGGCCGCCTTGGCATGGGTCTCCGCGACCTCGTTCGCCGGGTCGGAGCCGCGCACGAGCGTGGCCCCGACGGGCACCCTCAGTCGTCCACCGTCGATGTCGGCGGTGCGGATGAGGATGGGGGAGTCGAGGGTCTGCGCGCCTCCGGCGTCCCGGCCGAGCAGCGCCAGCGCGCCCGCGTAGTAGCCCCGGCCCCCGGCCTCGTGCCGCTCGATCACCCGGCAGGCGTTCTGCACCGGCGACCCGGTGACGGTCGCCGCGAACATCGTCTCCTTCAGCACCTCGCGCACGTCCAGCGTGGACTTCCCGCGCAGCTCGTACTCGGTGTGCGCGAGGTGGGCCATCTCCTTCAGGCGCGGCCCGACGACGACCCCGCCCATGTCGCCGACCGTGCACATCATCTTCAGCTCCTCGTCGACGACCATCGACAGCTCCTCGATCTCCTTGCCGTCGGCGAGGAAGCGGAGCAGGTCCTCGGGGGTCGGACCGTCCGCCGGATAGCGGTAGGTGCCGCTGATCGGGTTCATGACGACCGTCCCGCCGGACATCCGCACGTGCACCTCGGGGCTGGCCCCCACCAGAGTCCGGTCACCGGTGTCCACGACGAAGGTCCAGTACGCACCCCGCTCCCCGACCAGCAGCCGCCGGAAGAGTGCGAGGGCGTCGGCCCGGCCGAACCCCGGGATGCGCCCCTCGTACGTCCGCCGGATCACGAAGTTGGCGCCCTCGCCCCGCCCGATCTCCTCCTCCAGCACCCGCCCGACGATCCCGGCGTACTCCTCGTCCGTGACGTCGAAGCCGCCGTCCTCGACGCGGACGTCGTGCCGTGGCAGTTGCGCCAGCGCCTGGTCCAGGGGGATCTCGTACGACTCCTCGGGCGTGAGCGCCAGCAGCGGTGTGCCGTCGTCGCGGACGTCGAAGCCGCGCTCGCGGATCTGGCGGTACGGAACGAGGGCGAGGGCCTCGTCGGGCAGGTCGGCCAGGCGCTCACAGCGGCCGACCGGGCCGATCAGCACCTCCACGGTGTCGTGGTCGCGCCCCGGGGTGCGGCGGCGCAGCAGGGCGAACGGGCGGGGGTCGTGCAGCAGGTCGGACAGGTTCATGGGCGGTGTCCTTCTCGGTGAGGTGAGAGGGAACGGCCCGGTCCCGAAAACGCCGAAGGCCGCCCCTCGGGCGGCCTTCGCGAAGTCGTGCGTACGCGCAGTCAGTGGGCCGCCGGACGAGCGGTCCACCACCAGTTCTGGTTCTGGGTCGAGTGCGCGAACATGCCCCGCACCCTACACGAACCCCCGCCCCGGGCGGGACGAGCCGTCTCATCAGTCGAGCGCATCGATAAGCGGCGGACACGACCCCGTAATGTTTAGGGGGTGACCGTGAACGCTAAGACCAGCCCTGGCGCTGGCAACACCTGGCGAGACCTGCCCGCGGCGCAGCAGCCCGAGTACCCCGACCCCGAGGCTCTGCGCGCAGTGATCGCGGACCTCGAGTCGTATCCGCCGCTCGTCTTCGCGGGCGAGTGTGACCAGCTGCGCGCCCGGATGGCGGCCGTCGCCAAGGGAGAGGCGTTCCTCCTCCAGGGCGGCGACTGCGCCGAGGCCTTCGACGCGGTGTCCGCCGATCACATCCGCAACAAGCTCAAGACGCTGCTCCAGATGGGCGCCGTACTCACGTACGCCGCCTCGGTGCCGGTGGTGAAGGTCGGCCGTATCGCCGGCCAGTACTCCAAGCCGCGCTCCAAGCCGACCGAGACCCGTGACGGGGTGACGCTGCCGACCTACCGCGGCGACTCCGTCAACGGCTTCGACTTCACCGAGGCCGCCCGCGTCCCGGACCCCGAGCGACTGAAGCGGATGTACCACGCCTCCGCCTCCACGCTGAACCTGGTGCGCGCCTTCACCACCGGCGGCTACGCCGACCTGCGCCAGGTGCACGCCTGGAACCAGGACTTCGTGAAGTCCTCGCCGTCTGGTCAGCGCTACGAGCAGCTGGCGCGCGAGATCGACAACGCGCTGAACTTCATGCACGCCTGCGGGGCCGACCCGGAGGAGTTCAAGACCGTCGAGTTCTACTCCTCGCACGAGGCGCTGCTGCTCGACTACGAGTCGGCGCTGACCCGCACCGACTCCCGCACCGGGCAGCTGTACGACGTCTCGGCGCACATGGTCTGGATCGGTGAGCGCACCCGGCAGCTGGACGGCGCGCACATCGAGTTCGCCTCGAGGATCCGCAACCCGATCGGCATCAAGCTCGGCCCCACCACGACGGCCGAGGAGGCGCTGCGCTACATCGACCGCCTCGACCCGGACCGTGAGCCGGGCCGGCTGACCTTCATCGTCCGCATGGGCGCGGACAAGATCCGCGACCGGCTCCCCGAGCTGGTGGAGAAGGTCACGGCGTCCGGCGCGGTGGTGGCCTGGGTGACCGACCCGATGCACGGCAACACGTTCGAGGCGGCCTCCGGCCACAAGACCCGCCGCTTCGACGACGTGCTCGACGAGGTCAAGGGCTTCTTCGAGGTCCACAAGGGGCTCGGTACGCACCCGGGCGGCATCCACGTGGAGCTGACCGGCGACGACGTCACCGAGTGCGTGGGTGGCGGCGACGAGATCTTCGTCGACGACCTGCACCAGCGCTACGAGACGGCGTGCGACCCGCGGCTGAACCGCAGCCAGTCGCTGGACCTGGCGTTCCTCGTCGCGGAGATGTACCGGGACCAGTAGCCCGCGGGCGCTGACCGACGCGAGTGGGGCGCGGATCACACGATCCGCGCCCCACTCTGCTGTCGCACCCCCGGTGGGGCAGGTAAGGTTAGGTTTGCCTTATTGATCTCGGCGGGAGGTGTACCGCGTGTATGTCTGCAGTTGCTTCGGCATCACCGAGCAGCAGGTGAGGCAGCACGCGGAGAACGGCGCCTGCACTCCGCGGCAGATCGCCTCCGCGTGCAAGGCGGGCACGGACTGCGGGTCGTGTGTGCGCAGGATCCAGGCGCTCCTGGGACGCGGCGCGTACCCTCGCCCCGAGATCGCCGAGCCGGTGCTGTCCGGCCTGGAGGAAGCCGCCTAGCGCCGCCTAGCTCTCCGGCTGTTCGATGACCTGGGAGATGTACAGCGCGTCGCCCAGCTTCTCCAGCAGGTCCAGCTGGGTGTCCAGGTAGTCGATGTGGTGCTCCTCGTCCGCCAGGATCGACTCGAAGATGTTCGCGGACGTGATGTCGCCCTTCTCCCGCATCACCTTGATCCCGCGCCTGAGCCGGTCGATCGCCTCCACCTCGATCTGCCGGTCGGCCTCGAACATCTCCCTGACGGTCTGCCCCACCCGTACATGGAAGAGTCGCTGGTAGTTCGGCAGACCCTCCAGGAAGAGGATGCGGTCGGTGAGCACCTCCGCGTGCTTCATCTCGTCGAACGACTCCCGCCGCGTGTACCTGGCGAGCTTGTACCACCCGAGGTTCTCCTGCATCTTCGCGTGCAGGAAGTACTGGTTGATCGCGGTCAGCTCGCCGGTGAGCTGTTCGTTGAGGAATTCGATGACCTCTGGGTCGCCCTGCATGACGGGGATCCTTCCGGGCCGGGGACAGCGGGCTGCGCCGCATCATGGCACCGGCACCGAAGAGCGTCCAGTAAGTTCACGCTTAGTCTGAGTTGTCCGAATTGAACCCGGGCTGGTCATGTGCACCCTCCGCGGTCTGTCAGGATGGAGTCATGGGTCATCCGGTGGAGCGCGAATCTGGAGAAACGGCACGGTCACAGCTTCCGCCGGGACAGCGACTCCAGCGGGGATGGCCGGTCACGCATTACGGTCCCGTGCCCAAGTTCCGCCCCGAGCGCTGGGAGTTCCGGGTCTTCGGCGCCACCGCGGACGGCGAGAAGCACTGCTGGAACCACGAGCAGTTCACGTCACTGCCGTACGCGACCGTCATGGCCGATCTGCACTGTGTGACGAAGTTCAGCATGGTCGGCGCCGAATGGGGCGGCATCCCGGCCCGGACGATCCTGGAGATCGCCCCGCCCGCGCCCACGGTCACCCACGTGATGGTCTGGGCGGAGTACGGGTTCAGCTCCAATCTGCGCCTGTCCGACTTCGCCTCCGACAGCACGATCTTCGCCACGCACAAGGACGGCGAGCTGCTCACCGCGGAACACGGCTTCCCGCTGCGCCTGATCGTGCCGCACCTGTACGCCTGGAAGGGCCCCAAGTGGGTCCGCGGCGTCGAGTACATGACCACCGACCGGCGCGGCTTCTGGGAGGAGCGCGGGTACCACAACATCGGTGACCCGTGGAAGGAGCAGCGCTACTCCTACCAGGAGGGGCCCGGGGACGGCCCCGAGCTCTGAGCCCGGGGCGGCTGGAGGTCAGCCGTCGCGCAGCTTCTGCAGCCGCTCCACGTCGGCCGCATGGCCTTCCTTGCGGCCGGGCGTCTCGATGATCAGCGGCACGCCCTCGGTGGCCGGGTGCGTCATCAGCGCGCGGAACGGGTCCTCGCCGATGTGGCCGGCGCCTATGTTCGCGTGACGGTCCCGGTGGGCGCCGACCGCCTCCTGGGAGTCGTTGGCGTGGATCAGCTTCAGCCGGCCCTCGCCGACGGTGTCCACGAGCAGGTCCAGTGTCCGATGCGCCCCGTCCGGCCCGGTCAGGTCGTGCCCGGCCGCGAAGATGTGGCAGGTGTCCAGGCAGACACCCAGCTTGGGGTGGGCGTCCAGGGCCTCGAAGTACGGCCCGAAGTCCCAGGTGCGGGAGCACAGTGAGGCGCCCTGGCCCGCGGTCGACTCCAGCAGCAGCCACGGGTCGTCGTGCGTCAGCTCCTCCAGCAGCGGCAGCACGCGCTCCCGTACCTGCTTCAGCGCCACCGAGCGGTCCCGGCCGCCGGTCGCGCTGCCGGTGTGCACGACCACGCCCCGCGCCCCGATCTCCCGGCCCCGGCGCAGCGAGTGCCTCAGCGACTCCACCGACCTGTCCACGGTCGCCTCGGTGTGCGAGCCGAAGTTGATCAGGTACGGAGCATGGACGTACACCGGGATCGACTCGGCGGCGCACGCGGCCCGGAACTCCTCGTCCTGACGCGGACTGCCGGCGGGCGTCGCCCAGCCGCGAGGGTTGGCGACGAAGACCTGTACCGTCTCGGCCCCGATGTCGCGGGCGTAGGCCAGCCCGACGGAGTTCAGCCCGCCGGCCACCGGGACGTGACTGCCGATCGGGTTGCGGGAGGGGCCGAAGGTTCCGAGGGCGCCACGGGACTGCTCTGTGCTCACGCCCCAAGGGTGTCATGTCGTCCCGGGCGCCCGGTCCTCGGCGTGCTAGCGGATCTTGATCGTGATCGTCGAGCCCTTCGGAGCCTTGTCCCCGCCCTTGACCGACTGGCTCTTCACCGTGTCGCCGAACAGGCCCAGCAGACCCCGGTCCTCCTCGACCTGGAAACCCGCGGCCTCGAGCGCCTGCTTGGCGTCGTCGACGTTCTGCCCCGTCACGTCGGGCACCTGGACCATCTCGGGACCCTTGGACAGCGTCAGCGTCACGGTGTCGCCCTGACCGGCCTGCCGGCCCGCGTCCGGCGACTGCCGGGCGACCTTTCCGGCGTCGTACTCCGAGGTGACCTGCGTGTCGGCGATCCTCACCCGCAGGCCCGCGTCCTGGAGCTGTGACGTGGCGTCGTCGATGGAGTCGCCCCTGACGTCGGGCACGTCGACCGGGCTGCCCTTGCTGACGGTGAGCGCGATCGCCGAGCC
>NZ_PQSR01000060.1 GCF_002920635.1 Streptomyces sp. Ru72 | reverse complement strand
GGTCAGCAGTCCTGACCGGCAGTGGTCCGATCACCCGCCGAGACCGCGCAGGAGGCCGCCCGATGAGTGCCCGCCCGTTGCCCGTCGGCACACCCGCGGAGCAAGGGGTCGACGCCCGAGGGATCCATGGGGGCACTAGTGCCCCGGCAAGCAGCGTTCGCCCCGTCGCGACGCCCGGCACTCCTCCAAGCTCTTCGAGCAGGGGGTGCCCCCACTCTCGCCGCGCCGGCCGAAAGCCCGAGTACGTCCAGTACGAGGGCTTCCGGCCGGCACTGCCCCAAGCTCTTCCGAGCAGGGGGACCCCCAGAGCACGCACCGGACGCCGCTCCTTGACGGGCAAACGCTGCCTGCCGGGCACTAGTCGCGCTTGGGCCAGATGAGGCCCTGATCGGTCCAGATGACACCCTTGTTGCGGCAGAGGCAGAAGGGGTGGCCGATGGGGTCGGTGTAGACGCGGAAGCCGTAGCCTTCGGGGCCGGTGCAGTCCCGCTGCAGGGTCGCGCCCAGGGCCAGGACGCGGCGCTGTTCGGCCTCGATGTCGTCGACCTCGAAGTCGAGGTGGAACTGCTTGGGGTGCTCGCTGTCGGGCCACTGCGGGGCGCGGTAGTCCTCCACCTGGACGAAGGCGAGTTCGATCTCGCCGCACTGGATACCGGCCCAGTTCTCGTTACTGCCCTCCTTGACCGGGAGCCCCATCACCTCGGAGTAGAAGGCTGCCAGCTTCATCGTGTCCGGGCAGTCGATGATGAAGTCGGTGAGACGTAGCATCCCGCGATCTTGCCACAAGATCAAATGACCCTGACTTCGAGACAAGTCCCAGGGGCCTCTCGTTTGGATCATGCCGGGCTCCTGCGCCTTGCAGATGCACGCTCCCCCCCACGCTCGAACGAGCTCGCGCGGGGAGGAGCCCCATGGCCCCGCTCCCTGATCCGGCCTGATGCAGATGAAAGACCCTAGCCGAGCGTCTCCATCCAGTTGGCCGGGACCCGCCCCCGAGGGCCCGGCGCGGGTTGGTCCTCGGGGTGACAGGCCGGAGGAGCCAACTCGGGCCCGGCCTCGTACAGCTCGGACGTCTCGTAGTTCCAGAACCAGTCCTCGCCCGGCTCGAAGCTGCGGATCACGGAATGCCCGGTGGCATGGAAGTGCGCGGTCGCGTGCTTCGAGGGCGAGTCGTCGCAACACCCGATGTGCCCGCACTGCGCGCACCGTCGCAGATGGAACCACCATCCGCCCGCCGCGTCGCACTCCACGCACCCGGTGCCGCTCGGCGGGACGCTCGGATCGATCCCCTGCACTGTGCTCATGACGACGCCTCCGGTCCTGTCTCGGATTCCACGGCTGTGAGCGGCAGCCGTACCTGGAACCGCGTGTCGCCCGGTTCGGAGCGCACGCTCAGGCTGCCGTGGTGCTTGTTGACGACGATGCGCCAGGAGATGTCCAGGCCGAGCCCGGTTCCCTGGCCGACCGGCTTCGTGGTGAAGAACGGGTCGAAGATGCGGTCGCGGATCTCCTCCGGCACGCCCGGTCCCGTGTCGCGGAACTCCACGAGCAGCTGGTCGTGGTCGAGGGCCGTCCGCACGGTCAACGTGCCCTCCCCGCCCACGTCGTTCATGGCCGACACCGCGTTGTCGATGAGGTTGGTCCACACCTGGTTCAACTCGCCAGGATAGGCGGGGATGTTCGGCACGGACCGGTCGTAGTCCTTGACGACGGTGATCCGCTTGCCGATCTTCCCGGACAGCATCATCAGGGTGCTGTCGAGGAGTTCGTGCACATCGGCCGTCCGGTACGGCGCCCGGTCGAGCTGCGAGTACTGCCGGGCCGCGTTGACGAGCGTGGACACCCGGGTGGTGGAGTCCTCGATCTCGTTCATCAGCAACTCGGTCTCGACCGTGTAGTTGAGCCAGCGGACCGCACCTTCCAGCGTCCGCTCGTCGACGGCCGCCGCGACCTGGTCCAGCCAGTCGGTGTCGAGTCCCGCCTGAACGAACGTCGGCGCGAGCTGCCAGCCGCCGTCGATACCGCGGTCGTCGAGCCAGTCGGTGATCGCGTCCTCGCGGTCGGACGCCTCCAGCGGGCTGACCGGCGTGGCCTTGGCGACCTGTTCGGCCGTCCGCTCCTGGATCTCGACCAGTGTCAGCAGGGTGTCCGGCTCGTAGCGTCCGGCGGCGATCACGCCCAGCTTGTGCCGCATCCCGGCGACCCGCTCGCGCAGCGCCGAGGTGGCGCGCACGGCCGCCGCGGCCGGGTTGTTCAGCTCATGGGTGAGACCGGCGGACAGCGATCCGAGCGCCAGCAGACGCTCCCGCTGGTTGATGACCTGCTGGGTGTTCTTCGAGCCGAAGAACAATCCCTCCAGCAGGTGCACCGCCATCGGGAACCAGTCCCGCATGATCGAGGCGAACGTCTCCGAGGGCAGGACGAAGAACCGCGACGTCTCGGTGACCCGCATCGAGCCGCTGTACGACGCCGCGGCCCGGTCGCCCAGATACGCCTGGAAGGCGCCCGCGTACACACCGCGCTGCGACGTCCGGTTGACCTCCACGTCGTCGGCGCCGACCCGCCGCGACAGCACGACCGTCCCTTTGAGGAGGACGAAGAAACAGGTGGCGGGCTCGCCCTCGGTGTAGACCGGGCCGGGGTCGAACTCCTCCACCCGTCCTTCCCGGCACAGCCGCGCCAGCTGCTCGTCGTCCAGCTTCTCGAACAGGAAGAGCGTCTTCAGCTCCGCCCGGTCGCACGCCATCGGCCGGCCGCTCATCAGCGCTCCCCGCGTCGTGGGTTCATGACTGCTCCAGATACCGGTGGACGAGCATCACGGCCATGGCTCCCTCGCCCACCGCGGAGGCCACCCGCTTGGCGGACTCGGCGCGCGCGTCGCCCGCCACGAACACGCCCGGCACGTTGGTCTCCAGGTGGTACGGCGGCCGGTCCAGCTCCCAGCCCTTGGGCGGCCGCCCGTCGCTCGTCATGTCGGGGCCGGTCGGGATGAAGCCCTTCTCGTCCCGGAGCACCGTCCCCTCCAGCCAGTCGGTCAGCGGGGCAGCCCCGATGAACACGAACAGCCACTGCGCGTCCACGAGTTCGGTCTGCCCGGTCGCCACGTCCCGCAGCGTCAGCTTCTCCAGATGGTCCGAGCCGTGCGCCGCGTCCACCACGGTGCGGGTGCGGACGTGAATGTTCGGGGCGTCGTTGATCTGCTGGATCAGATAGTGCGACATCGACGCCGACAGCGACTCGCCGCGTACCAGGAGGTTGACCGACTTGCAGCCCCGGGACAGGTACATCGCCGCCTGGCCCGCCGAGTTGGCGCCGCCCACGATGTACACGTCGTACCCGGAACAGGCCGGCGCCTCCGTCAGCGCCGAACCGTAGAACACCCCGCACCCCGTCAGCTCGGCGAGCCCCGGCGCCTGGAGCTGCCGGTACGACACACCGGTCGCCAGGATCACGCTGTGCGCGCCGATCGCGGTCCCGTCCGAGAAACGCACGATCCGGGCGGCACCGTTCACCTCGAGAGCGGACACCTCCCGCGCGGTGAGGACCTCCGCGCCGAACTTCTTCGCCTGCCGGCGCGCCCGGTCCGTCAGCTGCGCGCCCGACACACCGTCGGGGAAGCCGAGGTAGTTCTCGATCCGGGAACTCTGCCCGGCCTGACCGCCGGTCGCGGACCGCTCCACGAGCAGCGTCCGCAGCCCCTCCGACGCCCCGTACACCGCCGCCCCCAGCCCGGCGGGCCCGCCGCCGATCACGACCAGGTCGTAGAACTCCGAGGTCGGCGTCGTCGCCAGGCCCACGTGCGCGGCCAGTTCCGGGTCCTCCGGCTCGACCAGCGGCGTGCCGTCCGGGGTGACGACGAGCGGCAGCCGCTCCCCATCCTGCCCGGCCGCCGCCAGCAGCCGCTGACCCTCCGGGGTCTCGACCGAGTACCAGCGGTAGGGCACCTGGTTGCGGGCCAGGAACTCCCGTACGTCCGACGAACGCGCCGACCAGCGGTGGCCGACCACCTTCGTGGTGGGAACCGGCCGGTAGTCCGAGGTCCGCCACGCCTCCAGCAGATCGTCCAGCACCGGGTAGAGCTTCTCCTCGGGCGGGTCCCACGGCTTGAGGAGATAGTGGTCGAGGTCGATCACGTTGATCGCGTCGATGGCCGCGTTGGTGTCCGCGTACGCCGTCAGCAGCACCCGCCGCGCGCCCGGGTAGACGTCCAGGGCCTGTTCCAGGAACTCGATGCCGTTCATCTGCGGCATCCGGTAGTCGGCGAGGATCACCGCCACCAGGTCGCCGCGCAGCTTCAGCTCCCGCAGCGCCTCGAGCCCGCTCTCACCGGACTCGGCGCGCACGATGCGGTACGACTCGCCGTAGCGACGGCGCAGATCGCGCGCCACGGCACGCGACACTCCCGGGTCGTCGTCCACGGTCAGGATGACGGTCCGTGCAGCTGCCCCCGCAGCCTGTGCCATAAGGT
This sequence comes from Streptomyces sp. Ru72, assembly GCF_002920635.1. Classification (GTDB taxonomy): domain Bacteria; phylum Actinomycetota; class Actinomycetes; order Streptomycetales; family Streptomycetaceae; genus Streptomyces. The sequence continues at coordinate 44,503 of NZ_PQSR01000060.1, read as the reverse complement.
CTCCCGCCCCGAGCTCGTCCACGTCCCGGCCATCGTATGTTCGATCGTCCGGTTTCGCCCCTGAACCCGGTGAGCACCTGACCGGTGGCATGATCACCTCCACCGGAGCAGCGACAGGAAGGCAGCAGCATGACCCGCCCGATCACCGTGGGAGTGGACGGATCGCCGGAGAGCGTCGCCGCGGCGGCCTGGGCGGCCCGGGAGGCCGTGCGCCGAGGCCTGCCGTTGAGGATCGTGCACGCCTGGCAGTGGCAGGACCTGGACGTCCCCACGGCGGCCGACGAGGACGCCCAGGCCCGATGGGCCCGTGAGGTCGTGGAAACGGCCCGGGACACGCTCACCGAGCGGCACCGGGACCTGACCGTGACCGCCGAGGCGCACCGGGGAGCGCCCGTCGAGTCGCTGGTCGCCGAGACGGCCACGGCAGAACTGCTGGTGCTGGGCTCACGCGGGCACGGCGCGGTCGTCGGGTTCCTGATCGGGTCCGTCGGCCAGCAGGTGATCGCCGAGTCCACTCGGCCCGTGGTGCTGGTCCGCGCGGGAGACCGGCCCGCCGCCGAGGCGGCGGGCCGCGACATCGTCGTGGGACAGCACGGCGGGCCGGACGACAGCGCGCCCGCGCTCGCCTTCGCGTTCGAGACGGCCGCCGCCCGGGGCGCCGCCGTCCGCGTCGTACGGGCCTGGAGCCTGCCGCCCGTGTTCGCCTACAGCCCCGGCTCGCTCAAGCTGCTCGACGAGGCCGGTGGGCTGGAACAGTTCGAGAGGAAGGCACTGGACGAGGCGCTGCGCCCGTGGCGGGACCGGTACCCCGACGTGCCGGTGACCGAGCACGTGGAGATGGGCAGCGCCGCCCAGGTGCTGCTCTCCGCGGCCGGCGACGCCCAGCTCGTGGTGGCGGGACGCCGTGCCACCCGGTCCGTGGGGCCCCGCATCGGATCGGTGGCGCACGCGCTGCTGCACCACGCGCCCTGCCCGGTGGCGGTCGTACCGCCCGCCTGACCCGGGCTCCGCCTCACAGCGCGCGGTCGAAGAGGGCCAGCAGCTCCCGCCAGTGCCGCTCCGCCGCCTCGGCGTGGTAGCTGGACGTGTCCTCCTGGGTGTAGCCGTGCGGGGCACCCGGGTAGACCTCGCAGCGGTGACGCACCCCCGCTTCGGTGAGCGCCTTCTCCAGCCGCTCGATCTGCTCGGGAGGCAGGGAGTGGTCCTGGTCGGCGTGTCCGAAGTACGCCTCCGCGGTGATGCGGTCGGCCAGCAGATGGGGGCTGTCCGGCTTGTCGGTCGCCAGCTGCCCGCCGTGGAAGCCGGCCACGGCGGCGACCCGCTCCGGATGCGTGCCGGCGGTGCGCAGGGCCAGCCGGGCGCCCATGCAGTAGCCGGTGACGCCGACCGGGCCGTCGGCGGCCTGCGGGATGTCGGCGAGCCGGCGCAGATAGGCATCGGCATCCCGCTCCACACGCTCGGGCGTCAGCGCCCGCATCATCGGCATGACCTGCTGGAAGATGTCCGGGCGCGCCGACGGGTCGATGAAGTCGGGCAGCTCGATCACGGGCGCCCGGCCGTGCCGGTAGAAGACGTTGGGCACCAGCACCGTGTAGCCGTGCCCGGCGAGGCGGTCGGCCATCTTCTTCAGGGACGGGCGCAGTCCGAAGGCGTCCATGTAGAGCAGGACCGCGGGGTGGGGGCTGTGGTCGTCCGGGTGGGCGAGGTACGCGTCCGCCGTGCCGTCCTCGGTGGGGATGTCCAGAGACGTTCCACGGGTGGCGGTCATGTGTGGTTCTCCTGCCTGTCGACGTCCGGCCGGCGACGACCCCGGCCGGGCCTTGCGATCATCATCGCAACGCCGGTCGGCGGGTCGCTCAGGAGGGTCGAACCGGACCGTCCTCTTCTTCCTGTTCTTCCTGCGGGTCGGCCAGCGTCTCGCGGACCCTGGGCAGGATGTTGTCCACGTAGTCCTTCACGGCGATGTCCAGACCGATGTCGTGCTGGGCCCGCTCCGACAGATACCACCGGTGTTCCAGCAGCTCGTGGTACAGCTCCGCCGCATCCATCGACCCCCGCAGCTCCGGCGGCACCGCGCGCACGGTGGGCCGGAACACGTCCCGCACCCAGCGGTGGGCGAGCACCTCGGGCCGGGCGGCGAGGGGGTCGCCGGGCGCGTAGTCGTCCTGGGTGGCCATCCAGCTCTCCAGGTCGTTCAGCAGGCGCCGCGCCTGGTTCTCCTCGGTGTCGAGGCCGGTCAGCCGGAGCAGCTGCCGCTGATGGTGCCCGGCGTCGACGACCTTCGGCACGAAGGTCACGGTGTCGCCGTTGGAGGAGTGCGAGATCTGCATCTCCGCCACGTCGAACCCGAGGTCGTTCAGGCGGCGGACACGGCGGTCGATGTAGTGGTGCTTGCCCGCCGGGTACACGGAGGTGCGGGTCAGTTCGTCCCACAGCCCGGAGTACCGCTGGCAGATCTCCATGCCGAACTCGATCGGATCGACGGACGGGTGCAGTGCCCCGGAAGCCTCGAGGTCCAGCAGCTCACCGCTGATGTTGACGCGAGCCAGATCGAGGTCGTACTCCCGCTGTCCCGGGCTCAGCCGGGGGTGCAGCTCGCCGGTCTCGGCGTCCACCAAGTACGCGGCGAAGGCGCCCGCGTCGCGCCGGAACAGGGTGTTGGACAGCGAGCAGTCCCCCCACGCGAACCCCGCCAGATGCAGACGGACCAGCAGCACGGCCAGCGCGTCCATCAGCCGGTGCATGGTCGCCGGCCGCATGGTCGTCTCGAACATCGAGCGGTACGGCATCGAGCCGCGCAGATGCCGGGTGATCAGCACCGGCTCCAGGGGCCCGCCGTCCTTGCCGGTACGGCCGGTGACCACGGCGAGCGGGTCCACCGCCGGGATACCGAGCCGGTCGAGGTCCCGCAGCAGCTCGAACTCGCGCACCGCGGGCCGCTCGGCGAGCTCCTTGACGGCCACCACCTCCGTACCGGCGCGTGCGTAGCGCACCACGTGCCGGGAGATACCGCGCGGCAGCGGCACGAGGTAGTGCTCCGGCCACTCCTCCAGGGGCAGCTGCCAGGGCAGTTCGAGCAGGAGCGCGGGGTGCTCCGGATTGGTCGCGCTGATCTGCAGAGCCATCGATGAACTGTCCTCGCCTCACGGTCGGCCGACGTACCAAGGAGCATCACCGCACCAGCACGGCACCGGAGTCAACAGGCGGCCCGGATCTTGGACGGGATGAGCCCCCACTACCCGCGCGCCAGAACCTGCGACGCACCATCACCGCCGCCCCGCCGCGCCGCCAGCAGCAGCGCGATGTCATCCGGCCGGTCCGCCGCGCGCCGCGCCCGGTCCGTGAGCCGGTCCCCGAGTTCCGCCAGGGTGAGCCCCGCCCGCCGGTGGGACGCCTCCCACTCCTGCGACAGCGCCGCACGCAGTTCGCCGACCCCCTCGTCGATGTCCGCCCCCGGCCGCTCGACCAGCCCGTCCGTGTACAGCGCCAGCACTGCCCCCGGTTCCAGCCGCAGCCACATCACCGGATACCGGGCCTCCGGGTCCACTCCGAGCACCACCCCGCCGGGCAGGTCGAGTACGTCCGTACGCCCGTCCGGATGGCCCAGCAGCGGCTGCGGGTGCCCGGCCCGCGCGGCCCGCGCCACCCCCGTGACCGGGTCGAGACGGATGTAGCAGCAGCTCGCGAACTGCCCCGGGTCGAGGCCGATGAGCAACCGGTTCGTCCAGCTCATCACCTGGTCCGGAGAATGGTCGCCCAGCGCGAACGCCCGCACCGCGCTGCGCAGTTGACCCATGGTGGCCGCCGCCTGCACCCCGTGCCCCTGCACATCGCCGATGACCAGGGCGAGGCCGTCGCCGGCCTCCACCACGTCGTACCAGTCGCCACCCACGTCCATGCCCTGCGTGCCCGGCAGATAGCGGCCCGCGGTCTCCACCTGGGGGTGTGTGGAGAGCCGCTGTGGCAGCAGGGCCTCCTGCAGACCGCGGGCCAGGGCCGCCTCGGAGTCGTAGCGGCGGGCCCGCTCCAGGGCCTGCGCGATCAGCCCGGCGAGCGCGGTGAGCACCGTGCGCTCCTCGGAGCTGAAGGTCCGCGGCCGCTCGAAACCGAGGATGCACGAGCCGACCGGCCGGCCGGAGGCGATCAGTGGCAGGTAGGCCCGCGAACCCACCTGGGCGTCCAGCGGAATGCCCGGATAGGTCGCCTCAAGCTGCTGCATGGACTCGAAGAACAGGGGGCGGCCGGTGGTGAGCGTCTCCACGCCCGGCAGCCTTCCATCGAGCCCGACCCCCTCGAACTGGTCGAGGAACCTCGGCGGGAAGCCGGTCTCCCAGGCCAGGTACAGACGCCGCTCGTGCAGCAGGTAGATGGCGAGATGGCGCCCTCCGAACGCGGGCAGCAGCTCCCGCATCACCACCTCGGACACCTGACGTGCGGTCAGCGCCTCGGACAGTGCGATCGCGAGCACGATGGGGCGGTACACCGGGGCCAGAGCACCCTGCGCGCCGAGCGTCCCCGCGGCGGTCGTCGCCGCCGTCTCCTCCACCGATGCCGCCTCCGCCGTGTGCCCGAGCGGCACCACGCGGCAGGTCACGACGTCGGGGCCGGGATAGACGGACAGCGTGAGCCAGTCGCCGTCCCGCTCTCCGCGCGGCCCGGTCGTGGGGCGTTCGACCTGGAAGTGCACCGGCTCCGACGACAGCAGCGCCGCCCGCAGATGGTCCTCGTATGCGGGCTTGTCCAGCCAGGGAACGGCCTCCAGCAGCGGCCGGCCGACCAGTTCCGCCGACGGGCGCCCCAGCAGGCCGGCGGCGCGCGGGTTGATGTAGGTGATCAGGCCCAGCCGGTCGAACGCGAAGACCCCGTCAGGGAGCAGGTCCGTGGCGCCCTCCGCCGCCGGGCCGGATCCCGGATCGATGACGAGACCGCCCACCCGGTGCTTCCCGTGCTCCGGCCCCTCCGTCCAGAACTCCAGCAGCCGCTCTCCACCGTCCTCGGCCCGCACCCGCAACGGCCGCACCGGCGAGCCGCCGGCGGCCGTCTCGCGCAGCGCGGACAGCACCAGGTGCGCGTCGTCGGGGGAGACGGCTCGGGCGAGCGCCTCCGGCGACCGGACGACGTCGTCCGCGGAGGGCGCGGCCAGCCCCCGGAAGGTGTCGTCCGTGGTGACCGTGCCGTCGGCCGGGTCCCACACGAAGTGCCCGATGCGGCCCTGCGGCCGGCCGGCCACGGGGGGTCGTACGCACAGCGACGGCCCGTCCCACACCACCGGATCCCCGCGTTCCTCCAGGGCGGCCAGGGTGTGACCCAGGCGGTCCGCTATGGCCGTCAGCCGACCCCGGTCGGGCAGCGTCTCGCTCGTGGACGGCGCCGCGGGACGCAGCACCGTCAGCACACCGTAGGTAGTGGCACCGGCCCGCACGGGCAAGTACACCGAGCCGAAGCGGAACGGCAGCCCGGCGGACAGCTGCGGATAGCGCCGCATCGTCTCCGTGGCGTCGGTGAGCACCACCGGCACGCCCAGCCGGTAGGCGTCCGCGACGGGGAACGGCCGGTCCTGGTGCAGCCGCGACCACGGCCGGAGGAGTTTCGAGGGCAGCCCGCAGAGCACGGCCAGGCGCAGCACACCCGGCGTGCCGGAGCGCAGGTACACACCGCACGCCACACCGCCCCCGGCACGCAGCACGTCCGCCACCGCGCGGGTCAGCGCCGTGGCCGGCGTCCCGAGTGGGCTGCCCGTGTCGTCGATGCTCCCTCGCATCGCTCCGCCCTCGTCCCCGGCCGTCGGGTCCGTACCACAGTCAGCATGCGCCGCCCCGTCGTGCGCGCGCATCCCGGCGGACCGGCGGCCCGGGAAGCCGTCACCGCACGCGTCGGAACACGTCGTCGGAGTCGTCCCAGGTGGGCAGTTCCTCCAGCCGCCGCTCGCGTGGAACGCGCGACGCCGACTGGTACATGGCGTCGATCTCCACCGCGTACCGGCGGGCGATGACGCCCCGGCGCAGCTTCATCGACGGCGTCAGCAGCCCGCTCGCGACGTCGAACGGCTCCGGCAGTACCCGGAAGACCCGGATCGACTCGGACCGCGACACCGTGCTGTTGGCGGCGGCCACGGCCCGTGCGATCTCCTGCCGCAGCGCGTTCTCCTCCCGGGCGTCCCGCCCCGGGGTGTCCCCGCGCGTGAACAGGGCGCCGCGCCAGTGCGCCACGAACTCCGGGTCCAGGGTGATCAGGGCGCCCACGCAGGGCCGGTTGTCGCCCACGACGACCGCCTGGTGGATGAGCGGATGCACCCGCAGCCGCTCCTCCAGCGCCGCCGGGGCCACGCTCTTGCCTCCGCTCGTGACGATGATCTCTTTCTTGCGGCCCGTGATGGACAGGTATCCCTCGGAGTCCAGGTGCCCGATGTCGCCCGTGGCCAGCCAGCCGTCGCGCAGTGCCGCGCGGGTGCCGTGGTCGTCGCCCACATACCCCTGGAACACCGACGGGCCGCGCACCAGGATCTCCCCGTCCTCGGCCACCCGTACGTCGACACCCGCCAGCGGGCGCCCCACCGTGCCGGACTTCTCCCGCCCGATCGGCTGCGCGGTGATGCCTCCGCCCGTCTCGGTGAGCCCGTACCCGTCGTGGACGAGGATGCCGATGCCCGCGTAGAAGAGCGCGAGGTCCCGGTTCAGCGGGGATCCCCCCGACACCGCCCCGCACACCCGCCCGCCCAGCGCGGCGCGCAGCTTGCGGTACACGGCCTTGTCGTAGAGGGCGTGCTGCAGTCTCAGGTCGAAGCCGGGGCCGGGCCCGGTGCCCAGCCGCTGCCGCTCGGCCGCGAGCGCGTAGTCCTGCGCGGTGCGCACGGCCCGCTCGAACAGGGCGCCCCGGCCCGCCTGCTGGGCGGTCTGGAGGAACTTCTTGTACAGCTTCTCGAAGACGAACGGCACCGCGTACAGGTACGTGGGCCGGAATGTCAGCAGCGACGAGGCCAGGGCCTCCGCGGCCGGCTCGGGTTCGTGGCCCATGAGGATGCCGCCGCGCAGACACAGCTGCTGGAGCATCAGCCCGTACACATGCGAGAAGGGCAGGAAGACGAGGATGGAGGGCTGCTCGCCGGGCGGTGCCGCGGTGTGCCCCCAGCCGGCCAGCAGCGTGTCGCACGGGCTCGCCAGGTTGCGGTGGCTGAGCGCGCACCCGCGGGGGTGTCCGCTGGTGCCGGAGGTGTAGGCGACGATCGCGGTCGAGTCCGGCAGCACGATGCGGCGCAGCGAGTCGACGGTCGTGGCCGGGACCGGGCGGCCACGCTGCACGAGGTCGTCCAGCGCGCCCACGTCCAGTTGCCAGACGTGGCGCAGCCGGGGCAGTGAGCCGCACACCGACCCCACTGTCATCACGCCGTGCTCGTCCTCGACGACCACGGCGACGCAGCCGGCGTCCCTCAGGATCCACTCGACCTGCTCGTGGGAGGACGTCGGATGGATCGGCACCACCTCCGCGCCGATCGCCCACAGCGCGCAGCTCAGCAGAGTCCACTCGTAGCGGGTGCGCGCCATGATGGCCACGCGATTGCCGGGGCGGATGCCGGAGGCGACGAGTCCCCTCGCCAGATCGACCACTTCGTCCCGTAGCCCGGCCGCCGACACGGGGATCCAGGTTCCGTCGTCGCTGCGGCGTGCCACCAGGGGAAGCCCCGGGTTCCGGCTCGCCGTGTCGAAGACGCCGTCGGCGAGTCCGCCCGTCATCGCGGGCCCCGGCACCGGGTCCGGGGCGGCCGGACGGGCGTTCCCGAAGTCGCGCATGCGCCGCCCCCCGAGGCTTTCCTGCTTCGTCGCCGATGGCTGCGGCACCGGCGGTGCTCGAATGTAGCCCAGGTTCACGCCGGACGTGCCGGAAACGGCGACGAACCCGCCGGCCCTGCTCTGGCGGTGCCGGGTGGACGGGCGGACGATGAAGGGGTGGGAACCGTTCACTGCGGAGGGAGCGGTCATGCTCGAGGTGAAGCCGGCCGACAAGCCTGACGAGCGGCGTGATTTCCCGCGGGGCCACCTGGAGGCCGTCCATCTGACCGGACTCGACTTCGCGGTCGGGACCTTCGAGCCCGGCTGGCGCTGGTCGGAGTCCGTGGCCCCGATCGCAGGCACACAGAGCTGCCAGTTCCACCACAACGGCTATGTCGTCCGGGGACGGATGCACATCCGCATGGACGACGGGGCCGAGGAGGAGCTCGGACCCGGCGACGTCTTCGTGTGCTCGGCCGGGCACGACGCATGGGTCGAGGGCGATGAGCCCGTCGTGGTCCTCGACTTCGCGGGTCCCATGGCACAGGACTACGCGAGGGCGGACCGCGGATAGCGGCGGAGAGCGAAGGTCTACGGGGATCGGCCGGCGCCGTACGCGGGGAGCGTCGCCGCTGGGTGGAGTCGCGCCGTCCGCGGCGGCTCGCGGTGTCTGGAGCCGCGCCGTCCGCGGCGGCTCGCGGTGTCTGGAGCCGCGCCGAACGCGGGGTGCGCCGCCGCCGGGTGGAGATGCGCCGTGTCCGGGGTGGGTCAGCGCCGGGTGGAGATGCGCCGTGTCCGGGGTGGGTCAGCGCCGGGTGGAGATGTGCCGTGTCCGGGGTGGGTCAGCGCCGGGTGGAGATGTGCCGTGTCCGGGGTGGGTCAGCGCCGGGTGGAGATGCGCCGTGTCCGGGGCGGGTCAGCGCCGGGTGCCGGTCGGCTGTGCGCGTGTCCTGGCCGGGCGCCGCCGCGACCCGCTGCGGGCGGCCCCCGCCAGGCGCCGCCGCGCCGCACCGCGAGCGGCCCCCGCCAGGTGCCGTAACGTCACCAGCGGCCGGGTTGCGTACCCGTGATCGGGACCGAGGACCGGCCGTCCGGGCCGACCGGGACGTCCCCGGCGAGCATCACCCGGTGCATGATCCGGGGATGCTCGGGGGTGACGAGGTCGCTCGGGGCCAGATGGACGGTGGCCCGGTTGTCCCAGAAGGCCACGCTGCCGGCCTCCCAGCGGAAACGGACCGTGTACTCGGGGCGTGTGGCCTGCTCCAGGAGCATCTGCAGGATGTGCGCGCTCTCCGCGCGTGACAGGCCGAGGATCTGCTCGACGTAGTAGCCGTTGACGAACAGCAGCCGTTCGCCCGTCTCCGGGTGCACCCGCACCAGGGGATGCTCCGTGGCCACCTGGTGGTCCAGCAGATGACGCAGGTAGGCGTCGTCGCCGGGCCGCGGCTGGTACCCGACGCCGAGCCGGTGCTCGGCGCGCAGGCCGTCGACGAATCGCCGGACCGGCTCCGACAGACCCGCGTAGGCGGCGGCGAGGTTGGACCACTGGGTGTCCCCGCCGTACGGGGGCACGCTCTCGGCACGCAGGATGGTCGCGGCGGGCGGGTCGACGCGGGCACCGTGGTCGCAGTGCCAGCCGCGCAAGAGCGAGTGGCGCCTGCGCCGCAGCCACTCGTCGTGGTCCATGCCGTAGCGCCCGCCCAGTTCCAGCCGGTCGGCCGTGGTCTCCACCTCCGGGAAGTCCGGCGGTGAGGCGTTGCCGCGCCTGCCCAGGACGACGGGCTCGCCGAACCGCCGCGCGAGCGCGACGTGCGCCGCGTGGTCCAGTTTCTGGTCCCGGAAGAACACCACCTTCCAGCGCAGCACCGCCGACCTGATCGCGGAGACCGCCGCGTCCGGCAGGTCGCCGGCCAGGTCGACCCCGGTGATCTCGGCGCCGATGTGGCCCGCGACGGGCCTCACCTCGACCTCGGTGCCACTGTCCGTCGTCATACGGGCTCCGTCCGTGGTGGGGTCAGGACCTCGAGAGGCAAGCATCCCCCGTCCCCGGCTCGTGCGAAAGATCACACACGCTGCCTGCGTGTGATCCGTCAGTCCTCGCCACGCCGGTCCTTTTGCCGTCCCATTGCCCTCCCATGGGCAATGGGCGACACGGCGGTCGTCATGATGGTTCGGCACAAGTAAGGCATGCCTTCGCTAACCTGCACGACCGACGGCGGGGGGTACGCCGGGGAGGGCCGCATGTGGGATGACGCGTTTCCGAGCTTTCTCATCGGACTGAGGGAGGGGCTCGAAGGCGGACTCATCGTCTCCATCCTCGTCGCGACCCTCGTGAGAGCGGGTGCCAAGTCCCGGCTGCCCCAGGTGTGGACCGGTGTCCTCGCCGCGATCGCGCTCGCCATGAGCTTCGGCGCCGTGCTGACGTTCACCGCCGCGTCGCTGTCCGCGACCGCCCAGGAGGCGTTCGGCGGCACCCTCAGCGTGATCGCCGTCGCCTTCGTCACCGCGATGGTCTTCTGGATGCGCCGCTCGGCCCGCAGTCTCTCCGGTGAGATCAAGGAGAAGGTCACCGGCGCGCTTGCGATGGGCGCGGGCATGTTGATCCTCACCTCGTTCCTCGCGGTGGGCCGCGAGGGCCTGGAGACCGCTTTGTTCCTGTGGACCACGGCGCGTGCGGCCGGGGAGTCCGCGGGTCCGATGGCGGGCGCCGGCATCGGCCTCGTCCTCGCGGCGGGCCTGTGCTGGGGCCTGTATCGCCGCGTCCTGAAGATCAACCTGACCAGGTTCTTCACCGCGACCGGGGCCGTCCTCATCGTGATCGCCGCGGGGGTGCTGGGCTACGGCCTGCGCGATCTGCAGGAGGGCGGGGTCCTGCCCGGCGGCACCGCCTATGCCGTGGACCTCGGCGGCCGCGTCGACGCCGGCTCCTGGTACAGCACCCTGATCCAGGGCGTGTTCAATCTGACCCCGACGATGACGTGGCTGCAGGTCGTCGCCTACGCCGGATACCTCGCCGTGGTGATGACGCTGTTCGTACGCGGCGTACGCGGGGCCGGGGCCACGGGCACCCGGGTGAAGCCCGCGCCGGCCGACCGCGCGAAGCCCGCGGTGAAGGCGAAGGAGGACGTGAAGGCGGAGGAGGGCGGGCAGAGGCCCGCCGCGAAGGCACCGCGGCCCGCGTCCGCCTCCCCGGCCCGCCGCCGCCCCGTCTGGGCCGTCCCCGTCGCCGTCGTCGCCGTCCCCTCCGTCGTGGCCGGGCTGATCGTCGCCCTCAGCGGCTCCAAGCCCGCCGGCGCCCAGACCGTCGCCGTCTCCGAGACCGAGTGCGGCAAGGGCTTCACCGCACCCGAGCCGGGCCGGCAGACCTTCCAGATGCACAACACCGGCGACAAGACCTCCGAGGTGTACCTGGTCGACCCGGCCACCAACGCGGTGTACGGCGAGATCGAGGGCCTCGCTCCCGGCACCACGCGCGACCTCGTCGCCACCGTCGCGGGCGGCAGCTACGCCTGGCGCTGCGTGCCCACAGGAGGCAAGGCCGTCACCTCCAAGGCGGTTCGCGTGAGCGGCGGCGCCGGCGCCAAGGCCGTCGTCCCCGTCTCCGAGAAGGACCTCGCCGCGCCGCTGGCCGCATACAGGACGTACGTCGAACAGGGCCTGGCCACCCTCGTCACCCAGACCCGCAAGCTCAGCGACGACATCTCCGCGGGCCACCTCGACGCGGCCCGCGCCGACTGGCTGACCGCCCACCGCACCTACTCCTCGCTGGGCGCCGCCTACGGCACCTTCGAGGACTTCGACCAGAGGATCAACGGCCGCCCCGACGGCCTGCCCGCCGGGGTGAACGACAAGGACTTCACCGGCTTCCATCGCCTGGAGTACGGGCTGTGGCACGGCCAGTCCCCGGACCGGCTCAAGGCTCCCGCCCGGCAACTCGCCGATGACGCCGCGGGACTGCGGAAGGCGTTCCCCACCCAGACTTTCGACCCGGGCGACCTGCCCCTGCGTGCCCACGAGATCCTGGAGAACACCCTCCAGTTCGAGCTGACCGGCGACGCCGACCAGGGCAGCGGCACGGAACTGGCCACCGCGGACGCCAACCTGGCCGGGACGCGCGAGCTCCTCACCGTCCTCAAGCCTCTGCTGACCACCCGCGCCCCGAAGCTGCTGCCCACCGTGGACGCGGACACCGCCCGGGTGCAGAAACTGCTCGACGCCGCCCACCACGGCGACTCCTGGACCCCCGCCGACCGGCTCGACGAGACGGCCCGTGACCGGCTGAACGGGGCCACCGGGCAGCTCCTCGAGGACCTCGCTCCCATTCCGGACCTGCTCGAGATCCGGAAGTCCGCCTGATGGGGCGAAAGCGCGCCGCCGACGCCCGTACCGAAGCCGAGAACGCACACGCCGAAGGGAACCGCTCGATGCCGTCCGCCGAAACGCCCGCCCCCCAGGGCGGCTGCCCCGCCGGTCACGGTCGCCGCTCCTTCGTCAAGACGGCCCTGGGCGCAGGGGCCGCGGGCGCGGTCCTGGCCGGCGGCGGCCTCGCCCTCGGCCAGGCCGGCACCGCCGAGGCGCACGCGGCGGACGACGCGAACGCCACGAAGGTCCCCTTCCACGGCGCTCACCAGGCGGGTGTCATCACCCCCGCCCCGGCCGCCGCCACCTTCGTCTCCTTCAACGTCATAGCCGAGGACCGCAAGGGCCTCACCGACCTGCTGCGGACGATCACCGAGCGGGCCCGCTTCCTCACCTCCGGCGGCGCCCCGGAGGACCTCGGCGTGGGCGCGCCGCCCTCCGACAACGGAATCCTCGGCCCCGAGGTCCCCGCCGACGCGCTGACCGTCACCGTGGGCGTCGGCGCCTCCCTGTTCGACGACCGCTACGGCCTCGCCAAGGCCAGACCGCGCCGCCTCACCCCCATGCGCACGTTCCCCAACGACAACCTGCGTCCGGCCGAGTGCCACGGCGACCTGTCGCTGCAGATCTGCGCCGACCGGCAGGACACCGTGCTGCACGCGCTGCGCGACATCGCCCGGCACACCCGCGGCGCCATGCAGATCAAGTGGCGCATCGACGGCTTCCAGAACACGCCCCGCCCGAGCGGCGCCCAGCGCAACCTGCTCGGCTTCAAGGACGGCATAGCCAACCCCGACGTCACCTCCTCCCGGGAGATGAACCGTCTCGTCTGGGTCGACGAGGGACAGGGCGAGCCCGCCTGGGCGACCGGCGGCAGCTACCAGGTCATCCGCATCATCCGGATGCTGGTGGAGTTCTGGGACCGGGTCTCGCTGACCGAGCAGGAGAAGATGTTCGGCCGCCGCAAGGACACCGGCGCCCCGCTGGACGGCGCCCAGGAGACCGACGTCCCCAACTACGCCAAGGACCCGCAGGGCACGGCGATCCCGCTCGACGCCCACATACGGCTCGCCAACCCCCGCACCGCGAAGACCGACAACTCCCGCATCCTGCGCCGTGGCTACAACTACGACCGGGGTGTCGACAGCGTCGGCAACCTCGACATGGGGCTCGTCTTCTGCTGCTACCAGCAGGACGTCCAGCGCCAGTTCGAGGCCACCCAGACCCGGCTGATCGACGAGCCCCTCGTGGACTACATCTCGCCGACCGGCGGCGGCTACTTCTTCGCCCTGCCCGGTGTGAAGGACTCCTCGGACTGGCTCGGGCGGGGGCTCATGTCCGCCTGAGGGCCCCGCCGCCACCGGGGTGGTCAGCCGGCCGGCCGCCAGCCCAGCGCGGGCCCCAGGCGCGTGGCCATGTCGGTGAGGATCTGCACGTAGTCGTCGTGCTGGAAGGTGAACGGCAGCGCGAACGCCACTTCGTCCACCTCACGGAACGCGGCGTGAGCGTGCAACTGCTCCGCTATCTGCTCGGACGGTCCCACGAGGTCCGGCGCGAACATCATCCGCGCCGGACCCTGCGGCGTCGCCGTACGCGGCAACCGCTTCGCCGCGTACGCCTCGTACTTGGCACGCTGCTCCGCCGTGGCGCTGTCGGTGGGGATGACCACCAGCCCCTGGGAGACCCGGGCACGCTCACCGTCCGGGTGGTGGGCGCGGAAGGTGCGGATGTGGGAGAGCTGGACCTCGGCGAAGTCCTCGGACTCCTCCGCCTTGACGACGCTGGAGGTGAGCAGGTTCATCCCGTGCTCGCCGGCCCACTGGGCCGAGCGCAGGCTCCCGCCGCCGTACCACATGCGTCTGCCCAGGCCGGGGGAGTGGGGCTGCACACGGTCGGAGAACACCTCGAAGCCCGTCACGCCGCTGAAGTCGCTGGCGGGCTTGCCGCGCACAAGGTCCAGCAGTCGCCGCACCCGTTCGTAGCTGAAGTCCTCGACGTCGGCGGTGTCCGGGTAGAGCGCCTGCTTCACCTGCTCGTAGTGCATCGGCGGGCCTACGCTCACACCGGGGTTCAGCCGGCCCCCGGAGAGGATGTCGACGGTCGCCAGGTCCTCGGCGAGTCGCAGCGGGTTCTCCCAGCCGAGCGGGATGACCGCGGTCCCCAGCTCGATCCGGCTCGTGCGCTGGGAGGCCGCCGCGAGAACGGCGACGGGCGAGGATATGCCGTACTGCAGATGCCGGTGCCGCACCCACGCGCTGTCGAACCCCAGCCGCTCACCGAGCTCGATGATCTCCAGCGTCGACTCGTGCCCGCGGCCCGGATCCGCCTCGTCGAACAGGCCGATGGTCAGGAAACCCAGCTTCCGCAACGGTTGCGAGGTCGGCGGCACAGGGCTTCCTCCAGGGTCCGTGGCATGTCTGCCGTACGCCGGTGCTGTGTCCGATTCTCGCAGGTGATCGTTGCGCGGACGTGAACGAGTCGGTGAGGGCGACCGGGGTACCTCGCATCAGGCGTCGCGGCGGCGGAGCGTCACCGCCGCACCGGCCAGCGTCGCCAGCGCGTACAGGCAGAACACCGCGAACCCGGCCCACGGCGACAGGGTGTGCGGCTGCTGCTGGACGTGGAGGAGACCCTGGCCCGCCGTGCTCGGCAGATACGGGTTGATCGTGTCGAGCCAGGACGACGGCAGCGCCTGGGCGAGCACGGGAAGCACCAGCAGGACGGCGAAGAGGGTGGCGATCCCGCCCGCCGTGTTGCGGATCAGCGCGCCGAGCGCCACCCCGATCAGACCCACGACCATCAGATACAGACCGGCGCCGAGGACCGCGCGCAGCACTCCGGGAGAGCTCAGCGAGGTTCCCAGGTGTCGTCCGGACAGCGCGGCCTGACCCAGCAGGAACGCGGCCAGCGCGGCGCCCGTCATCAACGCCCACGCCACCATCGCGTACACCAGGGCCTTCGCCCACAGCACCGGAAGGCGGCGCGGCACCGCGGCCAGCGAGGAGCGGATCATGCCCGTCGCGTACTCGCCGCTCATCACCAGAACGCCCAGCACGCCCACGGCCAGCTGGGCCAGGAAGAAGCCGCGCAGACTGACCAGCGTCGGATCGAAGGCGAGTCGCTCCTGCGGCGGCAGGTCGTCCCAGCGGTGGGCGGTGAAGTAGCTGAACACACAGCCCAGTCCGACCATCGCGACGACGGCCGCCAGGAGCGTGAACAGGGTGGAGCGCAGCGACCGCAGTTTGATCCACTCCGAGCGGATCACCCGCAGCTGGGTCACCTCGCCCCGCTCCGCGGCGGGAATCACCGATGCCGTCGTCATGCCGCACGTCCTTCCGCGCCGACCAGGTGCGCCGCCGGTGTCTGGTACTCCACGGCGTCCCGGGTCAGTTGCATGAACGCCTCCTCCAATGAGGCCTGTTGCGGCGTGAGTTCGGCCAGTGCGATGCCGTGCTCGGCCGCGATCCGCCCGATCCGCTCACTGCCGAGCCCGGTCACCGTCAGCACGCCCGGTTCCTCGGCCGTGACGGACACGTCCGGGCCGGCCAGCAGACCGTGCAGCCGCTCCGCCTCCTCGGTGCGGACCCGCACCACCTCACCGGCGGCCCGCGCGACGAACTCCGCGACCGACGTGTCCGCGATCAGCCGTCCCCGCCCGATCACGATCAGATGCTCGGCCGTGAGCGCCATCTCCGACATCAGATGTGAGGAGACGAGGACCGTACGCCCCTCGGCGGCCAGCCCCTTGAGCAGATCGCGGATCCACCGGATCCCCTCCGGATCCAGGCCGTTGACCGGCTCGTCGAGGATCACCGTCGCCGGGTCGCCGAGCAGCGCCCCGGCGATGCCCAGCCGCTGCCCCATGCCCAGGGAGAAGCTGCCGACCCGTTTCCGTGCCACCGCTCGCAGCCCCACCAGGTCGATGACCTCCTCGACCCGGCGCCGGGAGATCCCGTGGGTCGCGGCGAGCGCCAGCAAGTGGTGGTGGGCGCTGCGCCCGGTGTGCACCGAGCGCGCCTCCAGCATGGCCCCCACCTCGTGCAGGGGGGCCCGATGTTCGGCGTAGTTCCTGCCGTTGACCACCGCCCGGCCGGAGGTGGGCGCGTCCAGGCCGAGCAGCATCCGCATGGTCGTGGACTTGCCGGCGCCGTTCGGCCCCAGGAACCCGGTCACGATGCCGGGCCGCACGGTGAAGCTCAGGTCGTCGACGGCGGTGCGCTCGCCGAAGCGCTTGGTGAGGGAATGGGCCTCGATCATGCCCTCCACCCTCGTACGACCGCGCCCGGCTGTCGCGCGGGACTGCTCCGGCCGGATGCCGGCCGCCCGCGCCGCCGGTGCGTCCAGGTCCTGTTGCGAAAGTGGCGCCTGCCGCGCGACGCCCGGCACGCTCCCCCAAGCTCTTCGAGCAGGGGGTGCCCCCAGGGCACGCACCGGACGCCGCGCGGCCGCCCTTCGGGCGACGACGCCACTTTCGTCAACAGGCCCTAAGCGCCGCTCCCGCGGAGCATGTCCTCGCGCTCGACGATCTTCACGCGTTCCCGGCCCTGGGGTTCACCGAGCGCCTTCTCCGCGGCGTCCAGGCGGTACCAGCCCTCCCAGGTGGTGAAGCGGACGTTCCGCTCGGCGAGGAACGCGTCCACGGCCTCGGGCGCGGGCGAAGCCGGCGTGTGGAGACGCCCGTTCGCGTGGTCGTCCAGCAGGTTGGCCACCGTCTCGTTGGCGTCGCCCTTGGTGTGGCCGATGAGGCCCACGGGTCCGCGACGGATCCAGCCGGTCACGTACGTCGACTGCAGATGCGTGCCGCCGTCCTCGATGACCCGCCCGCCCTCGTCCGGCACCGTGCCCGTCTCGACGTCCCACGGCAGCTTCGGCAGGGGCTCGGAGAGGTATCCGACGGCGCGGTAGACCGCGGTGACGTCCCAGTCCCGGAAGGTTCCGGTCCCCTTGACGTTGCCGCTGCCGTCCAGGGCCGTGCGCTCGGTGCGCAGCCCGGCCACCCGGCCGTCCTCGCCGAGGATCTCGGCCGGGGACTCGAAGAAGTGCAGGAACAGCTTGTGCGGCCGGTCGCCGACGTCGCGGATGGCCCAGTTCTCCAGCGTCTTGGCGACCATGTCCGCCTGCTTGTTGCCGCGCCG
Organism: Streptomyces sp. Ru72; assembly: GCF_002920635.1. Taxonomy (GTDB): domain Bacteria; phylum Actinomycetota; class Actinomycetes; order Streptomycetales; family Streptomycetaceae; genus Streptomyces. Next base: position 27,243 of record NZ_PQSR01000060.1, on the reverse strand, counting down.
GGTCGCGATCGAGCCCTCGTCGTAGTCGATGTCCTCGGGGTCGACGATGACCTCTATGGAGGGGGAGTGGTCCAGCTCCCGCAGCTCCATCGGGCTGAACTTGGCCTGTGCCGGCCCACGGCGGCCGAAGACGTGGATCTCCCGGGCCCGGTTGGCCTTCAGCCCGTCGTACACGTTCGGCGGGATCTCGGTGGGCAGCAGCTCGTCCGCCGTCTTGGCCAGGACGCGGGCCACGTCCAGAGCGACGTTGCCGACGCCGAGGACGGCGACCTTCTCGGCTTCGAGCGGCCAGGTCCGCGGCACGTCCGGGTGCCCGTCGTACCAGGAGACGAAGTCCGCCGCCCCGTAGGAGCCGTCGAGGTCGATGCCCGGTATGTCGAGGGGCCGGTCGGCCATCGCGCCGGTGGAGAAGATCACGGCGTCGTAGAAGGCGCGCAGGTCGTCCAGGCTGATGTCGGACGGGTAGGCGACGTTGCCGAACAGGCGGATCTGCGGCTTGTCGAGCACCTGGTGCAGGGCCGTGACGATGCCCTTGATGCGCGGGTGGTCGGGGGCGACGCCGTACCGGATGAGGCCGAACGGGGCGGGCATCCGCTCGAAGAGGTCGATGGACACACCGGGTTCGGCGGCCACCTCGGACTTCAGCAGGGCGTCGGCGGCGTAGATGCCGGCGGGACCGGCTCCGACGATGGCTACCCGCAGGGGGCGGGGCATGATGAGGTTCCCTTCGAGCGGGGATGGACGGCTCGTCGGGAACCCTAAGCTAAGGCAATCCTAACTTGGTACGCGGGTCCGCTCTATGACCTCATAAGGCGGACTTATGGCTTTCGGCTCCGGGGTCAGCAGGAGCATCGTCACATCGTCCCGGACGCTGCCGCAGTGTTCCAGGAGATCGGTCCACACGCGCTCGGTCATGACCTCGGGGTCGTCGTCGGCGAGGCGGGGAAGCCGGTCGAGCAGCGGATAGAACGCGCCGCTGGAGTCCCTGGCCTCCCAGATGCCGTCGGAGGCGAGGAACAGCCGGTCCCCCCGCTGGAGCGGACAGATGGTCTCGTCGTACCCGCCCGCCTGGGGCAGGCCGAGCCCGAGCGGTGTTCCCGGTGTGACCTGCACCTCCGTGGCCTTTCCGTCCTGGAGCAGAACCGGCGCGGGACTGCCGCAGACGATGATCCGTACGGTACGGGCGTCGGGGGTGAACTCGAGCAGCACCACGGTCGCGAACAGTTCCCCGAGCCTGGCGTCCCCCGAGTCCACCAGGAGCCTGCGGTCGAGGCACGCGGCGACCGACGGCAGGTCGGGCTGGTCGAGTACGGCCTCCCGGAACGCGCCCAGCAGCGACGCGACCGTCGCCACGGCCGACAGTCCGTGGCCCTGGACATCGCCCATCACCGCCCGTATCCCGGCACGCCCCGGCCGCACGTCGTAGAAGTCGCCGCCGACGAGCGTCCCGCGCTGCGCGGCGCGGTACAGCCCGGTGCACCGGACCGGTCCGACCCGCGGCGGCAGCGGGGGCGCGAGGGCGCGCTGGGCGGCCTCGGCGACGGTGCGTTCCAGGTCGAGCTGGGCGTCACGGCGGCTGCGCACATACGACACGAACACGCTCAGCAGCGCCACGAAGCTGATGGTGAGCAGGTCGGTGTTGCCGGGGTGGTCCAGATGGAAGACCCGGATGTGCTGGAGGGCGATGACCAGGACGCCGAGCACGGCGGTCGTCGACGGCCCGTAGGACAGCACGGCGAGCGGCGGAATGGCGCCGAGCAGGAAGCCGATGTCCAGGGGCTCGGGGGCGACGAGCGTGGCGACGCACACGAAGACCAGCAGCGCCAGCGGCAGCGCCCGCACCGACCGCGGGGGCGGCGCCCCGCGCAGCCAGCTCCGGCTGTCGGTCTCCCGGCGCCCCGGCACGGCACGCACGCTTCGCACACCCCCAACGCTCCTACGCCGAGCGGCCCGCCGCACGTCGGCGCAGGGTCTCGTGGATACGCCGGGCCGCGCGTATCGTTCCGCCGTCCGATGCGTCAGGGCAGGCGTCGAGAGGTGACAGCGTGAGCGCGGACGGGGCGAGGAAGGCTGTGGTGACCGGCGGCAGCGGATTCGTCGGAAGCCATCTGGTACGACGGCTGCTGGAGCGGGACTACCAGGTGCACGCCACGGTACGCAGCGCCGCGCACTCGGCCAAGGTGCTGCCGTTGCACAGGCTCCAGCAGGAGTTCCCCGGCCGGCTGACCCTCTTCGAGGCGGACCTGCTCCGGCCGGGCTCCGCGACGTGGCCGACGCGCACATCGCCGCCGCGGAGCACCCCTCGGCGAAGGGCCGGTACATCGCCGCCGCCGAGACGATGACGTCCTTCCACGAGATGTCCCGCATCATCCGCACCCGGTACCCCCGCGACCTTCGCCTGCCCCGTACCGCGCTCCCGCACTGGCCGGTACGCGTCCTGGGCCCCGCGTTCGGGCTGACCCAGGACTACATCCGCAAGCACCTCGGCATCCGCTTCCGTGTGGACAACAGCAGGAGCGTGCGCGAACTGGGCATCACCTACCGCCCGATCGAGGAGACGCTGCTGGACCACTACGAGACCTGGCGGCGGCAACGCCGGGCACGCTGAGGCCGGGGCGCCCCGGCCTCAGGCGGGCCGCACCGCCCCGTGGATCGCCGACCGGCCGGCGTGGTGGAGGGACTCCTCGCGGACGTAGGCTCCCGGGCCCGGCGCGTGGATCATCATGCCGTTGCCGGTGCAGATGCCGACATGGCCGGCGCCGTCATCGAAGAAGACCAGGTCCCCCGGCTGGAGAGCGGTGAGGGAGACGGGCGCGCCCGTGGCCGCCTGATCGGGTGCGGAGCGGGGCAGCACGACCCCGGCGGCCTTCCAGGCGGCCTGGGCCAGGCCCGGGGCGTCGTAGGAGTCGGGCCCGGAGGCACCCCACACGCACGGTTTGCCGATCTGCGCCCGGGCGAAGGCGAGCGCCTTCGCGGCCTTGGTGCCGTACCCCGCATCGGCCACGCCGACGAAGGCGTCGGCGACCGGAAGCGCGGGGGCGACGGGCGCGGGGCCCGGGGCGGGCGCCGGGATGGCGAGAGGGGCCGTGGCGGCGAGGGTGTCCGGACCGGTGAGCGGCATCGGGGTGGTCGGAACGGGAGCGGTGACGGGGGGCGCCGACGTGGCGAAGGCGGGCATGGCGAAGGGGGGCGTGGCGGCTGGGCCGGGCTCGGTGGCCGGGGGTGCCGGCACGGCGAGCGCGGTCGACGTGTCCGGGGACGGCGGGATGGGCAGGGGGCCACGGCAGAAGGAACGGCGGTGAGGGCCGCGGCCGGGGACACACTCGGCAGGACCGCGGGGACACCGGCCGTCCGCCCCCGCTGCCAGGCCCGCCCGCTGTCAGCGAGCGTTTCCGGGGTTGCCCAGGTGCCGCCCGCCGGGCCCTGCTGCGCCGCATGCCGGTCCAGCATCTCCCGGGCCGCGGCGAGCTTGCGCCAGCTCCGCTCCTTGGCGGTGGTCGGCGTCGACCGCGCCGGCTCGCCGGGAGCCCCCGGCAGGGCCCGCGGCGTCTCCTGCCGCGACGCCGGCGCGGCAGGAGACATGGCCGGGGAACCTGCCGTCAACTCCGCCACCGGCCCGGCGGTCAACTCCCGGACAGGCCGGTCCGACCCGGAAGCCGGCCCGGCGGTCAGTTCCCGGACCGGCCGGTCCGCGCTCGCCCGCTCGAGCGCGGGCAGTTCGTTCCCCGGCCGCCTCGCCGGGATCACGGGCCGGTCCCCGGCCGCCCCACCCGGCATCCTGTCCGCCGGCAGCACCGCCGGAACGGTCGGGCCCAGCCTCGCGCGCGCCGCGTCGAACCACTCCCGGGCGACATCGTCGAGCACGGGATCATTGCGCCTGCGCTGCCTGCCGGCGAACGGGTCGGTGCGCCTGCGGCTCCCCGTCGACATCGCGCGGGTCGCGTTGAAGTTCCCGGTGGCGGTCTCGGCCCGGTCGTAGAGGCTCTGGATCCGCCGCTGGACCTCCTCGCGGCTCGGCCCCTCGGAGTCGCGCTGCGCCATGGGGACGTACTCCTTCCGTGCTCCGCCTGCCGGGTCGGCCGTGCGGCGCCCCCAGGCCGTTCGGGCACTGGGGGAGGGTCGGGCTGGAGGCTCCGGAAGGCGTGCTCTGTGGCCCGTGCCCTTGGCGGAGGCCGCGCGACCCGGCGAGGTTCGCCGGAGGGAGTCGTGCGGCCTGTCGGACAACCTAGCCAACTTGTGTGCCTCGCGTGAAGATTGAGCCGCGAAATGTCCAAGACGTCGGTGTGATTTTCATCTTGACGTTCAAGAAAAGGTTTTGACGCTCCGGAAGGTGTTCCGTCGGCTACCGTCTACGCCCCGGCGACGGCCGGCAGCGGCCGCGGAAGCGCGGCCCGGATGCGGCCGACCAGCGGCGGCAGGAACAGCGAACTCACCGTCGCCGCCGCCGCGGTGGACAGCGCGATGCCCCAGGCGAACGGGCCGAGCGGCGTGCAGCCGAAGAACTGGCTGAGCACCGGCGTCTGCACCACGGCCGCGAGCGCCGCCAGCGAACCGAGGGAGGAGCCGACGATCGCCCCGCTGCGGCCACCGGCCAGCAGCGTCTGCCCGAGCTGTGTGCCCACCAGCGCGACGAGGGCGACCGTACGGGCGCGCACGGCGCGGCCGGTGAACCGGGCGACGATCCAGGCGGCGGTCGCGCCGAGAGCGGTGGCGACGGCCCGGCACACGGTCTCCTCGGTCAGGGCCGTGCCCAGGGAGACCTCCGGTCCCTCGTGCAGCATCCGCTCGGCGGCCTCGGGGCGCGGCGGGCGCAGGGCGACCGCCATGGCCGGAGCCAGGTCCGTGAACAGGTTCACCAGCAGGAGTTGACGGGCTGTCAGCGGCGAGGTCCCGGTGGCGGCCGCGCCGAGGAGGGTGAAGGCGATCTCGCCCAGGTTGCCGCCGACCAGGATCGCCAGCGCCTGCCGCACGGACGCCCACATGGCGCGGCCCTCCACCAGAGCGGCGAGCACCGTCTCGAGCCGGTCGTCCGTGACCACCAGGTCGGCCGCCGCACGCGCCGCCGGCGTGGCGCGCGTCCCGAACGCGATGCCGACGTCCGCGAGCCGGATCGCGGGCGCGTCGTTGGCGCCGTCCCCGGTCATCGCGACGGTGCGTCCCAGCCGCTGGAACGCCTGCACCACACGCACCTTGTGCACGGGAGTACCTCGCGCGACGACCCCGACATCGGGCAGCAGGGCATCCAGCGCCCGGTCGTCCAGGTCGTCGAGTTCGGTGCCGGTCACCACCCGCCTGCCGTCCAGGACGCCCAGTTCGGAGGCCATCGCCCCGGCAGTGCCCGGGTGGTCCCCGGTGATCATCACGATGTGCACCCCGGACTCCACCAGGTGGCGCACCGCCTCCGCGGCGGTGCCGCGCACGCGGTCGGCGAAGGCCAGGAACCCGACGAAGTCCAGCCCACGCACCGTCTCGTCCCTCAGCTCCTCGCCGGCCGCCTCCCGCAGCTCCGCGACGGCGAGGATGCGATGGCCCTCGGCCGCCAGCTTCTCGCCGGCGGAGAGCACGTCCGCGCGCTCCCGCTCGTCCAGCGGCCGGCCGCCCCGGGTGGCGCAGCGCTCGACGACCTCCTCCGGCGCCCCCTTCACCGACAGGATCCGGCGTTCCCCGATCCGGCCCATCGTGGCGTGGAAGCCGCGGCTCGGCTCGAACGGCAGGCCGGAGACACGCCGCCAGCCGGGCACGTCCGTCGTCCGTCGCACGCCCGCCTCGTGCGCGCCGGCGGTGACGGCCCCGTCGGTCGCGTGCTCGAACCCGGCGCCGCCGTGCGGGTGAGGGGTGGCCCGCAACGCGGCGGCGAGGACGGCACGTTGCTCGTCGCCGAGGGATTCCAGGGATCGGCTCTCGCCGTCCGCCGAGACGGCGACGAGGGAGATCCGACCGTGAGTGAGGGTTCCGGTCTTGTCGAAGCACAGGACGTCGGTACGGCCGGCCGCCTCGATCGTACGGGGATCCCTGACCAGGGCGCCCCGTGCGGAAAGCCTGCGGGCGGAGGCGAGTTGGGCCGCCGACACCAGGAACGGCAGTCCCTCCGGGACACTGGCCACGGCCAGTCCCACCCCCGCGCCCACCGTCTCCCGCGTCGAGCGTCCGCGCAGCGTTCCGGCCACCATCACCGCGGCGGCCGAGCCGAGGGCCACGGGCAGTGTGCCGCGGGTGATCCGTGCCAGCCTGCGCTCCACCCCGACGGCCGGCATGGCCGCGCCCCGGCCCAACACCGCGGCCCGGCTGGCCTCCGTCTCCGTACCGGTCGCGACGACGACCGCGCGGCAGCGGCCGGCCGCGACGGTGGTGCCCTCGTACACCATGGACGTGCGCTCCGCGACGTCCGAGGCCAGCACGGGCGCGACGGCCTTGGCCACCGGCAGCGACTCGCCGGTGAGTGCCGACTCGTCGGTCTCCAGGTGGTGCGCCTCCAGCAGGCGCGCGTCCGCGGGTACGACATCGCCGGCGCTCAGCACCACGACATCGCCCACGACCAGCTTGTGGGCGGGCACGGTGGTCTCCCGCTCGTCCCGCAGCACCCGGGCCATCACGCCCGACTCGCGGCGCAGCCGGGCCACCGCCCGGTCGGTCCGGTAGCGCTGGAACCCGCCGACGAGCCCGGACACGGCGGTGACCGCCACGATGACGACGGCGTCGAGGACGGCGCCCACCGACGCCGACATGGCCGCCCCGGCGCCGAGGACGGGCGTGAGCGGGTTGGCCATCTCGGTGAGGTACGCCCGCACGGGCGACGACGTGGGGGCCCGCTCGCCGGGTGCGGTGCCCCGCGCCTGCGCCTCCTCGTCCGTCAGCCCGGCCTCGGCGCTCCCGGTCCGCTCGAGGACGGTGCCCGGGTCCATCGCGTGCCAGGGGCGACGGGACGCGGCGGTCACCGGGGAAGGACGCCGCAGCACTCGTACGGCCGACCAGACTCCGGTGCAGGTGGCGAGGGCGCCCGCCGCGTTGAACGCCGTCACGCCGCGCGCCGCGGGCCGCCCCGACCGCCCGGCCAGCGCCGCCGTCGCACCGACGGCGGCGGCCGCCTCCGCGATCCGGACTCCGCGCCGCGCACTGTCGCGGGCACCGCGGCAGGCCCGCACGATGACGACGGCCGCCGCCGCGGCGTCCACGTACAGATGCGCGCCCCAGGGCGGCGACCCCTCCGGGCCGACGACACCGACCCCTACGTCGGCCGCGCTCAGGGCCGCCCGGTCCCGGGAGATCAGCAGCACCCCTTCTCCATCACGCTGGAGGTCCCGTACGCAGTCCACCAGTCGTTCGTCCGCCGCGCGCACCGCGTGGGCCTCGCGCACGGCCGGGTCGGCGGTGTGCGCCCCGGCGACCACGACGCGCAGCCCGGCGGCGTGCGCCGCGGGGACGAAGGCCCCGGCGGCGTCGTGCATCTGCGGCACCGCACTGATCACGGCGAGCAGCCGCCGCCCGTGTGCGAGCCCCAGCACGAGCCGTGCCCCGTCGCGGTGCATCCGCTCCCGCTCGCGCGCTCCGGTGCGCCCCTGCACGGACAGGTGCTCGACCGGGCCCAGGGCCCATTCGCCGTCACGGGCGGGCTTGCCGGGCGCGGAGCCGTCGAAGAGCCGGTGTGCCCGCGCGGCGAGGTCGCCCACGGGCGCGTCGTCGTCGAGGGGCACCAGATCGGCCAGTACATGGGATCCGGTGGCCAGAACGCCGGTGTCCAGGAGCACGGTGCCGATCCGGTCCAGCCTGCGCAGCGCGCCGGAGTCCGCCACGAGAACGCCCCTGCGGGCCAGGCCCCGGCCGAGGGCACAGGCGAAGCCTTCGCGGGCCAGCAACGGTGCCTTGGGGATCGCCGCGAGCGCACCGCCGGCGGCCCTGGCCGGGCGCCGGGTGACCAGCAGCGAACCGGCGAACGACGCCGCCGCGACCAGGACGGCCTGGTCGGCGTAGCGCTCGACCGCCCCCGGCCGAAGCGGTGTCTCACGGGGCGGTGGGGCGGGCACGGGGCCATGGGATCCGGTCGTGGGACTGCCGGCCAGGCGCGGCTCGGCCGCGGCCCAGGCGGCGGCTTCCGCGTTCGCCTCCAGCACCCGCAGGGTGTGCCGGACGGTGTCCACGACGACCCCGACCACACCTCCCGAGCCCGCATGGCCCACCGCCCCCAGCAGGGGCAGCAGCACATTGGCGTTGTCGGTGCCGATCGCCCGGTCCACCACCGCCCGCAGCCTCGGGTGCACGTCGACGAGGGGGATGAGAGCCGTGACCGACGACGGGAGCGGCGCCCGGCGGGCCAGGCCCGTCACGGCGGCCAGGGGGGCGGCCGCCACCTGCACGGCCACGGCCAGGGACGCTCGCCGGGTCGTACGGCCGGAGGCCGGATGGTCGGGCAGGGGGTGCTCGAGCCCGTGGGCCTCCTCCAGCTCCTCGACCACGTCGATCAGGGCCGGCACCAGTTCCTCGGGGTCGAAGGAGTCGTCCGTGCCGACCACGGCGTGCCCGAGCACGGTGTTCGCCACGGCCCAGGTCACGCCCGGCACCCCGGTGAGCCGCCGCTCCACCTCCTCGGCCAGCCTCGCAGCCGAGGCATGGGGCAGCTCGCCGTGGCTCAGGCCGCGCACGGCGATGTGGAGGCGCCCTTCGAACCGGCGTACTCGTGTGCGTGTGCCGTCCCACAGCGAGGCGGTGGCGGAGGACACGACGGACCGCAGCAGTCGCCCTCCCGGCAGTGCCACAGCGCATCACCCGCTCCCTGCGGCCCGACACCCGCTCCGGATAACGCGAGTAGCCGCAAACCGCCGACTTCAACCTGAATGCTGACAAACCTCCTATTCCCACCGGATCGCAGAGCGCACGCCGAGCGGGGCGCGCGAGAATTGAAGTGGCACACCACACCGACTCCGTGAGAGGAGGGCAGGGGGATGGCCAGAACAGCGGCGACGGCACCGCAGGAAGAGACCCGGAGGCAGCCGGCGGAAACCCATGCGCACGAGGGGGGTGGCCTGCACCTCCACACGCGTACGGTGCACCCCTCGCTGAGGATTCCGTACATCACGAGGGACGACCTGACCAGCACCGCCAGGGAGGCGACGGCGCGGATGCCCGGCGCGCCGTCCGGCAAGGACCTGGTGTTCTACGGGGGGCTGACCGCGATGGCGGTCGCGGGGGCTCTGGACTGGCCGGTGGCGCTGGCCGTCGGCGGAGCCACCTGGCTGCTGCGCGGCGGCAGGACGCACGACCGTGGTGCCGAAACGGCGGCCGGGCACAACGGTGGGAGCCGTGCCTCGGCGAGGAGGACGGCCTGAGGCGACCCGGCGACGGCGCCCGGCGGCGGCACCGCTGCCGGGCGCCTGCGTGTGGCTGCGTGTGCCGCGGCGGGCCGTGGCGGTCGTTGCGTGTCAGGCGGCGGTCGGTGCGGTGGCCGTGCGCTGGTGCCGCGCGTACGCGGCCCACAGCTGCCACACAAGGCGCAGGATGAGCGCCTCGGCCAGCGCGGCGCCGATCTTCGTCGCGACGGCTACAAGAATCTGGCCCATGTCGGTCGACTTTCTGTGCTCGGATGCGGGTGTCCGATATCCGACAATGCAGGTCTTCCCGTGGCGACGGGTGCCATGGAGGAGCACTTGTGATGTCGCTTGGGTGAACAAACGGAAAACCCCCGGGTGGGGCCGCGGACACCGCGTCCGCACCTGGTCCCGGTCAGCGCGTCGGCAGCACGCGGGGGTGTTCGACCCCGTCCATCCCGGTGCCGGACCGGGCGAGCAGGTATGCCTTGGCGAAGTCGGTCGCGGCCGTGGACCGGTCGGTGAGCCGGCGCCGCCCGTCAGCCGGGGCCGGCGAGCGACAGGGTGAGGGTGGGGGTGATCACCAGTGCCCGGCCCGGGCGGGGAGCCCATGCCTTCCCACCCCGCCTCGCCGCCGGTGAAGCGGCCCTCGCGTGCCGCTCACCTCGCCCCGCGCACCGATGTCGTCCCGCAGCTGTAAACGGACGGACCTTGGGTACCCGCCGCAATGTGCCGAGATCCATGCGGCGGGCCGACACCCCGCTGCGGTCGATCAGTGAGAAGGAGGCGCAGATGAGCACGGTCAAGGAAACGGTGGAAGTCGACGTTCCGGTTCGCACGGCCTACAACCAGTGGACGCAGTTCGAGGAGTTCCCGAACTTCATGGAGGGCGTCGAGGAGGTCACGCAGCTCGACGACCGCCACAACCACTGGACCACCAAGATCGGCGGAGTGCGGCGGGAGTTCGACACCGAGATCGTCGACCAGCTCCCCGACGAGCGGATCACCTGGCGTACCACCAGCGGCGACACCCGGCAGAAGGGTTCGGTCCGCTTCCAGCGCCTGGACGACTCCCACACCCGCGTGGAGCTCGTGATGGACGTGGAACCCGGCGGAGCCGCGGAGAAGACCGCGGACATGCTGGGAGTGATCGACCGGCGCGTCAAGGGAGACATGCGCCGCTTCAAGGAGTTCATCGAGCAGCGTGGCGGCGAGTCCGGCGCCTGGCGCGGGCGCATCCAGCCCGGCGACGTCGGTGGCCCGTCCAGCTGACACCGTCCCACCGCAGAGCGCCCCGACCGCCTCCCGGGCGGCCGGGGCGCTTTGTTTGCAGGTCAGCCGAGTGTCGCCTCCGGCTCGCCGCGGGTCACCTCCGGGCTCCGCCGCGCCGGTGGCATGGTCGGCGGTCGCGGCCGGCTCCGGCCGCGGGAGCGCCGGTCGCCGCGATCGCGTACCGGCCAGAACAGGACATACGCCGTGGAGACGGCCACGAAGCCCAGACGGATCAGTCCGCGGGCCGAGTCGTCGGGTACGACGAACACACTGCCGTACAGCGTGAGCAGCGCGATCCAACTCCACCAGGGCACGAGGCGCCGCTGGCCGATCACGTCCCACAGCAGCGTGCCCAGCAGGACGGACGCGGTGTAGTACGTGTAGACGCTGGGGTCCAGCACGATCCGCGCGTTGGCGCCGAGCAGGACCACCGCGGCCCAGCGGCCGCGCCAGACGGCGACGCAGCCGAGCGTCAGACCCAGCACGGCCTGCGCGGGGCGGTCCCAGGGTGGTGTCTGGGGATCGCCGACGCCGAGCCAGCGCAGCGCGGACGCAGGCTGGTTGGGGATGGTGAAGTGCGCCGCCGCCATCGTGTGCGGGGAGCCGATGAAGAACGGCAGCCAGACGACCGCGACCAGGCCCGCGCACCACAGCCCGGCCCGCAGCCACTGGTGTCTCGGCAGCGCGAGCAGCAGCGGCAGGAAGGCCAGCGCCGTCGGTTTGGAGTCCATGGCCAGGGCCATGAAGACGCCGGCCCCCACCGCGTTGCCGAGGGTGACCGAGCGTACGGCCAGGGCGGTGAAGAACAGCGCGAGGACGTCGTCGAGGTGCCCGAAGCGGACCGACACCTCGATCCACATGGGTATGAAGGCCAGGCCCGCGATCAGCACGCGCTGCCGCAGCCGCTGGTGGTTGGTCCCGGTGCCCAGGAAGTACCAGGCGGCGCTGCGTCCGGCGAGTACCAGGATCACCAGACCGAGCAGGGACATCAGGGCCGCGGCCAGGAACTGTCCGAGGTCGTCGGGGAAGGGGTTGAACAGACCCGCCACCAGGAAGCTGAGCGGCCCCATCTGGAGCTCGGGGTGGTGCGCGTACAGGTTGAGACCGCCGTCGTCGCGGCCCGCGCCCTGATACAGCAGTTTCCCGCCCTGCTGCAGATAGTGCCAGGAGAACCCGCCGTGCCGCTCCACCACGGCGAACCAGACGATTGTCCAGGCGGCGAGCAGCACCAGGTGCACCCGCTGACTGATGACCGGCACGGGCCTTCCTTTCGGCTCCTGTCCCCTGCGACCGACCGGGAACGCCAGGGTCCCCCAGGGAAGATGATCGAACCGGTCCGGGGGTTCGCTCCCTTCCGACATCCGTTCCCGGACATCCAGAACGACGGTCGGGCAACGGGGCCTTGCCGGGGGCGAGCCTTTCGTCAGTCCACGCGGCGCCGGTCCTCCTCGTCCCACGCGCGGGTGTCACGTGGTTCGGTGTACGGCTCCTGGTCGGGGGGAAGACCGCCGGCGATCGCCCGCTGCCGCGCCGTCTCCGCGTCGAACTCCAGGCCCAGCAGGATCGCCAGATTGCCCATCCACAGCCACACCAGGAAGACGATGACGCCCGCCATGGTGCCGTAGGTCTTGTTGTACGAGGAGAACGCGGCGACGTAGACCGCGAACCCACCGGACGCGCCCACCCAGAGCACGAGCGCCAGCACGCTGCCCGGTGTGATCCACCTGAAGCCGTGGACCTTGGCGTTCGGCGTGGCCCAGTACAGGATCGCCAGCATGATCGTCACCAGGGCGACGAGCACGGGCCACTTGGCGATCGACCACACCACGAGCGCCGTGTGCCCGATCCCCAGTGCCGTGCCCACCTGGTGCGCCAGCCCGCCGGTGAACACCACGATCAGCGCGCTCGACAGGGCCAGCACCATGATCAGGACGGTGACGGCCAGCCGCAGCGGCAGGACCTTCCACAGGGGCCGGCCCTCGGGGATGTCGTAGACGGCGTTCGCGGTGCGGATGAACGCGCCGATGTAACCCGACGCCGACCACAGCGCCAGCGCCAGGCCCACGAACGCCATCACCGACCCGGCGCCGCTGTGTCCCTGCAACTGCGCCACGGCCCGGGTGACGATGTCGCGGGCCGCACCCGGGGCGAACTGTTTGAGGTTGGCCAGCACCTCGTCGGTCGCCGACCGCCCGGCGATGTCCAGCAGGGACACCAGCACGAGCAGGGCCGGGAAGAGGGACAGCACCCCGTAGTAGGTCAGGGCCGCGGCCCGGTCGGTCAGTTCGTCGTTCCCGAACTCGCGCAGCGTCCCCCTGAACACAGCCCACCACGAGCGCCGGGGCAGCTCGGTCGGCGCGTCCGGGGCCCTGCGCTCCACCTCCGGGTCCGGCCCGGGCGGCGCGGTGGCGGAATCCGCGGCGGGCTCGGTGCGGCGGCCCGCCGCACCCCGCCCGTGGCCGTGACGCGCCCGGTGATCCTTGTCTTCCCGTTTCAGCAGCCGTGTCATGGGTCGGCGGGTAACCCGACCGCGTAGGACCACTCCACCGGCGCGGCCGGTGGCGACTGCCGGACGCCCCTAGGGACGCAGACCGTCGAAGCCGACGGCCAGATGGCGCGGCCCGCGCAGCACCGCGTTCTGCCGGTAGGGCGGCGGGTCCTCGAGGAGACGGGGATCGTCGAGCCTGCGGGCCAGTTCGGACAGCGCGATCTGTGCCTCCAGCCGGGCCAGCGGAGCGCCGAAGCAGGAGTGGATGCCGCTGCCGAAACCGAGGTGCTGGATGTCGCCCCGGTACGGATCGAACCGGTCGGGGTCCTCGAACCGCTCCGGATCCCGGTTGCCCGCGGCCAGGACGAGCCAGATCCTCGAACCCTTCGGAATCGTGACCCCGCGCACCTCGATGTCCGCGATACAGGTCCGCTGCGGCACCAGCTGCACCGGAGGTTCGTAACGCAGCAGTTCCTCCACGATGCTGACGGCCAGGCCGGGGTCGTCGCGCAGTTTGCGCAGGTACTCCGGGTACCGCAGCAGAGTGAGCATGCCGTTGGTGATCAGGTTGACCGTCGTCTCGTGGCCCGCGATCAGCAGCAGCACCGAGGTGCTGAGCACCTCCATCGTCGTCATCGGGCCGTCCGGGCCGTGGCTCGTCACCAGCTCGGACAGCATGTCGTTCCCGGGTTCCCTCCTGCGTTGCTCGACCAGCTCCGCCAGATACAGGCCCAGTTGCACGCGCGCCTCGCGCGTGGACTGCAGGCGTTCCGCCTCGTTCTCACCCGTCTGCGTCTGCGGATCCAGACTGGCGACGATCGGTTCGACCCAGGCACGAAAGCGCGGTTCGTCCTCGCGCGGTACCCCGAGCAGCCTGCAGATGACGGTCACCGGGAAGGGGTACGCGAACTGGTCCACCACATCGATCTGCCGCGCGTCCCCGATGCCGTCGATCAACCCGGCGACGATCCCGGCCAGTTCACCGCGCATCGCGTCGATCCGGCGCGGGCAGTGCGGCGGCCCGAAGGACCGGTTGGCGATCCGCCGCAGCCGGTCGTGCTCCGGGGGGTCGAGCCGGATGAAGCTCGGCGGCAGGCCCGTCTCCTCCGCTCCGACGCCTTCGTCGGCTCCCGCCGCGGCGAGGTTGCCGGCGTCGGAGCTGATCCGCGGATCATGCAGCAGGCCCAGGATGTCCCAGTACGAGCCCACGAGGTAGGGACCGTCGTCCTCCTCGTGCAGCACCGGAGTCCTCCGGAGCTCCTCGTACAGCGGATAGGGGTTCGCGCGGTTGGCGTAATCGGTGATCCGGTGCAGGAGCGAGGCGTGCGTCATGAGGGGTCCTAGGGCGTGGAGTCCGTCAGGGCGGGGAGGCGCGGGGACCGGAGACGGTCAGTGGCGGGCCGGGGTGAACACCAGACGGCGGTCGCTCGGCGAGTAACCGCTGAGCGTCACGGTCGGGCCGTGTGTCGGCAGGGAAGGGTCCGGGAAGTCGGCGGGCACCGGCTGGCGGCCCTCGGGACGGCGGTCGACCGTCGGGAACTCCAGGGGGAACGGCGTGGCCGTCTCGATCAGCCGCTCGTAGAACTGGAGCCAGCGGGTGTTGTCGAAGCTCACCGCGGCGATGACCCGGCCCTGGTAGCCGTACGCCGCGACGAACCGGCGCTCGGCCAGGGACCCTTGAGTGATCATGATCTGTTCGCCCATGGACGGGACACCGACCGACTTGATGTTCACACCGAACTGCGACGACCAGAAGGCCGGCACCCACAGGTGCGGACGCCGGTCCGCACCGCTGCTGATCATGTTGTGGGCGGCCACCTCGGCCTGTGCGACGGCGTTGCCCCAGTGCTCCAGCGACAGGAACTGATAGCCGAACAGCGGATGCGGAGAGCGGGCCACATCGCCGGCGACATAGACGTCGTCGGTCACGATGCCCCTGAAGTCGAAGGCCCGGCAGCCCGCGTCGCAGGCGATGCCCCGGGGCCCCGCACCGAGCCCGGAGCCCTCCAGCCATTCGGTGTTGCGGGTCGCGCCGAGGCAGACGACCACGACGTCCGTCTCGACGACGCTGCCGTCGGACAGATGGGCGGCCCGCACCCGGCCCATCGAGTCGCCCTCAAGCGCGGTGACCATGACGCCGGTCCGCAGGTCCACACCGTTCTCCCGCTGCAGCTCCGCGGCCACCGCGCCGATCACCCCGCCGAGGGCACCCACCAGCGGTGCGCCCCCGCGCTCCGCGAGGGTCACCGGGACGCCCTGCTCCCGGCAGGCGGAGGCGATCTCCGAACCGGTGAATCCGGCACCGATGACGAACACCCGGCGCGGGGAGGCCTGCAGCCTCCGTAGGAGCGCGGCCGCGTCGTCGCGCGTGCGCAGCACGAAGACGCCGTCCAGTTGGGCCTCCGACTCCTTCGGCCAGGGCCGGGCACGCACACCGGTGGCGATCAGCAGCCGGTCGTACTCCACCTCGTCCCCGTCGGCCAGCCGTACCCGTTTGGCCGTCATGTCGAGGCCGGTCGCCGCGACACCCAGGCGCCACTTGGCGTCGATCTCGAGGCGCCGGGGCAGGTCGGTGCGGTGCGGTGACGCCTTGCCGAGCAGCACCGCCTTCGACAGCGGTGGCCGGTCGTAGGGCTCGTACGGCTCGTCACCGATCATGGTGAGCGAACCGGCGAAGCCCTCGGCGCGCAGGGTCTCGGCAGCCCGCAGCCCCGCCAGCGAGGCGCCCACGATGACGATGCGGCCCTCGCGTCTGAGCCATTGAAGGAAGTCCTCAGCGGGCATGGGGCGGCTCCTGCCCGGCTACGGCGGGCTCCGTGCCCACGTCGTCCAGCCCGTCGGCCAGGATGGCCTGCACCGGGCAGGCCGCCACGGCGCGGGCAAGTCTCTCCCGCTGCCCCTCATCGGCGTGGGGGTCGTAGACCAGCGACTCCTCGCCGTGCAGCGCGAAGACATCGGGTGCGAGGAACGCGCACTGCGCGTATCCCTGACACCTGTTGAGATCGACGACAAGCCTCATGAGCCCTCCGCCCCTTCGGCGGCCAGGTCCGCGGGACGCCGCTGTTGCGCGGCGCAACCGTCGGACGGCGGTCAGCTCCCCCACACCAGCATCGCCGGGCCGGACGGTGACGCGCCCGTCGAGGCGCGCCGAAGGAGTGACCGTCCGGGTGCCCGCTACGACGCCGCGGCGGTGCCCGGGCGGGGGCTTCGGCCCGCAGCGAAGACGAAGGCGCCGACGAGCAGCGACCACGCCGGGAACACCAGCTCCGACCAGGGCACACCCGCCGAGACGAACAGCAGTGTCAGGAAGGTGAGGAAACCCAGCAGACTGAGCCACCGCGGCAGCAGTCTCAGGCGATGGCAGATGACCGATGTGGAGCAGGTGAAGACCGCCGCCATCCGCGTCGCGTACTCGGTCAGCAGCGTGTACGCGAGGTGGCGGCCGAAATTCCAGGCGGGCAGGCCGGGAGTGCCGCCGGGAGCGTCCGTGGTGGCCAGCACACCCGCGGCCGCGGCGGCCACCCCGAACAGCGTCGCCACGAAGACCAGCCCGCTGCCGAGGAACACGGTGGCGAGGAACTGGTCCTCGGCCTCACCCATACGGGCCCGCAGCGCCCCCATGAACCACAGGAAGCAGATACCGGCCAAGGGCACCAGCGCGAGCGCGGCCTTCACCGCGCTGCGCCGCGTGGGGTCCGTGAGCCCCTGCAGAGTGTCCGACTCCGCGCCCTGGGGGATCGACAGCCGGATCAGCACCATGGCCGCCGCGAGCAGCAGCGCGAACACGACTCCGGCCAGCCCGGCGGCCCGCGGGGTCTGCAACGCCTGCTGCCCTGCCCGGATCTCGGTCATACGCGGCTCACTCCCTCTGGTGCCTTCTGGCACCAGCAAGCCGCCGTGCGGGAAGGCCCGCCACCGGGACGCGTCCGAACGGCAGATCGTCCTCGGCGAGGCTCACCTCCTGATCCCGCACGTGACGGCGTGACGCACGGCGTCGACCACCTCGCCGACCGGCCTGCCGCCACCGCTTCTTGGCGCAGTGACGGAGCTCGGACTCGGTCAACTCCTCGACCGTGAGGACGAGTAGGGTTCGCTCACAAGCGCCGGCACCTCCCGCTCCGGTGCCCACCACGGCCTTCCCGGCTGCCCGCGCCGGCCGGTGCGCGAACCCGAGTCGGTCCGCCAACTCCCGGGCGACAGTTGACTTCCCGCCGTTCGACGCCCGCTGTCAGCGTCACGCGCATCATGCCCATACCGGCGACCCCAGTGATCGCCGGAAGGTGACACGGGCCTTGCCGGGCGGTCCTACTGGTTCTGCTCCGGGCCGTCCTCGGCTTCGTTCGCCGTGGTCGTGTCGGCGGCGTCCGGTGCGGTGTAGAAGACAGCGGTTCCCTGCTTGGTGCGCTGGGCCTGATTCTTGGCCACCAGCCCTTCGAGCGTGGACCGCACGACGGTGGTCTTGATGCCACGCTCGGGATGGGCCTCACCGAGCGCGCCGGCGACCTCCGCGGCGGAACGCGGCTCACTCTGCTCGCTGAGGTGGGCGCGCACGAGTTCGACCAGTGTGGGCTGACCCGTCTTCGCTGCCTCCGTCTTCCCTAGCTCCGTCTTGCTGGTCTCCGCCTTCGTGGCTTCCGTCTCCTTGCCCGCGGCCTTCTTGCCGACGGCCTTCCGGCCCGTCGTGCGTGTCCGCCCGGCGGCGGCCTTCTTCTTCGCCTGCGGCTGCTTGCCCGTGCCGGTTCCGGCCGTGGACTTCTTCCGCGGAGCGGGCACCGTGGCGCTCTCGGGCGCGGCGACGGGCTCCACGGGTGCGGTCGGGATACCGAGTGCGTTCTGCATGGTCACGAGCACCGCGTGGTCGTGCTGCAGTGTCGCCAACTGCTCCT
This sequence comes from Streptomyces sp. Ru72, assembly GCF_002920635.1. GTDB lineage: Bacteria > Actinomycetota > Actinomycetes > Streptomycetales > Streptomycetaceae > Streptomyces. The sequence continues at coordinate 9,298 of NZ_PQSR01000060.1, read as the reverse complement.
GCAAAGCCGTGATTTCGGCGCTGATGCGCTCCTGCTCCTTCACATTGCGCTCGAGATCGCCGGCCACTTGGGCGGCGTACTGCGACGTCAGTTCGGAAGTCGCGGTCGTGGTCTCGGACATGGCGTGACCCACCTTTCCTCGCCTACGGCGATGTTGCTGCACGGTGTCCCCCCGGTGCACAGATGGTACGAGCGCGGGGAGCCACTTGTTCCTCGGTTGGTCTGTCAGTCATCAGCGGCGGGCGGTGCTGACGCCTCATCAGCGGCCGAATCCGGTGCTCAAGCCCGCGCCCAAGGTCTGCTGCCCCCAAGGGCAGATGATGAACCGTTACTCCGACAGGGTTGTTCGTCATATGGTCGGTATGTCGAATCGATCCGACTTCGCGGCGATATGTAACTTCAGTCTCGCATCGGTTCACAGCCGACGTGTCTGAGACAGGAGAAGTGACATGGCAACGCGTTCCACTGCAGTGACCGCCGCGATCGCGGCTGGTGCGGCCCTGGTGGCCACCGGTATCACCTACGCCTCGGCCGCCTCCGAGCCGGCCCGCTCGGCCGCTGTCGTCCAGCAGGCCGCCGCCCCGGCCGCCGCCCTCGAAGGCAACGGGAACAACAACAACGGAAACAACAACAACGACAACAACAACAACGGCAAGGGCAACGAGGGCAACGAGCACCACGAGCACCACTACCGGCACCACCGCCACCACCTCGGCAAGATCCACATCAACGAGCGGGACTACCCGGCTGTGGTGGACGGCTGCGTCACCATCGTCAGCGGCCTCGGTTCCAACAGCCTGAACATCGTCAACGACAGCCACAAGACCGTCGAGGTCTTCAGCGGGGTCACCTGTGACAACGGCGCTCCCATCGCCATCGTCGGCCCGTGGAGCCAGAGCGATGGCGTGCGTCCCCGTCACGTCCACGGCGGCGTGAAGGTCAAGCACGGCGTGGTGGGCAGCTTCCGAGTGATCTGCGACCGCCGCGGCGGCGGCGGCTACGGCTACGGTGACGGTGACGGCGACGGTTACGACCGCTGCGACTACGGCAACGACTACGGCCACGACAACGACCACGACCACGGCGGCAAGGACCACGACAACGGCCGCGACTGGGACTGACCGAGTCACCGCCTGTCATGGAGAACGAGAACCCCGGCCCGCCGGAATCGGGCCGGGGTTCCGGTCTGTCCGGGTCTCGGTGACACGGTCGGTCAGCGATGAGGCGGCGGAGGCGACGGCAACTCCGTCGACGGGACCTCCTCCGGCCACACCAGTAGAACAGGACAGGGGGCGTGGTCGACGACGAAGCGAGTGGCAGGGCCGAGGCTGTGCGGGCCGAGCCGGGAACGGTCGCCGTCCCGTGCGCAGATCAGCAGATCCGCGCCGGTGGCCTCCTCGACGACCTCCCGCTCCGTACGGCCATGGGTGAGGACCTGACGGGCCGGGCGCCCCAGACGCCGCGCCGCGGCATCCAGCAGGCGCCGCGCGGCCGACTCCGACAGCCCCTCGATCCGGTGCCCGGGATCCCGCTCGGGACGACCACGGCCGAGGAGCCCGGCGAACGCGCCGTGCGCCGTCTCGGCGACCGTGTCGTCGCGCACGTACAGCAGCACGATCTCCTCACCGGGGGCGGCGCGGCCGAGCGCGGCGTCCACGCAGGCGGGCCAGGTCCCTTCGGTGATCCAGACGACGGCGCTCATGGGCGGCTCCGGTGTGGCGTGGTGGGTCGGGTGCCGATGGTGTGCAGAATCCCCACAACGCCGAGGGGTGGCAAGAAGCCCGGCCGTGACGGCCGCAGACCCCAACCGCCCACCGCGACACGGGGTCCGCAACCCGGCATTACCGGGACGGGGGGCTAGATTTCAGACCCGTACAATTGTGCGTTCTGGGGGCGTTGGGGGGGAAGTCCTTGCGTCAAGGGGTGGAAGGGCCTCACAACCGTGCCGATGACCACGGCACACGGGGCAGCGGACCACGCGGCGGTACGGCGCCGTCCGTCACGGGCGACGGCGGCCGGGAGAGAGTGGCCGCCGCACTGCGCCGCGCCCTGCTGTTCATCGTGCGCACGGTGCGGGGTGAGTGGCACGGTATCGTCGTCGACCCGGTACGGCAACTGCTGCGGCGCGGGCTGTCCGGGCTCGTGCTGGCCTTCGTCGCGGCCTTCGGTGTGATCTTCTTCCACGCGGTCGCACAGCATCCGACCGGCGCTGTGGCGGTACGGCTCCTGGGTGGTGTCTACGCCGACCTGCCGTTGTGGCTGGCTCTGTTACGCACCCCTGTTTCGCTGTACGTCCCGGCCCTGGACCTGCCGGTCTGGGCCGGCATCACCCAGTTGTTCCTCGCCTTCGCCCTGGCGGAACTGGCGTTGGGCCGCGCCCGCACACTGGTCGTCGCGTATGCGACCACACTCGCCGGCACCCTGACCGTACGGGTGATGATCGCGCTCGGGCCGGGCTGGTGGGGACTTGGACTGCCGCCCGAGATCGGGCGGGTGCTCGACACGGGACCGTCCGCCGCGGTCGTGGGACTGTTCACCTACCTCGCCGTCGTCCGGCGCGCCCCCGTCGTGTTCACCCTCACCGGCGGGTCGATGGTGTGGGAGTCCATCGCCATACCGAACCTGGCCGGCCGGGAGCACCTGATCGCGGTGGCCGCGGCGATCGTCCTGGGACTGCTCCACGGACAAGGCCGCCGCCTGCGCCGAGGGGTGCGGACGGTACTGCGGATCGGGAGCGGGCCCGCCCAGGCGCCGGCGCGGAGCGACGGCGAACGTACCGGCACGGCGGCGCTCACCTGGTGTGACGAGCCGTCAGCTGCAGTGCTGCCCCAGCAGCGGACACTCACCCGCCCGTCGGACTCGAGGACACACCGACGGGAGCACGCTGACGTCAGTCAATCGGCCGTGACGCGCCCCGCATCACCGCGGGCCGCTCCTGCGCAGGATCTGGTCCACACCGACCGCCACGACCACGAGGGTTCCGGTCGCCACATCCTGGTAGAGGCTGTCGATACCCGCCTGGGTGAGCCCGGAACGCAGCACATTGACGATGAGCGCCCCGATGAGCGTGCCGATCACGCTTCCGCGGCCGCCGAAGAGGCTGGTGCCGCCGAGGACGACCGCGGTGATGCTCTCCAGGTTCGCCGTCTGGTACGAGTTCGGGTCGGCGTTCGGGATACGGCCGAGGGACTGCCAGGCGGCGACGCCGTACAGCAACCCGGCTGTGACGTAGACCGAGAGAAGCGTGCGCCGTACGTCGATGCCGGTCAGGCGGGCGGACTCCGGTGCGTTGCCGACGGCGTAGATGTGCCGGCCCCACGCGGTCTGGGTGAGGACGTACCAGAAGAACCCGTACAGGCCGACGAGCAGAAAGGTCCCCCAGGTGAGGAACACACCGCCGATGCCGAGACCGTTGCCCCAGAAGACGAGCAGGCCGGAGGTCACCGGATAGCTGCGGGACTGCGAGTACAGTCTGGCGGCGGCGTAGACGACGGTCAGCGCCCCCAGGGTCACGATGAAGGGCGGCAGGCGCAGCCGGGACACGAGCAGTCCGTTCACCAGCCCGACGAAGGTCGCCGCGGTCAGGCCGAGCACCAGCGCCGTCACGGGATTGCCGCCGTCGAAGGCCAGTTTGGCCATGACGATCGTGCCGAGCACCGCGATCGCGCCGTTCGCGAGGTCGATGCCCGCGGTGAGGATGATCAGTGACTGGCCCAGCGCCAGTGTGCCGACCACGATGGACTGCTGCAGCACCAGCGACAGGTTCTGCGGTGTCAGGAACGTCTCCGTGGTGACCGCGAACGCCACCACGGCGACGACCAGAGCGGCCAGCGGGCCGACGGCCGGCGTGCGGAAGGCGTACCGCAGCATGTCCCGCGGCCGGGGGCGCGCATCACCGCCGGCGGCGGGGGTGGTGACGGGTGACCTCATGTGCTGTTCCGATCCCTTCGACCCGCTCGGTGACCAGGTGACTGGAGTACGTCATCCCCAGCAGTGCTTGAGCCCCCACGCCGTGCTCTGCGACGGCACACCGCGCACCTGCCTGTCCGTGATGAGCACCGTGCCCGTGTCCGTGAAGCCGGACGGCCGCTTCCCGCTCCTGGCAAAAGCGATCACGGCGTCCACGCCGTCGGTCGCCATCCTGACCGGGAACTGCATGACGGTCGCCGCGAGGGTGCCCGCCTTGACGTCACGGACCCCGTCACATGAGCCGTCGATGGAGCCGATGGTCACCTGGCGGGTCAGTCCCCGGTCCATGAGGGCCTCGTACGCGCCGGCCGCCACCGGTTCGTTGATGGTGTAGATGGTGTTGACGTCACTCGTGCGCAGCAGGAGGTTCTCCGTCGCGGCCTGCGCCGTGTTCCGGTCGCCGTTGGCGTTCGCCTGGCCGACGATCGCCGGTGAGCCGTCCTTGAGTCCGAAGCCGTCGAGGAAGCCGTCGTGGCGGTCCTGGCTGACCTCCGAGCCAGGCGTGCCGTCCAGCATGAACACCTTGGGAGCCCGGCCGGCGAGCACTGCCCTGACATACGCCCCCTGCAGGCGACCGGCCTTGAAGTTGTCCGTCGCGTACGTGGCGTCGACCGCGTTCTCCGGCTGCGTCGCGGTGTCCAGCGCGATCACCAGGATGCCCTGCCGACGCGCCTCCCTGATCGCGCCCAGGATCCCCGTCGTGTTCGACGGTGTGATGAGAATGCCGTTCACACCGCGCGCGATGAGGCTCTCCATGGCGTTCACCTGGCCCTCGTTGTCCCCGTCGAACTTGCCGGCGAGAGCGATCAACCGGGCGTCGTTCCTGTGCGCCGCGGCCGTGGCGGCATGGCGCAGCGCCACGAAGAACGGATTGGCCTCGGTCTTGGTCACCAGGCCGATGGTGATCCGATGTGCCCCCTGGCCATCACTGCCGTTACCCCCGGCGCAGGCGGCGGCACCGCTGACGAGCGCCCCCACCAGGAGGAGTGTCACCCCTCGCCGACGGCGCCGCCGGGCGCGTTCGTGGCCCGCACGGTCGTGTGTCATGGGTCAGCCCTCCTCCGGCCGGGGCCGGCGTCACACGATCCTCCGTGCTCTCCATCATGAGCTGAGATTATTAGCAAATGTGGAGGTAAGGGGGATTGGATGGACTATTACCACTCCATGTCTGATTCATCCCGATGGGGCGTCGCTCGGATACCCTGGTGATCAGTCCGGCCGTACGGCGTCACCCCGCCGTACGCAGAAGGTGAGGTTCACGTGACTGAGCCGCCTCTGCTGGCGCTGCGCCGCATCTCCAAGCGGTTCGGCGCCGTCCAGGCACTCAAGGACGTCGAGCTGGAGGTCCACCGGGGGGAGGTCGTCGCCCTCCTGGGGGACAACGGCGCGGGCAAGTCCACTCTCGTCCGGATCATCGCGGGCGTCGTCCCCGCCGACCAGGGCGTCATCGAGTGGGAGGGCCAGGCCGTGCAGATCAGGACGCCCCGGGCCGCCCGGCACCTGGGCATCGCGACGGTGTACCAGAACCTGGCCCTGTGCGACGGCCTCGATGTCGCCGAGAACCTCTACCTCGGCCGCGAACAGAGGCACCCCGGCGCCCTGGGCCGTTTCCTGCGGCTGATGGACAAGGGTGGCATGCGCAGGGAGGCGCGCCGACAGCTGGACGCCATGGGCATACGAGTCCCCGACATGCGCGCCCCGATCGCCTCCCTGTCGGCAGGGCAGCGGCAGACCGTCGCGATCTCCCGGGCACTGCTGGGCGAACCGAAGGCCGTCCTCCTGGACGAGCCGACCGCGTCACTCGGCATCCAGCAGGCCGGCCACGTCCTCGACCTGGTCGACGAACTGCGCGAGCACGGGGTCGGTGTCATCCTCATCAGCCACAACATGGGAGACGTCAAGGCCGTCGCGGACCGTGCCGCGGTGCTGCGGCTCGGCTGCAACAACGGCTTCTTCCATGTGCCGACCACCCCCCAGGACCGGATCATGTCCTCGATCATCGGCGTCACCAGCAGCCCCTGACCGGCCACGGCGGCGCCCCGACGGTCACCGCCGGTGCGGTCCGGTCTCCCCGTGGAGGTCACCGGGAAGACGGTAGGCGGCGAGCGCGGCGGTGTCGTCGTCGAGGTTCGCGTCGCTGTAGGCCAGCAGATCCTGGTGCAGTCGGTCGAGAAGCTCACCGGGAGGGAGAGCGCCCCACGACCGGATCCGCTCGGCCAGCGGGTAGAACGCCCCCGTACGGTCGCGCGTCTCCGTGACGCCATCGGTGTACAGCAGCAACTGTTCGCCGGGACGGAAGGGGCTCACCTCGACGTGGTAGTCGTCCCCGACCAGAACACCGAGGTTGATGGGGGGTGAGGGATCGGCAGAATCCAGTTCGGTGACCCCGTTCGGGCCGATGAGCAGGGGAGGGGGGTGGCCGCAGTTGACGATGCGGACCACGGGCTCGTGATCGGGGACCTCGGCGAACACCGCGGTGACGAAGCGTTCCGCCACGTCGCTGCCCGCGAGCTCCGTGGCCCTGCGGGTCATGCTCCTCTCGACCCGGCGCGCCACCCCGGCCAGGTCGGGCTCGTCATGGGCGGCCTCACGGAAGGCGCCGAGCATCGTGGCGGCCGTCTCCACCGCCACCAGACCCTTGCCCCGGACGTCACCGATGAGGAGGCGCACCCCGTGCGCGGTGGGCACCGCCTCGTAAAGATCACCACCGATCCGTGCCTCCGCGGCGGCGGACAGGTACAGCGTCTCGATCGACACCTGCCCGAGGCGCCGCGGCACCGGGCGCAACAGCACACGCTGTGCGGTCTCGGCCACGGACCGTACGGTCGCCAGGGTGCGCTCCCGGCGCGTTCGGCTCGCGGCCATGATCGTGCCCAGGACGCCGACCAGCACGGTGGAGATGTACGAGGCCACGTAGTGGCGCTCCCACAGGTACCCCACGGCACGGCCCGCGCAGCACGGGGTGCCGGCCAGCAGAGCCTCGAACCCGACGGCGAACACCGTGATGGCGGCGACGGCGGCAGGACCGTGGGCGTACGCGGCGACCACGGGGAGGGCGATCAGCAGAAAGCTCACCGGCCACTGCACCGGAGTGACCGGCTCGAGCACAAGGACACCCGCGACGTAGATCGCCGGCAGCCAGCGCAGCCACACAGGCGGACGCGGCATCTGCAGGCCGGTGCTGCTGAGCCGCGGCGCCCGGCGGCTTTCGGCCTCCCGGCGCGCCAGGAGTCTCATGGCACGCTCCCACCGGCACGGAGCAGGGACGGCGGGCAACCCGCGCGAGGGGACCGGCACGCCAGGGCGCCTCCCGGGACCGGGCGGCAGCCCCGGCGGATCCCTTCACACGGCCTGTTCACGCGAACTCCTGGCAGAGCCTGATCAAGACCACGGATCGGGTGCGGCTCGACTGGCGATCCGACGACTGCTCGGGCAGGGGTATACCCGGATCTTCAGTGCAATCCTAGACGTTGTGATCCGCGCGAGGGATGCCGAGCCGCAGCGCACACAACGGCCGCCCGGCACAAACCGCCGGGCGCGGACCGCGCGGCCACGGTGAAAAGGGCGGCGACGGTGCGGTGGCAGGCCTTACGGTGCTGCGATGGGCCTGTATCCGGAGATCGAACCGTACGACCACGGCATGCTCGACGTGGGTGACGGCAACCACGTCTACTGGGAGGTCTGCGGGAACCCGCGCGGCAAGCCCGCGGTCATGCTGCACGGCGGTCCGGGTTCGGGATGCGGGGCGGGATACCGGCGGTACTGCGATCCGGCGGCGTACCGCATCGTGCTGCTCGACCAACGCGGCTGCGGCCGTTCCACCCCGCACTCGAGCGCGTACGACACCGACATGAGCGTCAACACGACGGCCCACCTCATCGCCGACCTGGAGCGGCTGCGGCGGCACCTGGGAATCGGACGATGGCTCGTGTGGGGTGTGTCGTGGGGCTCGGTGCTCGGGCTCCGCTACGCCCAGACGCACCCGCAGGCGGTGTCGGAACTGGTCCTGACCGCGGTCGCCACGGGCTCGAACCGGGAAGTGGCCCTGCTCACAAGGGGACTCGGGCAGTTCTTCCCGGACGCCTTCCAGCGCTTTTTGGCCGCGCTGCCCGAGGACGACCGGGAGGGAAACCTCGCGGCGGCCTGCAACCGGCTGATCGAGTCACCGGATCCCGAGGTACGGTCCCGCGCGGCGCGGGCATGGACCGACTGGGAGACGGCGACGATCCCGGCGCCGCCGCGATCCGTCGAGCGCTACGAGGACCCCGTGTTCCGCATGGGCTTCGCCCGGACGGTCACCCACTACTGGGGCAACGACCACTTCCTGGGCGACGGCAACGACGAGGGCGTCATACTCCGCGACGCCCACCTCCTGAGAGGCATTCCCGGCACTCTGGTCCAGGGCAGCCTGGACTTCGGCAATCTGCTCGGCACGGTATGGCGGCTCCACCGCGCCTGGCCGGACAGCGAGCTGCTCGTGGTGGACGACGTGGGACACACGACGGGGGCACCCGGCATGGCGGACGCACTGGTGGCGGCGACGGACGCCTACGCACGCCACTGAACGAGCCGCGCGCCGACGCCGGTCGCCGACCAGCTCGCTCCGCTGTCACGCCCTGCCGTGTGACGCCGGCCCGCGCGCCGGCGAAGGACGGCACCGTGGACGCATCGACGCCGAACCGACGAACTCGGCAGCCGCCGGCTCGGACTTCCCGTCCCCGTACGCGGTGTTCAGCGGACGGGGAAGCCGAAGGAGTACCCCTGCTGCTTGAGCCACGGCAGGATCTCACGCAGGGCGGCCACGGTCTGGGAACGGTCCCCGCCCGCGTCGTGGAAGAGGAGCGTCGGACCGTTGTGGATCTCGCTCTTGACGGTGGCCACGATGGCGGCGGTGCCGGGACGCTCGAAGTCCTTGGAATCGACGTTCCAGCCCAGTGGCCGCATCCCGTGGGATGCGGCGAGGTGGCGGCTGTAGGGCGTGAAGGCGCCGCCCGGGGCCCGGTAGTACTGCGGCCGAACGCCCCCGGACGCCTGGGTGATCGCGCGTTCGGCGTCCAGGATCTGCTGCGACTGGTAGGCCTCGGGCTTCTTGTCCATGGCGGTGTCGTGGGAGACCGTGTGGTCACACAACCGGTGCCCGGCCGCCACCACCGCCTTGACCAGGTCCGGATGCGCCTGGGCCTGCGTGCCCACCATGCAGAACGTGGCCTTCACGCCGTTGTCCCGCAGCACCTCGAGCACCTGCGGCGTCCACACGGGATCCGGCCCGTCGTCGATGGTGATGTTGACGCCGTGGGTGCCCCGGTCGGAGGCGTGGACGATGTCCGCG
>NZ_PQSR01000059.1 GCF_002920635.1 Streptomyces sp. Ru72 | reverse complement strand
GAGGACGGCGCCGCGGAGCGTCCCGGAACGGGCGCGGGGAACGACGCGGGCAACCACACACAACCCGCGGACGGCGTACAACCCGTCGGGACAGCCCGGTAGCCGACCGGCCAAGCCGGCGCAGCACGCCGCGCCCGTTCGTGTCCGTTCTGTAGCCTCAACCTGTTTACTTTCCGGAAATTCGGACGTAGCCTCCGGACTGAAACCACACGTTCGGGCATGAGTCGGAGGTGAACGGGCATGTACGCGCCGGAGCGCCAGCAGGAGATCCTCCGGCTCGCCCGTGACGGCGGCCGGGTCGATGTCGTCTCGCTGGCCGAGGAGTTCCAGGTCACCGCCGAGACGATCCGCCGGGACCTCAAGGCCCTCGACCGCGCGGGCCTCCTGCGCCGGGTGCACGGGGGCGCCATCCCCGCCGGACGCCTCGACTTCGAGCCGGACCTGGCCGAACGGGAGTCCACCGCGGCCGACGAGAAGGACCGGATCGCCAAGGCGGCCCTCGCGGAGCTGCCGAGCGGGGGTACGACGATCCTCGACGCCGGTTCGACGGTCGCCCGGCTGGCGGGGGCGATCCCGCTGGACGCGCAGCTCACCGTCGTCACGCACAGCCTGCCCACCGCGGCACGCCTCGCGGACCACCCCGGCATCCAGCTCCATCTGGTCGGCGGGCGCGTCCGGCACCGTACGCGCGCCGCCGTGGACGCCTGGGCGCTGCGGGCCTACGGAGAGATCCGCGCCGACGTCGTGTTCATCGCCGCCAACGGCTTCTCCGCCGGCCACGGACTGACCACGCCCGACCTCGCCGAGGCCGCCGTCAAGCGCGCCGCGATCCGCGCCGCGCGCCGGGTGGTGCTGCTCGCCGACTCCTCCAAGCACGGCCAGGAGCACTTCGCCCGTTTCGGCGACCTCGGTGATGTGGACCTGCTGATCACCGACAGCGGGCTGAGCCCTGAGGACGCCACCGCGATCGAGCGCGGCGGCACGGAAGTAGTGCGCGCATGATTCTCACCGTCACCCCGAACCCTTCCCTCGACCGCACGTACGAGGTCCGGTCCCTGGACCGCGGCGAGGTGATCCGGGCCACCGGCGAACAGGTGGACCCGGGCGGCAAGGGGGTGAACGTCTCGCGCGCGGTCGCCGCGGCCGGGCAGCGCACGGTCGCCGTCCTGCCGCTCGGTGGTGCCCCGGGCGCGCTCGTCGCCGACCTGCTGCACGCCCAGGGCATCGACGTCGCACCGGTTCCGATCACCGGAGCCACGCGCTCCAACATCGCGGTCGCCGAACCGGACGGCACCCTCACCAAGATCAACGCTCCCGGCCCGGAGCTCTCCCCCGCCGAGGCGGAACTCCTCCTGGAGACGGTGCGCGCGCAGTACCAGGCAGCCGACATCACGTGGATCACCTGCTGCGGCAGCCTTCCGCGCGGCCTCGCCCCGTCCTGGTACGCCGATCTGGTGGCCCGTGCCCACGCCGCCGGCGCCCGGATCGCGCTCGACACCTCCGGTCCGGCGCTCCTCGAGGCGCTGCGCGAGCGCCCCGACGTCGTGAAGCCGAACGCCGAGGAGCTCGCGGAGGCCGTCGGGCGCCCCCTCGTCACGGTGGGCGACGCCGCCAAGGCGGCCGAGGAACTGCGCACGATGGGCGCGGGCGCCGTGCTCGCGAGCCTCGGCGCGGACGGACAACTGCTGGTCAACGCCGCCGGCACATGGTTCGGCAGCGCCCGCGTCGATGCCGTACGCTCCAACGTCGGGGCCGGAGACTCCTCACTCGCCGGTTTCCTGATCGCGGGCGGCAGCGGCCCGGAGGCCCTGGCCTCGGCCGTCGCCCATGGCGCCGCGGCGGTCCAGTTGCCCGGCAGCGTGATGCCGACCCCCGCCGACCTCGACCTCTCCGCCGTCACCGTCACGTCGGAGGTACCTGTGGACCGCGTGTTGACGGAGCCCGTCTCATGAGCGCGCACCCGACGCGGTGGAAGGCGGCCGTACCCGCCGCGGCCACCCGGAGGCGGGGTTCCCCCGGCCCCGCCGCCCTTTTCCTCCCCGTAGCACCTCACCTCACCCCCGTCCCCACCACCGCCCACGACAACCCCCGGGCGATACGCGTGCGAAGGAGCCCGCGATGAGCGAGATGATCACCGCGGACCTGGTCGACCTCGACCTGTCCGCCGACACCAAGGAAGCGGCGGCCCGTGCCCTCGCCGAGCGGATGGTGGCCCAGGGCCGGGTGACCGACCTCGAGGGCTTCCTCGCCGACGTGGCCGCTCGCGAGGCACAGATGCCGACCGGCCTCGACGGCGGCATCGGCATACCGCACTGCCGCAGCGAGCACGTCACCGAGCCGACCCTCGCCTTCGGGCGCAGCGCCCGGGGCATCGACTTCGGCGCCGCGGACGGCCCGGCCGACCTGATCTTCCTGATCGCCGCCCCGGCGGGCGCGGACGACGCGCACCTGACGATCCTGTCCTCACTGGCCCGCCAGCTGATGAACACCGAGTTCACCACCGCGCTGCGGTCCGTGAAGGACGCGGCGGCCGCGGCCGCGCTCATCCGCGGCGACGAGGCTCCGGCGGCGGCCGAGGCCCCGGCGGCCGAGGCTCCGGTGGCGGCCGAGGGGGCCGCCACCGCCGCCTCCTCCTCGGAGGCGGCCGGTGAGGAGGAGGACGGGCGCCCGTTCCGTATCGTCGCCGTCACCTCCTGCCCGACCGGCATCGCCCACACCTACATGGCCGCCGAGTCGCTGGAGAACGCGGGCCGCGAGGCGGGTGTCGAACTCGTCGTGGAGACGCAGGGCTCGGCCGGCTTCACCCGGCTCGACCCGGCCGTCATCACGGCGGCGGACGCGGTGATCTTCGCCCATGACGTCCCCGTGCGGGAGAAGGACCGCTTCGCCGGCAAGCCGACCGTCGACGTCGGCGTCAAGGCGGGCATCAACCGGCCCGCCGAGCTGATCGCCGAGGTGCGCGCGAAGGCCGAGCGCGGCGAGGTGACCGCTCCGGCTTCCGGCGGTACGCCCGTGGAGCGCGCCGGCGAGTCCGGCGAGGGGTACGGCACCAAGCTGCGCAAGTGGCTGATGTCCGGCGTGAGCTACATGGTCCCGTTCGTCGCGGCGGGTGGTCTGCTCATCGCCCTCGGCTTCGCGATCGGCGGCTACAAGATCAACAAGGCGCCGTCGGTCATGGACCACTTCGTGTGGACCCAGGGCGACAGCTGGGCCGCGCTGCTCTTCCAGATCGGCGCCGTGTCCTTCGGTTTCCTCGTCCCGGTCCTGGCCGGCTACATCGCCTACGGCATGGCGGACCGCCCCGGCCTGGTGCCCGGCTTCGTCGGCGGTTCGATCGCCCTCACCATCAACGCGGGCTTCCTGGGCGGCCTGGTGGCCGGTCTGATCGCCGGTGGCGTGGTGATGGGGATCCAGAAGGCCAAGATCCCGCCGGCGCTGCGCGGCATCATGCCGGTGGTGGTGATCCCGCTGATCTCCTCCGCGATCGTCGGGTTCCTGATGTTCGTCGTGATCGGCAAGCCCATCGCCTCCGCGCAGAAGGGTCTCACCGACTGGCTGAACGGCCTGTCCGGCACCAACGCCATCCTGCTCGGCGCGCTGCTCGGCGTGATGATGTGCTTCGACCTCGGCGGCCCGGTCAACAAGGTCGCGTACACCTTCGCCACCGCCGGTATCGCGGTCTCCAACCCGAGCGACTCCGCGATGAAGATCATGGCCGCGGTGATGGCCGCCGGTATGGTCCCGCCGCTGGCGATGGCGCTGGCCACCACCGTGCGCGGCAAGCTCTTCACGCAGACCGAGCGCGAGAACGGCAAGGCCGCCTGGGTGCTCGGCGCCTCTTTCATCTCTGAGGGCGCGATCCCGTTCGCGGCGGCCGACCCGCTGCGCGTCATCCCCTCGTCCATGGTCGGCGGCGCCATCACCGGCGCTCTGTCGATGGGCTTCGGTGCCACGCTGCGCGCCCCGCACGGCGGCATCTTCGTGGTCCCGCTGATCGGCAACCCGTTCCTCTACCTGCTCGCCCTCGTCGCCGGCGTGTGCGTGACCACGGCTCTGGTGGTGATCCTGAAGGGCATGCGCAAGCAGAGCCCCGAGGGCTCCGCGAAGGAGGCCGCGGGAGCGTCGGTGTCGGCCCGTGACTCAAAGCAGCCCGTCGCCGCCTGATCCGGAGGTCCGGAGGTAGTGACAACGCGGTTGGGCCGCGCCCCTCAACAGGGGCGCGGCCCAACCGCGTTCTTGCCGTGCCTGTCTCGTCCTTTGCCCGCTTCGCCTCGACTCGCCGTACTCGTCGCACTCATCACAGTGGTCGTACCTGCGAGATTGGTCACGGTCCGGTGCTGGAAGCCCGGTTGGTGGTGTCTACTGGAGGCATGTCCGCGCACGAGTCGATCCCTTTGGTGGTCTCCGTGGTCGTCGCCGCCGTAGCGACCGGCCTCTGGGTGATCGGCCTGTTCCAAATGCACCGCCAGTACCGCAAGGGCGTGATCCGGCGCGGAACCCTCCGCGGCGTGCCCCGGCAGCGATGGACGGCCCCTCACTGGGACTCGGTCCACCTCACCCCTGCCGAACGGGACGCTTTCGCCAACCTGGTACGGCGCTTCCGTGACGGCCGCTCCCAGGGGCACTCCGGAAGCTAGTCCCCCAACAGGTACTGAACGGTGTCCGCCGGCTGGCGCAGCATCGCCGCGCGGCGCTCCATCGCCTCCCGGGCGGCCTCCTCGGTCGCGTACACCTCGCACATGTGCCGGCCGTCCGGTGTCGCCGTGTGCTCGACCTCCCACAGGGACAGCTCCCGGCCGTCCCGCAGCAGGAACGCGTGCTCGTACAGCGAGAAGCACAGCGCCGCGCCCGCCTGACCGGCCCGGCACGGCCGCCCGAAGGCCTGCGTGATCTCGTGCGCGAAGGCCGAGTCCAGCAGTAACGTCGACAGGTCCGCGCCCGGCCGGTCCGGGTTCTCCGCCCGGCGCAGCAGCCGGCGCACATGATCCGCCGAGTCGTCGAGCACATACGCGTGACGGGGCTCGGGGACCGGGGACAGCTGCGCCGGTACCGGCAGTTCGAAGTCCGGCGTGTCCGACGGCAGCGGGAGCCGGGCGGTGGCGGTGCGCAGCTCCTCCGCGTCCACGTACACCTCGTGCTCGAGATGACCGCCCGGCGCCGTGTTGTGGACGAGCTCCCACAGGGTGACCGCCGTGCCGTCCGCGAGCAGCCAGGTGTGCCGGTAGGTCTCCCGGTGCAGCCCCGCGCTGTGGTGCGCGGAGTGAAGTGAACTGTCGTGCGCCAGAGCGCAGTCCAGGTGCCCGATCGTCTCGTCGGGCAGCTCGAAGGAGTTCAGCGCGCGGCCGAGGAGTCGCGCGAGGTGCTCCTCAGGGGACTCCGGCGACCCGGCCGGCTCGTACGCTGCCGTCTCGTACGGAACGCTCAAGGTTTCTCCCGGCGTTGCTGCATGTCACCTTGTGGGTGCATACCGTAGCCCCTCACTCGGACATCGTGCCCGAGAACAGGGAAACCCACAGCGGGAAAACGGATGGGTCGCACGGCGGGTTCCCTGCGGCCTGATCCGCTGTCACATGCCCCTGGAGGAGCGGCAGCTCACGGGACTGATCGGGCGGCCGGTCACGCCGTGCTTCCGGCAGTCCACTCGCTCCACGGCATGTTCCAGCCGTTGAGGCCGTTGTCCGGTGCGACCGTCGTGTCGGGGGAGTTCTCGACGACCACGACGTCACCGATGAGCGAGTTGTCGTAGAACCACTTGGCGATCGTGTTCCCTTGGGCGCCCTGCACGTCTGCCATGCCGACGCAGCCGTGGCTGGTGCCCTCGTGACCGAAGGGCGGATTGCCCTGGTTGTACCAGTAATTGCCGTGGATGAAGGTGCCGGAGGTGGTCAGCCGCATCGCGTGCGGCACGTCAGGGATGTCGTACTCGCCGCCGAGGCCGACCGTCTGGCTGTTCATGCGCGTCTGAGGGAACTTCTCCGAGATCACCATCCGCCCGTTGTACGTCGTGTGCTGCGGGCTGCCGGTCGACACCGGAATCGTCTTGATGGTCCTGCCGTCCCGTGCCACCGTCATAGTCTGGGTCTTCGCGTCCACCGTGGAGACCTGGGAGCGTCCGATGGTGAACGTGACGGTCTTCTTCTGCACACCGCGGAGGCCGTTCGCGCCCTCCACACCGTCCAGGTCGATCTTCATCGTGACCTTGGAGCCGGCCTTCCAGTACTCCTCGGGCCGGAAGTCCAGGCGCTGCGCGCCGAACCAGTGCCCCACCACCTGCTGGCCGCTGCTGGACGTCACCGTGATGTGCGACTGCACGGCCTTCCTGTCGGTGATCGCCTTGTCGAACGTGAAGGACACCGGCATACCGACGCCGACCGTCGCCCCGTCGTCGGGGGTGTACGTGCCGATGAAGCTGCCCGCCTGAGTCACCGTGGTGAAGATGGAGTTGGCGGCGGCGGCCCGGTTGTCGGCGTCCTTGGCGGTGGCCGAGATCTGGTACTTCGTCCCGCGGTCCAGCTGCTCCTTCGGCTTCCAGGTCGTCCCGTCCGCGGAGATCTCCCCCGGAACCGCCGTGCCGGTTCCCGCCGCCGTCATCTTCACCTGGGTCAGCTTCCCGTCGCTGACCTTCACTCCGGTGGTGTTGATCGACGCGCCGGTCGAACCGTCCTTGGCGGAGATGGTGATCCTGGCGGCGGACACCTTGGCGGACTCCTTGGAGTCCTTGCCGCCCTTGTCGTTGTCGGCGGTGGCGCTGCCGCCGCAGGCGGTGAGGGTCAGGGCGCCGACCATCAGGGCGGCACAGGCCCCCAATGCGCGCCGCGCTCGCATGTCCGGCGTTGTCACAGGCTTCTCCAGGTCGTCGGGTGTGCGTTCGGTTGCGTGATCCGCTCGAGTACGTGGAGAGAGAGCGAACGCCGCGCTGAAGGGTTCCCCTCCGCCACGCCGCACGCCCTTACGTGACAGAACCGGGACAATCGCCCGCCACCCCGGGGCCTTTCGGCCTCTTGGGCCCTCCCGTCATATCGCCTCTGCCGCGCCGTACAGCTCCCCGTAGGACGGCCACGCCCCGCCCGGCCCTTCCACCGGCTCGGCGGCCCGCACCGCCCGCACGATCGCGCGCGTCAGCAGATCCGCGCCCGCCGCCAGCACCTCGTTGAGCGCGAGGGGGTCCGCGGCGGGGAGCGGACGGGCGCCGGTCGCCAGCGCGAACACCGTGTCCCCGTCGTGCAGCAGATGCGCCGGCCGCACGGCGCGCGCCAGACCGTCGTGCGCCACGCCCGCGAGCTTCTGCGCCTGCGCCTTGGTGAGGTCGGCGTCGGTCGCCACCACGGCGAGGGTCGTGTTGAGCGGCGGGCGCGGGAGGCGCGCGGCGGATTCGGCCAGCCGTCGCCGCGCGGCCTCGTGCACCTCCCGCGCCGGACGGCGGACCCGGCCCTGGACCAACTCCCCGTACAGCGTGCCCGTCTCCGGGTCCATCGCCGAGCCCACCGCGTTGCACACCACCAGGGCGCCCACCGTGATCCCCGAGTCCAGCACGGTGCTCGCGGTGCCGACGCCGCCCTTGAGCGGTCCGACCGTCGCGCCGGTGCCCGCGCCCACGCAGCCCTCCGCCACGGGCGCGCCCGGCTCGCTCGCGGCCGCCGCCTCGACCGCGGCCCGACCCATGGCCGCGTCCGGGCGGGCCCTGAAGTCACCGCCGCGCCCCAGGTCGAAGACACAGGCGGCCGGCACGACCGGCACCACGTGTGACGGATCAGGGCCCACTCGCACCCCGCGGCCGTGCTCCTCCAGCCAGGCCATGACGCCCGACGCCGCGTCGAGTCCGTAGGCGCTGCCCCCGGTCAGGACGACCGCCTCGACCTTCTGCACCAGGTTGCGTGGATCGAGCGCATCGGTCTCCTTCGTGCCGGGCCCGCCCCCGCGCACGTCGACCGCCGCGACCGCGCCGCCCTCCGGGGCCAGGACGACCGTGGTGCCGGTGAGCCAGCCGCCCCCGATCCGTGTGGCGTGACCCACGCGCAGACCGGCGACATCTGTCAGAGCGTCACGTGTCATGGACCCATGATCCTTCGCCGCACGCCGGTCGTGACGCCGCGCCGCAGAAATCCGCACCGTCGGTGTCACCCCGTGGCGAGCGCCCCTTCCTGCGAAGCCGCGCGCCGCGTGCTGGTGCAGCGGAGACGTACGCTGGGGTCATGAGCGCCACCCCGACGTCCACCCCCGACCGCGAACCGCGGGATGCGAAGCCCGAGCCCAAGGACGCGCTGGTCTTCGACGACCCGCTGACCACGCAGTCGTCGGACGACACGGACCTGGGATGGGGCGAGCGGCCCCGACCCGGCGGTGACAGCGCTGCCGATCTGGCGCGGTTCCTGGACGAGAAGCCGCCCCACCATCTGTGAGAGCAGTCACAGGGCCCGTTGCGGGCCCTGTCCTGCCTCATGCGGCGCGTCCTGGCGCCCGTCAGGCGTCGGTCCGGTTCGGGCTGCGCTGCGCGACGAGGGCGTCGCGGATCTCCTCCAGCACCTCCAGTTCGGTCACCTCGGACACGTCCTTGGTGCCGTGCTTGGCCTTGCGGCGGGCCTCCTGCCGGGCGAGGAACTTGGACATGGGCAGGACCATCAGGAAGTAGACGACGGCGGCGGTGATCACGAAGTTCAGCGTGGCGCCGAGGACCGAGCCCCAGAGTATGCGGACGCCCGTCGCGCCCGCGCCGGTGCCCGTGCACGGTCCCTTCAGGCAGGAGCTGTAGCCGTCCAGGCTCTTCGTGCCCAGCGCACCCACGACCGGACTGATGACGCCCTTCACCACGGAGTTC
The DNA here is from genome assembly GCF_002920635.1 of Streptomyces sp. Ru72. Classification (GTDB taxonomy): domain Bacteria; phylum Actinomycetota; class Actinomycetes; order Streptomycetales; family Streptomycetaceae; genus Streptomyces. Next base: position 40,539 of record NZ_PQSR01000059.1, on the reverse strand, counting down.
ACGATGCCGGTGAAGGCGGCGCCGATGACCACCGCGACCGCCAGGTCGACGACGTTTCCACGCATCAGGAAGGCCTTGAAGCCCTGCAGGACGCCCGGCATCTTGATCTCGCTCACCACTGGGACCCTTCTCGAGTGCACACGCTTCCGAACGAACAGCTCCGCAACCTACGGCAGGGCGTACCACGGCTGTCCAACCGCATGCCGTGAGGAAGGGGGCCGGGCTCGGCACGGCGCGGCCGTCGGCAGTGTGGAACAGGGCCGGGCTCAGCACAGCGTCACCGCCAGCCGTGAGGTGGCGCCGGCGCCGGCGAGGCGTGCGGCCGTGGGGCGCGGCACGGACAGCACCAGCAGCGCGCCGTTCTCCGTCGGTTCGACATCGGGCACCCGCGTCACCCGGGCCCCGGCCGCGACGACCCTGGCCTGTCCGCCGCCGTCGGCCGCGATCACGTCGACGCGGTCCCCGGGCCGCAGCAGCCGCACGGTCGCCGCGTCCGCGATCCGCACCGGCGCCGTCACCGTCTCCACCGGGCGCGGCTCCCGTACGGCCGCGGCGGTCGGGCGGGCCCCGGTGTCCGGGTGTCCGCGTGCGCCCTCGGAGCCGCCGGGCCCCGCCGCGACGAGCGCGGCAGCGGTGACGGCCAGTCCCGCGGCCACGGCTCGCCTCCGGCTCCGCAGTACCCGCCGCCACCGCTGCCGCCCTCCTCGCACCCGTACGGGGGCGAAGTGGGGCACGGCACAGGTGGGAGGCGTGTCGGAACGCGGGGAGAGGCCGGCGGGCGGGTACGTGGGCGCCGGTACCGCTGCGAAGGACTGAGGGGCGGAGGGGGAGATGCGGGGCATGCTGGTCACCACCTGCGTCGTGAGCGATCGGGTCGCGATCCACGATGACGCTTCGCGGTGGAGGCCGCGGACGGCTGTGGGTTACTTCGTGGTTGTGGACAACTCGCTCACCCGAACGGGACGTTCCGCACGGCCGTCCCCGCTATGGCTCACCCCACCACAGCCGCTCCGATCACGGCCGCCCCGAGCACAGCCGCTCCCACCAGAGCCGCCCTCACCACAGCCGCCTCTCACCAGAGCCACCCCACCGCGGCCGTCCCGGCCACCGTCGCGGCGGCCCCCGTCACGGCAGCTCGAACCCCGGGTCCATCCCGCCGAGCGCGTTCACGCACAGGCAGTCCCGCTCCGCGGTGGCCGGCAGCGCGGCCACCGCGTCGAACAGCACGCCCCGCAACCGGTCCACGTTCGCCGCGAACACCTTCAGCACCTCGTCGTGCGAGACGCCCTCTCCGGTCTCCGCTCCCGCGTCCAGATCCGTGACCAGGGTCAACGACGTGTAGCACAGCTCCAGTTCACGAGCCAGCGCGGCCTCGGGATGGCCGGTCATGCCCACCACGGACCAGCCCTGCGCCCGGTGCCACAACGATTCGGCGCGGGTGGAGAACCGCGGCCCCTCGACCACGACCAGCGTGCCGCCGTCCACGGGCTCCCAGTCCCGCCCGCGGGCGGCCTTCAGCGCCACCGCTCGCCCCACCGGGCAGTAGGGATCGGCCAGGGACACGTGCACCACGTTCGGCACGGTGCCGTCCGGCAGCGGCAGCCCGTCGAAGTACGTCTGCGTCCGGGTCTTCGTGCGGTCCACCAGCTGGTCGGGGACCAGCAGCGTGCCCGGCCCGTACTCCGGGCGCAGCCCGCCGACCGCGCACGGTCCGAGGACCTGACGTACCCCGACGGAGCGCAGCGCCCACAGGTTGGCGCGGTAGTTGATCCGGTGCGGCGGCAGATGGTGGCCGCGGCCGTGACGGGGGAGGAACGCGACCCGCCGTCCGGCGATCTCGCCGAGGAAGAGAGAGTCGCTGGGAGCCCCGTACGGGGTGTCGACCTGGACCTCGGTCACCTCGTCGAGGAAGGAGTAGAAGCCAGAGCCGCCGATGACACCGATCTCCGCGTTCGTCATGGCGAGCACAGTAGCCGCCCCGTACGGGGTGCGAGCCGGCGGGAGAGAACTCCGCGGCCGACGCTCCAGCCGGGCCGGGTACCCCGAGGACCCCGCCGTCGCACGACGGCGGGGTCCTCGGGGTACGGACCTACGCGGCGGAGGTGCTGGTGCTCGACGACGAGGACGACGAAGACGCCGAGGACGACGAGCCGGAGTCGGACGACGAGGAGGAGCTCGACGACTTCGACGACGCCGGGCTGCTGCTCGACGACGAGCCGCGGCTGTCGTTGCGGTAGAAGCCGGAGCCCTTGAAGACGATGCCGACCGCGGAGAACACCTTCTTCAGGCGGCCACCGCAGTTGGGGCACTCGGTCAGGGCGTCGTCGGTGAACTTCTGCACCGCCTCGAGGCCCTCGCCGCACTCGGTGCACTGGTACTGGTAGGTCGGCACTTGTCTTCCTCCTGGCACTCTCACTCAATGAGTGCTAACGACGATCCATAGTGACCTATTCCGCGGGATCAGTCCACCGTCACCGGTGCGCGGTGACCGACGCCACGTGCCACGGTGCGGCCGTAAGGTCGCGTGACCAGCCACGATCGCAGGGACAGCAGGGTCAGCAGCGCCAGCACCGTACCGCCCATCGGGACGAGGAAGCCGGCGCCGGTCCACAGCCTGTCCTCCAGCTGTCCGGCGACCGTGACCGCCGCCGCCTGGCCGAGCGCGACCGCGCCGGTCAGCCAGGTGAAGGCCTCGGTGCGGGCGCCGTCCGGGACGAGGGCCTCGACCAGGGTGTAGCCGGTGATCAGGGACGGCGCGATGCACATGCCCACCAGCAGGCCGAGCCCGGCCAGCACGGCCACCGAGTGCGCGGTCCACAGAGCGGAGGCGGCCAGGGCGAGGGCCGTGTAGCCGACGACCAGGCGGCGCTGCGGGGCGGTCCTCCAGGCGATCGCGCCGCACACGACGCCGGAGAGCATGTTGCCTGCGGCGAAGACGCCGTACAGGACGCCGTTCAGGCCGGGCTCGCCGATCGACTGGCTGAACGCGGAGAGCGAGACCTGCATGCCGCCGAAGACGGAACCGATGCCCAGGAAGGTCACGACCAGAACCCGCACCCCGGGGACGCGCAGGGCGGACGTGTGCTCCACGCGCGCGTGCGTGACGGCTGCGACGGCCGGCTGCGTACGCTTCTGCGCCGCGAACAGCACACCGCCCACCAGCGTCAGCGCCGCCTCCGTGAGCAGGCCCGCGGCCGGGGCCACGGCGGTGCACAGGGCCGTCGCCAGGAGCGGGCCGAGCACGAAGGTCAGCTCGTCGGTGACCGACTCGAAGGCCGCCGCCGTCGACATCAGGGGTGAGTCCTTCAGCTTCACGCCCCACCGGGCGCGGACCATGGGGCCGATCTGCGGCACCGACGCGCCGGTCGGGACGGCCGCCGCGAAAAGGGCCCACAGCGGGGCGTGGGCCAGCGCGAGAGCGGTCAGCGAGGTGCCTGCCAAGGCGTGTACCAGGACGCCGGGCAGCAGCACCGCCCGCTGACCGTGGCGGTCGGCGAGTCGGCCGCTGTAGGGCGCGAACAGGGCCATGGACACGCCGGTGGCCGCCGCGACGGCGCCCGCAGCCCCGTAGGAGCCGGTGGTGTGCCGGACGAGCAGCACGATGGAGAGGGTGAGCATCGCGAACGGCTGACGCGCCGCGAAGCCGGGGAGCAGGAACGTCCAGGCGCCACGGGTGCGCAGCAACTGCCCGTAGCCCGGGCGGGACGCCTTCGAGGTGACCGTGGACTCCACGGCCCGTGCCTTTCTGCTGCCTGGTAGCGCGGGTGCGCGCCGAGAGCTGTCCTCTTGCGCGGACTGCGGTAGATACCGGCCCCTACGGAGGAAGGGCGCCCGGCCGCCATACGGTCGCGCCAGCTCTGCGTCAGGCAGAGTTGGTTCGATCAGGGTGCGCCTGGATTGTACAGGGGCATCGCACAGGACGCCTGTGAAACAGAGCACCATCCGGCGGTCGACCTGGGATTTCCGGCGGTGTGAACGGTACGAAACGCACAGTTCACCGAGGGGCCCTCAACGCCCTGGCGCGCCGTTCCCGGTGGTCCCCAGCCAGCCCGCCAGCTTGCCGCCCTGGCCGACGGCCCGCAGACGCCTCTCCGCCGCGTCGCGGACCTGGTCCGTGGCGACCACGAGCAGTTCGTCCCCGCGCCGCAGCACCGTCGTCGGCAGCGGAACGAACGATTTCCCCTCCCGGACGACGAGGGTGACCGCGGCTCCGGCCGGCAGCCGCAGCTCGTTGATCTCGACGCCGTGCATCCGCGAGCCCTCGGGGATCGTGACGGACAGCAGATGCCCGCGCAGCCGCTCCAGGGGCGCCGATTCGATGCCGAGGTCCGCGGCCTCGGGACCCTCGCCGAGGCGTAGCTTGCGGGCCAGCCAGGGCAGGGTCGGCCCCTGGATGAGGGTGTAGACGACGACGAGCACGAAGACGATGTTGAAGATGCGGCGGCTGCCGGCGACGCCGTTCACCATGGGGATCGTCGCCAGGATGATGGGCACCGCACCGCGCAGCCCGGCCCACGACATCAGCGTCTGCTCCTGCCAGGGGAGCCGGAAGGGAACGAGGCTCGTCACGACGCTCAGCGGACGCGCCACCATCGTCAGCACCATGCCGATGACCAGGGCGGGCAGCACGTCGTCGGCCAGTTCGTGCGGGGTCACCAGCAGACCGAGCAGGACGAACATGCCGATCTGGGCGATCCAGCCGAGCCCTTCGGCGAAGCCCCGCGTCGCCGGCCAGTGCGGCAGCTTGGCGTTGCCGAGCGTCATCGAGGCGAGGTACACCGCGAGGAAGCCGCTGCCGTGGGCCAGCGAGCCGCCCGCGTACGCCATGACCGCGATGGCCATGACCGCGATCGGGTAGAGGCCGGAGGCCGGCAGCGCCACGTGCCTGAGGCCCCAGGAGCCGAGCCAGCCCACCGCGAGGCCGATGGCGGCGCCGATGGCCAGCTCCAGGAGTATCTTCCCGAGCAGCGTGTACCAGTGCTCGATCGGCCCGGCTGTGGAGAACGCGACGACGAGGATGACGACGGGGGCGTCGTTGAAGCCGGACTCGGCCTCCAGGACGCCCGTCACGCGCGCGGGGAGGGGTACTTTCCGCAGCACCGAGAAGACCGCCGCCGCGTCGGTCGACGACACCACCGCTCCGATGATCAGCGCCTGCCGCCACTCCAGACCGCTCAGGTAGTGCGCGCCCGCGGCCGTGACGCCGACGCTCACCGCGACGCCGAGGAGCGCCAGCGCGGAGGCCGTCGGGAGGGCCGGCTTGATCTGCTTCCACTTCGTGCCGAGACCGCCCTCGGCCAGGATCACGACCAGTGCCGCGTATCCCATGACCTGGGTCAGCTCGGCGTTGTTGAAGTGCATGCCGAATCCGTCCTGGCCCATGGCGATGCCGATGCCCAGGTAGACGAGCAGGCTGGGGAGGCCGCTGCGCGACGAGATCCGAACCGCTGCCACGGCGATGAGCAGAACGAGCGAGCAGAGGAGCAGGAGCTGGTTGAGGTGGTGGACAGTCAGCGGCCGTTCCCTTCTCGCCAATCCGTGGGCCGCGATGCGACGCCACGATCCGAGCATGCGAAGCCCGGTGCTGGGGCGGACTTCACTTCGACTACTTCATTAGCTTACCTAACTCTTGACGTTTTCTTGACGCTTCCGGCCGCGTGATCGAACTCCAGTCCGGGCTGGTTCCCGACTCCGCGTCAAGGCGGACCGGGCCCTGCGCCTATGGTTGCTCCAGCGCTCAGTAGAAAGCACAGCCCGCCCTGCCGCTCGTGTTAGGACAGCAAGGACAGCGATGCCCCCCAACACCACCGCCTCTTCCGGCCAGAAGCCCGGCAAGTCCGGCAGGAAGAAGGGGCGCAGAGCCCGACTGATCGTGATCGTCCTGGTTGTGGCCCTTGTGGGAGGTTTCGGATACGGCGGCTACTGGTCCGTCAGCACCGTGCGCGCCTCCTTTCCGCAGACCAAGGGGACGATCACGCTCGAGGGCCTGTCGGGTCCCGTCGACGTCAAGCGCGACGGCTACGGGATCCCGCAGATCTACGCGTCCTCCGACGAGGACCTGTTCATGGCGCAGGGATACGTCCAGGCGCAGGACCGGTTCTACGAGATGGACGTGCGCCGCCACATGACGTCCGGACGCCTGTCCGAGATGTTCGGCAAGAGCCAGGTCAAGAACGACGAGTTCCTGCGCACCCTGGGCTGGGACCGGGTGGCGCAGAAGGAGTACGACACCAAGCTGTCGGCCTCCACCAAGAAGTACCTCCAGGCGTACGCCAAGGGAGTCAACGCCTACCTGAAGGGCAAGGACGGCAAGGAGATCTCCCTCGAGTACGCGGCCCTGGACCTGACCAACGACTACAAACCCCAGCCGTGGACCCCGGTCGACTCCGTCTCCTGGCTGAAGGCGATGGCCTGGGACCTGCGCGGCAACATGCAGGACGAGATCGACCGCTCCCTGATGACCAGCCGACTGGGCCCCAAGCAGATCGCGGACCTGTACCCGGAGTACCCGTACAGCCGCAACAAGCCGATCGTCCAGGAGGGCGAGTACAACGCCCTCGCCAAGGCGTTCGAGCAGGGCGACTCGACGGGCACCACGGGTACGGCGGGCTCGAAGGGTGCGACGGGCACGACGGGTACGCGGTCGACGACCGGGACGTCGGGCTCCACGTCGACCCCGACCTCGGCCTCCTCGGCATCTCTGCGCAGCCAGCTCGAGGGCCTCACGAACGTCCTGGCCGACGTCCCGACCGCCGTCGGCGTGAACGGCCACGGCATCGGCTCCAACTCCTGGGTCGTCGCCGGCAGCCACACCATCACCGGCAAGCCGCTGCTCGCCAACGACCCGCACCTTTCGGCCTCGCTGCCGTCGGTCTGGTACCAGATGGGCCTGCACTGCACGGTCGTCTCCAGCAAGTGCGGCTACGACGTCACCGGCTACACCTTCGCCGGCATGCCCGGCGTGATAATCGGCCACAACCAGAACATCGCCTGGGGCATGACCAACTCCGGCGTCGACGTCACCGACCTCTACCTGGAGAAGCTCTCCGGCGACGGCTACCTGAGGGACGGCAAGGTCGTGCCGTTCACCACCCGCACCGAGACGATCAAGGTGGCGGGCGGCGACTCGAAGAAGATCGTCGTCCGTGAGACGAACAACGGCCCGCTGTTGTCCGACCGCGACGACGAACTCGTCAACGTCGGCAAGAAGGCCACCGTCGACACCCTGGCCCCCGACCGCGCCGACGGCTACGGAGTCGCCCTGCGCTGGACCGCGCTGGACCCCGGCACCACCATGGACGCCGTCTTCCAGATCGACAAGGCGTCGAACTGGTCCGAGTTCCGCCAGGCGGCCCGCTCCTTCGACGTGCCCTCGCAGAACCTGATCTACGCCGACACCCAGGGCAACATCGGCTACCAGCTGCCCGGAAAGATCCCCACGCGCGCAAAGGGCGACGACGGTTCGATCCCGGCGCCCGGCTGGGACTCCAAGTACGACTGGACCGGCTACATCCCGCAGGCCGCGCTGCCCTACGAGTTCGACCCCGAGCGCGGCTACATCGTCACCGCCAACCAGGCCGTGATCGACAAGGACAAGTACCCCTACACGCTCACCACGGACTGGGGCTACGGCTCGCGCAGCCAGCGGATCACCGACCTGATCGAGTCGAAGATCAAGGGCGGCGGCAAGATCTCGACCGACGACATGCGGCAGATGCAGCTCGACAACAGCAGCGAGATCGCCAAGCTGCTGGTGCCCAAGCTGCTGAAGATCGATGTCTCGGACAAGCACGTCCGCGCGGCGCAGAAGCTGCTGGAGGGCTGGGACTACACCCAGGACTCCGACTCGGCGGCGGCCGCGTACTTCAACGCGGTCTGGCGCAACATCCTCAAGCTCGCCTTCGGCAACAAGCTGCCCAAGGAGCTGCGGGTCAAGGGCCAGTGCCTGTGGGTGGAGCCCGCCGACTCCACCGGCCCCGCCGACGAGGACCGCAAGGTGCGCGAGTGCGGCCAGCGCGAGGCGGACCAGGCGCAGCCGGACGGCGGCGACCGCTGGTTCGAGGTGGTGCGCAACATCGTCGACGACGAGAAGAACGACTGGTGGCAGGCGCCCGCGACGCGCACCGACCCGGCCACGACGACGCGTGACGAGCTGTTCGGGCGCGCCATGAAGGACGCGACCTGGGAGCTGGTCGCCAAGCTCGGCAAGGACATGGACACCTGGAGCTGGGGCCGGCTGCACCGCCTGTTCCTGAAGAACCAGACCCTGGGCACCGACGGCCCGCGCATACTGCAGTACATGCTCAACCGCGGCCCCTGGAAGCTGGACGGCGGCGAGGCGACCGTGAACGCCACCGGCTGGAACGCGGCGGGCGGCTACAACGCCCTGTGGGTGCCGTCGATGCGGATGGTGGTCAACCTGGCCGACCTCGACAAGTCCAAGTGGATCAACCTCAGCGGTGCCTCGGGCCACGCCTACAGCGCCCACTACACCGACCAGACGGAGAAGTGGGTCAAGGGCGAGCTGCTGCCGTGGAACTTCTCGAAGGACGCGGTGGACAAGAGCACGACCGACACGCTGGTGCTCAAGCCCTGACGGGCGCCGCACCGTGAGAACGGCCCTCCACGCGCGCGTGGAGGGCCGTTCTCCGTATACGCGGCTCTCAGGGCCGACGGTGGAAGCGGCGTACGCCGGACGGGGTCACCACAGCGTGCACCGGGCGGTCGTGCTCCTCTTCGGGGACCCGCTCGACGATCTCCCGGTCGTACAGGAGCACGACGAGGGCGGGGTCGGTGCCCGCGCGCTCCAGGCGGGCCAGCACACGGTCGTAGGAGCCGCCGCCGCGCCCGAGGCGCATGCCGCGGGCGTCGACCGCCAGCCCGGGCAGCAGTACGGCGTCGGCCTCCCGGACGGCCTCCGGGCCCAGGCGCTCGCCGGCTGGTTCCAGGAGGGCCATCCGCCCGCCGTGCCGCACGCTCACCAGGGACTCCGGCCCGGCGTACGTCCCCCAGTCGAGGTCGTTGTCCGGCATGAGCACCGGGAGCAGTACGCGCACGCCCCGCGCGCGCAGCGCGTCCAGAAGCGCGAGTGTGCCGGGTTCGCTGCCCACGGAGACGTACGCGGCCACCGTGCGCGCGTGCGCCAGCTCGGGCAGCTCCAGGGCCCGTTGGGCCAGCGCCGTCGCCGCTTCCCGCACGTCATCGGCGGTCAATCCGCTCCTCACCGCGAGGAAGCCTCGCCGCAACATTCGCTTGCCAGGATCTGCCTGATGTTCCATGGGACCCACAGGTCGGTGGCCTCCTCGTTCACAATGCGCTCATATGAGAGCGAATTAACCGAAGCCACAGTTTCCGCACATACCCACCGGATATCGTTGCGGACATGACTCAGTCGCACGCCAGGATCACCAAGGCTGTCATTCCCGCTGCCGGCCTCGGCACCCGGTTCCTGCCGGCAACCAAGGCCACGCCCAAGGAGATGCTGCCGGTCGTCGACAAGCCCGCGATCCAGTACGTGGTCGAGGAAGCCGTGTCCGCGGGGCTCGACGACGTCCTGATGGTCACCGGCCGCAACAAGCGCCCCCTCGAGGACCACTTCGACCGCAACTACGAGCTCGAGTCGGCCCTGGAGAAGAAGGGCGACGCCGAGCGGCTCGCCAAGGTCCAGGAGTCCAGTGACCTCGCCACCATGCACTACGTCCGCCAGGGCGACCCCAAGGGCCTCGGCCACGCCGTCCTGTGCGCCGCCCCGCACGTCGGCCGGGAGCCGTTCGCGGTCCTCCTCGGCGACGACCTGATCGACCCGCGCGACCCGCTGCTCAAGCGCATGATCGAGGTCCAGGAGCAGCACGGCGGCAGTGTCGTCGCGCTCATGGAGGTCGCGCCCGAGCAGATCCACCTCTACGGCTGCGCGGCCGTCGAGGCCACCGAGGACGGCGACGTCGTCCAGGTGACCGGCCTGATCGAGAAGCCGGACCCGGCGGACGCCCCGTCGAACTACGCCGTCATCGGCCGCTACGTCCTCGACCCGCGCATCTTCGACATCCTGCGCAAGACCGAGCCGGGCCGCAGCAACGAGATCCAGCTCACCGACGCCCTCCAGCAGCTCGCCGAGGACGAGAAGGCCGGCGGCCCGGTGCACGGCGTGGTCTTCAAGGGCCGCCGCTATGACACCGGCGACCGTGGCGACTACCTGCGTGCCATTGTCAGACTCGCATGCGAACGTGAAGACCTGGGCCCTGGCTTCAGGACCTGGCTTCGCAGCTTCGTAGCCGAGGAGATGTAGCGATTTGAGCGCCGCCGCGACCCGCACCACCGGCCAGGACCGCCTGTGGTCGGTGGACGAACACATGGAGGACATCCTCACCACCGTCCGCCCCCTGGAGCCGATCGAGCTGAACCTGCTCGACGCGCAGGACTGCGTCCTGGTCGACGACGTCACGGTGCCCCTGTCACTGCCGCCGTTCGACAACAGCTCCATGGACGGGTACGCGGTGCGGGTCGCGGACGTCGCGGGGGCGAGCGAGGAGTTCCCGGCCGTCCTCACGGTGATCGGCGACGTCGCGGCGGGCGCGGCCGGCCTGCTGCACGTCGGGCCCGGTCAGGCCGCGCGCATCATGACCGGCGCCCCGCTGCCGCCCGGCGCCGAGGCCGTCGTCCCCGTGGAGTGGACCGACGGCGGGCTGGGCGGCGGCCCCGTCTCCGGGATGCGCGCCCGCAGTCTCGCGCCCGAGGGGGCCGCTGGGCAGGTGCGCGTCCACCGCCCTGCCGAGGCACGCGCGCACGTGCGCGCCGAGGGCAGCGACGTCCGGGCCGGCGACCTCGCCCTGGCGGCCGGCACCGTCCTCGGGCCGCCGCAGATCGCGCTGCTCGCCGCGATCGGCCGCGGCACGGTACGCGTGCGCCCGCGCCCGCGCGTGGTCGTCCTGTCCACCGGGAGCGAACTCGTCCAGCCCGACGAGGAACTGGCGGCCGGCCAGATCTACGACTCCAACAGCTTCGCGCTCACCGCCGCCGCCCGGGACGCCGGCGCCATCGCCTACCGGGTCGGCGCGGTCGCCGACGACGCGGACACACTGCGCTCCACCATCGAGGACCAGCTCGTCCGGGCCGACCTCATGGTCACCACCGGCGGGGTGAGCGTGGGCGCGTACGACGTCGTCAAGGAGGCGCTGTCCTCCGTCGGCGACGCGGACGAGGCGGGCGGCGGCGTCGAGTTCCGCAAGCTCGCCATGCAGCCCGGCAAGCCCCAGGGCTTCGGTTCCATCGGCCCGGACCACACGCCGCTGCTCGCGCTGCCGGGCAACCCGGTGTCGTCGTACGTCTCCTTCGAGCTGTTCGTACGCCCGGCGATCCGCACCCTGATGGGCCTGCCGGACGTGCACCGCCCGCGGGCCAGAGCCGTACTGAAGGCGGACAAGGCGCTGACGTCGCCCGTGGGCCGCCGGCAGTTCCTGCGCGGCACGTACGCCGACGGCACGGTGACCCCGGTGGGCGGCGCGGGCTCCCACCTGATCGCCGCCCTCGCCCAGGCGGACGCCCTGATCGTGGTCCCCGAGGACGACACATCCATCGAGCCGGGCACGGAGGTCGAGGTGGTCCTGCTCCGCTGACGGCGGGCACCCCGACTGTCCGGGTTCGGAGGCTTCGCCCGGTCGGGCAGCCCTGTCCGACCGGTCCGGTCGCGTCCCCGTATCCGGTCCGTGGACCTTGGTCGGCTGATCCTGCCCACTTGGCGGTACCGTGTCGCGCACAGCAGGCCCGCGTGCCGGGCCAGGACCGGGAGTGCCGCAGCACATGAGTTCGCAGGACAGACTGACCCATATCGATGACGCGGGGGCGGCCCGCATGGTCGACGTCTCAGGGAAGGACGTCACCGAGCGCACCGCGCGCGCCAGCGGCCGTGTGCTGGTCTCACCGCGCGTGATCGAACTGCTGCGCGGTGAGGGCGTCCCCAAGGGCGACGCGCTGGCCACCGCGCGCATCGCGGGCATCATGGGCGCCAAGCGCACCCCGGACCTCATTCCCTTGTGCCACCCGCTCGCGGTGTCGGGTGTGAAGCTGGATCTGTCGGTATCGGACGACGCCGTGGAGATCACGGCCACGGTGAAGACCACCGACCGTACGGGTGTCGAGATGGAGGCGCTCACCGCGGTCAGTGTCGCGGCGCTCACCGTGATCGACATGGTCAAGGCGGTCGACAAGACGGCGGTGATCACGGACGTGCGTGTGGAGGAGAAGACGGGCGGGAAGTCGGGCGACTGGAGCCGGGCATGACGGCACCGGTCGAGCCGCCGATCGGCGGTGCCCTTCTGGCGCCGTACGCGGCCCTGGTCGTGACCGCGTCGAACCGCGCGGCCGCGGGCGTGTACGAGGACAAGGGCGGTCCCCTGATCGCGGAGGCGCTCACCCGCTTCGGTTTCGCGGTCGACGGCCCATGGGTCGTCCCGGACGGCGACCCGGTGGAGAACGCATTGCGGACGGGCTCGCGCGCCGGCTACGACGTGATCGTGACCACGGGGGGCACCGGCATATCCCCGACCGACCGCACCCCCGAGGCGACCCGCGCGGTGATCGACTACGAGGTTCCGGGCATTCCCGAGGCCATCAGGGCGTTCGGAAGGGAGAAGGTGCCCACGGCGGCGCTCTCCCGAGGACTGGCCGGAGTCGCCGACGGGACGCTGATCGTCAACCTGCCGGGGTCCACCGGCGGGGTGCGGGACGGACTGGCCGTCCTGGAGCCCCTGTTGGTCCACGCCGTCGACCAGATCCGCGGCGGGGACCACCCCCGGGCCGACGCCGGCGGGTCCGCGGTCCACCAGGACCGCCCCGGACCGAGTGGGGGTGCGAGCTGAACAGCCCGTCCTGGCCCGTCGAGCTGGTGGACGGCGATGTCGTCCTCCGGCCGATACGGCTGCGCGACCAGCGGCCCTGGCGCGAGGTCAACCGGCGCAACCGGGAGTGGCTGCGGCCGTGGGAGGCGACCATTCCGCCGCCCGCGCCCGGTGGCCCTACAGCGCACCGGCCGACCTACCGGCAGATGGTCCGGCACCTGCGCGCCGAGGCCAGGGCGGGCCGGATGCTGCCCTTCGTCATCGAGTACCAGGGTCGCCTGGTGGGGCAGTTGACGGTGGCCGGGATCACCTGGGGCTCGATGTGCTCCGGGCACGTCGGCTACTGGGTGGACGAGGCGGTCGCGGGCCGCGGGGTGATGCCGACGGCCGTGGCCCTCGTCGTGGACCACTGCTTCCGCGCCGTCGGGCTGCACCGCATCGAGGTCTGCATTCGCCCCGAGAACGGTCCGAGCCGCCGGGTCGTGGAGAAACTGGGATTCCGTGAGGAAGGGCTCCGGCCGCGTTATCTGCACATCGACGGGGCCTGGCGGGACCACCTGGTCTTCGCCCTCACCGCGGAAGAGGTGCCCGAGGGGCTACTGGCGCGCTGGCACCGAGCACGCTCTCAGCACGCCCACCGCCATCCCGGGAAATAAAAAGCATGTTCGAATTTGATCGGGTGGCGATCGTCTCGCGTTCGTCTGGGGCAATGAATTAGCGGCCCCGTCGATCTGCTGATCGCATCCGTCCCAAAAAAAGTTCGAAATATCAGCCAGATCGTGCGACACACCGGCTCAATTGGCAGATGGCCTCACGCAAACCCCTCTACCGTGTGAGGCGTGAGCAGCAGCGGCCTCATCTACGCAGTCATTGTCGGGGCCTGGGCCGCCTACTTGGTGCCGATGTGGCTCCGTAGGCAGGACGAGCTGAACGAGTCTCGTCCGACGGAACGCTTCAGCACCGCCATCCGGCTGCTGTCCGGACGGGCGGGCATGGAGCGCCGATACGCCAAGGACCTGCGGGCGCGCTCCGCCGAAGAGGGGGAGCCCGGCGCGCAGCCGGACGGTGTCACCGGCTCGGTGGACGTCCGGTCCTTCGCCATGCCCCCGACCGAGCGGCAGCCGCGGGCGCGGGTGGAGGCGGAGCCGGAGGGCCGGCCCCGGCGTGAGCGGGGAGAGCCGCGCGCGGCCGAGCCGGATGCCCCCGGACCGGTGCCCCGGGCGCGCAAGGTCTCCTCGGCCGAGGCCGTGGCGCGCGCCCGGCGCTCGAAGGTGCTCGCGCGCCGACGGCGTACGACCGTGATGCTCTTCCTCGCTTTCACGCTCGGTGCGATCGTGGCCGCGGTCGGCGGGCTCGCGTTCCTGTGGGCGCCGGGTGTACCGGCCGTGCTGCTGAGCGCGTACATCGCGTATCTGCGGGCGCAGGAGCGCAAGCGGTTCACGTACACGATGGACCGGCGGCGGGCCGAGGCGGCGGCGCAGCGGCTGCGGGAGCGGCAGCCCAGACGGCGGCCGCAGGCCGACTCCGAGGCGGACGAGGCGGAGGACGGCCCCGAGCCGGAGAGCGACCCCGGGCTGTCCGCACTGGCCGCCGACCGACGCGCGCTCGTGGAGCAGACGGACCACGCGGAGTGGGTGGACCAGCAGCGGGAGCGGCAGCGCAGACCGGGACACGGGGAGAGCTGGGACCCGGTGCCGGTGCCGCTGCCGACGTATGTGACCGCGCCGGTCGCTCCGCGGGCGACTCCGAGTGTCGACCTGGGGACCCCGGACGCGTGGAGCTCGGCACGGTCGAGCACGGCGGAGGCCGCGCCCTCGGCGGGCGGCGGGGAGCCGGCGTCGGGGGCGGAGCCGGGGCAGCGGGCGGAGCCCTCGGACGGTGCCGACCGGAGTGATGCCCGGCGGGCGGCGTCGGCCCGGCGGTCGCGGGAGCGGGGACGGACCCCGCTGTTCGACCAGTACGAGGAGGGGGAGCGGCCCCGGGCCGCGAACGAGTAGGGGCGGGTGACGGCACGATTGCCCGCAGCCGGGGCGGCTCTGGAACGGATTTCCTGACCAGCCGATGGGGATGCTAGAGTTTCACTCGTTGCAAGGGCCTGTGGCGCAGTCCGGTAGCGCACCTCGTTCGCATCGAGGGGGCCAGGGGTTCAAATCCCCTCAGGTCCACGCAGCATGGAGGCCCGCCCCCCCGCAAGGGGGGCGGGCCTCTTGCCATGCCCGCCCCGGCTTTCGCGCCGCGGCGTTCCCAACTCCGCCCGGTGGTCACCCCGAAGCGGTGATCCCGAAGGGAAGGGCCGGAAAACCGCGAGGGTTCCCCGGCCCCTTTCTCGTGCCACTGGCGAGCCGCGCCCGACGCCTACAGCGGCTTCGCGAAACACAGGCTCGATTCGTAGAAGCGGTAGTAGCCGAACTTCGCGCACGGCTCGTAGCCGCTGGACGTGTACAGGGCCACCGCCTCCGGCTGCTTGGTGCCCGTCTCCAGAACCATGCGGGTACGGCCGGCCGCGCGGGCGTCGTCCTCCAAGGCGGCGAGGACGCGGCGGGCCAGGCCCCGGCCGCGCATCTCCTCGATGACGAACATCCGCTTGAGTTCGGCGTCCCCGTCCTCGTATCCCTCGTCGTTCTTCTCCTGCGAGCGCCAGCCGCCCGTGGCCACGGGACGGTCCTGCTCGTCGTACGCGATCAGGTAGAGCCCGGCCGGCGGTACGAACATCGCCGGGTCCAGGTACGTCGCGTCGCCACCGTCGCCGTAGCGAACGTGGTACTCGGCCTGGACCAGGTCGTTGAGCTTGACGGCGTCGGGGTGGTCGAAGGAGGCACGGCGAATATTCACGCCGGAAAGCGTACATCTATACGAATACCGCCGATGGGGGCGTGCCCGCCTGCCGGTATCGTTCCCGGGTGCTCACTGTGACCTCCGTGAACGTCAACGGGATCCGTGCCGCCGCGAAGAAGGGCTTCGTGGAGTGGCTCGACGGTACCTCCGCCGATGTGCTGTGCCTCCAGGAGGTGCGCGCCGAGCCGGGGCAGATCCCCGAGGGTGTCCGGGCGCCCGACGGCTGGCACGTCGTGCACGCCCCGGCCGCCGCCAAGGGCCGCGCGGGGGTGGCGCTCTACACGCGGCGCGAGCCCGACCGGGTGCGGATCGGGTTCGGGTCGGCCGAGTTCGACGGCAGCGGGCGGTATGTCGAGGCCGATCTGCCCGGTGTCACCGTCGCCAGCCTGTACCTGCCCTCGGGTGAGGTCGGGACCGAACGGCAGGACGAGAAGGTCCGGTTCATGACCGAGTTCCTCGGCTACCTCAAGGAGTTGCGGGAGCGGTCCGCCGCCGAGGGGCGCGAGGTCGTCGTCTGCGGCGACTGGAACATCGCCCACCGCGAGGCCGACCTGAAGAACTGGCGCGGCAACCGGAACAACTCCGGCTTCCTGCCCGAGGAACGCGAGTGGCTGGGGCGGGTCTTCGAACCCGAGGACGGCGGGTACGTCGACGTGGTCCGGGCGCTGCATCCGGACACCGAGGGGCCGTACACCTGGTGGTCCTACCGCGGGCGGGCCTTCGACAACGACACGGGATGGCGCATCGACTACGAGGTCGCCACGCCGGGTCTCGCCGCCAGGGCGGTCAAGGCGTACGTGGAGCGCGCGGCAACGCACACCGCACGCTGGTCGGACCACGCCCCGGTGACGGTGGTCTACGACCTCTGATCCCCCAGCAGTCGCCGGTCCAGCGCCAGTGACAGTTCCGCCTCCACCACGCTCTTCGCGAGGGGGCGCAGGCGTTGGGCGTCCTCCGGCGTGCGGCGGTGGGCGGTCATCATGTCCGCGAAGACCTCCGCCAGGGCCTCCGCGTGTTCGCGGACGCGGCGGGCGGCGGCCAGGACGTCCGCCAGGGGGATGCCCTCGCGGACCAGGGCGGCCGAGACGTCCAGCAGCCGGCGGCTGACGTGCACGATCTCGCCGCCGTCCGTGCCGAGGTAGCCCAGTTCGAGTGCGGCGGAGAGGTTCTCGGGTGTCGCCTGGTCGCCGAAGACGTCGGCCAGCGCCTCCGGGGTGAGCCGGACGGGGGTCTCCTCGCTGGGTGCGCCGAGGCCGAGCAACTCGCCGACGTCGCGGCCGTGGTCGAAGGCCTCCGCGAGCTCCGCGATGCCGCTGAGGGTGTGGCCGCGCTCCAGGAGCGCGGAGATCGTCCGCAGCCGGGCCAGGTGCGTGTCGTCGTACCAGGCGATACGGCCCTCGCGGCGCGGCGGGTGGATCAGCTTGCGCTCGCGGTAGAAGCGCAGGGTGCGCACCGTGATGCCGGCCTTCCTGGCCAGCTCCTCCATGCGGTACTCGTGCCGCTCCCCGTTGCCTGCCACGCCCGAACCCTACGTCGTACCGCCGGTAACTTTCGTCGTCGCACCCCTACCCATCGGTACGGCCGCTGTCCTACCCTCCCGATTGCGCCAGTGTTCACTGGCAGAGTCTGGCGGACCGGGAGGCTGCGGGATGGCCGAGCACGAGCATGTACGGGTGGCGGTGATCGGAACCGGGTTCGGTGGCCTCGGTGCCGCAGTGCGGCTGCGCCGGGAGGGGATCACCGACTTCGTGGTCCTGGAACGGGCGGACTCGGTGGGCGGCGCGTGGCGCGACAACACCTACCCGGGCTGTGCCTGCGACGTCCCCTCCCACCTGTACTCGTTCTCCTTCGCGCCCCACCCCGACTGGCCGCGCACCTTCTCCGGTCAGGAGCACATCCGCGCCTACCTGGAGCATGTGGCGGACGTCTTCGGGCTGCGCCCGCACCTGCGCTTCCGTAGCGAGGTGAAGCTGATGACCTGGGATGCCGCGAAGCTGCGCTGGGACATCGAGACCAGCAGCGGATCGCTCACCGCGGACGTCGTCGTCTCCGCCACCGGCCCGCTCTCCGACCCGAAGATCCCGGACATCCCCGGCCTCGACTCCTTCCCCGGCGCTGTCTTCCACTCCGCCCGCTGGGACCACGACCAGGACCTGCGCGGCAAGCGGGTCGCCATGGTCGGCACCGGGGCCTCCGCGATCCAGATCGTGCCGGCCATCCAGCCCGACGTCGCCGAACTCGTCCTCTTCCAGCGCACCCCACCGTGGGTGCTGCCCCGTGTCGACCGCGCGATCAGCGGCCCGGAACGGGCACTGCACCGCGCGCTGCCCGCCACCGCGCGGCTGCGCCGCGGACTGCTGTGGGGGATACGGGAGTTGCAGGTCCAGGCGTTCACCAAGCACCCGAACGAGCTGGGCCTCGTCGAGCGGCTGGCCAAGGCCAACATGGCCCGCGCCATCAAGGACCCGGCCCTGCGCGCCAGGCTGACCCCCGACTACCGCATCGGCTGCAAGCGGATCCTGCTCTCCAGCGACTACTACCCGGCCCTGGCGCAGCCGAATGTGGACGTCGTCGCGAGCGGCCTCGCCGAGGTCCGGGGCCGGGCGGTCGTCGCCGCGGACGGCACCGAGGCCGAGGTCGACGTGATCGTCTTCGGCACCGGGTTCCATGTGACGGACATGCCGATCGCCGATCGGGTCGTCGGCGTCGACGGCAGGACGCTCGCGGAGACCTGGAGGGGCGGGATGCAGGCCCTGCGCGGGGCCTCGGCCGCCGGGTTCCCCAACTGGATGACGATCATCGGACCCAACACCGGGCTCGGGAACTCCTCGATGATCCTGGTGATCGAGTCCCAGCTGAACTACATGGCCGACTTCCTGCGGCAGTTGGAGGTCCTGGGCGGCCGGGTCGCGCTCGACGCCCGCCCGGGTGCCGTCGCGGCCTGGAACCACAAGGTGCAGGAGCGTATGAAGCGCACGGTGTGGAACACCGGCGGCTGCACCAGTTGGTACCTCGACGCGGACGGCCGCAACACCACCATCTGGCCGGGTACGACGACGGAGTTCCGGGCGGCGACGCGGCGCGTGAACCTCGCGGAGTACGACGTGCTGCGGGCACCCGCCCGGCGGAGCGCGCAGGCCGAGGAACGCGTGGAGGCCGGCGCATGAGGCGCCCGACGCCGGTGGCCACGGGCCCCTACGCGTCCCCGGCCCCGGACCGTGAGCTGACGGTCCTCTCCGCCGACGGCGCCCGGTTGCACGTCGAGGTGCACGGAACCGAGGGCGCGCCCCCGGTGGTCCTCGTCCACGGCTGGACGTGCTCGACGGCGTTCTGGGCGGCGCAGATCCGGGACCTCGCCGCCGACCACCGGGTGATCGCCTACGACCAGCGGGGGCACGGGCGCAGCCCGGCGAGCCCCACCTGCTCCACGAAGGCGCTCGCCGACGATCTGGAAGCGGTGCTCGCCGCCACGCTCGCGCCGGGCGAGAGGGCCGTGGTCGTGGGCCACTCCATGGGCGGGATGACGGTGCTGGCCACCGCCGCACGCCCCCGCTTCCGGGCGCACACGGCGGCCGTCCTGTTGTGCAGCACGGGCAGCGGGCGCCTGGTGTCCGAGTCGCTGGTGGTGCCGATGCGCGCCGGGCGTCTGCGCACCCGGCTCACGGCACGCGTCCTCGGCTCGCGCGCCCCGCTCGGGCCGGTCACACCGGTGGCGCGGCGCATCCTCAAGTACGCCACCATGGGCGCCGCTGCGACGCCGGCCATGGTGGAGGCGTGCGCGCGGGTGGTGCACGCCTGTCCGCGCGAGGTGCGCCACGCCTGGTCGCGCGTGCTCGAACGGCTCGACCTGGAGGACCCCGTACGGGAGTTGACCGCACCGACGGCCGTCGTGGTCGGCACCGCCGACCGGCTCACCCCGCCGGTGCACGCGCGGGCGCTGGTCGCCGCGCTGCCCCACTGCGTGGACGGCGCGGAGCTGCCGGGGCTTGGCCATATGACACCCGTGGAGGCACCGGAGCTGATCAGCGGGAAGATCCGCGAACTCGTCACCGCCTACGCGGCGGACACACCGAACGAGCCGGTCAAGGAGGGCGCATGAGCAGGGTGAGCCTCGAGGGGCAGGTCGCCGTCGTCACCGGCGCGGCGCGGGGCGTGGGCGAACTGCTGGCCCGCAAGCTGTCGGCGCGCGGGGCCACGGTCGCGCTGGTCGGCCTGGAGGCGGACGCCCTCAAAGGGGTCGCGGAGCAGTTGTACGGGGACGGCGGGCACTGGTACGCCGACGTCACCGATCACGAGGCGATGACGCGGGTCGCACGGGAGGTCCAGCAGCGGTTCGGGAAGGTCGACATCGTGGTCGCCAACGCCGGTGTGGCCAACGGAGGGCCGTTCACCGAGTCCGACCCCGAGGCGTGGCGGCGGGTGATCGAGGTCAATCTGATCGGCTCCGTGGTGACGGCCCGCGCCTTCATGCCGGCGCTGACCGCGAGCCGGGGCTATCTCCTCCAGATCGCCTCGCTCGCGGCGATCACGCCGGCGCCGATGATGACGGCGTACTGCGCGTCCAAGTCGGGCGTGGAGGCCTACGCGCACAGTCTGCGTGCCGAGGTCGCGCACCGGGGCGTACGTGTCGGGATCGGGTATCTGTCCTGGACCGACACGGACATGGTCCGGGGCGCCGACCAGGACGAGGTGATGCGGGAGCTGCGGCAGCGGCTGCCGTGGCCGTCCAACAAGACGTATCCGCTGGGGCCCGCGGTGGACCGGCTGGTGGCCGGGATCGAGCGGCGGTCGAGCCATGTGTACGGGCAGGCGTGGCTGCGTGGCATGCAGGCGGTGCGCGGGTATCTGCCGGGAATCGTCGCGGCCGTGGGGCAGCGGGAGATGCGGCGGTTCGAGCCGCGGCTCAAGGGGGTGCGCACCGGGCTCGTCGGGGCCGGTGGTCAGGCCGATGAGCAGCGGCGGAGTACGCTCAGTAACTGATCGAAATGCGTGCTTTGTTCCTGCGTGTCAGTCTGGTCGAGCCCGATCCCCTCACCCACTTCGGGAGTGAACCCACATGGGTATGAAGGACAAGTCCGAGCAGATCAAGCAGCAGGCCAAGCAGAAGATGGAACAGGCCAAGCAGCAGGCGCAACAGCGCGGCCAGCAGGCTCAGCAGCAGGGCCAGCAGCGCGGCCGTCAGTCGCGGGACGAGGCGCAGCGCATGCAGGAGGAAGCGGAGGACCGCTACGACGCGGACCGCGACATGTAGTCACGCCTGGCTTCGGCCGCGGTGAGTGGGGTGCCCTTCCTTCTCAGAGGGCGCCCCACATGTGCGTGCCGAGTCACGGCCTCGGTGGGAGTTTCGGACGGGTCCTGTCCGGGACCTGGCTGTAGTCCGGTGGGGTCGCCGCCGGTTGGGTCTGAAGGAGGTTCAGGGCCACCTCGACCGCGTCCGCCAGTTGCCTGTGGCGGCCCTCGGCCCAGTCCACGGGGGTGCGCTCGATCTCCAGGTCCGGGGCGACACCCCGGTTCTCCACGGACCACCCGTACGCGTCGAACCACGCCGCGTTCATCGGCACCGTGATCACCGTGCCGTCGCCCAGGCGGTGACGGCCCGTCATGCCGACCACACCGCCCCAGGTACGCAGGCCCACCACCGGGCCGAGCTTCAGCAGTTTGAACGCGGCCGTGATCATGTCGCCGTCGGAGGACGTGGCCTCGTCGGCGAGTGCCACGATCGGTCCGCGCGGGGCGTTCGAGGTGTACGACACCGGCTGGGCGTTGCGTGTCAGGTCCCAGCCCAGGATGGCGTGCGTCAGCTTCTCGATGACGAGTTCGCTGATGTGACCGCCCGCGTTGCCCCGTACGTCCACGATGAGCGCCGGACGCGAGACCTCCTTCCTGAGGTCCCGGTTGAACTGTGCCCAGCCGGAGCCGCCCATGTCCGGGATGTGCAGGTAACCGCAGCGGCCGCCGCTCAACTCCCGTACGACCGCGCGGCGCTTGGCGACCCAGTCCTGGTAGCGCAGCGGCCGCTCGTCGACCAGCGGCACCACGGCCACACGCCGGGGTCCGCCCTCGCCGTCGGCGGGCAGGAACGTCAGCTCCACCGTCGTTCCGCCCGCCCCGGCAAGCAGCGGATACGGTCCCGTCACCGGGTCCACCGGCCGCCCGTCCACATGGGTCAGCACGGCGCCCTCACGGATGCCGGTGCCCGCGAGCGGCGAGCGCGCCTTGGAGTCCGACGACTCGCCCGGCAGGATCCGCTTCACCACCCAGCGCCCGTCGCGGCGCACGAAGTTGGTGCCCAGGAGGCCCTGGTAGCGCTGGTAGTGCGGCGGGCCCTCGTTGCGCCGGGCCGCCGCCACGTACGCGTGCGAGGTGCCCAGCTCGCCCAGCACCTCGCGCAGCAGGTCGGCGAACTCGTCCGGGGAGGCGACCCGTTCGACCAGCGGACGGTACTGCTCCAGGATCGCGTCCCAGTCGATCCCGCACATGTCCGGCTCCCAGAAGTAGGCCCGGATGAGCCGGCCCGCCTCCGCGTACGCCTGCCGCCACTCCGCGCCCGGGTCCACCTCGTGCATGATCCGGCGCGCGTCGATCCACACCGTCGTGTCGGAGTCGCCGGCCTCGGTCGACGGCACCGCCCGCAGGTCGCCCTCGTCGACGACCACCAGCCGCGTCCCGTCCCCGCTCACCGCGAACCAGTCCAGATGGCCGACCAGTTCGGACTTCTTCGCCTTGCCGAGGTTGAAGTGCTCCAGGGTGGGGCGGCCGGAGACGTCGTCCGGGTTGACGAAGGTCTCGCCCAGTGCGCCAGAGATCGGCCAGCGCAGCCACACCAGGCCGCCGCCCGCGACGGGACGCAGCTCCGAGTACTTCGAGGCCGCGACCGGGAACGGCGTGACCCGGTTCTCCAGCCCCTCGACCTCGACGGTCACCACGCCGCCGCCCTCCTCCTCTTCCTCCAGCGGGTCGAGACCGCCGGCCGCGGGCCGTCCCTCCGGGTTCAGCGCGAAGGGGGAGGGGGTCGCGGAGGACAGCGGGACCAGGTACGGGCGGCAGCCGAGCGGGAAGGACAGGTCGCCGGTGTGCACGTCGTACACCGGGTCGAAGCCGCGCCAGGACAGGAACGCCAGGTAGCGGCCGTCCCGGGTGAACACCGGGTTCTCGTCCTCGAACCGGTCGTCCGTGACGTCGATGATCAACCGGTCCTTTATCCGGGCCATCTTGATCTGCCTCAGCGACCGGCCCGTGCCCGGGTGCGACCACGTCAGCCACACGCCGTCCGGGGAGAACGCCAGGTCCCGTACCGGCCCGTTGTCCGAGCGGAGCAACTCGGTGACCACGTCCGCCGGTTCCTCGCCGCCGGACGCCTCGCCGCCGGGTTCCTCGTCGGCCACGGTGACGAGCAGCAGCCGTCCGTCGTTCGAGGCGATCGCGAGCCGTTCGCCCTGCGGGTCCGCCACCATCTCCAGGACCCGTCCCAGTCGCCCGGAGGCCAGCCGGCGCGGCTCGCGGTCGCCCGAGGCCCGCGGCAGATACGCGATCTCGATGGCGTCCTCGCCCTCGGCGTCCGTGACGTACGCGATCTGTCCGCCGGCGCCCAGCATCTCCGGCAGCCGGATGCGTACCCCGGGGGTGTCCGTGATCGTGCGCGCGGGGCCGTCCCGGTGCGTGAGCCAGTACAGGCTGCCGCGGACGACCACGGCGCTGGCCCGCCCGGTCTCGTCCACCGAGATCCCGTCCACGTGCTGCGCCGCCGGCACCTGGTACTTGCGGCGCCCGGCCCGCGGCCCGCCCAGGCGCACTTCAAGGCGGCGCGGGATCGAGTCGGGGGACAGGTCGTCGAGGATCCACAGGTCGCCCGCGCACTGGTACACGACCCGCGTGCCGTCGCTCGCGGCGTGGCGGGCGTAGAAGCTGTCGTGGTCGGTGTGGCGGCGCAGGTCGGAGCCGTCGTAGGCGCACGAGTACAGGTTGCCGATGCCCTCGTGGTCGGAGAGGAACGCGATCCGTCCGCCGACGAACATCGGTGAGTCCAGGTGGCCCTCGAGGTCGGCGAGCAGCCGCTGTCCGTGCAGCCACAGCCGGCCCATGGCGCCGCCGCGGTAGCGCTTCCAGGAGGCCGGTTCGTGCGGGGGTTTGCCGGTCAGCAGCAGCGTTCTGTGCTCGCCGTCGATGTCGGCCACCGCTATGTCGGAGACCGGGCCCCAGGGCAGCTTGCCGCCGGGGTCGCCGTCGGTCGGGACCTTGTAGGCGAAGGTGTAGTGCGAGAAGGGTTCGCCGTGCGAGGCGACGGCGAGGAGGTCGCCCTCCGGAGTCCAGCCGCACACCCGGGTGTCGACGCTGCCCCAGTAGGTCAGCCTCCGGCCGGGGCCGCCGTCCACCGGCGTCAGATGGATCTCCGGGACCAGGCTGCGCCAGCTCGTGTACGCGATGAACCGGCCGTCCGGCGAGAAGCGGGGATGCCCGATCTTCGTACGGTCCACGGTGAGCCGCCAGGCACGGCCGGAACCGTCCAGCGGAGCCGTCCACAGGTCGTCCTCTGCGGCGAAGCACAGGCGGTCGCCGTGCAGGTGAGGGAAGCGGAGGTAGCCGGGTGCCTTCTCGTTGTCGTACTCGTCGCGCGCTTCATTCACCTACCCATGTTTTGTCCGGCGACGGGGCGCGGCAACTCGTACGGAGGGTGTGCCGGCAGAGGCGTCGGCAGGCGCGTGACCGAGGACACGTACGAAACTGTTTCGTTTCGCTTTACGGCCGGGGTATCGTCATGACGTACGAAACAGTCTCGTTCGGAGCCCTGCCGCTCCGGGCGGGAAGCAGGAAGCACCGAGCAGGAGAGGTGAGTCGCATGACCGATGTCGCGACAGGGCGTCGTAGTCGGATCACCCCCGAGCGCGAGGCCGAGTTGTACGAGGCCGTGCTCGACCTGCTCCGCGAAGTCGGCTACGACGCCCTGACGATGGACGCCGTGGCGGCCCGCACCCGGTCAAGCAAGGCGACGCTCTACCGCCAGTGGGGCGGCAAGGCCGAGCTGGTGGCGAAGGCGATCCGGCACGGCAAGCCGAGCCGCTTCGCGGAGGTGGACACCGGGTCTCTGCGGGGCGACTTCCAGGCCCTCACGGCACACCAGGACGACTGCACCATGGCGCAGAACCACGCCCTGATGCGGGGTCTGGCCATGGCGACGCACACCAACCCCGACCTTCAGCGGGCGTTCCGCGAGCACCTGATCGAACCGGAGAGGGAAGAGTTCCGGCGCGTGCTGCAGCGGGCCGTCGACCGCGGGGAGATCCGCGCGGACAACCCGGCGCTGCAGTACGTGGTGCACATGTTGATCGGTGCCTTCGCCACGCGCTCCCTCATCGACAACCAGCCGCCCACGCAGGCGTTCCTGCGCTCGTACATCGACGCCGTGGTCCTCCCCGCCCTCGGCGCGCCCACCACCTGACCCGTCCCCCGAGCAGGCCCCCACCTGACGTCACCGCTCACGTCGTCGGGCTGATCACCTCTGCCCTGAAAACCCCACGACTGACCGGGAGTACGCCCTCGTGGCCACTTTTCTCCACAGACTCGGCCGTCTCGCCTTCCGGCGACGGCACCTCGTCGCCCTGATCTGGGTGGCGCTGCTGACGCTCGCGGGCGTCGGTGCCGCCAGTGCCCCGGCGGCGGGCTCCTCCTCCTTCTCCATCCCCGGCACCGAGGCCCAGAAGGCCTTCGACCTGCTCGAACAGCGCTTCCCGGGGATGAACGCCGACGGTGCGACCGCCCGCGTCGTCTTCAAGGCGCCCGGCGGGGAGAAGGTGACGGCCAAGGACAACAAGGCGGCCGTCGAGAAGGCCGTCAGGGAGCTGCGCTCCGGCTCCGAAGTGGTCTCCGTCACCGATCCGTTCACCGCGCACGCCGTCAGCAAGAACGGCACGATCGCGTACGCGCAGGTGAAGTACAAGGTCTCCGGGATGGAGCTGAAGGACTCCTCCAGGGACGCCCTCCAGGAGGCCGCGCGGGACGCGCGGGGCGACGGGCTGACCGTCGAGATCGGCGGTGACGCGCTGCAGGCCGCACCGGAGACGGGCGCGACCGAGGTCATCGGCATCGCGGTCGCCGCGGTCGTCCTCGTCATCACCTTCGGTTCCCTGGTGGCGGCCGGGCTGCCGCTGCTCACGGCCCTGATCGGCGTCGGCATCGGCGTCTCCTCGATCACGGCGCTGGCGAACGCGCTGGACCTCGGCACCACGACCTCCACGCTGGCGATGATGATCGGCCTCGCGGTCGGCATCGACTACGCGCTGTTCATCGTCTCCCGCTACCGCGCCGAGCTGGCCGAGGGCCGTGAGCGCGAGGAGGCGGCGGGCCGGGCGGTCGGCACGGCGGGTTCGGCGGTGGTCTTCGCGGGCCTGACCGTGGTGATCGCGCTGGTGGGCCTGTCGGTCGTGAACATCCCGATGCTGACGAAGATGGGCGTCGCGGCGGCCGGCACCGTGGCCATCGCGGTCCTGATCGCGCTGACGCTGATCCCGGCGCTGCTCGGCCACGCGGGGCGCAGGGTCAAGCCGGCGGGAGAGAAGAGCAGGCTGCTGGGTGGCGGCCGGGCCGCCGCCGGTAAGAAGGACAGGCCGAACATGGGCGCGCGCTGGGCGAGCTTCGTCGTGCGCCGCCCGGTCGCCGTCCTGCTGCTCGGTGTGGTCGGCCTCGGTGCCGCGGCCGTTCCGGCGTCCCAGCTGGAACTGGGCCTGCCGGACGACGGTTCCCAGCCGACGTCCACGACCCAGCGCCGGGCCTACGACCTGCTGTCGGAGGGCTTCGGGCCCGGCTTCAACGGGCCGCTGACGGTCGTGGTCGACGCGAAGGCGAGCGAGGACCCGAAGGCGGCGGTCGCGACGGTGACCGACGACATCAAGGGCCTGAAGGACGTCACGACGGTCACGCCGGCGACGTACAACAAGGCGGGCGACACCGCGGTGATCACGGTCGTACCCGGATCCAAGCCGTCATCGACGACCACCGAGGACCTGGTGCGCGGCATCCGGGACACCGGCGCCGGGCGGGCGGCGAAGACGGGCGCCGAGTTGCTGGTCACCGGCACGACGGCGATGAACATCGACTTCTCGCAGAAGCTCAACGACGCGCTGATCCCGTACCTGGCGCTGGTGGTCGGACTCGCCTTCCTCCTCCTGATCGTGGTCTTCCGCTCGATCCTGGTTCCGCTGAAGGCGGCGCTCGGCTTCCTGCTCTCGGTGACGGCGGCGCTCGGTGCGGTGGTCGCGGTGTTCCAGTGGGGCTGGCTGTCCGGCCTGCTGGGCGTCCAGCAGACGGGCCCGATCATGTCGATGATGCCGATCTTCATGGTGGGCGTGGTGTTCGGCCTGGCGATGGACTACGAGGTCTTCCTCGTCACCCGTATGCGTGAGGCGTACGTCCACGGGGAGAGCCCCGGCCAGGCGATCGTGACCGGCTTCCGGCACGGTGCGCGGGTGGTGACGGCGGCGGCCGTCATCATGATCGCGGTGTTCTCCGGCTTCATCGGCTCCAGCGAGTCGATGATCAAGATGATCGGCTTCGGTCTCGCGATCGCGGTGTTCTTCGACGCGTTCGTGGTCCGGATGGCGCTGGTTCCGGCGGTGCTGGCGCTGCTGGGCCGCCGGGCGTGGTGGCTGCCGAAGTGGCTGGACCGGGCACTGCCGAACGTGGACGTCGAGGGCGAGGGCCTGCGCGCGGCGGCCGACGCGGCCGATCGCCGGGACCCGGACGCCGATCAGGACCGGGAGCTGGCGCGGGTCTGAGCGACTGGGCCTGAACGCGAACGGGGCGCCTCACCGGTGGGTGGGGCGCCCTGTCGTGCGGGTGCGTCGTGGCCGACTCTGAGGACGGCTCGGCGGCCGGGCGCCCTGAGCGGGGCGTTCGACGCTCGCCCTCACCGTCGCCCCCCACCACCGGAATTCGTTCGTGACCTCCGTATCCGGCAGCTAACCTGCCGTTCATGACGACGCCCGCGACGCCCGCAGGAGAATCAGGAGCCCACCCCCGCTTCGCCGAAGCCCTCGAAGAGCTGGGGCTCGGCGCGCTCCACGCCGAGATCCGCCGCTTCCCGGACGCGACCCGAACCGCCGCCGAGGCCGCCGCCGCGATCGGGTGCGAGCTCAGCCAGATCTGCAAGTCACTGGTCTTCGCGGTGTGGGGGTCCCCCCTGCTCGAGCGGAGCCGAGATCTTGGGGGAGGGGAGCCGGTGCTCGTCCTCATGGACGGAGCGTCACGGGTGGACGTGGAGCGCCTGCGCGAGGAACTGGGCGCCGAGAAGGTCACCCGGGCCAAGCCCGAGGTCGTACGGGAGACCACCGGGTACGCGATCGGTGGCGTGCCGCCCTTCGGGCACCGTACGAGGACCCGTGTCCTCGCCGACCGCGCGCTGCTCGACCACGAGACCGTGTGGGCCGCCGCCGGCACTCCCCACACCGTGTTCCCCATGGACCCGAAGTCACTGATCGCCCACGCGGGCGGCACTCTGGTGGACGTGCGCGAGCAGACCCCGTGACGCCCGCCGTCGCCATGGCGGTGCTGCTCGCCGCCGTCACGCACGCCAGCTGGAACGCCATCGCCCACCGCATCACCGACAAGCTGGTCGGCTTCACGCTCATCTCGGGCGGTGGCGCTCTCATCGGGCTGTTGACGGCCCCGGTCACGGCGTTTCCGGCGGCGCGGGCGTGGCCGTACCTCCTCACGTCCTCCGCCATTCACATCGCCTACTACGCCCTGCTCATGCGTTCCTTCCGGCTCGGCGACTTCGGGCAGGCGTACCCCATCGCGCGCGGCACCGCGCCCCTGGTCGTCACCGTGCTGGCGGCGGTGTTCGCCCACGAGGTGCCGGACGGCTGGGCGGCGACGGGCGTCGCCGTGTCGTGCGCCGGGCTTACCGGGGTCGCGCTGTGGGGGCTGCGCGGGCGCCGACCGAACTGGGCGGCCATCGGCGCGGCGCTCGCGACGGGTCTGACGATCGCGGCGTACACCGTGGTGGACGGGCTGGGCGTCCGGGCGTCGGGGTCGTCGTTCGGTTACATCGCCTGGCTGATGGCCGTGCAGGGGGTCGTCATCCCCGCGTACGCCTGGTACCGGTGGCGGGGCGAACTCACCGTCCGGCTCCGGCCGTTCGCGGCGCTCGGGCTGCTCGGCTCCGTGCTGTCCGTGGCGGCGTACGCCCTGGTGCTGTGGGCCCAGACCCGGGCGGAGCTGGCTCCCATCGCCGCCCTGCGCGAGTCCTCGATCATCGTCGGCGCGGCCATCGGCGCCGTCTTCTTCAAGGAGCGGTTCGGCCTTCCGCGGATCGCGGCGGCCGGGCTGGTGGTGGTCGGGATCGGGCTGATGCTGCACGCCGGTTAGTCGACGCGTCGGGCTTGGTCCCGTAGGCATGCCGCGATTGCCGCCGGAACGGCCCTGTTGCTCTGCTTCGGGGGTACCGGCACCGCAGCCGTGGATGGGGAGGCGCCGTCGTCGAGCGTGGGTAGTTCTCTGGGGCGCAAGGTGTCGTGGGTGAAGTACCGGTCGAGCGGCAATGGCTGCGACGGTGTCAGGCTCGCGAGCGGGCAGGCGACTCTTCCCACGTCCGAGACCGGATGGAAGTACTGGGAAACGTCGTCATGACCGCAATGAAGGCTCCTCTCGGGCGCCGAACCTGGCTCATCGGATGTGCCCTGGCGTCGGCTTTCTCCCTTGCTTCCTGTACCTCCGACGGCGACCCTGGGCCGGCTCACCCGTCATCGTCGGTGAGTGCGACAGCGCGATCCTCGCAGTCATCGGAAAAGAAGCTCACTGCGGAGGTGCAGTCGGCTCTTGCAGCCGGCGCAACCGAGCAGAATGCCATGGTCGAGTCAGGGGTGGAGCGCGTCACCGATGGCGTGCACTCCGTGCCTTTGCTGAACAAGGGAGTGACCTACAGGCTGTCCGTCGTATGCGCCGGCAGCGGAGATGTGGAGATCGCGTTCACCCCGGCCGGCGTGTCGTCGAAGAAGGACGTTTCCTGCGATCAGTCCACATTCCAGCAGCGATTCACCGCCGTGGACTCGCTGCGCATCGATGTCACCGCCAGGCGTGGTTCGACGGGGATGATCAGGTGGCGAATCGACAGGGTCTGACCCGTCGGCTTTGCTCCCACGCCGGCCCCTGGTCGCCTTGGTGGCTTCCAGGGGCCCGACTGACGAAGTCGCTCTCGTACCCCCTGGTGACGAAAGTCGGGCCGCCGGCGGTCCGGATGGGGCTGATGCCGTCCGCCGGGTAGTCGACGAGGGAACGCTCGCCCGCTGGGGGAGCATGGGAAGCGCATCAGTCACCCTGGGATCAGGAAGTTGACGTCATGAAAGACAAGCTCACCGTGAGCGTCCTCGGTACCGGCATCATGGGCGCCGCGATGGCCCGCAACATCGCCCGCGCCGGGCACACCGTCCGCGCCTGGAACCGCACCCGTGACAAGGCCGAGCCGCTCGCCGCCGACGGCGCGGAGATCGCCGGCACCCCCGCCGAGGCGGTGCGGGATGCCGACGTCGTCCTGACCATGCTCTACGACGGCGCCACAGTCCTGCAGGTCATGCGGGAGGCCGCCGACGCCCTGCGCCCCGGCACCGCCTGGGTGCAGTCCACCACGGCCGGGATCGAGGCCACCGGTGAGCTGGCCGCCTTCGCCCGGGAGCACGGCCTGGCCTTCTACGACGCCCCTGTGCTCGGCACCCGCCAGCCCGCGGAGGCCGGGCAGCTGACCGTCCTCGCCGCCGGGCCCGCCGAGGGGCGGGAGGCGGTGACGCCCGTCTTCGACGCCGTCGGCGCCCGTACGCTGTGGACCGGTCAGGACGGTGCGGCGGGCAGCGCCAGCCGGCTGAAGCTGGTGGCCAACAGCTGGGTCCTCGCCGCCACGGCCGCGACCGGCGAGGTACTGGCCCTGGCCAAGGCCCTGGACGTGGACCCGCGGAAGTTCTTCGACATCATCGCGGGCGGCCCGCTGGACATGGGCTACCTGCACGCCAAGGCCGATCTCCTCCTGAAAGGCACGCTGACCCCGGCCAGTTTCGCCGTGGCGACGGCCGAGAAGGACGCCCGTCTGATCGTCCGGGCCGGGGAGGAGCACGGAGTCCGCCTCGACGTGGCCGCTGCGACCGCCGAACGCCTCGCCCGCGCCGCCGCCCAGGGCCACGCCGACGAGGACATGGCCGCCGCGTACTTCGCGAGCTTCGAGGAGAAGTCCGGTTCCTGAAGGGTCCGGAGGATTCCGGAGGTGCCCGCGCCGTGCATCGGGGGACGAGGAGGAGCACCCTGGAATCAGCGGTTCCGGAGGTGATCGTCATGGCTATGCACACCGCAGTCGGATGGCATGTGGAACTCGAGTTCGAGGAGGACGATCAGCGGACGCGGGCGGCGGCGCTTGTCCGGCTGCCCGACGGCAAGGAGGTCCGGGCACGCGGGTACGCCAGCCGCCACCGCTCGGACGCGAATCAGCCGCGCGTCGGTGAGGAGATCGCGGGGGCGCGTGCGCTGAACGAGCTGGCGATGCAGCTGCTCACGAAGGCGCACGACGAGATCGACGAGGCGTCGGGGCGGACGTCGCACCCGCTGACGTTCCACTGACCCCCACAGCGGGACAGGAGTGGTGCGGGTCGCCCGCGGTGCCCGCACGTCGAGGCGTGCGGGCACCGTCGCGCCGTGCCCGGCTACGCCAGTGCCGTACGCACCGCCCGAACCAGCGCCTGTGCCCGGGGGTCCGCCGTCACGCTCTTGTGGAAGCCGTTCGTCACATAACCGAAGGCGATGCCCGACTCCGGGTCCGCGAAGCCCAGTGCGCCGCCGCGGCCGGGGTGGCCGAAGGAGCCGGGGGCGAGCAGCGGGGACGCGCTGCCGTGGAGCATGTAGCCGAGGCCGAAGCGGGTGGGGACCACCAGTACGCGGTCCGGGCCCGCCGAGGCTTCCCGGCGGGCCAGCTCCACCGTCGAGGGGGAGAAGAGGCGTACGCCGTCCACCTCGCCGGTCAGCGCCGCGTAGAAGCGGGCCAGCGCGTCGGCCGTCGCGATGCCGTTCGACGCGGGCAGCACCGCCGACCGGTAGGCGGGGTCGTTCTCGTCTGGCAGGGGGGTGATCGCCGCGAAGGCACGGCGGGTCAGGCCGGCGGGGTCCGCGTACGCGTCGGCGACCGCGCGCTTGGGCCGGGTGCGCAGGCCACCCTCCCGGGCCGGGGCCTCGATGGGGCCGACGCGGCCCACCCGGTGCGCCTCCGCCTCCGGCAGGCCCACCCACAGGTCCAGGCCCAGCGGCCCGGCGATCTCGGTGGCGATCCACTCGCCGATCGAACGGCCCGTGGCCCGGCGGACCAGCTCACTTGTCAGCCAGCTGTACGTCTGCGCGTGGTAGCCGTGGTCCGTGCCCGGCTCCCAGGCGGGGGCCTGCCCGGCCAGCACCGTGGCCGCCAGATCGGGGTCGGCGGCCTCGGCCGGGGTGAGCGGGCGGTCCAGGACCGGTACGCCCGCCCGGTGCGCCAGGACGTGCCGCACCGTCGTGCGTTCCTTGCCCTGCGCCTTGTACTCCGGCCAGTGGTGTCCGACCGGCGCGTCCAGGTCCACCTCCCCGCGCTCGGCCAGCATCAGCAGCACGGCCGCCGCGACGCCCTTGGTCGCCGAGCGCACGATCTGCGCCGTCTCCCGCAGCCAGGGCGCCGTGCCGTCGACGTCCTTCGTACCGCCCCACAGGTCCACGACCTTGCGGCCGTCCCGGTAGACGGCGACCGCGGCCCCGCGCTCGCCGAGCGCCTCGAAGTTCCGTACGAACGCCTCCCTGACCGGCTCGAAGCCCTCGGCCACACCGCCGTTCACGTCCACGTCCGCACTCCCGTCCCGATCCTCGATGGCCGATCGCCTGCGACTATGGGCGTAACACGCGCCTGGAGCCTGCGATTCCTGCGGTTCCTCAGCCCAGCACAATCGTTACATCGATGTTCCCGCGGGTGGCGTTCGAGTAGGGGCACACCTCGTGGGCCGCCTCCACGAGCCGGGCCGCGACCTCCTGGTCGAGGACGGGCAGCGAGACGGTCAGGGCGACCGCGAGGCCGTAGCCGCGCTGCTTGTTGGGGCCGATGCCGACCTTGGCGGCCACGGTGGAGCCGGTCAGGTCGTAGCCCTCGCGGTTGCCGACGAGGATCAGCGCGTTGTGGAAGCAGGAGCTGTAGCCGGCCGCGAACAGCTGCTCGGGGTTGGTGCCGCTGCCGTCGCCGCCCAGCTCCGGTGGCATGGCCACCTTCAGCGCGATGTGGCCGTCCTGACTGGTCACGTACCCGTCGCGGCCGCCGTGCGCGGTGGCCTCGGCGACGTACATGATCTTCTTTGGACGGGTGTCGACAGCGGTGCCGTCAGACATGGTCAACCTCCCCCGGAACAGTGCGCACAAGTACATCGCGCACAAGGTACCGACTGGTAGGTCGATTCCCGTTACCAGGGGGTAGGAACCACGGGTAACCCGAGATCAGCGGGTACGGTCCGCCGCGACCTCCGCCTTCTCCGCCAGGCGCCACAGCTCCTCGCGCAGCTGGACGATCTCCGGGCCGTCGAGCCCCGTCGCCGTGAGAAGGGCGCCGGGCACGCCCGCAGCGCGCTCCCGCAGCTCCTCCCCGCGCGCGGTGAGCGCGACGAGCACCGACCGCTCGTCCCGCGCCGACCGCTCACGCCGGACCAGGCCCGCCGCCTGAAGGCGCTTCAGCAGCGGGGAGACGGTGCCGTAGTCGAGCCGCAGGGCGGCCGCCAGCTCCTTGACCGTCGTCTCGCCGCGCTCCCACAGGACCAGCAGGACGAGGTACTGCGGGTAGGTGAGACCGAGGTCGTCGAGGAGCGGACGGTACACGGCCGTCACCGCGCGCTGGGCGGCGTACAGCGCGAAGCACAGCTGGTCGTCCAGGAGTAGTGAGCCGTCCATCTCCTCGTTCGTCACGCGCCCATTGTCACGGACCGCGGATCGAAGCCGAAGGGCAGTTCCAGACGGTGGGCGCGCATCAGCTCGTCGTCGGCGAGCAGATCGGCGGTCCTGCCGTCCGCCGCGATCACACCGTCGCTCAGGATCAGGGAGCGGGGGCACAGCTCCAGGGCGTACGGCAGGTCGTGCGTGACCATGAGTACCGTCACGTCCAACGACCTGAGGATGTCGGCGAGTTCGCGACGCGAGGCCGGGTCCAGGTTGGAGGACGGCTCGTCCAGGACCAGGATCTCCGGCTCCATGGCGAGAACGGTCGCCACGGCCACCCGGCGGCGCTGACCGAAGGAGAGGTGGTGCGGCGGGCGGTCCTTGAACTCCGCCATGCCGACCCGTTCGAGGGCGCGGTCGACGCGCTGCTCCAGCTCCGGGCCCTTCAGTCCGGCCGCCGCCGGTCCGAACGCCACGTCCTCGCGGACCGTCGGCATGAACAACTGGTCGTCCGGGTCCTGGAAGACGATCCCGACCCGGCGGCGGATCTGAGCCATGTGCCGCTTGCCGACCGGGAGTCCGGCGACCGTCACCGTGCCCGTGCCGCCGGTCAGGATGCCGTTGAGGTGCAGCACGAGCGTGGTCTTCCCGGCGCCGTTCGGCCCGAGCAGCGCGACGCGTTCGCCGCGCTCGATGCGGAAGTCCACGCCGAACAGGGCCTGGTGGCCGTCCGGGTAGGCGAAGGCCAGCCCGGCCACTTCGAGTGAAGGTGTCACAGCATCCATCCCAGCAGGCAGACGACGAGGGCGGCGACGGGCAGGGCGAGGGCGTACGACCACTGCGCACGGGACGCGGTCACCTCGTCGATGACCGGCATCGAGCCGGAGTAGCCCCGGCTGACCATGGCCAGGTGCACGCGCTCGCCCCGTTCGTAGGAGCGGATGAACAGCGCGCCCGCCGACTTCGCGAGCACGCCCCAGTGGCGGACGCCGCGCGCCTCGAAGCCGCGGGACTCCCGCGCGATCCGCATCCGGCGCATCTCGTCGGTGATGACGTCGCCGTAGCGGATCATGAAGGAGGCGATCTGCACCAGCAGGGGCGGGAGCTTCAGGCGCTGCAGGCCGAGGAGCAGTTCGCGCAGCTCGGTGGTGGCGGCGAGCAGGACGGAGGCGGCAACGCCGAGGGTGCCCTTGGCGAGGACGTTCCACGCGCCCCACAGGCCGTTCACGCTCAGCGAGAGCCCGA
The DNA here is from genome assembly GCF_002920635.1 of Streptomyces sp. Ru72. Classification (GTDB taxonomy): domain Bacteria; phylum Actinomycetota; class Actinomycetes; order Streptomycetales; family Streptomycetaceae; genus Streptomyces. Next base: position 5,722 of record NZ_PQSR01000059.1, on the reverse strand, counting down.
GGACGTCGACGCCCCCGCCCTCCGCCACGAACGGCATGAGCACCGCGAACGCGACGAACGGCACCTCGATCAGCAGCCGCTTCAGCAGGAACCCGGCGGGCACGCGGGCCGCGTACGCGACGAGGGCGAGGAGGACGGCGTACAGCGCGAACGCCCACATCGCCTCGCGTGGGGTGGAGACCACGACGACCACGAAGGCGAACGCGGCGGCGAGCTTGGTGTGCGGCGGCAGGGCGTGCACGGGGGAGTGCCCGTGCCGGTACAGCCGATGGGCGTGGCCGGCACCCATGTCAGCTCGTCTGCGAGGGTTCGGCCGTGCGCCGCCTGCGGACGGCCCAGAAGACCGTGCTGCCCGCGACCACGGTGACGCCGACGCCGATCACTCCCGCGAGGCCGCCGGAGAGGCGGGCGTCGGCGATGTCCTTGACCCCGTAGTCGGCGAGCGGGGAGTCGGCCGCCGCGTGCGGCTCGGCCTTCCGGTCGATGCCCTGGTCCTCGGCGACCTTCTCCAGGCCGTCCGGGCTGGCCGAGGCGTAGAAGCTGACGAAGCCGGCGAGGACGAGAGAGGCCACCAGGCCGGTGATCCACAGCTTGCGGTGGTGGGGGAGCGCGCCGGCCACCGGGACGGCGGGCGCGGCGGCGGGTGCGTCGACCAGCTGACCGTTCACCCGCAGCTTGAGCTTCTGCTCCAGGCCCCGCGCGCCGTACACGAGGTCGGGCCGTACGGCGATGACGGCGCCGACCGTGAGCGCGGTGATCGTGGCCTCGCCGATGCCGATGAGGACGTGGACGCCGACCATCGCGGTGGCGACCTTGGAGATGGCCACGTCGGTCGTACCACCCACGGCGTAGATCAGCGTGAAGGCGACCGCGGCGGCCGGCACCGAGATCAGCGCGGCGACGAAGGAGGCGACGGTGACCGAGCGCCGCCTGCGCGGCAGCACCTTCACCAGGACCCGGAAGACGGCGTACGAGACGACGGTCGTCACCACCGCCATGTCGGTGATGTTCACGCCGAGCGCGGTCAGGCCGCCGTCCGCGAAGAGGATGCCCTGCATGAGCAGGACGACCGAGACGCACAGGACCCCGGTGCAGGGCCCCACGAGTATCGCGGCCAGCGCGCCGCCCAGTAGATGACCGCTGGTGCCCGCGGCGACCGGGAAGTTCAGCATCTGGACCGCGAAGATGAACGCGGCCACCAGGCCGGCCAGCGGAGCGGTGCGCTCGTCGAGCTCACGCCGGGCGCCTTTCAGGCTGACCGCCAGGGCGCCGGCCGCGAGGACACCGGTCGCGGCGGAGGTGGGGGCGTTGATGAATCCGTCCGGGACATGCACCGTTCGAGGATACCGGCTTATTGCGACTCTTTTGCAAGAGCTTGTGTGTCGTGAAAAGTGCTGGAGCGCGCACTGTGGCAAGCGACACTCGCATCGGAGGCCGGTGGCGCCCATATGTGCGACATTGGATGGGTAGCGGATTCACAGCTGCTGCTTGGGTGACGCAGCGTGAGGAGTGGTCCGATGTCCGTAGTGGAACAGTACGCGCGAGCCCATGTCGTCACCGACTCCCCGGAAACTCCTGACGCCGTCCCCGTCGTCCTGCGCTACGACCCGGACGCCGACCCGCGCTCGGTGCGCATCGGCCTGCCCGGCCCGCACGAGTGGGCCTTCTCCCGGGACCTCCTGGAGCAGGGCCTGAGCGCTCCGGCGGGTACGGGCGAGGTCCGCATCTGGCCGTGCGGCCGGGTCCAGGCCGTGATGGAGTTCCATTCGCCGCAGGGCGTGGAAGTGGTGCAGTTCGAGTCGAAGGCCCTGATGCGGTTCCTGCGCCGGACGTACACCGTGGGCGCGGGGCCGGGGCGGTAGGGCGTCCGCCCGCGGGATCGGCTTCCCGCCGGCGGGACAACTTCCGGCTCGGGGACGGTCGCGTGCCGGGGCTCAGCCTCCAGCTCGTCGGACGGCTCCCGTGCCGGGGTTCAGCCTCCAGCTCGCCGGAGGCTCGCGTGCCGGGGTTCAGCCTCCAGCTCGTCGGACGGCTCGCGTGCCGGGGTTCAGCCTCCAGCTCGCCGGAGGCTCGCGTGCCGGGGTTCAGCCTCCAGCTCGCCGGAGGCTCGCGTGCCGGGGTTCAGCCTTCAGCTCGTCGGACGGCTCGCGTCCCAGGGTTCAGCCTTCAGCTCGTCGGACGGCTCCCGTGCCGGGGCTCAGCTCCCCGCGCGCAGGAGCGCCGCCACGATGGGGCCCGCAGTGTCGCCGCCGTGGCCGCCCGCCTGGACCACGCCCGCTGCGGCCAGGTCGCCCTTGTAGGCCGTGAACCAGCCGTTCGGCTTCTTCTGGCCGTCGACCTCCGCCGAACCCGTCTTCGCGCCGGCGTCCGGGCCCAGGCCCGCCATCGCCTTGGCGGCCGTGCCGTACGCCGCCGTGTACTGCATGACCTCCTTCAGCTCGGACCGGGTCTTCGCGGACATCGTGCGCGAGGCCTTCGCGAGTGTCCGGTCGTCCACCGTCGGGGACACCAGGTACGGCTGGCGGAAGACACCGGTCTGAACCGTCGCGGCCACCGACGCCATGTTCAGCGGGTTCATGCGCACCCCGCCCTGCCCGATCAGCGAGGCGCCCATCTGCGCGCCGCTCTGCACCGGGATCGAGCCGTCGAAGGTGGGGACGCCGATGGACCAGTTGTCCATGCCGAGGCCGTAGACCTGCTGGGCCTCCTCGGTCAGGGCGCTGTCGGACAGCTTCGGCGCGAAGTTGATGAAGGCGTTGTTGCAGGAGGCCGCGAAGCTCAGCTTGAACGAGCCCTGCTTGATCTCGGAGTCGTCGTCGTTGTGGAACGTCCAGCCGGCCAGCTTGTAGGTCTTGGGGCACGGGTGCGACGCCTCGGGGGTCACGAGCCCCTTCTCGAACAGCATCGTCGACGTGATGATCTTCATCGTGGAGCCGGGGGCCAACGAGCCCTGGAAGGCGACGTTGAAGCCGTGGCTGGTGTTGGCGACGGCGAGGATCTCGCCGGTCGACGGGCGCATGACGACGACCGAGGCGTTCGCCTGCTTGGCGACCTGCTGCTCGGCAGCCGCCTGGAGCGTCGGACTCAGCGTCGTCTTCAGCGTGCCCGGCGTGCCCTCGCTCAGCGTCACCAGCGTCTTGTCGGGCGTCTTCTCCTTGCCCTTCGCCGCCGCCTTGCGCACGATCCGCAGCTCGATGCCGGCCTTGCCACCGGCCTTCTTGCCGTACTTCTCGCGCAAGCCGTCCAGCACCGTGCCCAGCGACGGGTACTTGGCCGCGGTGATCTCGCCACCCTCGCGGTCGGTCGCCTTGACCGGGGGTGTGCCGGCCTCGCCGGTCACCAGACGGTCGCCGTCCGTCAGGTCCGGGTGCACCACCGACGGCTGCCACCGCACCAGCGGCACGCCGTCGGTCGCGCGCCGCACCACGGTCAGCTTCGAGTCGTACGTGAACGGCTTGCTCACGCCCTGGTAGGACACCGTGGCCTTGACGGAGAAGGGGACCGTCGCCCCGGTGGGGGTGCCGGGGGTCAGCGTGACGCCCGTGATGTGCGCGTCCTTGCGGTAGCCGGTCAGCGCCGCGGTCGCGGCCGCCGAGTCGTTCGTGGCACCCGCCGCCTTCGCCACGTCGCCCCGCTGCCAGGCCGTGAGGAACGCCGTGGCCGTCGTACGGACCTCTGAGGCGGACGGCGGCCCGATCCTCACCAGCTTCCGGTGGCCCGACGCCGCGTTGCGGTCGTCGGCCGCCGCACCGCCGCCCAGCAGGCTGTAGGCGCCGACGGCCCCGCCCAGCCCGACGACGGCGATCAGCCCGCCGATCACCAGCGGCCGGCTGTTGTTGCGCCCGGCGACGCGCCTTCTCTTGCCCACAGCTCCCGGTCCTCCGCAGTCCCCAGGTCCCCCAGTACCCTCACAGTCCTCAACGAGAACAACACACTAGAGTCCCGCGGTGACACGGGTGACTTCAGCTGCCCGTTCGTAGCACAGCTGCGACAATAGGACCGGCCGCGTCGCCGCCGTGCCCGCCCTCCTGGGTCATGGCCGCCGCCGCGATGTCGCCCCGGTAGCCGGTGAACCAGCTGTTGGACTTCGCCTGCCCGTCGACCTCCGCCGAGCCGGTCTTCGCGCCGATGTCACCGCTGAGCCCCGACATCACCTGCGCGGCGGTGCCCTGGGTCGCCGTCAGCCGCATCATCGCCCGCAGCTGCGCGACCGTGCTCGCGGACAGCCCCTTGGCGGTGGCCAGTTCGCGGTGGTCGAGGTCGGGGGAGACCAGGTACGGCTGCCGGAACGTGCCCGTGATCGCGGTCGCCGTGACCGACGCCATGTTCAGAGGGCTCATCTGGACCTGGCCCTGGCCGATCATGTTGGCCGCGGTGTCCGGGCCGCCGGAGGCGGGCACCGAGCCGTCGAAGGAGACGATGCCGGTCTTCCAGTCGTCTCGTCCGAGCCCGAAGCGGTCCTCGGCCTCCCGGGTGAGCGAGTCGACCTTCACCTCGTCCGCGTACTTCACGAACGCCGTGTTGCACGACCGCATGAAACTGTTCGCCAACGTGGCCTTCTCGTCGGGGGCCATGTTCTTGAGGTTGTGGAACGTCTGGCTCTGCCACACGGCCGTGTCGGGGCAGGGCGCGGGGCCGTTCATGGTGGTGATGCCGTTGTCGATGAGCGTCGCCGCGGTGATGATCTTCATGGTGGAACCCGGGGCGAGCCGCCCCTCGAACGCCGCGTTGAACTCGTCCCGGCGGTGGTTGGCGACCGCGAGCACCTCACCCGTGCTCGGCTTGACCGCCACCACGGACGACTCCGCGTACTTCTGGACGGCCCGCTCCGCTGCGGCCTGCACGGTGGCGCTGAGCGTGGTGTGCAGCTTGCCGGGCTTGCCCTCGGCGAGCGTCAGCAGGGTCTTGCCGGGCGCGTTGGCGTCGGCGCGCTGGACGGACAGCTCGATGCCGGGAGTGCCCCCGGCCGCGTCGCCGTACTTCTGGCGCAGGGCGTCCAGAATCGGACCGAGGGAGGGGTACTTGTCCCTCGTCAGCACCGCTCCGTTGCGGTCCACCGCCTCGATGGGCGGGGCCTTGGCCTCCCCGGTGACGAGCGTGTCGCCCTTCTGCAGGGCCGGATGGACGACGGACGGCTGCCAGTCGACCAGCGCCCGCCCGGTGGTCACGCCGCGCACGACGGTCAGCCTGCTGTCGTAGGCGAGCGGCTTGGACTTCCCCTCGTAGGACACGGTCGCTTTCACGGAGAACGGCAGCGTGTCGCCGCTGGGCGCGCCCGGCGTGATGTGCACACCGGTGATGTGCGCACTGGATCCGTAGGCGGTGAGCAACTGCCCCGCGGCCTCGGCGTTGTTCGTGTAGGAGGCCGCGGTGGCCGCGTCCCCCTTCTCCCAGGCGGCGAAGAACTTGCCGGTCGCCTCCTTGACCTCATCGGCCGACGGCGGCCCGGACTTCACCTGCGCGGCCCCTTGGGAACCGCCCCCCGAGCTCTCGTTCAGCGCGCTCAGCACGTTGTAGGCGCCGTATCCGGCCCCTCCCACCATCACCGCGAACACCCCGCCCACGATGACGACCTTGACCCCCTTGCGCATGGCGCACAGCCCCCTCCCCGTAGTCCTCGCACTGTAGGCAGCCCGAGGGGCGGCTGGGGGCTGCGTGGTCGTTCGTTGTCGAAGAGTGATCAGGAATATGACCGAAACCCCCATATCCAGCCACATATGTG
>NZ_PQSR01000058.1 GCF_002920635.1 Streptomyces sp. Ru72 | reverse complement strand
GTCGAAGCAGGCTGGGCGAAGGCCCTGGAGCCGGTGGCCGAACGGATCGCCGCGATGGGGGACTTCCTGCGCGCGGAGATCGCCGCGGGGCGCACCTACCTCCCGGCGGGACCGAACGTCCTGCGGGCCTTCCAACAGCCCTTCGACGAGGTCCGAGTCCTGATCGTCGGCCAGGACCCCTATCCCACACCGGGCCACGCGGTCGGGTTGTCGTTCTCGGTCGCTGCGGACGTACGGCCGCTGCCGGGCAGCCTGATCAACATCTTCCGGGAGCTGAACGCCGACCTGGGCCTGCCCCAGCCGTCCAACGGCGACCTCACCCCGTGGACCGGGCAGGGCGTGCTGTTGCTCAACAGGGCGCTCACCACGGCTCCGCGCCGTCCTGCGGCCCACCGCGGCAAGGGCTGGGAGGAGGTGACCGAGCAGGCGATCCGGGCGCTGGCCGGGCGCGGCAAGCCGCTGGTGTCCATCCTGTGGGGCCGCGACGCGCGCAACCTGCGCCCGCTGCTGGGCGATCTCCCGGCGATCGAGTCCGCACACCCGTCGCCGATGTCGGCGGACCGGGGCTTCTTCGGCTCACGGCCGTTCAGCCGGGCCAACGACCTGCTCATCAGGCAGGGCGGGCAGCCGGTGGACTGGCGTCTGCCGTGACGCCCTCCGGGCCGGGGACCGTTCCGTCGGCGGGCGCACCCGGCGCGGTGCCGGAAGCCGTGCTCGCCGTCGACTCCGGGGGCTCCGGCCTGCGGGTCGCCCTTGCCCCGCGGGGCGGCCCGGCCGCGGCGGCGACGGGCCCGCGGACGTCCCGGGAGCCGGTGCGCACCGGTGCGCTGGGGATCGATGCCGGGCATCTACTGGAACAACTCCTGCCGATCGCAAGGCGGTTGCTGGCGGACGCCGGTGGTGCCGAAGTGCGGGCGGTCGCGGTCGGGACGGCAGGTCTGGCCACGCTGGGCGACGATCTGCGCGCCCGGCTTCCCGGCGCGCTCGCCCGTGAGCTCGGTGTCCGCAGGGTGGCGCTGGTCGCGGACGCCGTCACCGCCTACGCGGGCGCGCTCGGCGCACGCCCCGGCGCGGTGGTGGCGGCCGGCACCGGTCTGATCGCGCTCGGCACGGATCTGACGAGATGGCACCGGGCGGACGGCTGGGGTCATCTGCTGGGCGACTGCGGCGGCGGCGCGTGGATCGGGCGGGCCGGCCTGGAGGCGGCGCTGCGCGCGCATGACGGGCGGCCCGGCGGTTCCAAACGTCTGCTGGCGCGGGCCGAGGCGGTGTTCGGCCCGGTCACCGGCCTGCCCGGCAAGGTGTACCCGCGCCCCGACCGGGCGGCGGTGCTGGCGTCGTTCGCTCCCGAAGTGGCCGCCTGCGCCGCTGAGGACCCGGTCGCCGACGGCATCCTCTGCGCAGCCGCCCGGCACATGGCCGAATCCGCGGCCGCCGTGTGCCCCGCCTCGGGCGAGCCCCGCGTCGCTCTCACCGGGGGCCTGTTCCGGATGGGCGAGCCCCTTCTCGTACCGCTGCGGCGCGAGTTGGCGCACCAGGTGCCGCGGGCACGCCTGATCCCCGCGGAGGGTGACCCCCTGTCCGGCGCCGTACGCATCGCGCTCGCACTCGCGAACGATTCACTCACACTCCCCGACGACGAACACCTGTTGCATGTCGTGGTCGAAAAGAGTGAGTGATCCCCCTTGCCGGGAGAGGGGAGTTACGCCCTCGTATCTGGCGGAGAAGTCACACCGTATCGATCACTTCTCCTCCGCACGTAACTCATCAGACAAAACCGGACGGATACCGCTCACCTGCACCCTCCCCGAACAGGGGAGCCCACAAAGCCAGTAGCATGCGGCGCCATGAGCTCCCCCACTGGGCCCGCATCCGGCCTGCCTGTACGAATGCCGCGACCCCGCCAGCCCGGGCGGCACCGCCGCCCGGAACCCCTGGTGGCTCCCGAGGGCGCGCCTGCGCTCGTCCTCGCGGTGCCGGGCACTCCCAGCGCCGCCACGCGCAGCCTCGCCGAGGAGGTCGTGAGCATCGCGCGTTCCGAGCTGCCCGGCCTGGACGCGCGCATCGGCTACCTGGACGGGGACGACTCCGAGTTCCCCACGCTGAAGTCCGTGCTCACGCACACCGCCGAGGAGCGCACCGCACGCTACGAGCAGGCTGTCGCGGCCGGCCTCGAGGTCAAGGAGCCCGACGGCCCCGTCGCCGTGGTGGTACCGCTGCTGGCCGGGCCGGACAGCGCGCTGCTGCGTCGCGTCCGTCAGGCCGTCATGGACAGCCGGGTCGCGGCCGACCTGACCGATGCGCTCGGCCCGCACCCGCTGCTCGCCGAGGCGCTGCACGTGCGCCTGTCCGAGGCCGGTCTGGCTCGTGCCGACCGCGCCCGGCTGTTCACGGTCGCGACGGCCGCGGACGGCATCATCCTCGCCTCCGTCGGCGGCGACGAGGCCGTGCAGGCGGCCGGGATCACGGGCATGCTGCTGGCCGCGCGGCTCGCCGTCCCGGTGATGGCGGCGGCGCTGGACCAGGAGGGTTCGATCACGTCCGTGGCCGAGCAGCTGCGCTCCTCGGGCTCGCAGCAGCTGGCGCTCGCGCCGTACCTGATCGGCCCGGAGCTCGACCCGGGGCTGCTGGAGGCGGCCGCCGAGGAGGCGGGCTGCCCCGCCGCCGAGGCGCTCGGCCCGTACCCGGCGATCGGCAAGCTGGCGCTCGCCAAGTACACGACGGCGCTGGGCATCGCCCCGCAGCAGCCGCAGGGGACGCCGGTCCGCTGACCCCGCCGGACACCCGTACGGCCAAGGGCCCGCTCCTCCGGGGAGCGGGCCCTTGGCCGTGTCACGGGCAGGCCTTGCCGCCGACCACGCTGCGGGACGACCGGCGTCAGACCCGGACCGGGGACGAACCCTGCAGCGGAACGGCCAGGGCGATCAGGGCCCGCTCCAGTCCGTGGAGGTGGCTGAGGGCCTGCTCGGCGCCGGGGTGGTGGACCGGTACACCTGCGGGGGGCGTCACGGCGCGTTCGGGGACCGCTCCGAGCAGCGCCTCCACCGCGGTCTCGACGCGCCGGCACGCGTCCATGAGACGGGCGTCGTGCGAGGCGTCGGGGTCGGCGGCGACGGCGACGAGGCCGCGCGTCCGACGGGCGCACTCGTCGAGCAGCGCCAGCACCTGGCGGGCCCGGGCCTTGCGCGCCCGCAGCGGGTTCAGCGGATGCACCAACGGCGCGACCGCCTGCCGGACGCGCCCCAGCAGCGCCTCCAGCTCCGCCGCGCGCGAGGCGGGGTCCGCCGCCGCGTCGCCCGCGAGCCGTCGTGCCGCTGCGGCGGTACAGGCGTGCACCGCGTGGACGGCTCGGCGCACCCATTGGTCGGTGACCGTGTGCGTGGTGATCGGCAGCACCAGCGCGACGGCGAGGGCCGCCCCCGCCGCCCCGACACCCGTCTCCGCGAGGCGCAGAGCGAGCAGCCCCGGGTGCAGCACGCCGAGGAGGCCGTAGAGCAGGCCCGCCATCACGGTGACGAAGAACATCATCCAGCTGTAGGACGGGGCCGCCGTGTAGAAGATGCCGAACACGCAGACGGCGACGAGCGCGGCGGTGGGTGCCGGGGCACCGTGCAGCGGTACCGCGACCAGCAGGCCGGCGACGATGCCGGTGACCGTGCCGACGACCCGCCGGAAGCCGCGCACCAGCGTCTCGCCGCGCGAGGCGGTGTTCACGAAGATCCACCAGGCGGTGCCGACGGCCCAGTACCAGCGCTCGTGGGACAGCACCTGGCCCGCCGCGACGGCGAAGGCGCAAGCGGCGGTCGCCTGGAAGGCCTGGCGGGTGGCGGGCCGGGCAAGGCCGCGGCCGCCGAGCGGTGCGGGCGCGGCGGGCAGAGGCGTACGGCGTTCGACGCACCACAGCCCGAAGCGCACCGCCGAGGCGGTGGCGAGCGACAGCGCCACGGCCGCGTACAGCTCCGGCAGCTGCCCTGGGACGGCGTGCAGGAACTGCGCGACGAAGAAGGTCATGAAGGCGAAGATGCCCAGCGCATGACCGCGCGGACCCCAGCGGCGGGCGTGCACACCGGCGAAGACGACCGCGAGCCAGACCGCGTCCCGCACCGTCGGCACACCGTGCAGGGCGGTCGCGACCGAGAGGACCGGAAGGCCGACGGCGGGCAGCAGCGCGGTGGTGACCGCCTGGCCGCGCACGGTCGGGTCGGCGACCGTGAACAGCGCCAGCAGCGCGGCGAGCCCGCCGGTGACCGAGGCGGGCAGCGGCAGCCCGGCCGCCTCGCACGCGGTCACGGCGAGGCCGATGCCGAGCACCGCGCGCAGCGACACGCGCAGCCGGAACAGCCCCGGATCGGGAGCCGTGAACATCTTCTTCATCTTCTTGAGCGCCGGGTGAGTCACCGTCGTCCGTCCGCCCCCGCTTCTTGTGCCATCGCGACGCCAGGTCATGGGAATGGCGCCGCGGGCACGGATTCCGGCCTCGTCACCGGTCCTGCGCTGCGCGGCGCCATTGATACCCCTAAGGAAAGCATCAGAGCATCAGTGGCTCAACCGGCGCGCTTTCGACTGGTCCATTGGTACAGTCGGAGAAGATCCACTGGTACCACCGGGAGGCCAACGGACCATGGCCGTGGACGGACTCGACACCCGCATCCTGCGACTGCTGCTCGAACAGCCGCGCACCAGCGTGCGCGAGTACGCGCGCACCCTGGGCATCGCCCGGGGCACCCTGCAGGCCCGCCTCGACCGTCTGGAACGCGACGGGGTGATCACCGGCACGGGGCCGTCCCTGTCCCCTGCCGCGCTCGGGCACCCCGTGCTGGCGTTCGTGCACATCGAGGTCACGCAGGGGCATCTGGACGAGGTGGGCGACGCGCTCGCGGGCGTGCCGGAGATCGTTGAGGCGTTCTCCATCACCGGTGGCGGCGACCTGCTGACCCGGGTGGTCGCACGCGACAACGCACACCTGGAGGACGTCATCCAGAAGCTGATCAGCCTGCCCGGGGTGGTCCGCACCCGCACGGAGGTGGCACTGCGCGAACGCGTACCGCACCGTCTGCTGCCGCTGGTGGAGTCGATCGGCCGGGCGGCGGCGAACTGACCGGGAGCCGGCGCACTCGGGGCCTACCGCCGACGTGGCTTGCCGCGCCGTGCCGCCTTGGAGCCCCCGGAACCGCTGCGGGGACTGCGGCCGGTCGACTTCCCCGGGGCGGGCTTGCGCCGGGTCCCTGCGGCGTCGGCGCGCTGCCGCTTCGGTTCGGCGGGGGGCTGGGCGGCGCGGCCCCGGGTGCTGTTGACCGTCCGTCCGCGCACGATCCCGATGAAGTCCTCCACCAGGTCGGTGGTCGCGTCCTCGGGCCAGGACAGGGCGACGCTCGACTGCGGCGCGTCCACGACCGGGCGGTAGGTGAGGTCGCGGCGGTGGTACAGCCGCGCCAGCGACTGGGGCACGACCAGCAGGCCCACGCCCGCCGCCACGAGTTCGATGGCGTCCTCAGTGGTGGCAGGGCGCTCGAAGGCGGGCTCGCCCGGCGGCCGCTCCCAGTCCAGGACGTCGTCGAGGGGATGGAGGACGACCTCGTCGGCGAGGTCGTCGCAGGACACCTCGTCGACGGCTGCCACCACGTGGTCCTTGGGAACGACGACCACCGTGGTCTCGGTGTAAAGGGGGATCGCGCTGAACACCGTGCGATCCACCGGCAGCCGTACGAGCCCCGCGTCCGCCTCGCCGCCGCGCAGCACCTCGGGCGCTTCGGCCGCCGGCACCTGGAGCAGGTCGAGGGGCACATCGGGCAGGCGCTCGTTCCAGATCCGCACCCATTTGGCGGGCGTCGCCCCGGGGACGTACACGAGCCGGAACGAGGGGGATGCATCCGTGCCTGTCACCCCGCCAGGCTACCGGGCGTGGTCAATGGGCCCGAATCCGGCCGATAGTCTGGAGAGCATGAAGTCGCAGCAGACCACCCAGACGATGAAGCCCGCCACCGCGGCGAAGAAGCTGGGTGTGTACCTCCCCGCCACCCCCGCCGAGTTCCAGGAGGGTGTCGTCTCCCGGGCCGAGCTGAACGAGCTCCAGGCCAACCCGCCCGAGTGGCTGCGGGAGCTGCGACGCAACGGCCCGCACCCGCGACCGGTGGTCGCCGCGAAGCTGGGCGTCTCCATCGCCGGCCTCGCCCGCGGCGGAGTCACCGAGGCGCTCACCACGGAGCAGATCGAGGCGCTGAAGAAGGACCGTCCCGAGTGGCTGGAGAAGGAGCGCGCCACTCAGGCCGAGGTCCGCAAGGAAGCCGCGCGCATCAGGAAGCGGGACGCCGAGCGCGCCGAACAGGCCGGTCGTCCGCGTTCCTGACCTCCGCCGAGCACCGCTCCGACAGAGCGGCAGCGGGGCCGGGCTGATGCCCGGCCCCGGCTCCTCCCGCCGGTGGTGTCCTAGACGTTGGGCTCCGCCGCGCTGATGTCGCCGAGCGCCGACTCCGGCTGGCGCTCCACGGCCAGGTCGCCGAGGGAGATGATCCCCACCGGCTCTCCGCCCTCGACGACGGGGACACGGCGGATGTGGTGCTCGCGCATCACCTGCACCGCGCGGTCCAGGTCCTCGTCGGGGGTCAGGGTGATCAGCTCTTCACTGCACGCGCGAGCCACCGTCGTCTCCTGCGGGTCGGCTCCCTCCGCGAGCGCGCGCACCACGAGGTCGCGGTCGGTGACCAGGCCACGCAGATGATCCTCCTCGGTGACGAGGACGGCTCCGATGTCCCGATCGCGCATGATCTGCGCCACCGCCGCCAGCGAGGTCTGCGGTTCGACCTTGACGGGCTCGGCGGTCATGATGTCGCGTACGTGCTGGGCCATGACTTGTCCCTTCTCCACAGGTCTCCCTGGTCTTCCCAGGGCTTCCCCGGGGCGGCGGTCCCGGTTCCCGCCGCTCAGGCGCCGAGTACCCGATGGGCGCGGTCCTGCACGGCTGCGGCGCGGTCTCCCGAGCCGCGGCGGTCCGCCGGGACGGGCGGCCCCTTCCGGTCAGGTGGCGCCGGAGCCCCCGCTGCCGAAGGAGCCACTGGAGCCGGGGCTCCAGCGCGGGCGCTTCTGCTCCCCGCTGCGCCGGGTGCCGGAGGCGTGGACCTCGTGCGGGGTGAGACGCTCGCCCTCGTCCTTCGCGCGCGGAACCTCGTTCGGCTCCCTGACCTCCCGGGACTCCATGACGGGTCCGGAGGTCGGCCGGGTCGGCTGGTCCGAGGGGCGCGGCGGCGACGGTTCCCGGCGTCGCACCTTGATGCCGAGCCGGACGGCCCACACCAGGGCTCCCGCGATGAGCAGACCGCCGACGAAGGCGCCGAGCACGCCCCAGGCGGCATCCGAAGCGGCCATTTGAAGAGAGATCGTCAGCATGCCCCCCGGGTACCCCGCTGCCGGAAATGAACCCTCCGCTCCCGGGCGCCCGCGACGGGGGCGGCGACGCCGGGGCGGCGGACCGGCTCGCGGCACGGGGCCGCACCGGCCCCTCTCTTCTTCCCGACCGGTTTTCAGCGGCCGAGCCGGGGCACCCGCGATGCGCTCGCGTGCCGTCCGGCCCGTGCGCCGGGTGTGACACCGCGGGCGACGGCGCGTGGAGGAGGACGATGACAGAGCTGTCGGATTACACCGCGGACCTCAGGCGGAAGGCCACCGCCCCCTCCCCTCTCGGTCGTACGGTGCTGAACTGGACCACGACGACCGACCACAAGGTGATCGGTCGTCTGTACATGGTGACGGCGTTCTGCTTCTTCCTCTTCGCCGGTCTGCTGGCGATGGCGATGCGGGCGGAGCTGGCCCGCCCGGGCCTGCAGTTCATGTCCGAGGACTTCTACAACCAGCTCTTCACGGTGCACGGCACGGTGATGATGCTGCTCTTTGCGACGCCCATGTTCGCCGGGTTCGCCAACGCGGTGATGCCGCTGCAGATCGGTGCCCCGGACGTGGCGTTCCCGCGCCTGAACGCCCTGTCGTACTGGATGTACCTCTTCGGCGGCCTGATGGTGGTGTCCGGGTTCCTGACACCCTCCGGCGCCGCCTCGTTCGGCTGGTTCGCCTACGCCCCGCTCAACAGCGCTTACCGCACGCCCGGCGCCGGCGGCGACCTGTGGACGATGGGCCTGGTGGTGACGGGTGTGTCGACGACGCTGGGCGCGGTCAACTTCATCGCCACGATCATGTGTCTGAGAGCCCCGGGCATGACGATGTTCCGGATGCCGATCTTCACCTGGAACATCCTGTTCACCTCCATCCTGGTGCTGCCCGCGTTCCCCGTGCTCACGGCCGCGCTGCTGGCACTGGAGGCCGACCGGAAGTTCGGGGCACACGTCTTCGACGCGACGAACGGCGGCGCCATCCTTTGGCAGCACCTGTTCTGGTTCTTCGGGCACCCGGAGGTGTACATCGTCGCGTTGCCGTTCTTCGGGGTGATCTCGGAGATCCTCCCGGTGTTCTCGCGCAAGCCGCTGTTCGGCTATCTGCCGATGATCGGCGCCACGACCGCGATCACCATGCTGTCCGCGGTGGTGTGGGCGCACCACATGTTCACCACGGGTGGGGTGCTGCTGCCGTTCTTCTCCCTGATGTCGTTCCTGATCGCGGTCCCGACCGGCATCAAGTTCTTCGCGTGGATCGGCACGATGCACCGCGGGTCGCTGTCCTTCGAGACGCCGATGCTGTGGTCGCTCGGCTTCCTGGTGACGTTCCTGCTGGGCGGCGTGAGCGGGGTGCTCCTCGCGTCGCCGCCGATCGACTTCCATGTCACCGACTCGTACTTCGTCGTGGCGCACCTGCACTACGTCCTCTTCGGCACCGTGGTCTTCGCGATGTTCGCGGGCTTCTACTTCTGGTGGCCGAAGTTCACCGGGAAGATGCTGGACGAGCGGCTCGGCAGACTGCACTTCTGGTTGCTGTTCCCCGCCTTCCAGCTCACCTTCCTGGTACAGCACTGGCTGGGCACGGAGGGCATGCCCCGCCGCTACGCCGACTACCTGCCGGCCGACGGCTTCACGCTGCTGAACACTCTCTCCTCCGCGGGCGCGTTCCTGCTGGGCGTCTCCACGCTGCCGTTCCTGTACAACGTCTGGCGCACCGCGCGCTACGGCGAACGGGTCACCGAGGACGACCCCTGGGGCTACGGCCGCTCGCTGGAGTGGGCGACGTCCTGTCCGCCGCCGCGCCACAACTTCGTGGCCCTGCCCCGGGTGCGGTCCGACTCGCCCGCCTTCGAACTGCACCATCCCCAGGCCCTGCGGCAGTCCCTCGAGGAGGGCGCGCGATGAAGACCGAAGCCATGCTCTTCGGCGGCGTCGCCGCCTTCTTCGCGGGCTCCGCCGTCCTCTACGGTGCCTGGTCGAGGGATCCGGCGGGCACGGCGTGCCTGGTCATCGCCTTCGGGATGGCGGCCCTGGTCGCCTTCTTCTGCGCCGTGCAGTACCGGCGCAAGGGGCGACGCCCGCAGGACCGCAAGGACGCCGAGGTGATGGACGCGGCCGGTCCGCTGGAGTTCTTCCCGGCCCACAGCGCGTGGCCCGTGGTCACGGCGCTGGGCTTCGCCCTCGCCGCGACCGGTGTGGTCTTCGCCCTGTGGCTGTTCCTCATCGGCCTCGGGGTGCTGGCTCGGGGTGTTCTCGGGATGGTGTTCCAGTACGCGGCTCGAGGGAGCTGAGCGGCTTCCTCGGCGCTCCCGGCCGGAAGTCGGTCACCGGTTCGTGGCCGCTCTCGTAGCCGCCCTCCACGGTCTGCCGCACCTCACCTGTCTCCTCGCCCTCGGCCAGGCGCTGCTGCTCCGCCTCCAGCAGGGCGTGGCACAGTCGGCGGGTGACCAGGAAGGCGGCCACGGGCGCCGCCACGAGGGCGATGCGCAGGGTCCAGGTCAGCGAGTTCAGCGAGATCTGGAAGGTGTCGGCCACGATGTCGTTGCCGCCGGCCAGCAGCAGGACGCCGTAGAAGGTGATCCCGGCGACGCCGAGCCCGGTGCGCACCGGGCGTTCCCGCGGCCGGTCGCACAGGTGCTGTTCCCGGTGCCGCTCGCCCGTCAGCCGCTGTTCGACGAACGGGTAGGCGTACAGGACGGCGAACAGCAGCAGCGGCAGGACGACCCCTGGCAGCAGCACGTTCCACATGATCGTGTGGCCGGCGACGGTGGTCTCCCAGCGCGGCACGAGCCGCAGCGATCCCTCCAGGAAGCCGACGTACCAGTCGGGCTGCGAGCCGGTCGACGCCTGGTCCGGCCGATAGGGGCCGTACGTCCACACGGGGTTGATCTGGGCGACTGAGCCGAGCATCGCGATGACGCCGAAGACCATGAGGGACAGGCCGATGGAGGACGCGGCGAACTGTGGGAAGAGCGGCTTGCCGATGACGTTCCGGTTGGTCGCGCGCGGGCCGCGCCACTGGGTGTGCTTCAGGTGGAAGACCAGGATCAGGTGCAGGGTGACCAGGGCGAGCAGTGCTCCGGGCAGCAGCAGGACGTGCACGGGGTACAGACGGGACACGATGTCCTCGCCGGGGTACTGGGACCCGAACACGAACATGCTGACGTACGTCCCCACGACGGGCAGGGACAGCATGATGCCCTGGGCGATGCGCAGTCCCGTGCCGGAGAGCAGGTCGTCGGGGAGCGAGTAGCCTGCGAAGCCCTCGGCCAGGGCGACCAGCAACAGCGTGACACCGATGATCCAGTTGATCTCCCGCGGCCTGCGGAAGGCACCGGTGAAGAAGACCCTCAGCAGATGCAGCCCGATCGCGGAGACGAACACCAACGCGGCCCAGTGGTGCATCTGCCGGACGAGCAGGCCACCGCGCACCTCGAAGCTGATGTGCAGGGTCGAGTCGAACGCCTCCGACACCAGCGTTCCACGCAGCGGCACGTAAGGCCCGTGGTAGACGACCTCGTGCATCGCCGGCTTGAAGAAGAGTGTCAGCCACACGCCGGTCACGACCAGCACGAGCAGGCTGTAGAGCGCTATCTCGCCGAGCAGGAACGACCAGTGCTCGGGGAATGCCTTGCGCAGCAGTCGTCCGCCGCCGTCCAGTACGGGCAGCCGCGCGTCCGCCGCGTCGGCGAACCGCTCCCCGGGACGGCGGGCCTCGGATGCCTCGGACGGGGCCGGTGGCCGGTGCCCCGCCGTCACCGTGCCCTCCCCCGGGCGGTCGGCGGACCCCTTGCACCGGTGCCGGCCCACGGAACGCCTCCCTCTCCCGCCTGTCACCGACCGTTCCCTGCCCCACGCGGTCCTCGGACCGCCGACGACCACCCCTGCCTTCATGCGGCCCGTCCTCAGGGGAAGAGCGCGATGCCGAGGACGATCAGCAGGACGATCACGACGATGATCGCCACCATGCTCCAGGACCCGCGGTACTTCGCCGGTGCCTTGGCCTTCCCGCCGCGGGGCCGGTCCTCCTCCAGGGTCGGGTGGGCCGGGCGGTCACGCTTGTAGAACTCTTCGTCATCTCGGTGCTCGGTCATGACGACTCCTTCCCGATGTGCCCCAGTCCTTGTGTGCCCCTGTCCTTGTCGCGGTGCGGGTTCCCCGTCCTGGCGCCGGGATTCCGGACGGTTCAGGCGGCCAGTGCTCCCGTTCGCAGGGCGCTGTCCCCGCCGCGCCATGCCTTGAGGAGGTGGGCGCCGAGCCGGTCCTCGAGGAACCCGGTGGCCCGGATGCCGAAGACGACGTCCGCCTCCAGATCGGGCTCGCTCTCCAGCAGCCCGCCGATCACGTCATGGCGTACGACCTGTTCGTGCACTGCGTCCGCCACCACGTGCTCGTCGTAGAAGCGGGCGGCGGCCTCCCCCGCGCCCGACCGGCGCATGGCCTCGGCCAGGCGGCGGGAGCCGGGGGAGGAAGTGACCTCGACCGCCGCGAAATGGCCGGTCAGAGCCCCGCGCAGGCTGCGGTGCAGGCCGAGGAGGGACATGAGGTTGACCGTGGCGAGCATCTCCGCGGGCGCGGCCTCCACGTAGTAGCCGTAGGCGGTGTTGAGCCCCAGGTCCTCCATCAGGTCGGCGAAGAGGCCCGCGTGGATCTCGTCGGCACGTCCCGCCCCGAACTCGTCGAACTCGACGGCCACCATGGCCGCCTTGGCCCTGCCGTGCAGCCGGGGGATCACCCAGGCATGGGGGTCGGCCTCCTTCAGGTGGTACAGCGACCGCAGCGCCGCGTACTCCCTGAGGTGGCGCAGTTCGCCCTCGCTCCGCAGGAAGTGGGTGACGCTGCCGGTGTCGTCGCCGACGGGTTCGACCTGGAGTTCGTCCAGGGCCTCCTGCGCACCGGCGTCGACGGGGACGTCGGCACGCAGGGCGTCCAGGAAACGGTCCTCGAGGGCGCGGCGGAAGGTGAGCAGGGTGGGGTCCCACTCGTGGTCGTCGTCGACCCCGTCGAACCCCTGGTAGTGCAGTTCGTACAGGACGTACAGCGCCAGCTGCAGGTCTTCGCCGTACGGGTCACTGTCCGCGAGGGACGCCAGCGACAGCGGGCTGCCCCGCTCACGCAGCGCGCTGACCGCACCGTGCGAGAGCGGGCCCCTGGGCAGGGGCAGCGGCGGGCTGAACCGGCGTGGTTCGCGTCGGCCGGTCGTCACGCGCGCGTCTCCTTTCGTTCCGGGTCCTCATCGTCCGGAGTCCTCCCGCACCGTGCTTGCGGCTCCTCCGGCATCTCCCTGCGGCCGGCCTCCCGGTCGTCCGCCGGCTTCCCGCGGCGGCGATGGCTGGTGTCGCACCACGGGTAGGTGCGGCTGCGCCGGCAGGTGCAGATCGCCACCACGAACCGCCGGCTGACGACGGTGTCGCCGTCGGGGCCTGTGACCTCCACGGGGCCCTCGACCAGCAGCGGGCCGTCGCGATCGGCCCGGATACGGGTCACGCGTTCACTCTCGTACGGCACGGACGACCACCAGCTCTTCCACCATGTCGTCGGCGGGCAGACCGCGCTGCCGCAGCCAGGCCAGCCGGGACCGCAGCACCCGGCCGAACGGGATGGGCACGCGATCCGTGACCCGGGCACTGAGACCCGCCGAGGTGAGTCGGCCCAGGGTCTCGTCCACCCCGGACAGCGCCGAATGCACCATGAGGAGCACTCCGCGGGGGCGCAGGTGCCCGGGCGCGGCATCACAGATGCGGTCCAGCAGCAACCGCCCGTCCAAGCCGGCATCCCAGGCGCGGGCGGGGCCCCGGGGGCTTCCGGCAACGGGTGAGGGGACGTACGGCGGATTGCTGACCACCAGGTCGAAACGGCGTCCGGGCACGGCCGCCGTGAGGTCGCCGCGGCGCACGCTGATGCGCTGCCCGCTGAGCAGCGCGTTCACCCGGGCCGCCAGCACCGCCCGCCAGGAGATGTCGATGGCGGTGACACGCGCCCCGAGCCGTGCGGCCTCCAGCGCCAGGGCTCCGCTGCCGGTGCCGAGGTCGAGGACGTCCGCCCCGGGGGTGATGTCCTCCCGGCGCAGGGCCCGGGTCAGCAGCCAGGTGTCCTCCTGCGGCTGGTACACACCCGGTGGGGTCCACGCGGGGGCGGGAAGGGGCGGACAGGGGGTTTCGACGGTCATCGGCTCCTCCGTGCGGCTACACGCAGGCGGTATCCGCACCCGCCGTGGGACACCACGGCCGGTGCGGATCTTCTGCCTGCGCACCACCGAGTCCCCCACTGCACGTGGTCGACACGTGTCCTTCTCACCCCGCGCACCCCGAGCCGGGGCGAAGGTCACCCGAGGAAGCTCAACCGCACCTGGCGCCGGGCGTTGTCCCGGTTCGTGTCCACCAGGCACACCGACTGCCAGGTGCCCAGTTTCAGCTCTCCGCCGATGACCGGCAGGGTCGCGTGGGGCGGGACGAGGGCCGGCAGGACGTGGTCACGGCCGTGGCCGGGGCTGCCGTGGCGGTGCTGCCAGCGATCGTCGGCCGGGAGGAGGGTGTGCAGGGCGGCCAGGAGGTCGTCGTCGCTGCCGGCGCCCGTCTCGATGATCGCCACGCCGGCCGTGGCGTGCGGCACGAAAACGTTCAGGAGGCCGTCCCGGCCCCTGCTCACCTCACGCAGGAAGGCCGCACATTCTTGCGTGAGGTCGAAGACCGTCTCCGAGGATCCGGTGGCGATATCCAGGACGCGGGTGCTGAAGGCATCGGGCATGCTTCCATGGTCACCCACACGACCCGTCTCACACACAGCTGATGGCCCGTCCGGCGATACGAGAGGTCCACTTCCCGAGACACCGTTGACCCCGAAGGCGCCATCTGGCTACTTTCAGCCGCATGTTGCGTTCAGCCCTGCTCACCACGCGCGGTCACATCGACCTGCTGCGGGTGGCCTCCGCCGCGTGTCGCCGCGGTCGCTGACGCCTTCCTCCGCTCTCTCACCCTCTTCTCCTCGCCTTGGCACCGCCCTGCCCGCACGTCTGAGCCCGCTCTGACGCGGCGCCGCCAAGACGTGTCCCCGTCCGGCCGCTCTCCTCCTCATGGAGCACTCATGAGCATCAGCCATGCCCCACCCGGGACCCCCAAATCCGATATTTCGTCTATATCGAAATACGCGCATGCCGCGCCCGAGCTCGAACCCCTCGTCCCCTCCTCTGCTCGCCGCACACGCGTCCCCCGCTGGCTGCGGCGCACGTCGGGCCCGCTCCTGCTGCTCGCCCTGTGGCAACTCCTCAGCAGCACAGGTGTGTTGCCCTCCGGCGTCCTCGCCTCCCCCGGCAGGATCGCGCAGGTCGCGGGCGATCTCGTCGCCGACGGATCCCTGCCCTCCGCAATGGGCACCTCGCTGCGCCGGGTCGCGGCCGGTCTGCTGCTCGGCACCGTCATCGGCACGGGACTGGCCCTCGTCTCCGGGCTGTTCCGCATCGGTGAGGACCTCGTGGACGCGCCGGTCCAGATGCTGAGAACGGTTCCGTTCGTCGGCCTGATCCCGCTGTTCATCATCTGGTTCGGGATCGGCGAGGCCCCGAAGGTCGCCATCATCACCCTCGGCGTGACCTTCCCGCTCTACCTCAATGTCTACGCCGGCATCCGCGGCGTGGACGCCCAGCTGATCGAGGCCGGGGAGTCCCTGGGGCTTTCCCGGTGGGGGCTCGTCCGGCATGTGGTCCTGCCGGGCGCGTTGCCCGGCGCGATGACCGGTCTGCGCTATTCCCTCGGCATCGCCTGGCTCGCCCTCGTGTTCGCCGAGCAGGTCAACGCGGACGCCGGGATCGGCTTCCTCATGGTGCAGGCGCGGGACTTCCTGCGGACCGACGTGATCGTCGTCTGCCTGATCGTCTATGCCTTCTTCGGTCTGCTCGCCGACTTCATCGTCCGCTCCCTCGAAAGGCTGCTGCTGCAATGGCGACCGACGTTCACGGGCCGGTGACGACCGGCGCCGCAAAGGCCCAGGCCCCCGCCTCGGCCGTCCGCGTCGAGGGGCTCACCCGCTCCTTCGGCGGGCGCGCCGTCATCGACCGCCTGCAACTCGATGTGCGGCCGGGAGAGTTCGTGGCCCTGCTGGGCCGCAGCGGCTGCGGCAAGTCGACCCTGTTGCGCATCCTCGCCGGCCTCGACCGCGACATCGAGGGCACCGTCCTCGTCCCGCGCCGCAAGGCGGTCGCCTTCCAGGCCCCTCGGCTGATGCCGTGGAAGAAGGTATGGCGCAACGTGCTGCTCGGCCTGCCGGGCAAGCCCGAACGCACCGTCGCCGAAAAGGCGTTGGAGGAGGTCGGCCTGGCGCACCGCTCCGACGCCTGGCCCAAGACCCTCTCCGGTGGCGAGGCCCAGCGTGCCTCCCTGGCCCGCGCTCTGGTGCGCGAACCCGACCTGCTGCTGCTCGACGAGCCGTTCGGCGCACTCGACGCGCTCACCCGTATCAGGGCCCAGCGTCTGGTGGGCGAGCTGTGGCAGCGGCGTGGTTGCGCCGTTCTGCTGGTCACGCACGACGTCGAGGAGGCGGTGCTGCTCGCCGACCGTGTCCTGGTGATGGACGACGGCGTCATCGCCCACGAGACGAGGGTCGACCTGGACCGCCCGCGCGAGATCACCGATCCCCGCTTCGCGGAGGTGCGCGCCGGACTGCTGGAACGCCTCGGCGTCGCCCCGGCCACCGAAGCCGGCTGACTCCCCTGTCTTCCTGTACCTCACTGAACACGAACGGATCCGTCATGCGACGACGCCTCCTGACCGCCGCGCTGCTCCTGCCCTTCGCCCTGCTGCTCACCGCCTGCGTCGGGAACTCCGCTGCGGGGACCTCCGCCGGCGGCCGTACCGACGGCAAGGGCTCCCTCACCCTCGACGTCGGAGACCAGAAGGGGGGTTCCGAAGCGGTCCTGGAGGCCGCCGGTGAGCTCAAGAACCTCGACTACAAGATCAAGTGGTCCACCTTCACCTCTGGGCCTCCCCTGCTGGAGGCGGTCAACGCGGGCGCCGTCGACATCGGGGGCGTCGGCAACACCCCACCGGTCTTCGCCGCCGGCGCCGACTCGAAGATCACGGTGGTGGCCGCCTGGCACGGCACGTCCAAGGGCGATGCCATCCTCGTACCGAAGAACTCCCGGCTGAGCGCGGTGCAGCAGCTCAAGGGCAAGTCGATCGCGGTGGCGCAGGGGTCGTCCGCCCACTACCAGCTGGTCGCCTCCCTCAACAAGGCCGGACTCAGGCTGAGCGACGTGAAGGTCAAGTACCTCCAGCCGGCCGACGCTCTGGCCGCGTTCTCCAGCGGCAAGGTCGACGCCTGGGCGGTGTGGGACCCGTACACCTCGCAGGTGCTGCAAGGGAGCCTGGGGCGTGTCCTGACCACCGGCGACGGCGTGACCAACGGCCTCACCTTCCAGGTGGCGGCTCCGAGCGCACTGAAGGACAAGAAGAAGGCCGCGGCCGTCAAGGACTACCTTGAGCGGCTGCGGCGCGCCCAGAACTGGGTCTATGCGCACCCCGACGCCTGGGCCAAGGTGTGGGCGAAGGACACCGGTCTGTCGTACGAGGTGGCGCTCGCCGCGGTCAAGCGCACCAATGCCTCTCGGATCCCGGTCGCCGTGGACAAGTCGCTGATCGCCTCCGAGCAGCAGATCGCGGACACCTTCACCGGCCTGAAGCTCATCCCGCGCAAGGTCGACTTCGGCCACTTCGTGGACACCGAGTTCAACGGCGACCTGCCCCCGTCCACCACGACGCCCCGTGTTCTGAAGGAGTCGTGACATGACCGTCCGGCTTCACCGGTTCCTGCCGACGGGTGGCGAGTGCCGCACCCTCGTCGACCGGCACACCGCCGTACGACTTCGACGACTCCCACCACCGGGTCGAGGGCGAGCTCACCGCCGTTCCGCCGGGCCCGTTGCCGCAGCTGTTCCTCGACGGCTCGTCGTCAGCGGCCGGACCGGTCGCCGCGCGGCATGCGCACGTACATCTCACGTGGGCAGAGACTCCCGCCCAGGTCAAGGAGAAGATCGACTGGATTCGCTCGCTCGCCGAGCGCGAGGGGTGCACGGACCGTTTCGCGATCCGGTCGCACACCATCTCCCAGAACCGCAGCCGAGGCCTGGGCGACCGCGAACCGGCTGCTCGACGGCGAGCGGGCGCTGATCCGCCGGGAAGATCCCCGCCCTCGACAGGGTTGGTGGAAGCGTGAACAACACACGCGAGGTCGAGGTGGTCGTCACAGGCGCTGGGCAGGCCGGCCTGTCCAGCGCCTATCACCTGCGGCGTACCGGGTTCGAGCCGGAGCGCGACTTCGTGGTCCTCGACCACTCCCCCTCTCCGGGCGGCGCCTGGCAGTTCCGCTGGCCCTCGCTGACCTACGGCAAGGTGCACGGGATGCACGCGCTGCCGGGCATGGAGCTGACGGACGCGGATCCGGCGCGGCCGTCGTCGGAGGTCATCGGCGCGTACTTCGAGACCTACGAGCGCACCTTCGACCTGCGCGTACGGCGACCGGTGCATGTACGGGCCGTGCGGGAGGGCGGAGACGGGCGCCTGCTCGTCGAGACGTCGGCGGGAACATGGTCGACACGGGCGCTGATCAACGCCACGGGGACCTGGGACCGGCCCTTCTGGCCGCGCTATCCCGGCCAGGAGACCTTCCGGGGGCGGCAGGTGCACACCGCCCAGTACCCCGGGCCTGAGGAGTTCGCAGGACAGCGGGTGGTCGTCGTCGGTGGTGGCGCGTCCGGAACCCAGCATCTGATGGAGATCGCCCCCTACGCCGCCGCGACCACATGGGTGACCCGGCGTCCGCCGGTGTTCCGCGAGGGCCCGTTCACCGAGGACGTGGGACGGGCTGCCGTGGCGCTCGTGGAGGAACGGGTGCGGCAGGGGCTGCCGCCGAGGAGCGTGGTGTCCGTGACCGGGCTGCCCCTCAATGACGCGGTCCGGCAGGCGATAGCCGACGGTGTGCTGGACCGGCAGCCGATGTTCGACCGGATCGTGCCGGACGGCGTGGAATGGGACGACGGGCGGCGTGTGGAGGCCGACGTCATCCTGTGGGCGACCGGTTTCCGGGCCGCGATCGACCATCTGGCTCCGCTGCGGCTGCGCGAGCCGGGCGGCGGTATCCGGGTGGAGGGCACGCGGGTGGTCTCCGACCCGCGGATCCATCTGGTCGGCTACGGCCCGTCGGCGAGCACGATCGGCGCGAACCGGGCGGGACGCGCGGCCGTGCGCGACATCAGGCGTCTACTGGCGGGGGAACCGGTCGCCGCGGCGTGAGGCGCGATACGCCGGCCCTCAATTCGTGGCCTCCAGTTGCGCGTCCCGCCGGACCAGGGCAGCGTACCGGCCGTCCATCTCCAACAGCTCCTCGTGCGTGCCGCGTTCGACCGCGCGCCCGGAGTCGAGGACGACGATCTGGTCGGCGCTGCGGATGGTGGACAGCCGGTGCGCGATGGTGAGCGTCGTGCGGTTGGCCGACAGGGCGTCGATGGCCTCCTGAACGGCGTGCTCGGTCCGCGTGTCGAGCGCGCTGGTCGCCTCGTCCAGGATGAGGACCGGCGGGTCGCGCAGGATGGTGCGGGCGATGGCGAGCCGCTGTTTCTCACCTCCCGAGAAGCGGTGGCCGCGCTCGCCGACGACCGTGTCGTACCCGTCGGGCAGGGACATGATGTGGTCGTGGATCTGGGCCGCCCCGGCCGCCGCGTACAACTCCTCGTCGGTGGCGTCCGGCTTGGCGAATCGCAGGTTGTCGGCGACCGAGGCGTGGAAGAGGTAGGTCTCCTGGGAGACGACGCCGACCGCGCGGGCGAGCGTGTCGAAGTCCAGATCGCGCACGTCCACGCCGTCGAGCGTGACCCGCCCGCCCGTCACGTCGTACAGCCGGGGCACCAGGTAGCCGAGCGTGGACTTCCCGGAGCCGGTGGGTCCCACCACGGCGAGGCTGCCGCCTGCCGGGACGGTGATGTCGATGTCCTTGAGGACCGGGCCGCTCTTGTCGTCGTAGTGGAACTCGACGTCCTCGAAACGGATCTCGCCCTTGACCTGGTCGAGGTGGACCGGCTCCTCCGGCTCGGTGATGTCGATGGGCAGGTCGAGGTACTCGAAGATGCGCTGGAAGAGCGCCAGAGAGGTCTGGATCTGGACGCCGGTGGAGAGCAGGCTGACCGTCGGCCGGAACAGGCCCTGCTGGAGCGAGACGAACGCGACCAGGGTGCCTATCGAGATGGTCGGGCCGCCGAGTTGGAGCGCCAGCCCCGCGGTCCAGTAGATGACGGCGGGCATGGCGGCCATGACGATGGTGATGACGGCCATGCGCCAGCGGCCCGCCATGTTGGACTTCACCTCGAGGTCGACCAGGCTCTCGGACTCACGCCCGAAGGACTGGGTGAGCGAGTCGGCGCGGCCCATCGTGCGGCCGAGCAGGATGCCGCTGACCGACAGGGACTCGGTGACCGTGGCGGCCATCGCGGCCATCTGCTTCTGGCGCTGGGTGGCTATCTTCTTGCGTTCGTTGCCGACGCGCCGGCTGATCCACACGAACAGCGGCAGCAGGAGCAGCGAGACGACGGTGAGGCGCCAGTCGAGGGCGACCATGGCGACGATGGTGGCGACCACGCTGGTGAGGTTGGACACCAGGGAGGTCGCGGTGGAGGTGACCGTCGCCTGCATGCCGCCGATGTCGTTGGCGATCCTGGACTGGACCTCGCCCGTGCGGGTGCGGGTGAAGAAGGCGAGCGACATGCGCTGCAGCCGGCCGTAGACCGCGGTGCGCAGATCGTGCATGACGCGCTGTCCGACGGTGGTGGATATCAGGGTCTGCAGCACGCCGAAGACGCTGGTGACGACAGCGCTGAGGATCATGCCGAGGGCGAGCAGGGTCAGCAGACCGGTGCGGCCCTGCGGGATCGCGACGTCAAGGGTCTCCTTCAGCAGGAAGGGTGTGGCGACGGAGACCAGAGACGAGGCGCCGACCAGCAGGCCGACGATCGCAAGCCGGCCACGGTAGGGCTTGAAGAGCTTCAGGATGCGGCGGACCTGCCGCGGCTGCTCCGGTGAGCCGGGCGACGGTGTCCATGTGGGTTGGTCGGGGTGCATGGGCTCCTACGGAGGTGAGGCGTCGGAACGCGTCGGGGACGCGTATGGACGAGCATCGGAATCCATCGGGATCCTAGCTCACTGTTACCTATACTCACAATGCACAAGGTCCTGATATTGTTCCCACATGACGACCCCCGATCCGGACAGCCTGCTCGCCGAGCAGCTGCTGCGGCTCACCCGTCGGGTCCACCGCATTCAGAAGCGCCACCTGGAGCGGTGCGACCTGGGCATCACCCCGGCGCAGTCCCGGCTGCTGCGCACCCTCGCCCACTTCGGCTCACCGCCCCGCATGGCGGATCTCGCCGAGCGTCTGGAGGTGGTGCCGCGGGCGGTGACGACGCTGGTCGACGGCCTGGAGGCGAGCGGCAGGGTGCGCCGAGTTCCGGATCCGACCAACCGGCGGGTGATCCGGATAGAGGTCACGGACGAGGGGCGCAGGGCGTTGCGCGCGTTGCGCGGTGCGCGCCGGTCCGCGGCCGAGGAGATCCTCGCTCCCTTGACGGACGAGCAGCGTGAGGTGCTCGGTGATCTGCTCACCACATTGATCGACGGCGGTGAGGTCACGGCCGCACCCGACCAGGCATCGTGCTGACGTCCCACAGCACTGGGGAAAGCACATGACGGGCCGCGGCCGCCACTCCGTACCTCCGGAGCGAGAGCGCACGACCCGTCCGTGCCGTTGTGTCAGCCCACCTCGGGTGCGGGCTGCCTGACCGGCTGAGCGGGGATCTCCGCCGTCGGCGCGGCTGCCTCCTCCGACTCCTCGGGCTCCGCCATACAGACGATCTCACCGTCAAGGACCTTCTTCGCCTGCACAGCGTCCAGTGCACCCTCCCAGCGGGACACCGCGAAGACGGCGACGCAGTTGCCCAGCAGGTTGGTGACCACACGCATCGAGTCCATGATGCGGTCGACGCCGAGCAGCAGGGCGACGGCACCGGCCGGGAGGACGCCGAGGGACGAGGCGGTCGCGGACAGGGCCAGGAAGGCCGAACCGGGCACGCCCGCCATTCCCTTGCTGGTCAGCATGAGGACCAGCACCACGGTGATCTGCTGGCTCAGACTGAGGTGCACGCCAACCGCCTGGGCGATGAACAGGGTGCCGATGGACAGGTAGAGCGAGGCGCCGTCGAGGTTGAAGGAGTACCCCGTGGGCAGCACCAGGCCCACCGCGTCGTCGCGCGCGCCGGCCCGGCGCAGCTTCTGCATCACGCGCGGCATGACGGACTCGGTGGAGGCGGTGCCGAGGGCCAGAAGCACCTCCTCACGGATGTAGCGGACGAACTTCCACAGGCTCAGGCCTGTGACCACCCTCAGGGCCACGGCGAGCAGCACGAGGAAGAGAGCCGCGGCCGCGTAGCACAGCACGATGAGCTTGGCGTACGTCTTCATCACGCCGAGCCCGTACTGCCCCACCAGGTGAGCCATCGCACCGAACACGGCGAGCGGCGCCAGGCGCATGACGAAGCCGACGATCGCGAAGATGACGTCCTGCGCCTGCTCGATGGCGGGCAGGACCTTGGGCACCTTGGTGTGACCGAGGTGAAGCAGCGCCGCACCCACCAGGCAGGCCAGCACCAGCACTTGCAGCAGTGCGTTGTCGGCGAAGGCGCCGAGGAAACTCTGCGGCAGGGCGTTCAGGACGAACTCGGCCGCCGACGGCAACGCACCGCCGTGCGTCTGCTTGTCGATGGCCGATGCGTCGAGCTTGGACGGGTCGACGTGCATACCGGAGCCAGGTCCGACGACGTTGGCGGCGACCAGTCCGATCACAAGCGCGGCCGTGGACGCTACCTCGAACCAGATCAGGGCCTTCATTCCGATCCGGCCGCAGGCCTTGAGATCGCCCGCCTTGGCGATGCCGACGACGACGACACAGAACACGAGCGGCGAGATCACTGTCTCGATGAGCCTGGTGAAACCGTCGCCGATCGGTTGAAGAGCTGTGGCCGCGTCCGGCCACAGCTTTCCTACCACGATGCCGAGTACGAGGGCGCAGGCGACCTGCGCGAAGAGGGAGGTACGCAGTATGCGTGCGACGCGTCGCGGCAGGGACGGTGCGGACTGCGGCACGAGCACTCCTAGAGGGGACGATGACGCACAGAAAGACCAAGAGGACTTCTGCGATACGGAAAGCAGATTCCGTGTCGATCACTCTGGAGGTCATATTTCTTCCGCGGAAGACGTCTGCGTTTCAGTCGTGTAAATCACGCCACGAGTGACTCATCACGCACATAAGGTCCAGCAACCGCTGTCTTGGGTGAGCGGTTTCTGAAGTGTGGTCAACTGGCGCGCCCGCCGCAGCCGCTAGACGGGTGCCCGTGCCTCGGTGCGACGTGAAGTCACGGAACTGCGCCTCGGCGAGCGTCACCCGACAGAACCGCGCCAGCGGCTTGGCGACTGGCCTGGCGGCGGTCAGCGGATCGTGCCCGTCGGTGCCGAACTCGGCGGGCGGGGTGACGGGCGGCGGGAGAGGCACCCTTGACCGATGACGCCGCGGCCAGCGCGGTTCCGGCATGCACAGCCTGCGTCGACGTGGGGCCCGCCCCGAGGAGGGCTTGCTCACTGCGAGGACCCACATCCGTTGAGCATGAAACATGCCGCTACACGCCTTCATGCCCAGCGTTTTCCACGGATGGTCCACCCGCCCCACATTGGGTCCTCACTGGGCGTCAGTGGGTTCCTCCGGTTGCTTCCAGGCCTTCAGGTGCGCCCTGTCGCCCATCACCACCACGGGCTCCTGGTCGGGATCGAGCACGCGCAACAGGTGCCTCATACCGGACTCGGGCAGCGTGACACAGGCCAGCGTGCCGTCTTCGTGATCCACGTGCAGCCAGATGCCGCCGCCCTTCTCCTCCCCCTCGGGGCGGGTCGGATCGTGGGGTGGGGTGCCCCTGAGCCGGTTGTAGTCGATGGCGATGACATAGTCGAAGACGTTCCGGTGCGACTCGTCCCAGCCCTCCGGCGCCTCGTAGGACTCCCCCTGGCTGTACGGGAGCTTCGTCCCCGGATCGTCGAGGAGACCGCCGGCGTCGCTGAGCGTGAACACGCCGACCGGGGTGCGCAGATCGCCCATGTAGTGGTCCGTCGTCCAGCCGGCCTTCCCGTTGTGCCCGCGCCAGCGCCCCGACTCCTTCCACGCCGAGCCCTCCTTCAGGTAGAGCACGACCGTGGAATCCGGAGAGTCCTCGTCGTCGCCGTAGACCACCACGACCTGACGCGACCCGTCGGGGATCCGCCGGTCGAGCCCGTCACCGACACCCGGAATCCGGCTCGGCCCGGGCATGGGTGCAGGTGTACTGCCGGCTCCGTTCCCCGGAGCACCGCGAAGGGTCCGGCCGTCCCGGGTCGGATCGGGGCCTTTCACCCGGTGGCTCTCGCCCGCCGAACCGCCACACCCGGGCACGGACATCAGCAGCACACCGCAGGTCACCGCCACCATCCACCTGTCCACCGCCGTACCGCGCACACCACCTGTTCGCATATGTCGTATCGTCACATCGCTTTCCAGACCCTTCCGTCCGGATGTCTGCCATTCGGCCGCACGCAGCGGCGGGGTCCGGTTCTCGTCTGCGCGGCCGGAAAACCGTTTGCTTCCGAGCGCGTTCCGACGCGACGCTGTCACGGCTTGTCACGGGCAGGCGTCGGACCCTCAGACTGCCCCGGCCTGCCCCACCACCCGTTTCCATTGACACGAGCCACTGGGACGTCATGCAGATTCACGACCTTCCGTATCCCGACCCGGGTGTGCCTGACGCACGCTCGGGTCCCCGATTCCTGTGGTGGCTCGGCCGGAACCAACTGGGCGGGCAACTGAAGTCCCTGGCGTGGGGGCTGCTGCACTTCCTGTCCGTCTGCGGGCTGCCCTTCTGCGTCGGTCTCGCCGTCCAGGCCGTCGTCGACCGGTCGGGCGCCCGGCTCGCTCTGACGGGCGGACTGCTCCTGCTGTGCGGGGCCGGTATCGCGCTGGGCGACACCATGCTGCACCGCACGGCGGTCACCAACTGGATCACCGCCGCCGCGCGGGTCCAGCAGCTCCTGGCACGCAGGACAGCCCTGCTCGGCTCCGCCCTGACCCGGCGGGTGGCGGCCGGTGAGGTCGTCGCGGTCTCCACCGGTGACGTCGAGAAGATCGGCTGGTTCGTGGAGGCCGTCTCGCGGTTCAGCGCGGCCGCGCTCACCGTCGTCGCGGTCTGCGTCGCGCTCGTCGTCTACCAGCCCGCGCTCGGCGTCATCGTGGCGGTGGGCGTGCCGGCGCTGGCGCTCACCGTGCTGCCGCTGCTGCCCAGGGCGACCCGGCGCGCCGACGTCCAGCGCGAGAAGGCGGGCCGCGCCACCGAACTGGCCTCGGACACCGTCGCGGGCCTGCGGGTGCTGCGCGGCATCGGCGGCGAGGAACTGTTCCTGGAGCGCTACCGCCGGGCCTCCCAAGAAGTCCGCACCGCGGCCGTGCGCAGTGCCCGCATGTGGTCGCTGATCGCGGCGATCCAGGTGCTGATGCCGGGGCTGCTGGTGATCGCGCTCGTCTGGCGCGGTGTCCAGTTGGCCCATGAGGGGCGTATCGCGGTCGGCGAGCTGGTGACCGTGTACAGCGCGGTCATGCTGCTCACCTACCCGCTGCAGCACTTCGAGGAGATCGCCATGGCGTACTCCTTCTCGCGGCCGTCCGCCCGGCGCGCGGCCCGGGTGCTGTCCCTGGAGCGCGCCACGGACGCCGCGGGCTCCCGTGAGGCGAGCCTGCCGGCAGGGGACCTGTACGACCCGCGGACCGGCCTGCTCGCGCCTGCGGGGCAGTTCACCGCCGTCGTGTGCGGCGACCCGGACGCGGCGGGCGTGCTGGCCGAACGGCTGGGCGGACACCCAGCGGAGGAAGGGACCTCGGTGCTGCTGGGCGGCGTCCCGCTGGACGAGCTGCCGCTCCAGACGGCCCGTACCGCCGTCCTCGTCCAGGACAAGGATCCGGTGCTGCTGTCCGGCTCCCTGCGCGACCTGCTCGACGTGCCCGCCTCCGGTCAGGTCGGCGCCGAGGAGGCGCTCGCCGCCGCGCAGTGCGGTGATGTCCTGGACGCGCTCGTGGAGGGGACGACGGACACCGACGACCCGATGGACGCACGGATCACCGAACGCGGCCGGTCCCTGTCCGGCGGCCAACGCCAGCGGCTCGCCCTGGCCCGGTCGCTCATCACGGACCCGCAGGTGCTGGTCCTGGACGAGCCGACGTCCGCCGTCGACTCGCACACCGAGGCACGCATCGCCGAGGGGATCCGCCGCCTGCGGGCGGGTCGCACGACGGTCGTGCTCACCTCCTCGCCCCTGCTCCTGGACCGTGCGGACCGGGTGGTACTGGTGCACGAGGGAGAGGTCGCGGCGGTCGGCCTGCATCGCGAACTGGTGCACGCCGAACCCCGGTACCGCTCGGTCGTCACCCGCGAGACCGACGACGAGGCCGCCGCGCGCGCCGACGTCCTGGCCGAACTGCACGAGCTGGAAGACCTGGAAGAGATCGAGGAGACCGCATGATCGGCGTGGCGCCACCGGCGTACGACCCGGCGGCCCCGACGACGGCGACCACGCTGCCCGTCGGTGCCCCGGAGACCGTACGCGCCTACGTGGCCGAACTGTTCCGCCGGCACCGCCGCCCCTTCCTGCTGCTCATCGCCGTGAACACGGTCTCCGTGGTCGCCTCGATGGCTGGCCCGTACCTGCTGGGCGGGCTCGTGGAACGCATCTCGGACGGCGTCCGCGAACTCCATCTGGAACGCACCGTCGCGCTGTTCGTCGTCGCGCTCCTCGTCCAGGCGGTTTTCGTACGCCTGGTGCGGCTGCAGGGCGCCGTGCTCGGTGAGCGGATGCTGGCCGACCTGCGCGAGGACTTCCTCGTACGGTCCGTGAGGCTGCCGCCGGGCGTCCTGGAGCGGGCCGGGACCGGCGACCTGCTGTCCCGGATCACCACCGACATCGACCGGCTCGCCAACGCCATGCGTGAGGCCGTGCCGCAGCTGGCCATCGGTGTGGTCTGGGCCGCACTGCTGCTCGGCGGCCTCACCGTCACGGCCCCGCCGCTGGCACCGGCCGTCCTCCTCGCGGTACCGCTGCTGGTGATCGGCTGCCGCTGGTACTTCAAACGCGCCCCGTCCGCCTACCGCTCCGAAGCCGCCGGGTACGCCGCCGTGGCCGCGGTCCTCGCCGAGACCGTGGATGCGGGGCGCACCGTCGAGGCCCACCGCCTCGGCGACCGGCGCATCGAGCTGTCGGACCAGCGGGTGAAGGAGTGGACCGCCTGGGAGCGCTACACCCTCTGGCTGCGGTCGGTCCTCTTTCCGGTCATCAACGTCACGCACGTCACCGTCCTGACCTCGGTCCTGTTGATCGGCGGGGTGTTCGTCCTGCAGGGCTGGATCGACATCGGGCAGCTGACGACCGGCGCGCTCATCGCTCAGATGCTCGTCGACCCGGTGGGGCTGATCCTGCGGTGGTACGACGAACTGCAGGTGGCCCAGGTGTCGCTGGCCCGGCTGGTCGGGGTCCGCGAGATCGAGCCGGACGCGGGCGACACCTCCCTGGCGCCCGACGGCCGTGACGTGGCCGCCGAGGAGGTGCGTTTCGGCTACCGCGCGGGCGTCGACGTGCTGCACAAGGTCTCCCTGCAGGTGGCGCCCGGCACCCGACTTGCCCTGGTCGGCCCGTCCGGCGCGGGCAAGTCGACGCTCGGCCGGCTGCTCGCCGGCATCTATGCCCCCCGGGAGGGCCGCGTCACCCTCGGCGGTGCGGAACTGTCGCGGATGTCCGCCGAGCGGGTGCGCTCGCACGTGGCCCTGGTCAACCAGGAGCACCATGTCTTCGTGGGCTCCTTGCGCGACAACCTGCTGCTGGCCCGGACGGACGCCGTCGACGCCGAGCTGTGGGCCGCCCTCGCAGCTGTGGACGCCGACGACTGGGCGCGTGCCCTGGACGACGGGCTGGACACCGAGGTCGGCTCCGGTGGTCTGGCGCTCACCCCGGCACAGGCGCAGCAGATCGCGCTGGCCCGGCTGGTACTCGCCGACCCGCACACGCTGGTCCTGGACGAGGCCACATCCCTGCTCGACCCGCGGGCGGCCCGCCATCTGGAGCGCTCCCTGGCCCGTGTGCTGGACGGCCGCACGGTCGTCGCCATCGCGCATCGGCTGCACACCGCTCACGACGCGGACGTCATCGCCGTCGTCGAAAACGGGCGGATCAGCGAGCTGGGCAGCCACGAGGAGTTGGTCGCCGCCGACGGGGCGTATGCGGCGCTGTGGCGCTCCTGGCACGGGTGACCTCGGGTCCCGCCCCGCGGCGGTCCGGGGCAGGCGGCCTCGGATCGGCGGTCCGGGCGGGCGTCCGTGGCCTCGGATCGGCGGCCGGGCGGGCGGTCGGCCGCGAGGACCGCTGCCGTCGCGGGCGCGCCGGTCCGCCCGCTCACGGACGCCTCTCCCGGCCTTTCCCCGCCGCTGTCCGGCTGCCGTTGCGCGGTTCCGACGCGGGGTGGAAGGCTGGAGGTGGCACCGGCCCGGGGGACGTGCCGGAACCGTCTGGGTCGGGAGGGCGTGGCCCGTCCGACCGGTCCCCCGCGTCCGCGACGCGTGCATGGCGGCAATCGGTTCCGTCCCACCACCTGGAGGTATCTGTGGACAGCACCGAGGGATGGGGCGACGACGTCTACCAGCCCGACGGATCCGAGGTGCAGGACGACGCTGGGCTGCTCGACGCCGAGGACACCCTGGAGAGCGACGGCGTCACCAACCCGCTCGACCGGGGCTGGTCGCCGCCCGAGCGGCCCTGGGCGGTGGAGCACGTGGGCGTGACCGCGGCCGAGCGGCATCAGGGAGAAACCCTGGACCAGCGGCTCGCCGAGGAGATCCCGGACATCTCCGTCCCGGACGACGACGGCATCGGGGACTGGCCCGACGGTGACGGGGAACCCCTGGACAACGAGGTCGGCGATGCCCGCTCCGGTCGTCTCGTCGCCCCGGACGAAGGGGCGCACGAGGACGAGGAGAACGGACTGGTCGCCACAGACGTCGGCATCGACGGCGCGGCGGCCTCGGCCGAGGAGGCGGCCGTGCACATCGTCGACGAGGACACGCTGCCCGGCTGAACGCCACCCGCCGCACGCGCCACACAAGGAGGCCCCATGCAGCAGGACAAGCACCCCGACTACCGCCCCGTCGTCTTCCGCGACCGCGCCGCCGGCTACGCCTTCCTCACCCGGTCCACCGCGACCAGTGACCAGACCATCGAGTGGGACGACGGTGCGACGTATCCGGTGGTGGACGTCGAGATCTCCTCCGAAAGCCACCCCTTCTACACGGGCAAGGCCCGCACGGTGGACACGGAGGGGCGCATCGCCCGGTTCGAGCGGCGCTACGCCAGGGGGAAGGGAGCAGACGGCGACTCCGGCCGGTAGGCTGCCGCACCCGTCGAACGGCCGTCGCCCCACAGCCGCCCTCAGATGACGTTGAGCGCCGCCGCGCAGCCCACCCCGCCCAGCAGCATGAACGCCGGCATCAGAACCTTCAGCTCGACCCAGCTGCCCGCCCGGAACCGCAGCGCCTTCGGCGGGCCCAGCGGGTACCAGCGCTTGCGGCCCACGGGTATCGGCCACAGGATCGGGCAGCCGGACACCGTCAGCGCGTCCCCGATGTCGTGCACCAGGGCGCCGAGGACGATCGGCAGGCCGAGCCACAGGTAGTGCTGGTTCGGAGCCGTGAACAGCCAGTTCGCACCGTTGCCCGGTTTGTCGAGTATGCCGGCCAGAATCCACGCGCTGGTCGCGGCCAGCAACCACACCAGCACATCGCTGCTCGAGCCGCGCGCCGCCCGCCACAGCAGTCCCTCGATGGCCAGCACCATGTGCGCGAAGAGGATGGCCAGGACCGTCCAGCGGCCGCCCGTCACGGCCGCCACGGCCGTTCCCGTCCCGATCAGCACCGCCCACAGCCAGGTATGCGTGAGCGTACGGTGACCGCCCGACCGGCGAGCATCGCCCGGTTTCCTGGTCGCCTTGTAGACGGCGTACGACAGCTTGTCGACGATCTCGCAGATCCAGCGGGAGAGGGGGCCGAACGCCCGAGAGATGGTGGCCGCCTTGTGATCCAGATCGGGGGCAAGCGCGGCACCGGCGCAGATCAGCGCACCGACGAGAAGGACCGGCCAGGGCATCGGATGACCCGACGCTGCGGCGGCCGCTCCCACCCCGAGCCAGGCCGCGGCCCCCGACAGTGAGTGTGCTGGTCCCATCATGGCCGCATCCCGCCCCATTCCTCTTGTAGCGCTGTCCAGTTGTCCGTGTGCGCCGACGTACTGTCGGCGCCACAGCGTAGCGTCCAAGATCTTCGGGTCGGCAGCCGATTCCCTCATCGGGCGCGAGGGCAGGCAAGATGGGGACGTGACCCTCATCGATCAGCTCCCGCAGACCGCAGACCCCGACGCCCTCTACGAAGCCTTCGAGTCGTGGGCCGGGGAGCGCGGGCTCACCCTCTATCCGCACCAGGAGGAGGCGCTGATCGAGGTGGTCTCGGGAGCGAACGTGATCGTGTCGACTCCCACCGGGTCCGGCAAGAGCATGATCGCCGCGGGCGCGCACTTCGCGGCACTCGCCCGGGACGAGGTCACTTTCTACACCGCGCCGATCAAGGCACTCGTCTCGGAGAAGTTCTTCGAGCTGTGCAAGCTCTTCGGCACCGAGAACGTCGGCATGCTCACCGGTGACGCCTCCGTCAACGCCGACGCGCCTGTGATCTGCTGCACGGCCGAGGTCCTGGCGTCGATCGCGCTGCGTGACGGCAGGCAGGCCGATGTCGGCCAGGTCGTGATGGACGAGTTCCACTTCTACGCCGAGGGTGACCGCGGCTGGGCGTGGCAGATCCCGATCCTGGAGCTGCCGCAAGCACAGTTCATCCTGATGTCGGCGACACTCGGCGACGTCTCCATGTTCGAGAAGGACCTGACCCGCCGCACCGGTCGCCCCACGGCGGTGGTGCGCTCGGCCACCCGCCCGGTGCCGCTCTCCTACGAGTACCGGCGCACCCCGCTCACCGAGACGCTCACCGAGCTGCTGGAGACCCGGCAGGCTCCTGTCTACATCGTCCACTTCACCCAGGCGCAGGCCGTGGAACGGGCCCAGGCGCTGATGAGCATCAACATGTGTTCGCGGGAGGAGAAGGACCAGATCGCCGAGCTGATCGGCAACTTCCGCTTCACCACCAAGTTCGGCCGCAACCTCTCCCGTTACGTGCGGCACGGCATCGGCGTCCACCACGCCGGCATGCTGCCGAAGTACCGGCGCCTGGTGGAGAAACTGGCCCAGGCCGGCCTGCTGAAGGTGATCTGCGGCACCGACACCCTGGGCGTCGGCGTCAACGTCCCCATCCGCACCGTCCTCTTCACTGCCCTGACCAAGTACGACGGCAACCGGGTGCGTACCCTCCGCGCCCGGGAGTTCCACCAGATCGCGGGCCGCGCCGGGCGCGCCGGCTTCGACACGGCCGGCCTCGTCGTGGCGCAGGCGCCAGAGCACGTCATCGAGAACGAGAAGGCACTCGCCAAAGCCGGTGACGACCCGAAGAAGCGTCGCAAGGTGGTGCGCAAGAAGGCCCCCGAAGGCTTCGTCGGCTGGACGGAGAACACCTTCGAGAAGCTGATCGACTCCGAGCCGGAGCCGCTCACCTCCCGCTTCCGGGTCACCCACACGATGCTGCTGTCGGTGATCGCCCGCCCGGGCAACGCCTTCGAGGCGATGCGCCATCTGCTGGAGGACAACCACGAGCCCCGCAAGCAGCAGCTGCGGCACATCCGGCGGGCGATCGCGATCTACCGCTCGCTGCTGGACGGCGGCATCGTCGAGAAGCTCGACGAGCCGGACGCCACCGGCCGCATCGTGCGCCTCACCGTCGATCTCCAGCAGGACTTCGCGCTCAACCAGCCGCTGTCCACCTTCGCGCTGGCCGCGTTCGAACTCCTCGATCCCGAGTCCCCGTCCTACGCCCTCGACATGGTCTCCGTCGTCGAGTCCACGCTGGACGACCCGCGTCAGATCCTCATCGCCCAGCAGAACAAGGCGCGCGGCGAGGCCGTGGCCGCGATGAAGGCGGACGGTGTCGACTACGAGGAGCGCATGGAGCGGCTCCAGGACGTCACCTACCCCAAGCCCCTGGAGGAGTTGCTCTTCCAGGCGTACAACACCTACCGCAAGAGCCACCCCTGGGTCGGTGACCATCCGCTCTCGCCCAAGTCGGTCATCCGCGACATGTACGAGCGTGCGTTGTCCTTCACGGAGTTCGTCTCGTTCTACGAGCTGGCCCGCACCGAGGGCATCGTGCTGCGCTACCTGGCCAGTGCCTACAAGGCCCTCGAGCACACCGTGCCTGACGACCTGAAGTCGGACGACCTGGAGGACCTGATCGCCTGGCTCGGCGAGATGGTGCGCCAGGTCGACTCCAGCCTGCTGGACGAGTGGGAGCAGCTGGCCAACCCCGAGGAGATGACGGCCGAGGAAGCCCAGGAGAAGGCCGACCAGGTCAAACCGGTCACCGCGAACGCGCGCGCCTTCCGGGTGCTGGTCCGCAACGCCATGTTCCGCCGCGTGGAGCTCGCCGCCCTCGACCAGATCGAGGAACTCGGCGAGATGGACGCCGAGTCCGGCTGGGACGCCGAGGCGTGGGGGGCCGCCATGGACAAGTACTGGGACGAGTACGACGAACTCGGCACCGGCCCCGACGCCCGCGGCCCCAAGCTGCTGATCATCGATGAGGAGCCGGAGAACGGGCTGTGGCGGGTCCGCCAGATCTTCGCCGACCCGAACGGCGACCACGACTGGGGCATCAGCGCCGAGATCGACCTCGCGGCCTCCGACGCGGAGGGCCGCGCCGTCGTCCGGGTCACCGACGTCGGCCAGCTGTGAGCACAGGAGCACACCACCCATGACGAACCCAGCCGAAAGGCTCGTCGACCTGCTCGACCTGGAGCGGATCGAGGTCAACATCTTCCGCGGCCGCAGCCCCCAGGAGTCCTTGCAGCGGGTCTTCGGCGGCCAGGTGGCCGGCCAGGCGCTGGTCGCCGCCGGCCGCACCACGGACGGCGAACGGCCGGTGCACTCGCTGCACGCGTACTTCCTGCGCCCGGGCATACCGGGCGTGCCCATCGTGTACCAGGTCGAACGGGTCCGTGACGGGAGGTCCTTCACGACCCGGCGGGTCACGGCCGTGCAGCAGGGCCGCACGATCTTCAATCTGACCGCCTCCTTTCACAAGCCTGAAGAGGGGAGCTTCGAGCACCAGTTGCCGCCGGCCCGGGAGGTACCGGATCCGGAGTCGCTGCCGACGGTGGCGCAGGAGGTCAAGGAGCATCTGGGCGCGCTGCCCGAGACGCTGGAGCGGATGGCCCGGCGTCAGCCGTTCGACATCCGTTATGTGGACCGGTTGCGCTGGAACGCCGATGAGATCAAGGACGCCGAGCCACGCAGCGCGGTGTGGATGCGTGCCGTGGGCCCGCTCGGGGACGATCCGCTCGTGCACACCTGCGCGCTCACGTACGCGAGCGACATGACGCTCCTGGACGCCGTCCGCATCCCCGTCGAACCGCTCTGGGGGCCACGGGGCTTCGACATGGCGTCGCTGGACCATGCCATGTGGTTCCACCGGCCCTTCCGCGCGGACGAGTGGTTCCTGTACGACCAGGAATCCCCGATCGCGGTGGGTGGCCGGGGTCTTGCTCGGGGCCGCATCTACGACGTCGAGGGTCGCCTGCTCGTCTCGGTCGTCCAGGAGGGACTCTTCCGTCGGCTCGAGCGGTGACGGCACACCTGCCTCACGCCCGCGTCGGCCGGTCCCCGCGACGCCGGTCAGGGGTTTCTGCGGCGCAGCCACCCGAGCACGCCTCGCGACGGCGGCTCCTCCGGCCGCCCGGCCGTCGCCCGCCGTTCGGGCGCCGTCCCGGTGTGGGCCACCGGTACACCCGGGACGGCCTTTGTGGTGAGGCTTGCGGTCCGGACCACGTCCGTGGCCCTGTGCACGGTCGTGTTCCCGCAGACCGTCGCGGCCCCGGCCCCTTGGACTGGCGCAGGGTGGTGAGCGGTCCCGGGCCGGCATTCGTCGCCGGAGACTTCCGGTGACGGCCACGCCGCGGGCCGCTGTCGCCGGGCCTCGATCAGCGTCCGGCCCAGGTCGGCCCGGAGCCAGTCGACCTCGTCGGGGTCGTCCGCGATCATGATCCGCGCGGCGGTCCGGGCCGCAGGGGAATCGGGCGGCCACTGCACGGACTGGGCGGGCCGCAGGCGGTACAGCTCGGCGCGCTCGTACGGGTCCGGGACGACATCCGCCACATGCGCCGGATCCAGCAGCGACGCCACCACGGCGGCCTTCGCCCACGGGTCCTCCGTCAGCCGCAGCCGGAATCCGAGGTGGCGCCCACGCCAGTTGCGGGGCCGCAGGTCCAGCCCCGCGTCCAACTGGTCACGCAGCCCCTCCGGCGTCCGGCCGGTGAGCAGCGGCGCGTTCGCCTCCCCGGAGGCGAACTGCTTGACCTCCTCGGCCAGATACCGCCACACCACGGCACGGTACCGGTTCAGGTACCACGTCACCGGCACGATCAGACCCAGGCGTGCGAACCGGGTGAACCGGGCGGGCGTCACGTCCATCAGGTCCGCGCCGTCCCTGGTGCCCACCGTCGCGACCCGTTCCCGGAGCGTCTCGGGGAACCCGTCCTCGCATCGGGCCCGGTCGATTTCGGCGCGCGTGATGCGGCGACCGCCCCCTCCCCCGTCGTCGGGTACCGTCCGCACACAGCCGAGCTGGACGGCGAGGTCCAGCTCGCCCCGCCTGAGACCCAGGTCACGTGCGGCGCGGCTCAACGCCAGCGACGGCAGCCGTGGCGTGATGTCCGCGGCGCCGGTGGTTTCCGCGATGGCGGGCGTGATCGTGTGTCCGGACATGGCCGTTCTCCCCCGTGGAGTCCGCTGCGGGCGCCGTGTGCGTCCGCGTCGGAAAAGACCGTAGCCTCATCGCCGGATCCCGGAACCGACCTGTGGAAAACCCGCTCACTCCACCGTCGAGGCAGGTCAGAGGTCCGCAGTAGGTGTGTCCCGCTCTCGCTCGGCCACGGCGAGGTGCTCCCCGACCCGGTTCACCATCAGTGTCATCTCGTAGGCGATCTGGCCGACGTCGGCCTCGACGGCGCTGAGCACGCACAGGCAGCTTCCGGGCCCGGCCGCCGTAACGAACAGGATCGCGTCCTCAAATTCGATCATGGTCTGCCGTACCTGGCCCGCGCCGAAGTGGCGGCCGGAGCCCTTGGCCAGGCTGTGCAGACCGGAGGAGACGGCGGCGAGGTGCTCGGCGTCCTCGCGCCGCAGTCCGGTGCTGGTGCCGGTCACCAGTCCGTCGTTGGACAGGACCAGCGCGTGCCGTATGGGCTCCACACGCTCGGTCAGGTCGTCCAGGAGCCAGCCGAGCTCCGTGTTCTGCGCCATGGTCCGCTCTCCCCGTGTTGTAGCTCTCCCTGGCCGGAGGATCCGGTCAGCCAGCCTTCACCACAGCCGCCGTCCCGGCAAGCAGGATGGAGGTATGGCACAGAAGATGACCGACGAGGAATGGCGGGCCTTCGTCTCGCACGGGACCCGCACCGGGAAGCTCTCCACGGTCCGCGCCGACGGCAGCCCGCATGTGGCGCCGATCTGGTTCCTGCTGGACGGCGACGACGTGGTCTTCAACACGGGCAAGGAGACCGTGAAGGGACGGAATCTGGCCAGGGACGGCCGGGTCGCCCTGTGCGTGGACGACGACCGCCCTCCGTACGGCTACGTCGTGCTGCACGGACGCGCGGAGTTGTCGGAGGACCTGGAGGAGGTGCGGCACTGGGCGACGCGGCTCGGAGCCCGGTACATGGGTGAGGGCCGGGCCGAGGAGTTCGGAGCCCGCAACGGCGTTCCGGGAGAACTCCTCGTCCGGGTAAGGGTCGAGAAGGTCCTGGCCTATTCGTCCGTTGCCGAATAGACCCGGCCTGCCCTGGCCGGCTGAGGCGTCATCCCACGGAGTCGAGCAACCGGGCGGTGTGCATCCGCCCGGCGTACTCGACGAGGCGGATCAGCACCTCCTTCCCCGAGTCGCGGTCCCGCGCGTCGCACAGCACCACCGGCGTGCCCTGGTCGAGGTCGAGGGCGCGCGACACGTCCTGGGCCGCGTGGGCGCGGGCTCCGGCGAAGCAGTTGACGGCGACCACGAACGGGATGCGCCGGTGCTCGAAGTAGTCCACCGCCGGAAAGCAGTCCTCGAGCCGTCGGGTGTCCGCGAGCACCACGGCACCCAGGGCGCCCTGGGAGAGCTCGTCCCACAGGAACCAGAACCGGTCCTGACCCGGTGTACCGAAGAGGTAGAGCGAGAGTCCGGACCGGATGGTGATGCGCCCGAAGTCCATGGCGACGGTCGTCGTGACCTTCTGGTCCACACCGTCGGTGTCGTCCACGGACTGGCCCGCCTCGCTCAGCAGTTCCTCGGTGCGCAGCGGCCTGATCTCGCTGACCGCTCCCACCAGGGTGGTCTTGCCCACGCCGAATCCGCCGGCGACCAGTATCTTCAACGCCAGGGCGGCCATCTCGTCCTCGGCGGCGTCGGAGTGCTCGGAGACCATCGATCACTTCTCTCGGGAGTGCCGACCACGGTCGACGTCAGTACATCCGTGCGGAGTCAGCATCATGGCAACGGCGGTGCCTCCCTGGGGAGTTCGCCCGCTTTTTGACCGATGCGACCACCTGGCGTCCATTCGGCGCCCGAATGGACGTACAACTCGGTACGGGTCCGGTCCGCTGTGGTTGCGGCCCATCGCCTACAGCGCCCTCAGTCCCTCGATGACCTCGCGCAGAATCCGTTCGTCGGGAAGTTGGGCCGGCGGTACGGGACGGCTGACCGTCACGCACCCCAACTCCAGGAGGTCCCCGAGGAGCACTCGGACGACACCCACGGGCAGGTCGGCCCCGGCGGCGAGTTCGGCGACCGACTGGATCTCGATCCGGCAGAGGTCGATGAGGGCCCGGTGTTCCGGGCCCAGCGCGGCGTCGTCGTCGAGTTTCGGTGCCCCGGGATCGAGCGAGACGAGTGCGATGAGGTCGAAGCGCACCCCGGTGGGTCCTGGTTTGGTGCGGCCGCCCGTCATCGCGTAGGGCCGCACGAGGGGGCCCGCCTCGTGGTCGTACCACTGGCTGCCCGGCTGGTACGGGACGCCTGTCCTGTCCTCGGTCATCTGCGACCGCCCTTGGTCCTCATCCGGCGGCGGGTGGTCGCGCGCCCACCCTGGGCGCGGTGTGGAGGTGCTCGCCGACGCGCTTGACCAGTCGTGCCATCTCGTACGCAACCAGGCCGATGTCGGCGGTGACGGCGGTGAGGACGGCGAGGCAGGAGCCGTCGCCCGCGGCCGCCACGAAGAGGAAGCCGTCGTCCATCTCCACCATGGTCTGCCGTACGCCGCCCGCACCGAAGTGGCGGCCCGCGCCCTTGGCGAGGCTGTGGAAGCCGGAGGCGACGGCCGCCAGGTGCTCCGCGTCCTCCCGGCTGAGGCCGGTGGAGGCGCCGACCGCCAGGCCGTCGTTCGACAGCACCACGGCGTGCCGGACTTCGTTCACGCGTACCACCAGGTCGTCCAGCAGCCAGTCGAGTTCACCCGACCGCTGGGCGGCCCTCATGCTCGGGTCCTGGATCATGCGGTGTCTCCTTCGCTGCTGTCACCTGTGGGTCGAGCCGCCTGTCCGGGTGCGCGGCCACCGCCGCGTGCCCAGCCGTCTCGGTAGGCCGCCATGCGGTCCCGTACCAGTTCGGGGGTGCGCTCGTCGTCGTGCCGGGAGCCGGGAGCGCTTGTCGCGCCTTGCTCCGGGCCTCGGTCGCGCAGCTGGGGGGCGAGGCTCGCCTGCCGTACCCGTCGCGGGAGGTCGTCGGAGGCCTCGGGGTCGTCCGCGGGGCGGTGCAGCCTCAGGGGAGCGACTCCTGGGGGATGGCTCTCGGGCGGCAGGTCGGCGGAGCGTTCCGCTCCGACCCGGGCGGAACGTGCCAGGGCGGGCCGGTCCGCGGCCTGCGCCACCTGCTCCCTCGGCGGCGGGACCGCGGCCACGCGCGCGTACTCGCGGTCCTCGTCCCGCTCGGCGTCCGCCGTACGGGGAGGGGGTTGCGCTGCGCCGTTGTGCAGCAGGGCGGTCGGCAGGAGGACGACCGCGGTGGTGCCGCCGTAGGGCGAGGTGCGCAGGTGCACCTTGACGGCATGCCGGGAGGCGAGCCTGCTGACCACGAAGAGGCCGAGCCGGTCGCTGTCGAACAGGTCGAGCGCCTCGGACTGCTCGATGCGCCGGTTGGCCTCGGTGAGAGTCTCCTTGCCCATGCCGAGTCCCCGGTCCTCGATCTCGACGGCGTAGCCGTTGCCGACGGGCTCTCCGTTGACGCGCACGCGCGTGTGGGGTGGCGAGAACTGTGCGGCGTTCTCGATGAGTTCGGCGAGGAGGTGCGTGAGGTCGGCGACCGCAGTGCCGATCACGAAGGCCTCGGGGAGTTGCCGCACCTCCACGCGCGCGTAGTCCTCGATCTCGGAGACCGCGGCCCGTACCACGTTGGTCAGCGAGACGGGCATGCGCCAGGCCCGGCCGGGTGCGGCGCCGGAGAGGATGATGAGGCTCTCGGCGTGGCGGCGCATCCGCGTGGTCAGGTGGTCGAGCCGGAAGAGGTCGCTCAGTTCGCCAGGGTCCTCGGAGCGGCGTTCCATGCTGTCGAGCAGGTTGAGCTGGCGGTGCACCAGGACCTGGCTGCGCCGTGCGAGGTTGACGAACACCCCGGAGATTCCGCTGGCGAGTTCCGCGCGTTCGACGGCGGCACGCAGGGCGGCGCGGTGCACGATGGCCAGGGCCTCGGCGACCTGCCCGGTCTCGTCCTCGGCGGGTGGGCCGCCGGGCGCCTCGGCTTCGACGTCGATCTCCTCCCCTGCGCGCAGCTTGCGCATGGCCTGAGGGAGTTTGTGGCGTGCGATCTCCAGGGCGCTGTTGCGCAGGCTCACCAGTTCGACGACGAGTCCTCGTCCGATGCGTACGGAGATGACGAGCGACGCGGCGACGGCGACGAGACCGAGCAGGACGGCTGCGCCGGCGGGTGTGAGCACGCCGCGGGTGAACGGGTCGGCCTGGCGTGCGACGCTCCGGCCCGCCTCCGCTTCGATGATCCGCATGCCGTCCTGCACGCGCGCGTGTGCCGGGTTCCAGGCGGCTTCGGGGGCGGCCGCGACGGCCGAGGCGCCGGACCGTCTGGCCAGTACCTTGTCCTCCATGGCACCGACGCCTGCGTACGCGCTGCTACTCGCCAGCCGGTTCCAGGAAGTGCGCTCGGCGCCGCGCAGGTCGGCGACGGCGGACGCGGTCAGGGTGCGGCGCGTGTCGACAGCGCCGGTGAACAGCCTCAGCCTGTCGCCGTCGAGGCTCCGCGCCAG
This sequence comes from Streptomyces sp. Ru72, assembly GCF_002920635.1. Classification (GTDB taxonomy): domain Bacteria; phylum Actinomycetota; class Actinomycetes; order Streptomycetales; family Streptomycetaceae; genus Streptomyces. The sequence goes on along the minus strand of NZ_PQSR01000058.1, from coordinate 10,534 downwards.
GCGGGCGCCGGCGAGAACGGCGTCCTCCTGTGCGAGCGACTCGCCCGCGCGGGAGAACTCGAGCAGCACGCGCGCGTCGGAGCCCAGGTCGGCGTCCTGCACTCCGGTGAGCGCACCCCCCACCTGGAAGGCGGTGGCGATGGTCCTCGTGTACTGCTCGTACGCCGCCTTCCAGCCGACCCGACGGGCGAGGATGTCGCTGCGGAGGGGCCGCAGGTGTTCGGCCCCGGCCACGAAGGATTGGAGACGGCCCGAGACGCCGGAGGGCAGGTCGGTGCCGTCGGCGACGGTGTGGTGGCCGCCGAGCCTCAGTGCGGCCACGGCCCGGTCGGTGCGTCCCGCGAGAGCTTGCAGATCGCTCTGCTGCTGGGCGGCGGGATCAGTGGCATAGCGCACGGCGGCGACGCGCTCGTCCTGGAGCGCGGCCACGGCGTCGGCGACCGGCACGCGCACGGTGGAGTCCACTCGTTGCAGCTGGCGCAGCCGGGCGACGTCCTGGGCGGTGCTGACGGTGGCGTATGCCCACAGGGCGATCAGGGAGATCACGGGCACCATGAGCAGGCAGACGATCTTCGCCCGGACGGTGCGCGGCCGTATGCGCCACCGTCCCGTCCGCACGGCGGTGCCGGACGATTCCGTGCCGCCCGCCTCGTCGGTCCCGGCACGCTCGTCGGCCGGCGGACCGGCGTGTGCACGGCGGCCGCGCGCCGGTGGCCGGGGCGGCGGCTCGGCGCCGGCCGTGGGTGTCCTACGGGGTGTTCGCATGGTCTTCTCACTCGGAGTGTGTCGCGGCATGTGGTCCGTGGCCCTTGGTCAGCGGGCGGCGCTCTCGAGCGGCCGCTGGGCCGACTCGGAGGCCTCGCGCTCCCCGGCGGTCGGCGACAGTGCGACGAACGCCGAGGTCAGGAAGAGGTAGGACCCGAGGCCGACGGCGAGGGGGAAGATGAACTGCATCGCCGTGGCCCCGGGCAGGACCTCGCCGGACGGGATCACATCGACACTCACGGCGAACATCCCGGTGTAGTGCATGCTGCTGACCGCAGCGCCCATGACGAGGGAGGCGACGGTGACCGCGACGGGCGACTTGATGTTGAGGCCCGCCCACAGGGCCGCCGTCGCCGCGACCACGGCGATCAGCACGGAGAGGGCGACGAGCACCGGGTCGTAGCGCGCCGCCCCGTGCAGCCGCAGCGCCGCCATACCGAGGTAGTGCATGCTCGCGACGCCGAGACCGGTGGTCAGCCCGCCGAGGAAGAGCGCCCGCGGGCGGCCACCGCCGTAGCCGACGGCGAACACGCCGACGCCCACGACGATCATGGCGACGAGCAGGCTGAGGATGGTCAGGGGCACGTCGTAGCGGATCTCGGTCCCGGTGACGCCGAAACCGAGCATGGCCACGAAGTGCATGGTCCAGATGCCGGTGCCGATCGCCGAGGCCGCGGTGACGAGCCAGTTGCGACGCGACCTGCCGGTGGCGCCGAGCGCACGGACCGTGCAGCGCAACCCGAGGGCGGCGCCTATGCACGCCATCACGTACGACAGCACGGGGGTCAGCCAGCCGAATGTGGCGTGGTCCAGGTGTCCCATGGCCACGGGACGCTAGCCCGGGCGTAGGAGCGCAAAGGGGGCGCATTTCGAAAGCTGTTTAAATCTGACGCAGACGAGACACGGAACGATCGCGTCATGCTCGAACATGCGCACAGAGACATCCCTCGTGAAGGTGAGGGATCATGCGGAGCATGAGCGACGTCCATACACACGTCCAGGAGTTCTTCACGGCGCGAGCGGCCGACTGGGACGCGAAGTTCCCCGACGACGGCCCGGCGTACGCCGCCGCGGTCGCCGCTCTAGGCCTGCACAAGGGCGACCGGGTGCTCGACGCGGGATGCGGTACGGGGCGGGCTCTGACGCCGCTGCGTGCGGCCGTGGGCGCCTCGGGGCTGGTCCTCGGGGCCGATCTGACCCCGGCGATGCTTCAGGCGGCGGTGCGGGCCGGGCGGGACCGCGACGGCCTGTTGCTGCTTGCCGACGTGGCTGCGCTTCCGCTGCGGGCGGAGTCCCTGGACGCGGTCTTCGCGGCAGGGCTGATCGCGCACCTGCCCCACCCGGCCGGGAATCTGCGTGAGCTGGCGCGCGTGGTGCGGCCCGGCGGACTGCTCGCGCTCTTCCACCCGGTCGGCCGGGCGGCCCTCGCGGCCCGCCAGGGACGGCAGATCACCCCCGGAGATCTGCGCGCCGAGCCCAACCTCCGTCCGCTGCTGGCCGGTTCCGGCTGGCGTATGACGTCGTACGTCGACGAGGACAACCGCTTCCTCGCCCTGGCCGTCCGCGAGAGCTGAGTCTCAGCCTCGCCGCGCGACGGCGGTCCGTCGCGGGGAGCACGCTGTATCCGGCGATGCGTTCGACTCCCTCGACTCACTCCGTGGGGGAGATCGTCGAGGAGGCGCCTGCCTGCCGGACCGGGCAGCCCTTGGCCCCGGGGACCGGACGGGTGCCCAGGTCGGCGATGCGGTAGCCGTTCGGGTAGCCCTTGATCTCCCAGTTCTGCCGTGCGTAGTGGGGGCTCCGGCGCGGGGGCATGAGGCGGACGAGGCGGCCGCGGGCCCGGACCGCGCGGCGCACCCACGCGCGTGTGGCAACGCTCGGCGGCTCGTACCGGAAGGCCCGCAGAAGCGAGTCGTCGAGCAGGGAGAGAGTCACCCGGCGCAGCACCGGTGCGAGGGGGCGCGGATACCAGGAGGCCATCAGGTCCAGGGTCGCGTCGGACACGCGCCGGGCTTGCGGGTCCCAGGCGAAGTGGGCGGCCTCATAGGCATCGAGGCAGGTCTCGAACTCCTCATAGGTCCCGGGGATGTCCTTGATGCCCATGTGCCGCCCCAGGGTGCGGTAGTGGGCGGCGGAGGCGACGGTCTCGTGCCGGGACAGCCGGCGCCATCCGTAGGCGTCGATCCACCGCTTGGGCATCACCACGAAGGTGCACAGCACGTACCTCATGTCGTCGTTGCGGATGTCGTAGCTGCGGTGCATCTGGTTGATGCGGCGGATCGCGGTGCGCCCCTCGTCGCTGTCAAAGCCGTGTTCGACAACGGTGTCGAGGAGCAGCGAGGTGTCGTCGTACCGCTTCTGTGTGCGGTCGGTGAGCTCCCCGGTCTCGGCGAGCAGCCGACCGATGCCGGGGACGGCGTACGTACGGTAGAGCGCCAGTTCCAGGGCGCGGGTGTAGTCCCAGGGAAACTCGTACGCGACGCTGAGCCGGTAGATCTCCAGCGCGTCCTTCTCGGGGTGCAGACCCCGGATCTGTTCGAGCCGCTCGAACCGCTTCACCGTTCCGTCCCCCTTCTGCCGCGGCGACTGCCACCCTACGTTGAAGAGCAGCACATGCACGTCGGCGAAGGCAACCACACAGGGGGAAGGTGGCTTGGCATGTTCGACAGGATCCGCACATCGGTGGGCAGACTCGTCAACAACTCTTCGCGCGCGGGGGCGGCAGCGGCCGGGGGCAAGCGCACGCACAACCTGTTCGAGGCGGCGGCCGCTTATGTCTCGGCGTGCGCCGAGGACGACCAGGACCGGATGGACGAGGCCGCGGCGTGGGTCTCGCCGGAGGCCCTGTCGTTCGGTGTGACGGAGCTTGCCTGCCGTGCGCTGATCGCTCTCGCACGGGAGCGCGGCGACTCTCCGCGGGCGGTCGCGCGGACGCTCCTCGGCCTGCCTGCCGCCTGACGCCGGAACTCGCCGGGTGCTTTCGCCCCGTCCGGTCGGAGACGTGCGGTTCCTTCTGCGATTCGCAGTCGTGACAAGCGGTCGGCGGGCGCATTAGGGTGCGCCGACGAACGACGGATGGGGAGGACGGCATGACCGGGACGGACGAGGACTCCGTCGCCGCCACGGACGACGCGCTGTATGTACTCACGGCGATTCTGCTGACGCCCGCGCAGTTCCCGAGCGTGCTGGGCGACGACTATCCGGCGGCCTGCGCGGCGCTCGGTCTGCCGCCGGTGACGGACGGGTACGGCCTGGTGCTCGGCCAGGACGGCGGCGGTGCGCGCTGGACGGTGGTCGTCGACGACGTGTCGCTGGTGGCCGTGGCGATCGCGTCCTGGGACTGCGGCATGGAATACGACCTGTCGCCCGACGAGCGCACGGTCGTCGCCGCGCTGCCGGGCTGGCCGCTGGCTGTGGCCGTCGCAGCGCCCGGTGTGCCCGCCCCGCACGACCCCGCACCGGAAGACACCGACCGTGAGCCGCTCTCCCCACCGGACACCGACACCTGGGGTCCGGCGCAACGGCGCCTGGGTGCCGACCAGATCGCGCTCCAGTGGGCCATGTGGCGAGACCAGATCGGCGCCGCCGACTTCGCACCTGTGGACGCCGAGCCGGCGGCGGAGGGTGGCGAGCCCGCGGACGGCAAGCCCGCAGAAGGGGCCCGCAGCGCGATACATCGTGCGCTCGACGAGGCGCACGGGTACGTGGACTCCCCTCCGCCGCCGGGCCGTGTCCGTTCCTCGTTCGCACCCGGTGACGCACGCCTGTTGCGTGCCGACGGACCCGGCTGGTCCATGGTGGCCAGGACCGACGACATCGCGTTCTTCCTCCTCGACGAGAAGCCCGGAGAGGTGATCCCGGTGGGCCGGGGTTCGCAGTTGCCCGGACTGCTGGAGGGTCTGGACAAGGTGGCTGCACGTCCGGCCTGAGTGCGGGCAACCGGGTGCGATGGGCATGGGCTGCGTTGTGAGCCCCCATAGGGCCACCTGCGCCCATGTGGCTCAGACCTATGGTCGGCGAACTTCCGTGGTCGCAGCATGGGCAGCCCCGTGCTCCCGTCCTGACCCGGAGGTCCCTCATGCGCCTGTCCCGTCGTGTCGCGTTGTGCGCCGCCGTTCTGCTTGTCTCGGCCCTCCCCGGCCGCGCGGCGGCGGGCGACGGCGGCCATTGCCAGTCCCAGGGGCGGATACGGGTACCTGGTGCGGCGGTCCAACAGAGTGCCTGTCTGGGCGATATGACGACGGCGGGGCTCGCGGGAACGCCGTACACGGACATGACCGACCAGGCGGGCCTGACCGCCACGGCCACCCGCAATCCGTCCGGTGTGCCGGGGTTGCAGATCGACGGCTACTTCCCGGACGACTCGCACTTCAACACCACGCACGGCTGGCGGCACGACGCCCAGTTCGTGATCCGGCTCCCCGACCGGTGGAACGGCGGCCTCGTCGTCACGGGCGCCCCCGGCACACGTCGGCAGTACGCGACCGACACGGCGATCTCCGACCGGGTGCTGGCACAGGGCTACGCGTACGCGGCCACCGACAAGGGCAACAGCGGGCCGGACTTCTACCGCGACGGAACCCGCCCCGGTGACGCCGTCGCCGAGTGGAACCGGCGCACGACTCAGCTCACGCTGGCCGCCAAGCGGGTGGCGGCGCAACGCTACGGGCGGGCCCCTCGGCGCACGTACATGACCGGGATCTCCAACGGCGGCTACCTGACGCGCTGGCAGTTGGAGCACCACCCCGAGTTGTACGACGGCGGGGTGGACTGGGAGGGCGCCCTGTGGACAGCCGATGGCCCCAACCTGCTGACGTCGCTGCCGGTGGCCGTGGCCCGCACGCTGGGCTCCGCCCGGGACGAGGATCTGTACGCGGCGGGGTTCGCCCGAGGGTCCGAGTTCCTGTGGCCATACCACGAGAAGGCGTACTGGGGCATCACCCAGAAGATCTACCGGGCCGAGTTCGACCCCGCGTACGACCCGACCTGCCCTGGTGCGTCCGCCGGGTCCACGACGGCGCAGATCCTGGCGCCCTGTCCGTCGGACGCGGCCTACGACTACGCGGCGCGCCCCGCATCCGTGCACCGGGCGGTCGCCCGGGTCGCCCTCACCGGACGGATCGGCAAACCGCTGATCACCCTGCACGGCGACCTGGACGCCCTGCTGCCCAAGAGCACGGACTCCGACGTGTACGCGCGCATGGTGCGGGAGGCCGGTCGCGGACCGCTGCACCGCTTCTACACCGTCGCAGGCGGTACGCACGTCGACGGCCTGTACGACTCCTATCCCGACCGGCTCAGGCCGATTCTGCCGTGCTACCGGGCGGCCTTCGACGCGCTGACCACGTGGGTCGAGCGGGGCGAGCGGCCGCCCGCGGACCGTACCGTCGGCAGGCCCGCGGGCGGGGACGTGGTCGACTCCTGCGCACTGGCGGGACCCCGGGCCGATCGCTGACCTCTCAGCGGCCGAGCTCCTTGCGCGCCACTCGGCGCAGCCTGCGCCGCTGCGACGGGTCCAGGGTGAAGTACGCGGCCGCCGGGACTCCCAGCACGATCAGGAGGGCGGCCCACCACGGCAGCCATATCCACAGGATGAGTCCGGCCAGCACTCCCCCGGTGGCGATCTTCGCGTTCCTCGACATGTGTCGCCTCCTTCGCGGCCACTGCCGCTCCTTGTTCTGAGAACGGGTGCCCGCTGCGTGCGGTTCCGGGCCCCGACCCTGAGAGAACCCTGAGCCCCGCCCCTCAGCCGTCCCTGAGAGGCCGCTCAGGGGACGGCCGCGAGCTCAGTGCTTCGACGGTGCGGCGGCAGGCGCCGTGAAGAGTGACTCCAGGTCGCTCGGAAAGCCGCTGGGAAGCACGCTGGGCCACCCGGACGGCAGCCTCGTCGGAAGGCCCGAGGGGAGCCTCGAGGGCAGTGCGGTGGGCAGTCCTGTCGGGATGCCCAGGGACGGGGCGGGTGCACGACTTGTGCTCGCGCCGCTGTCGGTGGGCGATTTCCGCTGCGCCGCGCCGCCGCTGTTGATCACGAGGATCACGGCGACGATACCGAGGGCAACGATCGCGGCGAGCGTCAGGAAGAGGCCGGCGCGGCGTCTGGCGGGCGCGCCGGGTGGTCCGGGCGGCGGCTGGAACGGCGGGCCGAACCCGGTGTGGTCCGAGGGCGGCGTGTCTCCCGGCGGCATGGCCATACGGTCCACAGTCGCGTCCGACCGGCCATGGCGGGGCCCCCGCGCGGCCGTTGACACAGACTCATGCCATGGACGGCACGAGTCCGGCACATTCCGCGCGAGGGCGTCACCTCTCCAGTACCGGCAGCGATCAGCCGCGCGCGCCCAGCAGGTGGTCCATGGCCAGCTGGTCCAGGCGCTCGAAGGCCATCCCGCGCGCGGCGGCCGCCTCCACGTCGAACTCCTCGAAGGCACCGCGGTCGGCGAGCAGCGCCTCCAGGCCGTCCTCGGCGGTCGGCTGCGCCAACTGGTCCAGACGCGAGGCGCGCAGGGCCTCCTGGACCTCGGGATCGGCCCGGAAGGCGGCCGCACGCTCCTTCAGGATGAGGTAGTTGCGCATGCAGCCCGCCGCCGACGCCCACACGCCGTCGAGGTCCTCGGTCCGCGGCGGCTTGAAGTCGAAGTGGCGCGGTCCGCTGTAACCGGCGCTCTCCAGGAGGTCGACCAGCCAGAACGCGGCCCGCAGGTCGCCCGCGCCGAAGCGCAGGTCCTGGTCGTACTTGATGCCGGACTGGCCGTTGAGGTCGATGTGGAAGAGCTTGCCCGCCCAAAGTGCCTGGGCGATGCCGTGCGGGAAGTTGAGGCCGGCCATCTGCTCGTGGCCCACCTCCGGGTTGACGCCGTACAGCTCCGGACGCTCCAGACGCTCGATGAAGGCCAGGGCGTGGCCGACGGTGGGCAGCAGGATGTCGCCGCGGGGCTCGTTCGGCTTGGGCTCGATGGCGAAGCGCAGGTCGTAGCCCTGTGAGGTGACGTACTCGCCCAGGAGGTCGAAGGCCTCCTTCATGCGGTCGAGCGCGACTCGCACGTCCTTGGCCGCGCCGGACTCGGCACCCTCCCGGCCGCCCCAGGCGACGTACGTCTTGGCACCCAGCTCCACCGCCAGGTCGATGTTGCGGATGGTCTTGCGCAGTGCGTAGCGGCGGACGTCCCGGTCGTTCGCCGTGAAGGCGCCGTCCTTGAAGACGGGGTGCGTGAAGAGGTTGGTGGTGGCCATCGGCACGGTCAGCCCGGTCGTGTCGAGGGCCTGACGGAAGCGCTTGATGTGCGCCTCGCGCTCGCTGTCCGAGGACCCGAAGGGGATCAGGTCGTCGTCGTGGAAGGTCACACCGTAGGCCCCGAGCTCGGCGAGGCGCTGAACCGTCTCCACCGGGTCCAGGGCGCGCCGGGTGGCGTCGCCGAACGGGTCCCTTCCCTGCCAGCCGACGGTCCACAGACCGAAGGTGAACCTGTCCTCGGGGGTGGGCTGGTAGCTCATGCTGCGGCTCCTTGTTCGCTGAGACTATTTCGTCATGGCGCTTAACAAATTAGTATGCGAAGGCATCTCTGGGAAGAGAAGGGGTGCCCTCCGTACGGTGACTCCGTACGGTGACGACGGGCGCACGCCGGCCACTGCGGCCGATGCGCGCCCGCTCACAGGCCAGAACCCGCGAGCCGCGGAAGAGGGAGAGCCCGATGTCAGCAGCCGAGGGTCCGCTCGTCGTCGGAGTGGACTCGTCCACCCAGTCCACCAAGGCCCTGGTGGTCGACGCGTCGACCGGACGGGTGGTGGCGAGCGGTCAGGCACCGCACACCGTCACGTCGGGCGCCGGTCGCGAGAGCGACCCACGCCAGTGGTGGGAGGCACTGTGCGAAGCCCTGCACCAGTGCGGCGAGGCGGCGCACGAAGCCGCCGCCGTGTCGATCGGCGGCCAGCAGCACGGCCTGGTCACCCTGGACGGCCGAGGAGAGCCGGTCCGCCCGGCCCTGCTGTGGAACGACGTACGGTCGGCGCCGCAGGCCCGCCGCCTGGTGGAGGAGCTGGGCGGCCCCAAGGTCTGGGCAGAGCGCACGGGAAGCGTGCCCGGCCCGTCTTTCACAGTCACGAAGTGGGCCTGGCTGGCCGAGAACGAGCCGGAGGCCGTCCGCGCGACCAAGGCCGTGCGGCTGCCCCACGACTACCTGACCGAGCGCCTCACCGGGCAGGGCACGACCGACCGCGGCGATGCCTCGGGCACCGGCTGGTGGGCGTCGGCGACGGAGTCGTACGACGAGGAGATCCTCGCGCACGCGGGCCTCGACCCCGCCCTGCTGCCGCGCGTGGTCCGGCCCGGGGAGGTGGCCGGCACAGTGCGTGACGCGCATGACCTGCCGTTCTCCAAGGGCACCCTGGTCGCGCCCGGCACCGGCGACAACGCGGCCGCGGCGATGGGTCTGGGGCTGCGCCCCGGGACCCCGGTGCTGAGCCTCGGGACCTCCGGAACGGTGTACGCGGTCTCGAGACGGCGGCCCGCCGACCCGACCGGGACCGTCGCGGGCTTCGCGGACGCGCACGGCGACTGGCTGCCGCTGGCGTGCACGCTGAACTGCACGCTCGCCGTCGACCGGATCGCCGCACTGCTCGGCCTGGACCGGGAGGCCGTCGAGCCGGGTACCGGTGTGACGCTGCTCCCCTACCTGGACGGCGAGCGCACCCCGGCCCTCCCGCACGCCTCGGGGCTGCTGCACGGCCTGCGGCACGACACGACGGCCGGACAGCTGCTGCAGGCGGCCTACGACGGAGCGGTGCACTCGCTGCTCGGCGCCCTCGACCTGGTGCTCGACGCGGATGCGGACCGCACCGTTCCACTGCTGCTCATCGGGGGCGGCGCACGGGGCCGGGCCTGGCAGGAGACCGTACGACGGCTCTCGGGGCGTCCGGTCCAGGTACCGGAGGCCAGGGAGCTGGTCGCGCTGGGCGCCGCCGCTCAGGCCGCCGGGTTGCTGACCGGTGAGGACCCCGCAGCCGTCGCTCGGCGCTGGGACACCACGCGCGGGCCGGTCCTCGAGGCCGTGGAGCGGGACGAGGCGACGCTGGCCAGGATCGCCGGGGTACTCTCCGACGCGGCCCCGCTGCTGGAGCGGGAGCCGGACCGGCGCTGACGAGATCCGAGGGAGGCATGAGCACACCGCTGCACGAAGCCCATCCGTCCAGCCCCGGCCGACGGCTGCCGGACACCCAGCAGGGCATGCGCCGCCGGAATCTGGCGCGGGTCATGCACACCGTCAGCGCCGAGGGGCCGCTGTCGCGTGCCGCGGTCGCCTCTCGGATCGGGCTGACCCGCGCTGCGGTCTCGACCCTGGTCGACGAGCTGATCCGGTCCGGACTGCTGGAAGAGCTGGGGCCCGAGCGGCCCGGCCGGGTCGGGCGCCCGGGTTCCGCTCTGGCCGTCAGCGGGCGCGGTCCCGCCGGGATCGGCGCCGAGATCGGTGTCGATCACCTGGCGGTGTACGCGGTCGATCTGCGCGGCGACGTACGGGCTCGGGCGGTGCGGCACGGCACGAACCGTGGCCGCCCGCCGCAGCCGGTGCTCGGCGAACTGACCGCACTGATACGACAGGTGGTCGCGGAGGCGGAGCGGGAAGGGCTGTGGCCCGCGGGGCTCGCCGTCGCCGTGCCCGGCCTCGTCGCGCGCGACGCCCGGACCGTGGTGCGCGCCCCCAACCTCGACTGGCAGGACGTCGACCTCGGGCCCCACCTGCCGGACGGGCTGCCGCTGACGGTGGACAACGAGGCCAAC
>NZ_PQSR01000057.1 GCF_002920635.1 Streptomyces sp. Ru72 | reverse complement strand
GGGGAGTCGTTCGACGGCGCTCAGCGCGCTCTCCATGGCCGCGAAGCTCGCGTCGACCTCGGCAGGCTCGGCGGAGAGCCATTCGCGCATGTCGGACCCGGCGCTGAAGGTGGCCGAGCCGCGCCCGGTGACGACGACGGCGCCGAGCGACGGGTCTTGGGCAAGGGCGTCGACGACGTCGGCCAGAGCCCGCCAGTCGCGGGTGGCGAGGGCGTTGGCCCGGCGTCCGGTGCCCACGCGAACGGTGGCGACCGCGCCGTCGCGCCTGACACTGATCGCACCGTCGGGCCGAGGGCCGGCCGTGCCGTGGCGACGGGCGTCGGTACGCCCCTCGCGACGCACACCGACCGCCCCGGTGCCGGTCATCGGACGGCTCCCGCCGCGTGCAGGTCGGCTATCTCCTCCGGCGTGTAACCGGCTTCGGCGAGCACCTCGTCGGTGTGCTGACCGAGCAACGGGGGCGCGCTGCGGATGCGGGCGGGAGTGTGACCGAGTCTCAGCGGGGAGCCGACGGTGCTCAGCCGTCCCACCGTGGGGTGGTCCAGTTCCACGACCATGCCGCGGGCCTTCGCCTGAGGGCTGCTCAGCGCTTCCGCCACGGTCGCGATGGGGGCGCACGGCACCCCGGCGGCGTCCAGAAGCGCAGCCCATTCGGTGCTGCCGTGCCGGGCCAGTGCGGCTTCCAAGAGGGGGATGAGCTCGTCACGGTGGCGCACCCGGTCGGGGTTGCCGGCGAAGCGCGGATCGGCGGCCAGTTCCGGCACCCCGAGGGCCTCGGTGAGGCGCTGGAAGAGCTTGTCGTTGCCGGCGGCGATCATCAGGTGGCCGTCGGCGGTGGGCAGCGCCTGGTAGGGGACGATGGTGGGGTGGGCCGAGCCGTGCGGGCCGGGTGACCTCCCGGTGGCGAACCAGCCGCCGGCGACGTAGGTGAGCCAGGCCAGTTGCCCGTCGAGCAGGGAGACGTCCAGGTGCTGGCCCCGGCCGGTGGACTCGCGGGCGTACAGGGCGGCCAGGATGCCGATCGTCGCCCACATGCCGGCACCGATGTCGGCCGTGGCGACGCCAGGTCGCAGCGGTGGGCCGCCCGCTTCGCCGGTGATGCTCATCATGCCGCTCTGCGCCTGGGCGATCGCGTCGTACCCCGGCCGGGACGCCCATGGTCCGGTCTGCCCGTACCCGGAGATGGACGCGTAGACCAGCCGCGGGTTGCGGGCGGACAGGTGCCGGTAGCCGAGGCCGAGTCGGTCGGCGGTGCCGGGCCGGAAGTTCTCCACCACCACGTCGGCGCGGTCGGCCAGGCGCAGGACGAGAGCGCGTCCCCCGTCGGTCTTGAGGTCGACGCTGATGCCGCGCTTGTTGCGGTTGGCGGCGAGGAAGTAGGCGGATTCGTCTCCCTGGTACGGCGGCGCCCACTGACGGGTGTCGTCGCCGTCCTTGGTGTCCTCGACCTTCACGACATCGGCACCCAGGTCGGCCAGGACCATGGTGGCCACCGGGCCCGACAGGATGCGGGACAGGTCGAGGACGCGGATGCCGGCGAGAGCGCCGGGAGCGTCGGGGGTGGGTGCGGCGGACTCGGGGATGCTGTGCGGCGGGGCGGTCATGCCTGCACGGTGCCTTTCTCTGAGCGAACACCTGAGTGATCAGGCCCTTCCCAAATTGGATGGACCACTGGACCACTGAGCCGGTGGGCTAGAGTGTCAGGCGGGCCCGATCGGCTGTCAAGGGTGGGTGCCGGGAAGTCGGGGAACCGCACGGGAAGGGGATCTGCGCCGGTGAGTGAGTCGCTGCGTCCGCTGACACGGCCCCGCCTGTACGAACAGGTGGTGGAACGGCTGCGGGAGTACGTCACGACGGAGGGCCTGAAGGCCGGTGACCGCCTGCCTCCCGAAAGGGATCTGGCCGACCGGCTGGGGGTGAGCCGGACCTCGGTGCGGCAGGCGATCGTCGCACTGGAGGTGCAGGGACTGGTCGAGGTGCGCCACGGCGGTGGCACCTACCTCCTGCGCGACCGCCTCAACGCGGAGCCGCTGGAGACGATGATCGACCGGCGCAGGCGGCTGCCGGACGTCCTCGACGCCCGCGACGCGCTGGAGACCAAGCTCGCCGCCCTCGCCGCGGTGCGCCGCACCGAGCAGGACCTGGTCGAGATCGACGCCGCACTGGCCGCGATGGCGGACGCGGTCGACCGCGGGGAGCTCGGCGTCGACGAGGATCAGCGCTTCCACGCCGCGGTCACGACGGCCGCGCACAGCGCGCTGCTGGCGGATTTCATGGCGGAGATCTCCCTCTCCATCGCCGAGAGCCGCACCGAGTCCCTGCGCCAGCCGGGCCGCCCCGCCCGCTCCCTCGAACAGCACCGCAGGGTCGCCGAGGCCATCCGCGCGGGCGACTCGGAGGAGGCGGCGCGCGCCATGCACACGCACATCGACACGGTGGGCCGGGTGAAGTTGCTCGACTGGCAGAGCGGCGGCGAGAGCTAGGGCCGGGGGACGCGTATTCCTCGCCGGGTTCGCCGCGTCCCTGCTCCGCGGCGGCTGGTCCCGCAGCGTTCCGGCATCCGGCCCGGCGCTGGAGCGCGCCCCGTGTCACGGCGCCGAAGCGCCGTACCGCCAGTGCTTCGTGGAGGCCGCCTTCGGATGCGGCCTGTCGACGGGGCGTCGATGACCGACCTCCGGGACATCCACGAGCACGTGACGGACTGACAAGGGGCGCTCCGCCCTTCGAAGCGGCACTGCATACATCCGGTCGGGAAAGCCACACGTCCTGGCGACGGAAGGCGGACTTCTGAACCGGAGGACGGCCGTGGTGACGGGAAGCCGGTGGCGGCTCGCCGAGGTACTGGGGCGGGCCAGGGACATGAACTGGCCACAGGCGCTGCCATGGGCGGGCTTGCGCTACGCCCTCGGGGCCGGTGCGGTGCTGGCCGCCGCAACCGCCCTGTGGGGGCCGCGGCCGGGCCGAGAGCCTGTTGCTGCTGGCCGCACTCGGCCGACTGCGGATCGAGGGACCGGCCGACGTCCTGCTCGGCTACCTGCCCGACCTCGACCTCGACGTGCGCACCCCACCGCTCGCCGCCGGCCACGGGCCCGCCGCGATCGCCGCACTTGGCGAAGGGCTGACACCCGACGGGTCGCGGGAGCCCACCCGTCCTGCGCCCCGATCCTGATCCGAGCCGGCGCTGAGCAGGCGCTCGCAAGTCGGCCGGCCGGCGTCGGCAAGCCGGACGACGATCGGCGGACCTGACGGAGACAAGTGTCCTGAGTGGAGCACGGGACTTCGACGAGGCAGGCTGTAGCCATGCGGTCGCTGTTCGGCTCATCTGATCCTCCAGGAGCGGGCGGGCACAGCGGGGTCCTCCTCAGACTCGCGCAGTGTGTGCCGTTCATGATCATCGTGCTTGCCCTCGGTATCGAGCTCTCGCCCGCACACGCCGTGGTCACCGGTCCCATCCTCGCTGCGATGCCGGCCCTGGCGTCGCTCACGATGGGGCCGAAAGGCACCCTCTCGGCAGCGGCGGGAGCCCTTGCCGTCACCGTGATCACGGCGACCCTCCACGACAGCTGGGCCGGCCAGGCCTACAGCAACCTCCTGTCGCTCTTCGTGGTGTCAGTGGCCAGCATCGTCATGAGCAACACCATGCGCTTGCGCAGGCAGAGCGAGCTCGACCAGGTACGCCGTGTCGCCATGGCAGCGCAACGAGTGGTCCTGCCGCCCGTGCCCGCCCGGCTGGGTCCGGTGCAGATGGCCAGCATGTACCGCGCGGCGGAGACGGGGGCCCAGATCGGGGGAGATCTGTACGAGGCCGTGCACACCCGGTACGGGGTCCGGATGATCGTGGGGGACGTCCGTGGCAAGGGACTGCCCGCCGTGCGGTTGGCCGCCGCGGTGCTGGGTGCCTTCCGGGAGGCCGCGCACTATGACGCCGAACTGGTCGAGGTGATGAACCACTGCGCGGCCGCACTGGAGCGGCAGAGCACCGGGAGAAACGTGATCGATCAAGGTCATGAGGCAGAACGGGCCGAGGACTTCGTCACCGCCGTCGTCGCTCAGGTGTGCGACAACTGCACGGTCCAGGTGGTCAATCGCGGCCATCCACCGCCGCTGATGCTGCGCAACGGCAAGGTCGAGGCACTGATGCCCACCTCGCCGCTGCCGCCCCTGGGCCTGGAGGACTTCCTCACCGTTGCGCCGGCCAAGGCGGAGCACTATCCCTTCGAGCCCGGTGACCGTCTGCTGCTGCACACCGACGGCGTGATCGAGGCCCGCAGCCCTGACGGCATCTTCTTCCCCCTGCACGAGGCCATGGAAGCGGTGCGCCCCTGCACTCCCTCGGAGTTCCTCGACCAGCTCCACCAGGGATTGATCCACCACACCGGGGGCCGCCTGGCGGACGACGCGGCGATGCTCCTCGTCGAACGGCTGACGCAAGGAGGTGAACACGGAGGGGAGGCCAAGGGGGAGGCCACCGCCTCCTCCACGGACGGACGCCACTGACCGAAGAGGGCACTTCGTACGTCGCCGCCTGCGATCGACGTGGGGCGCGGCCGGACGGCTGTCCCTTCCAGGCCTGGCCGTTTCCGTGTCCCGCGCTCGGGCGGGTGGCCGCCGAAGCCGGCAGCGAGCAAGTGCCCGCGCCCGCAAGGCGATCGGGGTCCGCCCGACAGCTCTGGCTGCGTCGCGTTCCTGAGGGACCGGAGTGAGCCGTACGTGCGCGAAATGTGCGCTGATCGTACGCGTTCCGTACGGTTACCTGAGCTAGGGTAGGGGCCGGAGGTCATCCATGTCGGAGTTGTTCGAGGCGGTCGAGGCGTTGATCGCGTCCGCGTCGCCGCTGCCGCCGCCGGAGGAACGCAAGCGGCTGCGCCAGGCGCACGGGCTGACGCTGGATCAGGTCGCCGGCGCGTTGAAAGTACGGCGCGCCACGGTGAGCGGCTGGGAGAACGGGAAGACCGAACCGAGGCCGCCCGAGCGCGAGGCCTACGCGCACCTGCTGAAGAAGCTCGCGGAGCTCTACCCCGCTCAATCCGCCCACTCCGCCGACTCCGCCACGGCAGCCGCCACGCCCGCCGGCGAGACGTCCGCGACCGTGCCCGCGCCCTCGGGGGCCGCACCGGCGGAGGAACGGACTCCGTCCCCCGGGCAGGCGCCGGGTGCTGCGGCCGTGACGGCCGCCACCCTCCCGTCGCACCCCACCCTCGCAGCGGAGTCCCGTCCGGCGGCCGCCACAAAGCGGTCGACGACCCGGCCGGAGGCGAAGAGGGCCTCCTCGAAGGAGCCCGCCCCGCAGAAGGCCGCCGCCCCGCGGAGGCCCACTGCGACCGCACCCACATCCACCGAGTTCGATCCGCGGTTCGAGAACGGCCCGCTCGCCGTCGTCGACGCCGACCGGGACGGCCAGGTCCTCGCATACTGCGTCGGCGGCCTCGTCCTGGACGTACCCGCCAAGTCCCTGCCGTCCCTGGTCGAGTGGACCCTGACCGAAGCCAGGCTCGGCGCGCCGCGCCTGAACGGCTCGGGGAAGGACGCGGATCCGCTGCTCGTGCTCACCGCCTCCGCCTGCGAGCGCTACGGGCTGCCGGACCGGCTCACCCAGGACGAGCGCCTCGCCGGGCGGATCCCCGACTCCCACAAGGCCGTCAAGCAACTGCAGCGGGCCGACTGGCAACTGACCAAGCGTGGCTTTGGGCCGTGGGCACGGATCTACCGCCCGGCCGAGGACGGCAGGCGACAGTGCGTGCAGCTGTGCATCCCCTCCTGGGACGCCCTGGACACGCGCCACTGGGAGGGCGCGGCGCAGCTTCCGCCGGCGGAGCTCGCCCGGCTCCTGGGCACCTACGCGCAGCGGGTGATGACTCCGCGCGGCTCCACCGCGGTGACGGGCCTCGAGCTGATGACCGCTCTGCACCCGCCCACGAGGGCGAGCGAACCGGACGCCGCCGGCCGCCGTCACAGCGAGCACAACCCCGGCTCGCTGGGCAGCCATCCGGTGGACTGCGCGCCGTGCGAGGCGCCGGACGGGCACCCGCTCCTCGCCGACCTGCCACGGTTCCACCAGCGGGGCCCGGCCGAGATCCTGCTGGAGGAGGCGTACGACTGGGCCCGGCCGCTCACGGACGACGAGTGCCTGAAGCGCTATGTGGTCGGCATCGACGTCAACCTCGCCTTCGGCGCGGCGGCGAACGGCGCGGTCGTCGGTCTCGCCTGCGAACCGGTCCACGTGAAGCACCCGACCTTCGACCCGAAGCTGCCCGGCTCCTGGCTGGTCGACCTCTCCCATGTCGACCTGTCCCGCGTGCTGGTCGGCAAGGAGCGGAAGCACCTCGACGGGGATCTGCTGCCCAGCCCGTTCACCCCCAGGGGTGACCGGCCCGAGGGGCCGGCCTGGTACGCGACGCCGACCGTGGCCTATGCCGTCGAGCTGGGATACGACGTCGCACCCCTCGAGGCGTACGTCCGAACCACGAGCGGTCGTTACCTGGACAGCTGGTACAAGCGTCTCCGCGACGCGTACGTGGCCACCATGGCCGACCTCGGTGTGCCGGAGGGGCTGACGCCGGAGGAGTTCCTGACGGCCATGGACGGCTACAAGCAGCGCGATGCGGAGATGGCGGTCGTCCTGTCCGCGATCAAGGCGACCGTCAAAGGCGGCATCGGCAAACTGAGGGAGCGCCCGCGCGGCGGCGGATGGCGCCCCGGCAGGCCGTGGCCGGCACTGTCCCGGCCGACCTGGCGGCCCGACATCCGCGCCGCCGTCATCTCCCGGGCCCGTGTCAACATGCACCGGAAGATGCTGGCCCTCGCCGCGGCCACCGGACGGTACCCTGTGGCGATCCTGTCGGACTGCGCCGTCTACGCCGCCGACGGACCGGGCCCGCTGGACGTCCTGCCCTACCAGGGCGGCAAGACGGTGCCCGGCAGCTTCCGGCTCGGCGTCCTGCCGGGAATGGTCAAGCACGAGGGCACCCAGACCACCCTGTGGGCCGAAGAGGTGCGCGAGAAGCACGGCCAGGACCTCAACCTGGCCCGGTACATCAAGGACGGCCACGTCACCGCCACCGACGGCGGAGAGTAGGAAAGGGGCTGACCGATGGACACGGTCGGGGACGGCCTCGAAGAGGTCCTGCAGAAGGCGTTCACCCGCCCTGTTCCCAAGAGCGCCGGTGCCCAGGTGCGGTACCTCGTCAAGCAGCTCAAGGGCACCAGGCCGGTGGCCGAGCTGCTCGGCATCACCCAGCGCACCGTCGAACGCTATGTCAAGGACCAGATCAGAAGGCCCAGACCGGAGCTCGCCGAGCGGCTCGAGCGCGAAGTCCGCCGACGCTGGCAGCCGCAGGTCCGAGCCCGGGCCAAGAAGCAGGCGGCCAGCAGGACCGGCATCGTCATCGACACCCGCGCCCGCTTCGGGTACACCGCCGCCCCGGGCACGACCGACGACCCGCGGCAGCGGCACCTGACGGTGGCGCTGCCCCCCGAGTTCGCGGCGCGTCTCTTCGATGCCCAGGAACAGGGGGCCACCGAGCAGCAGTTGCGTGACATCGCAGCCGAGGGCTTGGGCGAGATCTACTTCCGTGACCGCGGCCGCCGCGCCCAGGGCCTGGAGGTGCAGTTCACCGACGTGGAGCATGTGGAGTTCGACCTATAGGCGCACCGACGAGGTTTCGGCGACGGCGCTGATGTCGTCGCGCAGCGGGTGCATAGGATCGCCGGCATGGCGCTGCGACCCGTGATGGTGAACATAAAGGCTCTCGATGCATCGGCGGTCGGCCGGTTCTGGGCGGAGGCGCTCGGCTGGAGTGCCTACAGTCCCGGCGTGACCACCTATGTCGGACCCGCCGGCGGCCTCGTCTGGCCGGATCCGGTCGTCCTCGGCATCGACGTCGTTCCCGTCCCGGAACCGAGGACAACGACAAAGAACCGTGTGCACCTCGATCTCGCCACCACCTCTGCGGCCCATCAGGCGGAGACGGTCGCGCGCCTTCAGGGCCTCGGTGCGATGCCCGTCGACGTGGGCCAGGGCGAAGTGCCGTGGACCGTCCTCGCCGACCCGGAGGGCAACGAGTTCTGCGTGCTGGAGCCTCGGGAGATCTACCGGGACACCGGGCCGATCGCCGCGGTGGTGGTCGACTGCGCGGATCCGCGGGCCATGGCCCGGTTCTGGGGTGAGGCGCTGGACTGGACCCTGCACGAGGTGAGCGACGATCATGCGGTGTTGCGCTCCGCCAAGGGCGTCGGCCCGTACCTCGAGTTCCTCCGCACGCCGGACGTGAAGACCGTGCCGGACCGCGTGCATCTCGACCTGCTGCCGTACGCCGGCGACGACAGAGCAGCGGAGGTGGCCCGGCTGCGGGCCCTCGGCGCCACCGACCTCGACCTCGGCCAGGGCGACGTCCCGTGGACGTGCCTGGCCGACCCGGAGGGCCACGAGTTCTGCGTGCTCGCTCGGCCCTGACGCGGGGCCTCGACGGCATCCCGACAACACTCGACTCGCCCACCCAAGCGCTGAGTCAAGCGGCCTGAGCGTCCCCACCACATCTGCCCGCCGAGCATCTCGCGGACCATGGTGTGCAGGATGCATGCCGTCGTCGCAGCCGCGGAAGATCCTGCCGGGCCGGCCGTCGAGCTCGTGCGGCCCGCGGCCCGCGGCCCGCGGCCCGCCCCGACATGGCGTGGCTCACTGACCGGCACCCGCTTGACGCTCTACGTCGAGGTGGGTGTGTTCGCGTTGCGGCTCTCGTCGATGAGGGCGGCGAAGGCGTCGAGGGTGCGTCGCAACCCGAAGGCGTAGGCGTGCTCGGGGTCGTAGGCGGTGCCGTGTGCCGTGCCTGCCGCCGTGCCGACACGGACGGCGGTGGGATAGGTGTCGGGGTCGAGGACCCGGGCGAGCAGCGGGGCGTTGACCTGCCACCACTGTTCGTCGTTCATGGCGCTGTCGTGCTGGGCGGCCCGGGCGTCGGCGGCGGCGCGGGCGCATGCCTGGACGAAGGTGAGCAGGTAGGTGAGGCAGTCGTCCATGTGGATGTCGCTCAGGCCGAGGCCTTCGAACGCGGACAGCTCGTGCTCGTACTTCCGCATCAGGCCCGGTCCCAGCGGGGGCCTGGAGGTGGAGACGGCCGCGGCCCAGGGGTGGCGCTCGAACAGTGCCTTGTTCTCGTCGGCGATGGCGGTGACGCGTTGGCGCCAGGGCTGCCCCGTTGTGTCCGTGCGGGGCATGCGGGCGTAGGCGGCGTCGAGCATCAGGTCGAGCAGCTCGGCCTTGCCTGGGACGTAGGTGTAGAGCGTCATCGGTACCACGCCGAGTTCCTGGGCGACGCGGCGCATGGTCACCGCGTCCAGGCCTTCGGCGTCGGCGACGGCGGTGGCCGCCTCGACCACCGCGTCGATGCTCAGCCCGCGCCGTGGCCCTCGGCCGCGGTCGGGGGCGGCCTCACGCCAGAGCAGTTGCAGGGTACGGGCCGGGTCGCCGGCGCTGGTTCGGTCGGTAGGCACGGGGCCAATCTTCTCGCATTCGATCTCTGTACGATGTACATTGTACTTCGTACAGAGAACTCGACATGAAGGAGCCCTTGTGAAGGTCACTTCCAGTGCCGTGTCACTCAACGTCGACGATGTCCAGACCTCCAGCGCGTTCCTCCGTACGCACTTCGGGTTCCGTGAGGAGATGGCCGCCGACGGGTTCGCGTCGCTGACGCGCGACGACGTCGGCATGAACGTCGTCTTCCTGCGGCGGGGCCTGCAGACCCTCCCGGCAGACCAGCGTGACGAACACGCCGCCGGACTCATCCTCGCCTTCGTCGTCGACGACCTCGAGGCCGAACTGGCGCGCCTGCGTGCCGAAGGCGTCACGGTCACCATGCCGCTGACCGAAGAAGAGTGGGGCGAGCGGGCTTTCCAGGTGCGGGACCCCAACGGCGTGATCGTCCAGTTGGTCGACTGGAACGCCACCGCCGGTCAATGAGAAGCTGAGTGACCGACTGTCACCGGATGTTGCGCGTGCCTTGTGGAGACGGCTTGTTCAGGCGTCTCCGCGGGGTCTGCGGTCAGTCGAGTTCCTCGGGTCCGTGGTGGGCGGTCCCCGTTCCTGTCGTCAAAGCCGAGCACCGGTGTCCGTAGGGCCGGTGCCACCACTCCTCGGGCGGTTGACCGGGCCGTCGAAGGCCGCAGGCCGCCCGCTAGTCCTTGGCGGCACGGACCTCTGCTGCTCGAACGCGCGAGCCAGTGTCCGAGGGGTCTTCCGTTTTGGGGAGCGGAGGCGTATGTTCCGGTTACCCCGCGACGGCGCCTTTCGAAGCGTCGGCCCGCCGGTCCCGGGACGGCGGGCCACGCGGGGGCCAAAAGTGCCTGGTGTCCTTCATCGGGCGCCGCCCAGGCGCCCACAAGCAGCCGCCGCGGACGCGGGGCGTCTGCGGGCGTCCGCGGTGCAGGAGACGCGCTCCTGCGGGCGTGGGCCCCGTTCGAAGGACGACCTCCCGGTCGCCGCGTGCTCGCCGACATCGACCGTGACGGGAGCCGGTCATCGCCGGTCTCACCCGTGGGCCGTCGGGGGCAAAGCAGCCCGCGCCCAGGCGTGCCTGCCGCCAGGCCACCTCCACCACGCTGAACAATCGGCCTGGCCTGCAGTCAGGCGCGGGTTCGCGCGGCACAGAGGGGAACGGCCGATGGGCACAGCAGGGCGTCCGAACCGTAGAGCTCTGCTCACCGGCTCACTCGCGAGTGCCACGGTCGCGCTCGCGGGGTGCTCGTCGACGAGCACCGCCACGCGGGGGAGCACCGCCACGCGGGAGAGCACCGCTTCGCCCGGACCGCGGCCGACCACGCCCGCCGCCGCGTTCACGAGGCTGATGGATGGCAACGGACGCTGGGTGAGCGGAAACCTTCAGCATCCCGACCGGGATCCGGACCGGCGTCAGTTCGTGGCTCAGGAACAGGAGCCCTTCGGGGCGGTTCTGTCGTGCATCGACTCCCGAGTGCCGCCTGAGCTTCTCTTCGACACCGGGCTCGGCGACCTCTACGTGATGCGTACGGGCGGGCAGGCGGTCGACCCGGTGGTCACCGGTTCTGTCGAGTACGGACCCATGACGAGTGGCACCTCGCTCATCGTCGTCCTCGGTCATCAACGCTGCGGCGCCGTCAAAGCGGCGTACCAGTCCATGCGTGACGGGAAACCTCTGCCCGGCAACCTCCAGGCGATCGTCAATGCTCTGCGGCCGGCGTACGAACAGGCGGTGAAGCAGGGCGGCGCCGACCCGGTCGAGACGATGGCACGAGCCCAGGTCAAGTTGACCGCCACCGCGCTTGGCTCCAACCAGGACCTCGCCCCACTGGTGCGCAGGGGCTCCCTGGCGGTCGTCGGCGCCTACTACTCACTCGACACCGGCAAAGTGCAGGTCCTGGCCGGCGCGCCTTCCTGAACCGGCCGCGGAGAAGCCGGACGGAGGTCGCCGGGAGCCCTCCGGAGTCGTCCGATCGTCACCGCCGCAGGGCGCGGCGGTGACTTCGACGGCTCGGGGTACACCTTCCCAGCACCTGCTTTGCCCGGAGCTCTAAGAGCCCCGAACAAAACGGGCGCCCGGCTGGCGACGCCCATGCGCAGCCACGGTCCCACGGCCTCGGGATCGCGGATGTCCACGATCCGCCGCAGCGCCACGTCCGGGCCCGGCCTCAGCAGGCTGACCGCCACCGCGCGCATCCCGGGCCGGTGCCGCTCCAGCAGCAGGGCCAGCGCCGACACATCGCCCGCCTGCGCGGCCCTCTTCAGGACCACGTCCTGACGCGGGCCGACGTCCTGTGGCATTCCGC
Organism: Streptomyces sp. Ru72; assembly: GCF_002920635.1. Classification (GTDB taxonomy): domain Bacteria; phylum Actinomycetota; class Actinomycetes; order Streptomycetales; family Streptomycetaceae; genus Streptomyces. Next base: position 38,770 of record NZ_PQSR01000057.1, on the reverse strand, counting down.
CCATACTTCGTCCCTCGGACCCCGACGCATGTTTCTTGCGAGCCTACGCCCCGACTCCAGGTGTGTCCGGGCGAGCGGGACATGTGCGGGCTTGACCGGCGGCCGCCGATCAGGTCCGAAGGATCTCAGTACCGGTGGTTGGCCTGCCCGAACGACCAGGTCTTGCAGGGTGCCGTAGCTGGTGTTCGTGTAGTTGGGGCCGGCAGTTGGAACACTCTGCCCTGCCGGGGCGGTCGAGCGCACTGGTGAAGGGGAGACGTTGAGCCGGGCCGACATTAAGTCATTCGACTGTCGCCCCGGGCCCGTGCCCGGACGATTCTGGAACAGTCGCCCGCGTGCCGGTGCCGGGTGGTCGTCATGCTCGGAGGAGCCAGCCGTGAACCGTACTCCCGTCGTCTTCATCCATGGCGCGTGGTTCCATGCGCTTTCCTGGGAGTCGTGGGCACAGCGCTTCGCCAGCCAGGGGTTCCTCGTCTTCACACCGGGATGGCCGGGGGAGGCCGCCGCCGCTCGGGAGGTGCGCAAGTCGCCCGAGGCGCTCGGCGGCGTCGGACTGGACGCGTTGACGGACCACTACGCCGACATCGTGCGGTCGTTCGAGGTTTCGCCGGTGCTCGTCGGCCATTCGGTCGGTGGGCTCATCGCGCAGCACCTCATCGGCGCCAACGTGGGCCGGGCAGCGGTGGCGATCGCTCCCGCCCCGGTCAACGGCGTCCCGCTGTCCACCTCCCGGACCGGCTTGTGGACCCCCGACCCGGCGGACACCACCGACCGGCTGGTGCCCCTGTCCCCGAAGCAGTTCCACCACGTCTTCGCCAACACCGTCGAAGCGGAGGAGTCCGACCGGCTCTTCGAGCGCTATGTGGTGCCGGCACCGCGCCGACTGCTCACCGATCTCGGGCGCGCCGACGCGGAGCGCAGCCCGCGCGCGATGGCCGACATCGCCAACGAACGTCGCGGCCCGCTCCTGCTGATCTCCGGGCAGGAGGACCGACTGGTGCCCGACTCCGTGACGCGCGCGGTCTACAAGCAGTACGGCGACTCCACGGCCGTGACCGACCTGAAGCAGTTCGCGGACCGCGCCCACTCGCTGGTCATCGACAACGGATGGCGCTTCGTCGCCGACTACGTGCTCGGCTGGCTCGACGAACGCGGCATCCGCGGCCGTCCCGCGGAGGGCTGAACACACCGCAACCGTGACAGAACCTGTCGTCCCGGGCCGTCGGCACCACTGCCGTCACACGGTACGGGGTCACACGCCACGGTCACACGTTCTGCTCGCCGGGGATCTTGCCCAGTGCGTCACGCAGCGCGGCGCGCGAGGTGATGCCGAGCTTGGGAAAGACGCGGTACAGGTGGGAGCTGACCGTGCGCGGCGACAGGTGCATGCGTTCGCCGATCTCCTTGTTGGTCAGGCCGCCGGCGGCGAGATCCGCGATCCGGCGTTCCTGCCAGGTCAGCGCCGTGAGGTGCGCCGAGGAGGCGAGGGTGGCCGCCCCGGTGGCACGAAGCTCGGCCCGCGCCCGTTCGGTCCACGTGGGTGCGCCGAGCCGTTCGAACGTCTCCGCGGCCAGGGTCAGGGACGGCCGTGCGGCTTTGCGTCCTTGGGTGTGGCGCAGGCGGATGCCGTGAGCGAGGCGGATGCGGGCGAGTTCGAAGGGGAAGACGGCGGCGTCCGGGTGGGTCTCGGCGCGGTCGTACATAACGTCGGCTTCGGTCGGATCGGTGGCGGTCATGGCCAGGGCGCCGTACGTGACCAGGGCGAGCCGCGGGGAGATCTCGGGAAGGCCGGCTTCTTGTGCGGCGAGGGCGTGGGCGCGGGCTTGTTCTGAGCGGCCGGTGTGCAGGGCTGCTTCGACGAGATCGAGGAGGGTGCGGGACGCCTGGTGGGCGTAGGGAGCGAAGGAGCCGGGCGGTGTGATGCCGATGGCATGGAGGTAGGCGGCTTCGTAGTCGCCTTCGCTGAGGGCGGCGGTGGTGCCGATGGCGTCGGCGATCTGGGCGAGGAAGCCGATGCCGCGGGGACGGGCCCAGGCGTCGACGACGGCCTGGAGTTCGCGGGCGCGCTCGGTCTGGCCACGCAGCGCGGCCAGCAGCCCCAGGTACGCACGGCTCTGGTGGGCGAACAGCGCATTGCGATGAGAGGTGGTCAGTTCCAGGCAGCGTTGTCCTGTGCGCTGGGCCTCGTTCCACTCACCGACCGCCATCTGGTCGAGCATGATCAGGTGCAGCATGGTCATGCCGACCGACACGGCCCCCGTCTCGACCTCGCGGTCCACGGTGCGCTGCAGATGCCGCCGGTACTGGCTGAGCGTGTCCACGTGGTAGGCGGCGGCGCACAGGCGGGTGACGTCCCACGGTTCGAGGTCGCGGACTCCTGAGAAGGCACGCTCCACCCGCTCGTGCACGCCCGCACCGCGCCGCACGACGTCGCCCCAGGCGTCCTGGTAGATACGTGACATGGACGGCACCAGGCCGCCGAGGGAGCCGAGAAGCTCATGAGTCCGTATCCAGGATGTCTCGTCGCTCGCGTACTGGTTGATGGCCAGAAGCAGGTTGACCAGTCGTGTGAGCATCTCGTCCGGCTCCCGTACGCCGCCGGCCCGCATGCTCTCGATCGCCGTCAGCACCTGACGCTGCGAGGACCGTACGTCCCCGTCCTCGTACAGCGCGACGTAGGCCGATGCGACCACCGACGCCGGGGACTCCCGCTGCCCGAATGCGGTGTCGGAGCCGACCAACCGCTGGGCCCGGTCCAGCTGGCCGGCGTGCCCGGCGATGAACGCCGCGCTGCCGAGCCTCCGGGACCGGTCCTCGTGGCTCTCGCTCAGCTCCGCGGCCCGGGTCAGCCAGGCCACGGCGGCAACGGCGCCGCCGCGCCGGGTGGCGGAGTCCGCGGCTGCCTCCAGTACGGTCGCGACCTGCTCGTCGGGATCGACCGTCGAGGCCGCCAGGTGCACGGCGCGCCGCTCCAGGTCCTCGCGGTGTACGTGGGCGAGAACGGCGTGGGCCGCACGCCGTTCGTTGGGGGTCGCCATCTGGACCACCGTCGACCGCACCAGGGGGTGCCTGAAGACGAAGTCACCGGTGAGCGGGTCGATGCCCAGCAGGCCGCAGCCCGTCGCCTCGTCGGCGTCCCTCATGCGGTAGCGCGTGCGCCCCGGACGGCCTGCCGCGGTGCCGGCCTCGACGCCGTCCAGGGCGCCGCGCAGCAGCTCCGCGCGCACGGCGTCGCCGAGGGTCGCGATGCGGGCGCCGTACACGTGCTGGAGCCGCTGCGGCAGCGGGACGCCGGTGTACCCGGGCAGTTCCTCGGGGTCGCGTCCCGCCCGGTGGCCGCGCACGTGGGGCGGCAGTTCCAGCAGGGCCAGCGGATTTCCCTGGGCCTCGTCCAGCACGAGACGGCGGATCTGGGGCTCCAGCCCGGGATGGCGCATGTCCAGGAGCTGTTCGGAGGCCTTCTCGGACAGCGTTGTCACGGGCAGTTCGGGCAGCGCGGCGGTGTCGAAACCCGAGGGTACGGCGGCGCGCAGACCGACTATCAGCTTCACCGAGCTGCCGGTGAGGCGGCGTCCCACGAAGCCGCAGACCTCGGTGCTGGAGGCGTCGAGCCACTGACCGTCGTCCAGCACCAGCAGGAGGGGTTTCTGCGACGCTGCGAGCGACAGCAGGTCCAGGACGGCGATGCCGAGGGTCATGACCGACGGGGGAGTCCCCTCGCTCCTGGCGAACACGACGTCGAAGACTCTCCGGTGGACCTCGTCCAGCCGGTCCAGGTAGGACAGCAGCGGATACAGGATCTGGTGCAGCCCCGCGAACGGCAGTTCCGACTCGGCCTCGACCCCGGCCGCCCGGATCACCCTGTGCTGCTCACCCGTTGCGAGATCGGCCACGTGGTCCAGCAGGGTGCTCTTGCCCACACCCGTGTCACCCCGCAGGACGAGAGCCCGGCCCCCGGAGGCCGCCACGAACGCCGACAGCGTCTCCTGTTCGCTTTCGCGGCCGACCATGGTGCCGGTGATCGACTCCACTGCCCCCCACTCCCCTTCCCCGCCGAACACTCCGGTCCGACGCCGGCGTGCCGCTGCGCCCGCCACCTCTTCTGCTCCACGTGGAACGAAGACTAAATGTCCGCGTGGCTTTCGTCACTTGATAGGGCCGAAATGTTTCTTGCCGGACATATGGCCCACCGTACGCCGGGTGTGCCTCCGGCCTACGGGTCATGAGCCGTCGGCTACGGCGCGCGGACCGGCCCTACCGTGGCTGTCGTCGAATGGGAACTCTCGTTATACGTATTTACTGTGCATGTGTGTGCGGATGCCCGCAGGCGCACTGCTGGTGAAGGCCGTGGAACGAGTCGAGCGACGGGGGACGCGGCCGTACCGCCGCCGCACAGGCCGGCCCTCGGGACACGTGGACACATGTGTTCCCGAGGGCCGTCGGTGTGTCAGGGTGCTCCGAGGCCGTGCAGCAGGGTGTCGACCACGACGTCCGCCGCCTGTGCAGGGCTCAGTTCGGGCAGTTGCCGGGACACGAGGTGCATGAGCTGGGGCAGCAGTGCGCTCGCCCATCCCTCCGGGAGACCGGGGCGCAGGAGGCCTTCGTCGGTGGCGCGTTCGAGGAAGGCGTCGACCTCGCGGACGGACCTGTCGCGGCGCGCGTGGACGCTGTCGTCGGCGAGCATGCGGGCGAGGTCGACGGGCCAGGTGCGGTTGACGGCGATGATGTTCTCGACGTAGCGGTGCAGGGCGACGGCGACGGGTGCCTCGCGCAGTCGTGCGTCCTCGATGGCGTGCTCGATCGCCGTGAGGCGGGATTCGTAGATGGCCGCGAGGAGTTCCTCGCGGGAGGCGAAGCGGCGGTAGACCGTGCGTCGGTCCACGCCTGCTTCGGCTGCGATGCTGGCGATGCTGGCGCCGGGGTCGGCGGCGAGCATGCGTGCTCCGGTGGTCAGGACGGCTTCCAGGTTGCGTGCTGCGTCGGCTCTCACCGCACCGAGTCTAGTGGCGGAATGTGAAGCCTGAGACATCTACTGCCTCGCAAGAGGGGAAGTCTGCTCATTAAATGCTACAGTAGCGTGACAGATAAGTCGGGGAGTGCCAGACGGGTGGGTCTCGTCGTCCGGCGGCGGTCGGCACCGTCCACGTGCACCACGTCAAGAAAGGCAAGTTCTGATGTCGAAGGCATGCAACCCCCCGTCACCCAAGGCGGGTGGTGCCGCCGCCGCGATGAGCGCGCTGGTCCTGGCGGTCCTCCTCGCAGCCCTGGACCAGACGATCGTCTCCACCGCGTTGCCCCGGATAGCGGAGGACCTGAACGGGTTCGACGACATCGCGTGGGTCAGCGCCGCGTATCTGCTCGCGTCGACGGCCGTGACACCGTTGTGGGGCAAGCTCGGCGACATGTTCGGCCGCAAGCGGCTGTACCTGGCCTCCACCTCGATCTTCCTGATCGCCTCGGTGGCCTGCGGTCTGGCGCAGAACCTGCCCGAACTGATCGGCGCCCGTGTGCTCCAGGGCGTGGGCGGCGGCGGCATGATCGTGCTGACCTTCGCCCTCGTCGGTGACATCGTCGCGCCGAGCGAACGCGGCCGTTACCAGGGCATGTTCGGTTCGGTCTACGGCGTCGCCAGCATCGTCGGCCCCCTGCTGGGCGGTGTCTTCACCGACCAGCTGTCCTGGCGGTGGGCCTTCCTGGTCAACCTGCCCGTCGGCATGGTCGCCCTGGCCATCGCCGCGCGGGCGCTGCCCGCAGCCACCCGGGGAGCAGGGGCCCGCATCGACTTTCTCGGTTCGACCCTCCTGGCCGCCATCGCCACCGGCCTGATCCTGATCACCTCCTTCGGCGAGCGCTGGGGCTGGGGCTCGCCGGCCATTCTCGGACTGATCGCCGCCACCGCTCTGCTCGCCGTGCTGCTGGTGCCCGTCGAGCGCCGCGCTGCCGCCCCGGTCCTGCCGCCGGCCATGCTGGGCTCCCGGACCGTGGTCTTCTCCTCGCTGATCGGATTCTTCGCCAACGCCGCGATGTTCGCCGCGCTGGTCTACCTGCCGACGTACCTTCAGATCGTCCACGGTGTCTCGGCCACTCTCTCCGGCATCCACATGCTGCCCCTGGTCGCCGGGCTGGTCGTCAGCCAGTCACTGGCCGGACGCTGGGCCGCGCACGTCGAGCGGCTGCGAGTGGTCCTTCTGGTGGGTCTGCTCGCCAACCTTGCCGGGCTGCTCCTGCTGGGGACCATCGGGGCGAGCACCGACACCCTCGTGCTCAGCGTGTACTTCCTGATCACCGGTATCGGCATCGGCATGGTGCCCATGGTGGTGCTGACCACCGTCCAGAACAGTGTGCCCGCCGCCGATCTCGGCGCCGCCAGCGCCGTGGTCACCTTCGCCCGCTCCATCGGCGCGGCCTTCGGTGTCGCCGTCTTCGGCACCCTCCTCAACACCGGTTTCGCCGACGGGACCCGCGGCCTGACGACCGCCGGCGGCTTCGACGCCGCCCGCCCCGACACCATCGGCCATCTGCCCGCCGCCCTGCGCGACACCGCACGGGACGCCTTCGCCCACGCCACGGCCACCGGCTACCTCTGGATCGCCCCCACTCTCGTCGTCGGCATCCTCCTCGCCCTCTTCCTCAAGCCGGCTCGGAAGCCCGGTGAGAGGGCCGGTAGCACGGACCCCGCCAGGGACAAGGACGCCGTCCCGGCCGCCTGAGCCACCGGACAACACGCCCTCGACCGGCCGACGCCTCACCGGGTGCCGGCCGGCGGCGTCTCCGGACGCCCGCAGGGCCGGCCACACGCCGCCGTTCACCGGGGCGCTCTCCGAGAGCCTCCTGAGCTGGGCGAGTCGATCGCGGCGTGCAGGGCGACCTCACTCGCGGCGCAGTCCCGCGACCCCGTGGGACACGCCGAACGGCACACCTGTGGGGTGTGCCGTTGATGTCTGTGGCGTGACCCGGGGACGGCGGGACAGTGAGCCCCGCCGTCCCTCGAGGTGTCAGCGGACGGTGGCGCGGGCGGCCCGCTCGATGACGTCGGCGACGAGGTGGGGATGGGAGACGGCCACGGAGTGGGAGGCGGCCACCTCGGTGGTGTGCGCGTGGGCGCGCTTGGCCATGTAGCGCTGGACGGCCGGAGGGATGTTGAGGTCTTCGGTGGTGACGACGTCCCAGCTGGGCTTGGTCTTCCAGGCGGCGGTGGTGGCCTTCTCCTCCAGGGCGGCCTGGGCGATGGGGCGCTGTTCGGCGGCCATGAGGGCGGCCTGAGCGGCGGGGACGTCGGCGGCGAACTGGTGGTGGAACTTGACCTGTTGGATGTACAGGTCGGTGGCAGCGGTGCCGTCGGCCTGCTTGTAGGTGACCGGGTCGAGGGCGGCGGGGAGGGTGGAGCCCGGGTACTTATTGGTGAGCTCCAGGGCGCTCTCTCCGGGCGCCGGGAGGAAGGCCGCGACGTAGACGAGGGCCTTGACCTGGGGGTCGTTGGTGGCGGCCTCGCTGATGACGTTGCCGCCGTAGGAGTGGCCGACCACGATCTTGGGGCCCTTGATGTGGTCGAGGACGGTGCGCAGGGCCGCGGCGTCGGAGGCGGGGCCGCGCAGGGGGTTGGCGGCGGCGACCACAGGGTAGCCGTCGGCGCGCAGGTCGGCGATGACACCGTTCCAGCTCGAGCCGTCGGCGAATGCGCCGTGCTCGAGGACGATGGTCGGCTTGACGTGTCTGCCGGCTCCGGCGGCTTCGGAAGACTTGGTCGCGCCGTTGGCGGTGCCGCTGAGGGTGAACGCGCCGAGCGCGAGCCCCGCCGTGAGCGCCGAGGACATACCCGTCACCACTCGCTTGCGTCCACCCTTGATGCTCACCACGACAAACCCCTTTCAGGCAGTTACAGGTTTCAGGTTTCAGGCGGTTCGACGATTGCCGGTCGACTGCGGCGGCATTCGTCACCGTCTTGACAGGTGATGAATCTGTCAGGTCAGCCATCACCTGTCAAGGAGGTGACTCGCTGCGTCCCCGCGGCCGCTGCGTTGCTGGGTTCGCGCGGAGACATGTGCGCAGAAGGGGAGGTGTCATGAGCGGCGTCGAGGCCGCGCCTCTATGGGTGCGCCGGGACTCGAACGCGCGGCCGGGAAGGGCACCTGCCCTTCCCGGCCGCGTGGTTGTTCGCGACTCGCCGCGCCGTGCGTCGTCTCACCTCGTCGTAGGCGTCTCGTCGTCCGCTTGTGCCCATGCGTCCCGCATAAATGAAGTCGGCCAGTGCCGCCGCGCAGCCGGCGCCTCCCTCATCTTCGGGCTCGCCATCCGGGCGTCGCCGCCACACCGGACTCGGTGATCCGGTCCAGGGAGACGGCCATGTGGACAGGGTCGGTGGCCCTCATGGACGGCAGCACCACCGCGTCCGTTGCCACGAGGTCACGCAGCTGCGCGGCGGTCACACCGTTCCTGTGGACTTCGCTCGTCCGGGACCGTTCCTCGCAGCGGCCGACGCGGTGTGTCGGTTGCCGCGTCGGTGGTCGTCGCGGGGGTTCAGAGGTGGTCGGCGTCGACGATGGCCTGGGCGAAGGCGGTGGGTGCTTCCTGCGGCAGGTTGTGGCCGATGTTCGCGATGGTGCGGTGCTCGTAGGGCCCGGTGAAGTGGTTGCGGTAGGACGTGCCGTCGCCGGGCGGGGTGAAAGGGTCGAGGGCGGGGTCGAGGGTGACGGTCGGAACGTGGATGGAGGGCTGGGCCGCGAGCTGCTTCTCGTAGCGGTCGTAGCGGCGTTCGCCCTCGATGAGGCCGATGCGCCAGCGGTAGTTGTAAAGGACGATGGCGGCGTAGTCGGGGTTCTTGAAAGCCTGGGCGGTGCGCTGGAAGGTGGCGTCGTCGAAGTCCCAGTTGGGGGAGACGAGGGTCCACACGTAGCGGCACAGGGCGATGCGCTGCTCCTCGTTCTCCATGGCCTGCTTGCCGCGATCGGTGGCGAAGTACCACTGGTACCACCAGTTGTGCTCGACGGCCGGGGCCGCCGGCGTCAGCTGTGCCTTGACGTTGGTGATCACGTAGCCGGTGGTGGAGACCAGGGACTTGACGCGTTCGGGCCACAGCGCGGCGATGATGTCGGCGGTGCGCGAGCCCCAGTCGAAGCCGGCGAGCACGGCCTTCTCTATCTTGAGGGCGTCCATCAGCGCGATGATGTCGAGCGCGATCGCGGACTGCTCGGCGTTGCGCGGGGTGTGCCGGGACAGGAAGCGGGTGCTGCCGTGGCCGCGCAGGTAGGGAACGATGACGCGGTAGCCCAGGTCGGCGAGGAGCGGGGCGACATCGACGTAGCTGTGGATGTCGTACGGCCAGCCGTGCAGGCAGATGACGACCGGGCCGTGGGAGGGTCCGGCCTCGGCGTAACCGATGTCGAGGACACCCGCCTTGACCTGCTTGAGCGTGCGAAAGCCGGTGTGGGTGCCGGGTGTGATGGTGGGCACGGTGGGGGTGGGTGCGCCGCTCGGCTGGGGGGAGGCGGTCGCGCCGGTGGCGGCGGACGCGTCGGTCTGCAGGCCGGACAGTGAGACCGCGGCCGCGCCGGTGCCCAGGCCGACGGCCTTGCTGAAGGTACGCCTGTTGATCATGTGAAAACCTCCGTCGTTTCGGTGACCGGCTCTCGCCCGGGACCTCCCGCTCACACCGGCGGAACGAGATCGTCGCGGCGCCTTGGCGCGATGACCCTCGCACGCGCTTCGTCACCTCTCAAATAGGTGACGGCGATCGTTCTGGTGCGCTGAACGGCAGGTTCGGGACTGTTGCTTCCGCGGGGTCGGCCGACGCCACATGCGGTAGGCCGATGCGCATACTCTCGTCCGTGGTGAAAGCAGGCACATCAGTCATGTGACGGTGCATCGCGGACGAGGGCAACCGGTGGGTGTGAGGCATCGGCCTGCTGTCCGCGTCGCAGGTGGGGGCACCGGGCAACTCCACCGTCGTGGGAGTCTCCCCTTCTTCTCCCGGCTCCGACCTCTGGAAGCTTGGGTCATTCGACTGAGCCGACCGCCTCGGCGCCGTTCGAAAACGTGCCGACCGTCACGTCGGCATCGCCCGGGGATCAGGTGTGTCTGGCCGGTGAGACACCAGGTTCACCTCGGCGATACGGGTGTCCCGGCGCCGGTGGGCGGCGTCGTCGGCGAGCACGCGTGCCGTAAGCATCGTTCGCGAAAAGGATCATTGCTGTCCCGCCACACTTATGTGCAGCTAATCCATGGAACTGCTACAGTGAAGTGACAGTTATTGAGAGCGAGTGGTCCGGACACACCGACCACACCGGAAGAGAGAAAGCACATGATCACGTACGACCGGCTTTTCATCGGCGGTTCCTGGGTGGCGCCGAGCGACCCGGAGCTGCTCGACATCGCCTCGCCGCACGACCGGTCGGTGGTCGGCCGTGCGGCGCAGGCGCAGGCGGCGGACATCGACCGCGCGGTCGCCGCCGCGCGGTCGTCCTTCGAGGCGGGCGCGTGGCGTCTGAGCCCACCGGCGGAGCGGATCGCGGTCCTGCGCCGGTTCAACGCACTGCGCGAGGAGAACGCGGAGAAGATCGCGCACCTGATCTCGCTGGAGAACGGTTCGGCCGGCTGGTTCACCCGCGCCGGACAGCCCGGTCTGACCCGGCAGGCGAACGCCTACCTGAAGGCGGCGGAGGAGTTCGGCTGGGAGGAGACGCTTCAGCCCTCCGGCCCTGCGTCGCCGGTGCGCAGCGTGGTGCGTCGTGAGGCGATCGGCGTGGTGGCCGCGGTGATCCCGTGGAACTCGCCGTTCTCCTCGGCCACCTCGAAGATCATCCCGGCCCTGGTCGCCGGCAATTCCGTGGTTCTCAAGGTGTCGCCGGAGAATTCGCTGAGCATGGGTTTCCTGGCCGAGCTGCTGGAGCGGGTGGGCCTGCCCGAGGGCGTGATCAGCGTCCTGCCCGCGGACCGGGAGACCAGTGAGTACCTGGTGTCGCACAAGGAGGTCGACAAGATCGCCTTCACCGGCTCGACGCGGGCCGGCCGCCGCATCGCCTCGATCGCGGGCGAGCAGCTCAAGCGGGTCAGTCTGGAGCTGGGCGGCAAGTCCGCCGCCATCATCCTGCCCGACGCGGACATCGAGAAGGCGGTCGCGGGTGTGAAGTTCGGCTCCCTGCTCAACAACGGCGAGTCGTGCATCGCCCAGACCCGGATCCTCGCGCCGCGCGGCCGTTACGAGGAGGTCGTGGCCGCACTGAAGGACCTGGTGGAGTCACTCAAGGTCGGCGACCCGAACGACCCCGACACCTTCATCGGCCCGATGATCCGCCCCGACCAGCAGGAGCGGGTGCGCGACTACATCCAGCTCGGCATCGAGGAGGGCGCCCGCCTGGTCACCGGCGGCCCGCAGATCCCCGAGGGCCTGGAGGCGGGCAACTACGTCACGCCCACAGTCTTCGCCGACGTCGACAACTCCATGCGCATCGCGCAGGAGGAGATCTTCGGCCCGGTCCTGGTCGTCATCGCCTACGACGACGAGGACGAGGCCGTCCGCATCGCCAACGACTCCGAGTACGGCCTCTCCGGCGGCGTCTGGTCCTCCGACGAGGAGCACGCCCTGGCTGTCGCCCGCCGCGTGCGCACCGGCACCATCAGCATCAACGGCGCCTCCATCGCCTTCGACGGCCCGTTCGGCGGCTACAAGGCCAGCGGCATCGGCCGCGAGTACGGCGCGGTCGGCCTCGGCACATACACCGAGTACAAGACCATCACCGTCTGATCCGGTCGTGCGACACGGACCGCGGACAGATCGCTGTCGGCGGCAGGTGGACCCGACCACCTGCCGCCGACGCGACGTTTCCCGTCTCGCTCTCGGCCGGACCGTCGCCGAGAGGATCTCGCAGGGCGGGCGCGCCGCCGGCGGGCACACGGCCCACCCCTTGGCGCGGTTCGCCGCAACACGTGGGCGGAGACGACCGCGAAAAGACATCAGTCACCGCCTTGACCGGTGACATAAAGAGATGCCATGATTTCGTCACCTCCTCAACCAGTGACGGAATCGGTGTCCTGGTCGGGAAGGCACCCAAGACCTCTTGACCCGGATCGGGAGCACCAGTCATGGCAGTCAGCTACACCGCCGTTGTCGACGTCGACGGAGAGGGCCGGAACGGGGGACACGTCCGTTCCTCCGACGGCCTGCTGGAGACCAGCCTCGCTCTCCCCAAGGAACTCGGCGGCGCCGGCACCGCGACCAACCCCGAGCAACTGCTGGCCGCCGGCTGGGCCGCCTGCTTCCTCGGCGCCCTGCGTCGCGCCGCCACCCAGCGCAGGATCCGGCTGACCAGCACCACCATCACGGCCGAGATCACCCTCACCCACGGCGACGACGGGGAGTTCTCCCTCTCCGCGGTCCTCAACCCCGTCCTCGGCGGCGTGGACCAGGCCACCGCCGAGGAACTCGCGCACGCCGCCCACCAGATCTGCCCCTACTCCAAGGCCACGCGCGACAACATCCCCGTCGTCATCAACGCCGGCACCGCCGCCTGACCCGTCCCCCGAGGGCCGCGGGTCCCGTGCCACTTCCCCCGGCACGGGACCCGCTCCCCTCTCGGCCGGCCCACACACCTATCGAAGAGCGAAGGCAGGACATGACCGCCACGGCGCACACACACGCAGGGCACGTCAGGCTCCGGCGTCCCGCCCACGTCAGCGTCTCCGCCGCCGTCCCCGCCGAGCGGCCGTGCCCGAACCCGGCAGACTCCGAGGGGCGTGCCCGGCCCACCGGCGCGCAGGTGTGGACCTGGGCGGAGAGCGTGGTGCTCTCTGGATACGGTCCGCCCGCATCCAGCCTCCTCTGACGGGCGGCGCTGAAGGCCCACGATCCCCACCGGGCAGCCGCACCCAGGGTTGCCGCCGCTGGACTGCCGTGCAGGCGCATGTGAGTGGAGCGCCCAACCCTCACACGTATGCGAAGACTCCCGGCTGCCGGTTGCCTCGGTAACGCATCGGTCACCACCCTCGGAGCGGGCCGGTGGGACACCTCAGGAGGCCACACGGCTTAAGGGGCCCGCGACGGAGGACCGGCAGGACCACACCGTCAGGTGACTGATGCGGCACGCATCGCTCGCGGCCGACAGTGAGGGCCGGCGCTCACGGCGTGAACGTGAGCGCGGGTAGCGGTGCGGTCACGGTGCTCACAGCGGGGCTCACGCTCGGCATGTTCGTCTCCGGTGGCACCGCCCACCGATCCCAGCCATCCGATTGTCCGAACCACCGAAAGCAGGATCACAGCCGTGGACATGAAGCTCGAAGTCGTCGTTCTCCCGGTGTCCGACGTGGACCGTGCCAAGCGCTTCTACGCGGAGCGGCTCGGCTGGCGCCTCGACGCCGACTTCCCCATCGACGACGGCTACCGGATCGTGCAGGTGACCCCGCCCGGCTCCGAGTGCTCGATCATCTTCGGCGAGGGTCTCACCCGGCAGGAGGAGGGCACGCTCCACGGCCTGCAGCTGACCGTCACCGACATCGTCGAGGCCCAGAAGGAGCTGGAGTCCCGCGGTGTGGAGGTCCACGGCCCGTTCCGCGACGAGACCGGCGCCTTCCATCACGCCGGTGACTCCCACCGGGTTCCCGGCCTGCACCCCGAGCGGGCCAGCTACGGCACCTTCGCCGCCTTCAAGGACCTGGACGGCAACGAGTGGTACCTCCAGGAGGTCACCGAACGCGCCCCCGGCCGCTGAGACCCGGTCCCGGCGCGGCCGGCCTCCACCGCCGCGCCGGAACCGCCGTCACGACACCCGTCCGCCGACCCCGTCCACCGGCCGACGTCCATCCATCGGAGCACACATGACGACCGAGAACACCCGCACCTACGACGTCATCGTGATCGGCGCGGGGCCCGTCGGCGAGAACGTCGCGGACCGCACCAGCGCCGCGGGCCTGAGCACCGTCATCGTGGAGAGCGAACTCGCCGGCGGCGAATGCTCGTACTGGGCCTGCGAACCCAGCAAGGCATTGCTGCGCCCGGCCCTGCTCCGCGCCGACGCCGTACACGTTCCCGGGCTCGGCCACGCCGTCAGGGGCCCGCTGGACACCGAGGCCGTCCTGGCGCACCGCGACCGCATGTCCGCCGACTGGAAGGACGACGGCCAGGTCGAGTGGATCAAGTCAGCAGGCATCGACCTGCTGCGCGGTCACGGACGCCTGGCCGGGGAGCGCGAGGTTTCGGTGCAGACCCCGGCCGGCCATACCCTCCGGCTACGTGCCCGGCACGCCGTCGCCCTGTGCACGGGCAGCCGCGCGGCCCTGCCCCCGCTGCCCGGGATCGAGAACCTGAGGCCCTGGACCAGCCGGGAGGCGACCAGTGCCCGGAAGCCGCCCCGCCGCCTGGCGGTCGCCGGCGCCGGTGTGGTGGGCGTCGAGATGGCCACCGCCTGGCAGGCGCTGGGAAGCCGGGTGACCCTGCTCGCCCGGGGGGAGCGGCTGCTGCCGCGCATGGAGCCCTTCGCGGGGGAACTGGTCACCGAGCGGCTGCGGGAAGCCGGCGCGGACGTGCGGTTCAACGTCTCCGTCGTCGCAGCGGAGCGGGCACGCGACGGAGAGGTCCGGACCACCCTCTCGGACGGCGGCGAACTGACCGCCGACGAGATCCTCTTCGCCACCGGCCGCGCCCCGCGCTCGGAGGACGTCGGGCTCGACACTGTGGGACTGGCCCCGGGTGACTGGATCGCCACCGACGACAGCCTGACGGTCACCGCCGTGCCCGGGAACTGGCTGTACGCCGTCGGAGACGTCAATCGCCGGGCGCTCTTCACCCACCAGGGAAAGTACCAGGCCCGCATCGCCGGTGCCGTGATCGGTGCCCGGGCCCGCGGCGAGGAACTGGACACCGGCCGCTGGGCGCCGCACAGCAGCACGGCTGACACCGAGGCCGTCCCGGGCGTCGTCTTCACCGATCCCGAGGTCGCCTCCGTGGGTCTGACCGTCCGCGAGGCCGAGCGCGCCGGTCGCGCCGTCGAGGTCGTCGACTACGAGATCGGCCACCTCGCGGGCGCCCTCCAGTACCGCCCCGACTACCGGGGCAAGGCGCGCGTTCTCATCGACCGGGACCGTCAGGTCGTCGTCGGTGCCACCTTCGCCGGGCCGGGCGTCGGCGAACTGCTCTACTCGGCCACCGTCGCCATCACCGCGGAGGTGCCCGTCGAGCGCCTCTGGCACGCCGTGCCCGCTTTCCCCACGATCAGCGAGGTGTGGCTGCGTCTGCTGGAGATCAGGAGGGACTCATGAACACCGCACGCGACCTCGCGCTGGTCGCCCTGGGACTGCCGCCCGACCGGCCGGTGGAACAGGGCGACCTCTCCCTCGCACTGGCGGGGGCGGAGGCGGTCGATCTGCTGGAGAGCGGGGCGCTGACGCTTGACGGCGACCGCATGGTGCCCGGTCCGAGGGTGGCGACGGGCGACCGTCTGCTGGATCAGGCTTTCGCCTCGCTCCTACGGCGGGAGCCGTACGAGACGGTCGAGGACTGGCTGTGGCGCCGCGGCAGCGCACTCGCCGCGGCCTACGCCGACGACCTGGAGCGGGCCGGGCTCAGCGGCCACCCGCGGGGTGACGGGCTTCGGAGGCGGTTCACGCGGACCGTGTCGGCCGATTCCCCGGAGCGCCGTCGGGCGGAGGAGCGCCGGGCCTCGGGCGATCCGCTCCTCGCCGCTCTGACGGCCGTCCTGAGGATCGGGGGCACCCCGTCGGACGCCCGCGAGAGTCCGGACGGGGACGCGGTGAACACGGTGCTGGCCGCCGTCGGGGACGCGGTGACGGAGTTGGAGGCCGTACGGTTGCGCCGGGGTGTCGAGGGCGGCGCGTTCGACAACATATGGCGGGGGTAGCAATCCTGCGGCGTCCAGCCGCACGGGCCACCGGGACGAGCGGAGGTGTCAGCGGGCCACGCGCGACGTGACGAGGGTGTACATGACGGAACGCTGCTGCTTGTGACGCTGGATGCGTCCCTTTGCGACCAGGGATTCGAGGGTGTTCCGCACCACCTGCGGCGTCGGGTTGCGGTCCGGGTACTTCTCCAGAAGTTCGTCCCGCAGTTCCTTCGCCAGGCGCGGCCCCTCGTGCTTGCCGAGCAGCTCCAACAGGAGGTCACCGAGCAGAGGCCGACGCGACTTCCCCTTCGCGCCGGCCTTCGCCGCGTCACCCGCCGGAGCGGTCCTGGCCGAGGTCGAGCGTCGCGCGGCGGCTCCGGTAGGGGCTCGCTTCGCCTTTACGGCGACGGGCTCGTCCTGCAACTGCTCGGGCAGGCGTGACAGGTCCGCGACGCCCTTGTACCGCTGAGCGAGGCTCAGGATGTCCGACAGGAGGGCCTCCTCCTGCTTCAGCACCGTGAGCCTTTCCGTCAGCTCCTGCTGTTGACGGCGGTTCTCCTCCAGGTCCGACGCGGCTTGTTCCACCAACCGCGATCGGAGCGGGACGGCTGATCGGCTGGTCACAACCGTTTCACTCCCTCGATATGGATGATGTCGCGCATGGTACTCATGCCGAGGGTCCCGTGCGGACACCTGTCGACGCCAGATGCTTCGCCGGGCATGTGCACTGTTCACGATAAGCGCCGATGTGCCTGCGCATGTAGCTGGTGCCGCCTGTTCCTCAGCCGCTCAAGGCACGCAGCCGCCCCGCGCACGAGGCTCCGTCGCACAGACTGCCCGGCAAACGTGTGACAGAACCTTCGAGCCGCCGAGCCATGTATTTCTGCCGGGAGTCCTCGAAGCGGTTGCCGGACGGGCGCGGTGCGCCGGACCTTTCGGCCTGCTGTCACGTTGCCCCGGCTTGAGGCTCCGCCGTTTCGGACACGCGGACGACGGGACCGGTACGGGGCCTCCGGAGTCGGCCACGTTCCCCTGGCCGGAGCCCGTCCCCGCGTCAGCGGTCCGAGTCCCCCCTCAGGGCCGGCGACGTGCGGGGCGCGTCGATGCACAGGTTCCGCGAGACCATCGCAGTGCTTGCGGGCGCTTGTACCGGTAAGCGCCGAGACCGCACGATGCACGCGGCCAAGGGTCAGCGCGCGGTCACGACGGACGCGCTCTTCTTGCGTGCGCGGTAGGCGGCGGCCTTGTACTTGTTGCCGCAGGACTCCATGCCGCACCACTGCCGCCGCATGCCTCGTGACCGGTCGATGTACACGCGCGTGCACTCGGGGTTGCCGCACTCCTTCAGCAGGGGGACGTCCGGGCCGCTGAGCAGTTCGACGGCCTGCCGGGCGACGGTGGCCAGAGCCTGCTCGGGGGTCGCCTCGGTATGCCGGCCCGTGAGGGTGAGCTGCGGTGTCGCGGGGGTCTTGCGCGCGGCGCCGTTGACCACGGCGAGTGCCTGACGGTCGAACTCCTCACCGAGCCGGCGGTTGGTGACGAGCCGGTAGAGCGCTTCCCGCACGGCGATCGCCTCCCGGACGTCGTCCTCCTCGCCGGGCGTGATCGTGTCCACGAGTCCGGACTCCAGGTACCAGGCGTTGAGCCGCTCCGGGGTCACGAACATCTCGAAACGGGTCGAGCGCCGGGCGCGAAGGGTGGCTGCGAAGTCGAGCGCCGGGTGCCCGCATACGAAGACATGGTTAAGATTCACATCACCATTTTGACGGGTGACGCCCATGGAGTGCAAGAACCGTCACCAGAACCCTCACCCCTCCCCACGTTCTTCTCCGGTACCCGGGCCGAGCACGGCCTCCGAGTTCGACGCACAGGGGGGTGGGCAGGTGCCCGGTCGGCTCGTCGACGAGCAGCGCCGACGGCCGCCCGCATGAGCAGCGCGGCCAGCGCCGGCCGACCGCGCTGCCCGCCGGAGAGGAGCCGAGCGTGCGGTCGTGCCCGGCCGTGCCGAGGACGCGGCCGGGGGCGTCCTCCGGGACGCGGGACAGCTCCTCGCCCAGCCCGTCCAGCTCCGCGAGGTCCTCGCGGGCCTCCCGCAGCGCGTCGTCGAGCACCACGGTGAGGGTCGAGTCGGCGACGCTTCCCGCGTCGGGTTCGTCCTCGCCGGCGAGCACCGCCTGCACGGTGGACTTTCCTGCGCCGTTCTCCCCGATCAGGCCGATGCGGTGGCCGCGGGAGGCGGTCAGGGAGACGCCGTCGAGGACACGTCGGCCGCCCGGGGAGCGACCAGGTCATGGGCGAGCGCCTTCGGGCCGCGGCACAGGAATCCGTTCCATGTGATCGGTGGTCGGCCCGCCGGGCGCACGGCCTCGGACGCGGGCCGCCGCACGCTCCGGCAGCTCACACCGCGGGGGTCCCTGTCTCCTTGAGCACGCCGTCGGCCAGTCGCAGCCAGCGGCTGACCCCGATCTCGGCAAGGAAGCGTTCGTCGTGGCTGACCACCATGAAGGCACCCTGATAGGAGTTGAGCGCGCCCTCCAACTGCCCCACGCTGACGAGGTCGAGGTTGTTGGTCGGCTCGTCGAGCAGCAGCAGATGGGGGGCCGGCTCCGAGCACAGTACGCAGGCCAGGGTGGCGCGCAGCCGTTCACCGCCGGAGAGCACCCCGACCGGCAGGTGCGCCCGGGCACCCCGGAAGAGGAAGCGGGCGAGCAGGTTCATCCGCTCCGCCTCGGGCCGCTCGGGGGCGAACGCGGCGAAGTTGTCCGCCACGGTGCGGTCCAGGTCAAGCAGGTCCAGGCGCTGCGACAGGTAGGCGATCCGGCCGTCGTTGCGCTTGATCTCCCCGCCGTCCGGGGCGAGTTCCCCGGTGATCAGGCGCATGAGCGTGGTCTTGCCCGCGCCGTTGGGGCCGGTCAGCGCGATGCGCTCCGGGCCCCGGATGGTCAGGTCGACACCGCCCTCTGCGAACACGGCCTTGTCTCCAAGACACACCTGCATCTCTACGCCGAGGAACACGTTGCGACCGGAGGGCACCTTGGTGTCGGGCAGTTCCAGGGTGAGGCGCTGCTCCTCGCGTAGCGCGCGTCCGGCTTCGTCGAGGCGGGCCTTGGCCTCGCTGACCCGGGCCGCGTGCATCTGCCCGGCCCGGCCCGCGGACTCCTGCGCGCCCCGCTTCATGTTGCCGGCGAAGATGCGGGGCAGACCGGCGTTCTTGAGATTGCGCGCGGCGTTGCTCGCTCGGCGCTCGGCGCGTTCACGGGCCTGCTGCATCTCCCGTTTCTCCCGCCTCAGCTCCTGCTCCGCGTTGCGGACTTTCTTCTCGGCGACCTCCTGCTCGGCGCGGACGGCCTCCTCGTACTCGGTGAAGTTGCCGCCGTACAGGCGCAGTTCGTCGCTGCCGAGTTCGGCGACGCGTTCCATGCGGTCGAGCAGCGCGCGGTCGTGGCTGACCAGGAGCAGGCATCCGTTGAAGTCCGACAGCACGTCGTACAGCTTGTGCCGGGCCTCCAGGTCGAGGTTGTTGGTGGGCTCGTCGAGCAGGAGCACGTCGGGGCGCTTGAGCAGCTGGGCGGCGAGGCCGAGCGAGACGACCTGGCCGCCGCTGAGCGTGCTCAGGCCGCGGTCCAGGGTGAGGTCGGCCAGCCCGAGACGCTCGAGTTGGGCGCGGGTGCGCTCCTCGATGTCCCAGTCGTCGCCGATGGTGGTGAAGTGCTCCTCGCTGACGTCGCCGGACTCCACGGCGTCCAGGGCACGGATGACCTCGGCGATGCCGAGCACCTCGGCGACCGTCAGGTTCCCGATCAGGGGCAGGCTCTGCGGGAGGTAGCCGAGCGTGCCGCCCACGGACACCGAGCCGGTGGCGGGCTTGAGTTCGCCGGCGATCAGCTTGAGGAGGGTGCTCTTGCCGGAGCCGTTGGGGGCGACCAGGCCCGTGCGGCCAGGGGCCACGGTGAAGGACAGGTCATGGAAGACCGGGGTGTCGTCGGGCCAGGAGAAGGAGAGGTTCGAGCAGACGATGGCGGCGTCGGACATGGAAGAGACCTCGGAGGCACTGAGGGCAGAGCTCGGAGTTCTGCCCTGGGCAGACGTGGGAAATGGGGTACGACGAAACGGGCCACCCAGGCAGCGCTCTCTTCAGCGCCGGCCGGTGGCCGTCAGATCCAGGTCTCACCCGGAGATGTCGTCTTCACCCAGCACGTCTGCGACTCCTCGATGCACGGTCTACGTCGCTCAGAGCGTAGCACCTGTCGCCCCGGGCCGGGTCCAGGCCGGCTGGAGCCATGTATGTCTGCCCTAGCGCACATGTCGAGCGGGGCGCATGCCGCACCGTTCCGTGTGTCGTGTTGTTGACAGCCCGAGTCGGCCATACAGGCCATCGTCACCAGTTGAACAGGTGATGACGGGACGATGTGTGACGACGTGGCCCGACAGGGGGTTCACACTGTGGGCCCGCCCGACCGGCGTCGTCTCCCATGCGGCTGGACATCGCCGGGATCGTCATCACTCCGAAGGAGCGCACTGGCCATGGCAGGAAAGCCGAGGCCGAGGGCCGAGGGCGCACCCGTGGGACGGCGGGCGATGCTGGGCATGCTCGGTGCGGGTGCCGCGGGGCTCGCCGCCGCGCCCCGTCTCCAGCGTGGCTGGGAGGGGTTCCTGGGCGCCGCCTCCCAGGTCGACCCCACCGGGCTGACCGGCCTGCTGCCCAATCCGGGCGGCTTCCGGTACTACAGCGTCGTCGGCTCGGTGCCGCACAAGGACGAGATGAACTACCAACTCACGGTCGGCGGACTGGTGGAGAAGCCGCGGACCTACACGCTCGCCGACCTGCGCGCGATGCCGCAGACCCGGGTCGTCCATGACGTGCTGTGCACGGACGGATGGCGTGTGGACAAGACGCCTTTCGAAGGGGTGAAGCCGGCGGGCGTCCTGGACGCCGCCGGGGTGCGCTCCCCGGGCGCGGCGGTCCGCTTCACCTGCTTCGACGGTGCCTACACCGAGAGCCTCACCCTGGGGCGGGCGCGCCGCTCGGACGTCCTGGTGGCACTGGACATGCAGGACCGGCCCCTCGCCCACGACCACGGCGGACCCGGGTCACCGTCCTTCGCCGGGATCCGTGGACGCGGACCGTCAACTGACTGTCGTCGGTTGCTCGGCGTGCCTGCATCGTGGGAACCGGCCGGAGTGTCCGACCGCTGGTTCACCCGAAGTGTGAACCCACCCTTTCGTCACCGCCTTAACCGGTGATAAGGTCCCGATCAGTCCTCGGTGAAACCCGAGGTGTCTCGGGTGGCGCCCAGGTCAGGGAGGCATGGGCGCGGACGTCGTCCGCGATGAGACCGCCGCCCGCCCCAGCCGCTGCTCTGCTCATCCGCCATACACATGTGTCGCCGCGTTAACCAGGCACACACCTACATCTTGGATGGATTCCCATGAGACGACGACTTCTGACTGCCCTCACGGCCGGTGTGCCGCTGGCTGTGGCGGTGTACCTCCCGACCGCATCGGCGGAATCCCGGAACTCCGCCTCCACACACGTCAGTTGCGACACGCTGTCGGTGAGGGCTCCGGCCGGCACCAAGGTGGAGTCCGTGACGGCGGTGCGCCAGGAGGGCGGCACCGTCCAGGGCACCGGGGTCCTGCAGGGCACGGTCACCGGCGTCCCGGCCTTCTGCGAGGTCACGGTCACCCTCACCCACCCGGGCGACGGCGACCACGCCAAGGTGCAGACCTGGCTGCCCGTCAGCGGCTGGAACGGCCGCTTCCAGGGACTCGGCGGCGCCGCCTACCTCGCCGGGGACAACAATGTCGGTCTGGCCACCGCTGTCAAGAACGGCTACGCGGCTACCACCACGGACGCCGGTGTCGGCGACGCCCTCGACACCAGCTGGGCGCTGAACAGCAACAGGCAGGTCAACACCGCCCTGCTGAAGAACTTCGCCTCCCGCTCCCAGCATGAGGCGGCGGTCGTCGGCAAGGAAGTCGTCGACGCGGTCTACGGCAGGCGCGCCGCCTACTCGTACTTCACCGGCTGCTCCACCGGCGGACGCCAGGGCTACATGGAGGCCCAGCGCTACCCGACCGACTACGACGGCATCCTCGCCGACGCGCCCGCGATCAACTGGGACGAGTTCGAGGTGGCCACGCTGTGGCCGCAGGTGGTCATGAACAACGAGAAGACCTACCCGACCCCCTGCGAGTTCAAGGCATTCACCGACGCCGCCGTCAAGGCCTGCGACTCGCTCGACGGCGTCAAGGACGGCCTCGTCGGCGATGCGGCCCGCTGCGACTTCGACCCGCGCCGGCTGATCGGCACCAAGGTCGTGTGCAACGGCGAGGAGCTGACCATCACGGCGGCCGAGGCGGCCGTGGTGCGCATGATCTGGGACGGTCCGCGCACGCCGTCGGGCGGGAAGCTGTGGTCCGGCGTCCCGATCGGGGCGAACCTGGCGGCTCTGGCGGGTGTTTTCGATCCCGGCGCCAACGGGAACGTCGAGGGAGCGCCGTTCCAGGTGCCCGCCGACTGGGTCAGGCTGTGGGTGGCGAAGGATCCGTCCCTCGACCTCTCGAAGATCACTTACAGCCGGTTCGCGCAGCTGTTCAAGCAATCCGAGACCGAGTACGACAAGGTCATCGGCACGGACGACCCCGACCTGTCCGCCTTCCGCAACTCCGGCGGCAAGCTGCTGACCTGGCACGGCCAGGCCGACGAGTACATCCCCACCCAGGGCACCGTGCAGTACCGCAGGCAGGTCGAGCGGGAGATGGGCGACTCAAAGAGGGTCGACGACTTCTACCGTCTCTTCCTCGCCCCGAACACCGCCCACTGCGGCCTCAACGGCCTTGACGGCTCGGCCGACGGCCTCGCCGCGCTGACCACCTGGGTCGAGCACGGCAAGGCGCCCAGGACGCTGCCCGCCACCCTGATCAACGCCGACGGTCGGACGGTCACGCGTGAGCTGTGCAGCTACCCGTCGGCGTCCCGGTACAAGGGCCACGGCGACCCGGCCGACGCCTCCAGCTTCCGCTGCGTCTCCCCCTCCCGGCCCTGACCGCCCGACCGCCGACGATTCACCGACCTGAGAAAGGCGAACCATCATGAGCACTCAGACAGCGACGCCTTCGAGCCCGGCGATGACGGGCGAGCGCTCCTCCCTGCTGAGGCTGTACCTGGGCCGCGGCGTCCTTGCCGTGGCGTGGGCCCTGGCGTTCGCCGGAGCCCATGAACACGTCGACGCCGTGGCGATCACGCTTCTCGTCGTCTATCCGCTGATCGACGCGGTGTCCTCGCTGATCGACTACCGAGCCGTTCCCGACGGTAGCGAGCGCCGGGTCACCGTGCTCAACGGGGCCCTGAGCGCGCTGGCCGCCATCGCGGTCGGCCTCGCCGGCGCGGGCGGCGAGGCCCCGGTGCTCCGTGTGTTCGGTGCCTGGGCCGTCATCTCCGGTGCCGCCCAGGTGATCGTCGGACTGCGACGGCGTGGCCCCGCGCTGGGCAAGCAGTGGCCGACCCTGATCTCGGGCGGGCTGTCGGTCGTCGTCGGCATCTCCTACAACATCCAGGCCGCGGGCGACAATCCCTCACTCGACGTGCTGTCGGTGTACGCCACCGGCGGCGGGGTGTGGTTCATCCTCCAGGCCCTGCTGCTGGGCTGGAAATCCCGGCAGTTGCGCAGCCGGACCATCTGACCGCAGCACCACCTTCCGGTGCCGTCCCGGCCCGCGCCCCGAGGCGCGGGCCGGGACTTTCGTGTCGTACGGGCGGAACGTGGACCGGCACGCGACGCGGTAGCGCACCCGAGGGGACCCGCATCGCGCATGATGCCGGAGTTGATCCCGTCCAACGAGTGCATCGGTACGGCGAGTTCAACTCGCGGGGACGTGGTGTGACGTCGATCAGGTCGTCCGCCGCACTCGCGGCTTGCCGCACAGCGTGGTCGTCGGGCGCCCGTGGCGGCATACGTGTGCCCGTGGAACATCCGTCGGGCCACGACAGCAACCCTGTGCGTCACCACTTTGGCGGGTGACGCAATGCGGGGCAAGGGCCGCCCCGCCCGGCCGGACTGGCGGTCATTCGGACGGCGCTGCCGGTTCGTCGAGCAGTTCCCTGAGGAACCCGTCCCAGTTCAGGCCGTCCATCTCCGCCTCGGCCGAGACGATCCGGTAGGTGGCGTCGAGCCACTCGGTCAGTGGCGCGGTGGGCAGCTCGAACAGGGCCTCGACCTCCTCGGACTCCAGAAGCAGCCACGACGAGGGCCGCTCTCCGGGGAGGGTCGGCCACATCCGCACAGCGCCGCACCCGCTCATCGACGTCACCCCGCGGTGCAGGAGTTCACGGCCGATGTGCCAGATGAGACTGGGCCCGCGTTCCGCCAGGAACTGGACCGTGATCACCGCGGGCATGCCGGGGTCGAAGCGGAACTTCGCCCGCATCGGCAGCCGGGTGAATTCGTCGAGCATCTGGTCGAGGTCCAGCAACAGTGACGGCACGAGCTCGGGCGCCGAACGCGGCCGCAGTGGTGACTGATCACGGTGCATGACAGGAGTTCCCCTCCGTGGGACGAGGTCTGCGTCCACCACTCTTCGCAAGGGGGCGGGACCCGCACATCGGTCAGTTGACGGTCGAAGGGCAGGCTCCGAACGCGGCAGTCTACGGAACTCCCGCGCCAGTGCCTGGCATCCGTGCGGCTCGCGGCCGCACAGAGGGACGCCGGGACATGTCCTACGGACTGCGAGGGACGTGACGTAAGTCAATTGTCTGCCGGTGCCGGTGCCGGTGCCGGTGCCAGTGCCGAAGGTGTCGGGCGGCCGGAGAGGTGCAGGGGGCACACCTCACGGCCGGTATGGGGACAGCCCCGCAGTTCCCGCGGTGCCGGCCGTTCCGGTTTCGGGGAGCGGACGGCTCTCTCGTGACGGGCGTGGACGCGACTGCTGCACGTCTCGGCACCGAGGGGGAGCTCTGCGTGGGGGTGGAGGGGTGAGTGGACGAGCAGGCTCCCGTGAGCGCTATGAGAGCACTCGATCCCAGGAGTCGGAAAAGTATGTGCGGCGTCGAACATGTCAAGATGCCCGTGCATTTTCCCGAAACTATGGTTCACCCCTGGACACGTCTGCCCCCAGGTGTCTTGCGTCGGCCTCCGGCCGGATGTGGCCGCGCCCGGTCGCCGGCCACCCGCGCGGCGGTGATGCCACGCGGATGCCACCAGGAGCAGGTCATGGCGACGATGACCGGTGCCCGTTCAGCCGGTCGTCAACCGTCGTGATATCGGATATCGGACTTGGGGATGCCCACGAGCCCCACGACGCGGTCGTCGACCTGTTTCAGGGCCGGGACAGGCAGTCGCCCCACAATGCGGCAAGCGCTGCCGGGATCTCCGAAACGGCCGCGCAGCCTCGCGGACTGCGCGGGAACCCGTCGCTGGACGCATAGGTCCAATCGCCGTCTGGGGCTTTGGTGAAGTACTTCTCGGCGGCCCCGTCATCCTGCAACTGCACCATCTCGTTCTCCGCGGCACCGGCCGTCGGCGTGAAGGACGCTCCCGCGTAGAAGACGTTGCCGCACGCACCGTAGTAGAACCTGCCCTTGACAGGGGCGATGTGCACCAGTCCGGGCTGCGACCGTCGGTACGCCGCCGTCACCGCGTCCTTGACCTGGTCCGGTACCACCAGGGAACGGCATGACGAAGACGGCGGCCGCACGGGCGCGGTCGCCGGGTCCGGTGTCGCGCTGGGAGTCTTCGGGGCCGTTGCGGGTGGGGACGTGGGCGCGTTCTGCGTGGCCGGGCTTACGACCGCCTCGGGCGGGGAGGCCTGGCGGGAGGTGCCGGCGACGGCGAAGGCACCGCCCCCGACGGCGGCGACCAGGGCAACGGTCAGTGCGGCGGTGGTGGCCCGGTGGCGCCGCCGCAGTGCGTCGCCGCGGGCCCGGACGGCTGCGGCGGGCCGGGGACTGGTCCCCCGGGCAAGCTCCTCCGAGCCGTCTTTGAGGATGGCCTCGAAGTCTTCAGTCATGGTGGTGCACCTCCTGGTCGGTGGAGCCGGGCACGTCGGCCTCGACTGCGGAAGCGATGCCGGGCCCGGCGACTGCCAGCCGCAAGCCCGCCGGACGCGCGGCTGCGGACGTGCGGTCGCCCACGCCGTCGGACAGATGCGGCGCCATCGCCTGGCGTCCACGCGCGAGCCGGGCCTTGACCGTGCCCGGCGCCGCGCCGGTTTCACGGGCTGTCTCCTCGACGGACAAGCCGACCAGGTGATGCAGCACGATCGCCCGCCGCTGCTCATAGGGGATGCGCCGCAACGCCGCGACGATCGCCACGTAGTCGGGGCTGACATCGGGAACCTCGGCGTGTAGGCCGTGGCGGTGGTGGGCCGTGAGCCGGTTGACCGTCTTCCGCCAGACGCTCACCCGGATCCGGCAGGCCACCGAACGCACCCAGGCCTCAGGGTCCGCGTAGGCGGACAGCTTCTCCCAGTTCTGCCAGGCCCGGGCGAAGGCTTCCTGCACCAGGTCCTCTGCCTCGGCGAGGCTGCCTGTCATCGCGTACATCTGGCTGGTCAGCCGACGCACGGCAGAGGCGTAGAAATCGTCAAAGACGCGTGGGTCGCGCATTGCCCCCTCCACTCACGGTATCGAGGGGCGGTGCCCTCACGTCTTGCCACGCCCGAACAGAGCAGTAGGTTGCACGACAACCGCGAGGAACCGAGCTGATCGCCAGGCGCCCCGGTGACCTGAGTCGGGATACCTCGCGCCATGACGTCCGCACCGGGACGGTCAGCGCCGGAGCGCTCAGTGTCAGACTCGACGTCTCGTCGCCCGGCCGCCAGGTGGGGGCGTCGCTCTGGGCACGGCGACTCCTTCACGATGCTTCTCCACGAGTGCCGGGGGATCGTACGGGCGAGCAACCTGGCCTTCCCAGCGGTAGCCGCGTTCGACGAGGGTGGCAATCGCGGGCCGCCGCCCCGCTGAGCCCTCGCCGCACAGGGCAGGCAGCGGGAGTGCGCCACAGAATCGCGTCGTACCCTGCCCCGCATGGGTTACATGCGTTCGGGTGGGGCCCGGTCCACGCGGCGGCGGCCGTCAGCCACGTCGTCGGGAGCGACGGCCGTACAGGCGTTGAAGTTTCTCGGCATCAGCGCGCTGTCCGGAGTCGTGCTGGCCGGTGTCGCACTGCCGGCCACCGGCGCGATCGGCCTGTCCGCGAAGGGCGCCGCGACCGGTTTCGCCGACCTGCCGGGCGACCTCAAGCGTCCGCCGCTGAGCCAGGCTTCACACATCCTGGACGCCGACGGCGACCTCATCGCTACGGTCTACTCCCGCGACCGCACCGTGGTCCCGCTCAGCCAGGTCAGCCCGGTCATGCAGAAGGCCATCGTCGCCATCGAGGACGCCCGCTTCTGGCAGCACGGCCCCATCGACCCCAAAGGCGTGATCCGCGCGGTCGTCAGGGACACGCAGGCCGGCAGCGCCGAGCAGGGCGCCTCCACGCTGACCCAGCAGTACGTGAAGAACGTCCTCGTCGAAGAGGCGGGTGACGACCCGAACGCCGTGGCCCAGGCCACCTCGCCCACCCTCGGCCGCAAGATCCAGGAACTCAAGTACGCGATCCGGGTCGAGAAGGAACTCGGTAAGAAAAAGATCCTGCAGAACTACCTCAACATCGTGCCCTTCGGTGAGCAGTCATTCGGTATCGAGGCCGCCTCCGAGCGCTACTTCAGCACACACGCCAAGGACCTCACGCTGCCGCAGGCCGCTCTCCTGGCCGGCGTCGTGAACGGGACCACGCTGTACGACCCCATCCAGCACCCCCGGGCCGCCCGCGCCCGTCGCGACACGGTCCTGCAGCGCATGGCCGACGTGCACGACATCACCCAGGTGCAGGCCGACAGCGCCGAGCGGCAGCCCCTCGGACTGAAGCCCACCGCCCCCAGGAACGGCTGCATCACCGCCGTGCGCGGCGCCGCCTTCTTCTGCGACTACGTCCGCGAGGTCTTCCTGAACAGCCCCGTCTTCGGCAAGACCGCACAAGACAGAGCCCGGCGCTGGAACACCGGCGGACTGACCATCAAGACCACCCTGGACCCGAAGGACCAGGACGCCGTCCAGGCCTCCATCACCCAGCACGTCTACAAGACCGACCCCGTCGCCACCGCCGTCACCCTCGTCCAGCCCGGCACCGGCAAGATCCTCGCGATGGGCCAGTCGCGTCCGTACGGCTTCGGAACGGACGAGACGCAGATCAACCTCAGCGTCGACCACGACATGGGCGGCGGAACCGGCTTCCAGTCGGGTTCGACGTTCAAACCGATCACCGCTGCGGCGGCGATCGACGGCGGTACCGACCCCGACACCGTACTGCCGGCCCCGTATTCGATGGACTATCCGAGTCCGGTCAGCACCTGCGGCAAACCGTGGGTGCGCAATCCCACCGACCCACCGCTGTCGAACGAGGACAGGTCGGAAGTCGGCCCGATGAACATGAGCAAGGCGATGGCGCTGTCGGTCAACACCTACTTCGTCCAGCTCATCGGCGACATCGGTATCTGCCCAGTGGTCCAGATGGAGCAGAAGCTCGGTGTGCACCAGGCGAACGGCGCCCCGCTTCAGCAGCTGCCCTCCATCACGCTGGGCACCCAACTGGTGAGCCCGCTGACCATGGCCTCCGCCTACGCCGCCTTCGCCGACAACGGCGTCTACTGCACGCCGACGGCCATCGAATCGATCACCGACGCGAGCGGCAAGTCGCTGCCGGTACCCCAGACCTCATGCGGCCAAGCGATGTCCCCGAAGACCGCCGCGACCATCAACACGCTCCTCAAAGGCGTGGTCGAGGACGGTACCGGGCAGCAGGCAGGCCTGAAGGACCGCGACAGCGCGGGCAAGACCGGTACGACCGACAGCCGTTATGCCGCGTGGTTCGTCGGCTACACCTCGAACCTGGCCGGCGCGGTCTGGGTCGGCGGCCCGTCCCACAACGTCCCGATGACGAACATCACCATCGGCGGCGTGTTCCACAAGGAGGTCTTCGGCGCCGACACCCCCGGCCCGATCTGGCGCGACGCCATGACCGGCGCTCTCGCCGGCACGGTCTCGCCCCCGCTGCCCACCGTCCGACTCGCTGCGGACAAGCCGCGGACTCCCAAGCCCGGCGCCTCCACCACCCCCGGCGGCAGCGGCAACACCCCCGAACCCCGTACGAGCCTGCGCCCTCCCCGGCTTCACGGCCCGAACGGCGGAAAGCGGAGGTAGCGGAGGCAGCCGCCGGCGCTCACCGAACGGCGACCCGCGGTCTCGGAGCCCCCGAGGGGGCGGGGGTCGTGGGAGGACACGGGTGCGGCCGGGGCCCGGACGCGGCCCCGGCTCGACTGGGCGAAGCATCGGTGGGCGGTGGGCCTCGCCGGCACCGGCACCGGCCCCGGGACCCACGTCCGCATCGCGACCGTCCTACTGTCCTGCCTCGGTCTCGAAGTGCAGGGAGATCGACTGCAGAACGTCCGCAGCAGAGACGTCGGTGCGCCCGCCGTCGTGGATCTCGGCGAGCTGGACGAAGGCGAGCGCGAACGCCGATGCGATCTGCACGATGGCCGGCCCCAGCTGCTCGCTCACGGCGGTCGCCACCTCGTGGGCGCTCGCATCGGCGCGCAGCTCGATGCGCGGCAGCATCTCCTCGAGCAACGCGGAGACCGTTTCACTCTGTGTGACGTCACCGTCGCGGTTCTCGCGGGCTTGCCGTCGCATCTCCAGCGCCTCGGTCAGGATGCCGACGACCCGCTGCATGATTTCTCGCTGCTCCATGCGGGCACGGTACGCCGCAAACTCGTCAGAAGGTGCTCACCCAGGCCCTGGATGTTCGTCCTGAGCGCTTCCGGGCGGCCGAGGCGACGTGGATCACGGCCTCGTGGGCTCGCCGGCCCCAGCCGTCGGCCCGGTGGGCGGTGAGGCGGCGCAGTTCCGCCGTGTCGGTACCGGCCTCCCGGCCGTTGACCGGCCGGGGCTCCGCATATGGCGTGCCCTTCAGCCGGACGCGGAGCTCAGCCGGCGCGGCCTCACTGACCGCGATCACGGGCGCGCCGCTCGGCACGGGGCTCTCCTTGCTGTGGATCCGCGGCCGTCGACGGCGTGTCGTGCGAGGCCGGAAGCTCCCGCCCCAGGCGTGCGAGGGGGGACAAGGCCATGACCGCCGGGGACGACAGCATGCCCGCAGCCGTCAGCAGGAGGCTGGTGCGCAGCCCCCACTTCTCCGCGAGAAACCCGCCGGCCAGGGAACCGAGCGGGGTCAGTCCCATGCCGACGAACGTGATGGTCGCGGCCGCGCGGCCTTGCATCCCGTCCGGAGTGACGGCCTGCCGGACGGCCATGACCGTGACGTTCACCAACTGGCCGCCGAACCCGAACACAAGGCCGACCGCAAGGAGCGCGGGAACCGTCACCGCAGGGGAGCCGCGCAGGGCGGGCACACACAGGAACACGCCGTCGCCGAGTGCCGCCGCGCAGACGAGCACCGCGCCGTAGCCGAACCGGCTCGGCAGGCGGGCGGCCAGCAGCGAACCCAGGAGCGCGCCCGGTCCCGCCGCCGTGAGCGTCAGCCCGACGACGGCGCCCGTCAGGTGCAGTTCCCGCGGCAGGAAGAGCAGATAGACGGTCATCATGGCCGCGAAGGAGAACTGGAATGCGGCCGAGGCCAGGCACACGGTCCGAAGCGCGGTGTCGCCGGCGACGAAACGGACGCCCTCATGAATCCGCTGCCAGACTCGAGTGGGGTGTTCCGGGCGCTCCGGGATCGATTCCGCCCGGCGGATCCGCCGGATCGTCAGGAATGACAGTGCGAAGAACAGCGCGCTTGAGGCGGCAGCCATCGGCGCCGACAACAGCGACACCAACGCACCGCCGAGAGCGGGACCGCCGATCTGCGCCGCGGACCGGCTGCCCTCGAGCGCGCTGTTGCCTCGCACCAGTTGGTCGCGTTCCACCAGCCGTACGAGAGACGCCTGGTACGCCACGTCGAAGAACACGGACAGGGACCCGACGGCGAAGGCGAGCAGGAGCAGGTCGGGCAGGCCGAGTCGGCCGAAGAATGCGGCCATGGCGGCGGCGCCCAGGGCCAGGGCCCGGCCGACGTCCGCGAGAACCATCGTCGTGCGGGTCCGCCATCTGTCCACCCACGCGCCGACGGGGAGCGAGAGCAACAGGATCGGCGCCTGCCCCACCGCGCGAAGGACGCCCAACTGGGCGGAACCGGCGTGGAGCGTCAGGACGGCGAAGAGCGGCAGAACCACCAGACTCGCGTGCTCACCGAGTTGGGAGGCCGTCTGACCCATCCAGAGTCTGCGGAAGTCGACGTCCCGCCACAGGCTTGACGGAACCGGGCGACCGGAATCGGATTCAGCGGAGGAAGCGGACGGCACGTGATTCCCTTGCGTTGCCGACAACGAGGCCCGCCACCGAGCACATGAAGGGTGCACCGACGGTTCAGGCAGAGGAAGGCTCGCTGTGCCGCGACATCAAGGGCAGCACGCGATGACAGGCCGGTCACGGCCTACAACGTCAACGCGCGCTCGGGAAACCGACCATGTCTCAGCTCCTCGTGGGTGACCCGCTACGCCCAAACCCTAGCCGCCGGCGGCCCGGCGTGAAAGGTGCCCACTGGTCGTTCAAGGGGAGATCAGCGCGACTCACGAAGATTCTCTCACCGCAAAACCTCAGTACTAGTCTGTGCCCTTGAACGGCTTGAACGGCTTGAACGGCTTGAACGGCTTGAACGGCTTGAACGGCTTGAACGGCTTGAACGGCTTGAACGGCTTGAACGGCTTGAACGGCTTGAACGGCTTGAACGGCTTGAACGGCTTGAACGGCTTGAACGGCTTGAACGGCTTGAACGGCTTTTCGCGGCGCGGGCAATGGAAGGGTTACCGGTGATGTCGCTGAACCCCGGGGGATCGGAGCCCATTGGGTCGATAGGCGGCTATGCGCTGGTCGACCGGCTCGGTAGTGGTGGCATGGGCGTTGTCTATCTGGGCCGCTCGGCCTC
Organism: Streptomyces sp. Ru72; assembly: GCF_002920635.1. GTDB lineage: Bacteria > Actinomycetota > Actinomycetes > Streptomycetales > Streptomycetaceae > Streptomyces. Next base: position 6,921 of record NZ_PQSR01000057.1, on the reverse strand, counting down.
GGGACGGCAGGTCGCGGTCAAGGTCGTGCACGCGCAGTACGCGCAGGACGAGGAGTTCCGCACCCGGTTCCGGCAGGAGGTCGCGGCGGTCCGCCGGGTGAGCGGGGCGTTCACGGCGCCGGTGGTGGACGCCGATCCGGACGCCGAACAGCCGTGGATGGCGACGCTGTTCGTGCCGGGCCGCACGCTGGCCCAAGCGATCGCCGAGGAAGGTCCCTTGGGCGGGCGTGAGGTGCGCACGCTGGCACTGGGTCTTGTCGAGGCGCTGCGGGACATCCACCGGGCGGGTGTGGTGCACCGGGACCTGAAGCCGAGCAATGTCCTGATGGCCGAGGACGGACCCCGTGTCATCGACTTCGGCATCTCGCACGCTGCGGACAACCAGGCCCTCACGGTGACCGGGAGGCTGATCGGGACCCCGCCCTTCATGTCTCCCGAGCAGTTCAGCGCGCCGCGGGACGTCACGGCGGCCTCGGACGTGTTCTCGCTGGGGTCGCTGCTGGTGTACGCGGCCACCGGCAACCGTCCCTTCGACGGCGGCAGCCCCTATCTGACGGGCTACCAGGTGATGTACGAGGCCCCGGTCCTGGACGGCGTCGCGGAACCGCTCCGCAGCATCGCCGAACGCTGCCTGGACAAGGATCCGGCGGCTCGGCCCGAAGTCGACGAACTGCACCGCATGCTCCGGACGCTGCCGGATTCCGCCACACCGGCGCGCACCGCACCGAGCGCGCCGAAGACGGCCGGCTCATTGGCATCCTCCAGTCAGGTTCCCATGACGCATCCGCTTCCACGAGTCGCGGCCACCGCCGGGGAGAAGGGGGCAACCGATAGCGCTCGAGCCGGTCACGGGCGTCGGCGGCGGCGTATCCTCATCGGCCTCGTTGCGGCCGTGGCCGTCACCGGGCTGAGCATCACGGCGGTGAGAATCGGCGCGCACCGGAACAACACTTCCCAGTCGTCCAACGTGTCCGCGTCCGCACCGGCGTCCGCGCCTGCCGGCACGGTGGCGCTGCCGCCGAAGCACGTGCGATGGGACTACCAGATCGGCGGCGCCTACACCCTGCCGACCGGTGTGCAGGTGGTCAGTCGCAGCCACGAGGACACGCCCGCGGCCGGTGCGTACAACATCTGCAACGTCAACGCCTTCCAGGTACAGAACGGTGCGGAGGGTGACTGGGACTCCGACCTGCTGCTGCGCGACGCCAAAGGGTCTGTCGTCCACGACAAGAGCTGGGACGAGGCGGTCCTGGACATCCGCACGGAGGTCAAGCGGCAGCGCATCGCTGCCAAGGTGAACGCCTGGATCGACGAGTGCGCGGCCAAGGGGTACAAGGCCGTCGAGCCCGACAACTACGACACCTTCACCCGCTTCCCGGACTACCTCACGGCCGACCAGGCCGAGGCACTGATGAAGTTGCTGTCAGTGCACGCTCACCAGAGGGGTCTGGCCATCGCCCAGAAGAACACCGTGGAGCTCGTCTCCGACCGTGCGTCCGTGGGCCTGGACTTCGCCGTCGTGGAGGAGTGCGGCCAGTGGAACGAGTGCGACCGGTTCGCCGAGGCATTCGACAACAACGTGCTCGTGGTCGAGTACACGGCGAAGGGCCTGTCAAAAGCGTGCTCCGGCTGGAGCAGCACCCTGAGCATCGTCCGCCGCGATCGGGATGTCGTGCCCAAGGGCGCAAGAGGCTACCTCCGCCAGACCTGCTGACGCCACGCCCGGCGAGCGGGCGGGTGTCGACCGCCCTCGCGGCTCAAGGAGGGAGACATCCGGCGGTTGCCGGGCCGCGTGGTGGGCGGGGCGTTGGGTCCCCACGCGGCAGAGCACTCATGGCACCCGTGCCGCCGGCCCGGTGTTCAACCGATCAGGCCGAGTTGCCGGAGGTGCGCGACGTCGTCGCGGACGCCCCAGTGCTCGATCACCTTGCCCTCGGCGTCGAAGCGCATCCAGTGGATCTGCCGAAACCGGAAGGAGCGCCCCGACGCCTCGTGGCCCATGAACGGCCCGTGATGGGTTCCCCGGTACCAGTTGCGCATGACGACGACGTCGCCGGTGGCGACCATGTCCTCGATCTCGACGCGGGCGTCGGGGAAGGCGGTACGCAGCATGCGGATCAGCCCGCGCACGGGCTCGATGCCCGTGCGATGCTCTTCCGGCGCGGTGTGGTTGACGATGTCCGGGGCGAAGATCTCGTCGAGGACATCGAGTCTGCCCTGATCGAAGCCTTCTTCGTAGATCCGCCGCATGTTCTTCATGTTCCGCTCGGTGGCCTCGGTGACCTGCGCGGATTCGCTCGCTGTGTTCATGACTTCGAAACTAGTGAGAGGCGTGGGCGGCGCCTATCCCACAAATGTGGGGGGCGTCCGCAGGTGCGCGCTTGCCGGGCCGATCAGCCGGAACCGCGGCACGTGTCCATCGCTCGGTGTCGAGGCTGGGCCGGCTGATCGTCCACGGCCGGATCGGAGGGTCGGGTGAGAAGCGGACCTTCGGCTCGGCGCGACTTCGCGTCGGCGGAGACGGGCAGCGATGACCGAGGGTTCCTCGTTCGTGGCTACGGTGGACCGTGTACGAGAAGAAGCCCCTGCCTAGGCTTTGCGGGCGAGTAGTTGAACCTCCTGGAACTGCCGTCGGTCGGTGGGCTGAGGCTCGCGAGTCATCCGGGCCACCTCGACCAACCCGGCCTTGCGCAGCAGCGCGGAGAGGTGATCAGGCCACCACCGATAGGCCGGCGCGACCGTGTGATCGAAGACCTGTGTCGGGTGAGAGGGATCTTCGCTTGCCGAGAAGCCGATCAGAAGGTGGCCGCCGGGTGCCAGAACACGGTGGAACTCCGCCAAGATGACGGGAACTTGTTGCGGCGGAGTATGAATGACGGACCAACGCGAGAGTACGCCGCCCAGCACGCCGTCGGCGATGTCCAACGCGGCCATCGAGCCCACGTCGAACCGCAGGCCCGGGTAGTCCTGCCGAGCCAACTTGATCATCGCGGGAGAGGCATCGACGCCGAACGCCGCCAGCCCCAACTCGTCCAGGTATGCGGTGACATGGCCCGGCCCGCACCCCAGGTCCGCGACGTGACCGTTTCCACTCGCACCTACGACCTCGGCGAAGGCGTTCAAGATCGCGCGGTCCAGGGGCCTGTCACGCAGAGTGTCGCGGAAGAGCTGGGCATACGTGGGGGCAGCAGCGTCGTAGGCCTCGCGGGTGGCGCTCAGGGCATCAAGTTCGACCATGCTCGCGACAGTAGTTCCTGGCGCTGGGGCGAGCCGGGAGAACCACGATCTCCCCTCCCGCCTGTTCGCCCGGCGCTGTCGCTGGGGGCATGTCATGCGGCCCACGGCGGCGCCATCCCCAGATGAAGGGGGTACCGCCCGCCACGGCCGTTAGGGCATGCTCGGCCGCATGGACCTCTCCGCGCGCATCCGCGAGCTCGCCGGCTCCGAACTGGATCTCACCCAGGTAAGGAACGGGCTCGACCGGCTGCTGCGCAGGACGATCGGCTACGACCTCGCCGCCATTTCCACCGTCGACCCGTCGACTCTGCTGTGGACGAGTTGTTTTGTAAGTGGCGTAGACACCGAGGGCTCCACCGAGAGGGAGAGCGTGATCTTCGAGGGAGAGTTCCGCGGGACCGACGTCAACAGTTACGCGCGCCTGGCCAACGCGCCCGTTCCCGTCGCGGGCCTCCATGCCGCGACCGGCGGCGACATCACCGTGGCCGAGCGCTACGAGCCCTTGCTGAGCCGCTTCGGCATCTGCGACGAAGTGCGTGTCATGCTGCGCTCCAGGACAGGCTGCTGGGGCTCGCTCACCCTGTACCGGACCCGGCCGTCGCCGCCCTTCTCAGCAGCCGACCTGGACCTCCTCGCCGGCATCGTCACCCCCGTCGCGGACCTCCTCCGCCTCACCTTGCTCCGTGCCGCGCTCGCCGCCCCGGGTGGCCTGTCCGCGCCCCCCGGTCTCCTGCTGGTGCAGCCGACCGGGGAGACCGTCACCGTGACCGACGACGCCCGTCTGTGGCTGAACACCCTGGATGACAGGGATCGGCTGCCCAGTGCGGTCCGAGCCGTGGCCGCCGCCGTCCGCACCGGCGACGGCCTGGCCCGAGCCGCCCTGCCCGGTCGTGACGGCCGGTGGGTGATGCTGCACGGCTCGGCCGCGGGCGAGCAGATCGCCGTCATCGTCGAGGGTGCTCGCCCCGCCGTGATCAGCGAAGTGATCACCCAGGCGTACGGGCTGACGCCCCGCGAGCGCGAGATCACCGAACTCGTCGCCCAGGGCCGAAGCACTCGCCAAATGGCCACGCGGTTGTCCATCTCACCCTTCACCGTCCAGGACCACCTCAAAGCCGTTTACATGAAGACAGGGGTCAACAGCCGGGGTGAGCTCGTTGCGACGCTGTACAACCGGCATTACGCGCCCCGGTCCGCCGTCGGCGCACGGCCGAGTCCCTACGGGTGGTACCTCGACGACACCGCCGACCCCCGGCAGAGCAGAAGTGAATAGGCCGGTGCCCCGGTTCGGGCGGAACAGGGGAGGACTGGGCGAGACGGCCCTCCACGAGCGGCCGGCCGAAGCGCCCTCCTTCGTCGCCTTCGAGGGCTACGGCACGGTCGCCGTCCTCGCCGATGTGCTGCGTTCGCACGGCACGGACCAGGCGCGCACCGCCGAATCCCGGCCGCGCGTCGCAGCCGAAGGCACCCGCGGGCAGATCCGGTTCTCCCGCACACCAGGTATCAGCGTTCGGCGATGGGCTCGGACGCCGGTCCAAGTCGTCGATCGAGATCCGGCGCGACCCGGTCGCTTTCGGATCCTTCACATCAGCCGAGAGGTCCGTACCGGCCCGGCCGAGGGCGAGTCCCCGCTGCGATGAGTTCCGGCCGGGTCGCGAGTCTGTTCTGGTGACCGTCGTAGAACGTCGTGCGACGCTGCCCGGCACGAGACACCACGGAGGACACCATGACGACCACGCCGGACGACCCGACCACCGCCCTGCCCGGCCGCCCGCCCGTCGTCGACCTGGCCACCTGGCAGACCGCCCGTGACGAGCTCCTGGTCCGCGAGAAGGCCCACACCCGCGAAGGCGACTCCATCGCCGCGGCCCGCCGTCGGCTGCCCATGGTGGAGCTCGACGGGACGGTGGAGGTCGTCGGACCCGACGGCCCGGTCCCGTTCCTGGACCTGTTCCAAGGCCGCGACGAGCTCGTGGTCTACAAGCACATGTGGTACGACGGCGCGCCGCACCAAGGACAGTGCGAGGGCTGCACGACCACGGCCTGGCACCTGAAGGACGCCGTCTACCTGGACGCCCGCGGCGTCTCGTTCGCCATCCTGACCACGGGCCCCTGGGACGAGGTGGCCCCCTACGTCGAGTTCATGGGCTACACCCAGCCCTGGTACTCGGTGCGCGACGTGGACGCGCCGGTCGGCGGCGACATGGGTCACCTCACCTGCTTCCTGCGCGACGGCGACCGTGTGTTCCTCACCTACTCCACGACGGGCCGTGGCAACGAGCGGGTCAACAGCTCCCTCGGCCTGCTCGACATGACTCCCTACGGCCGCGGCGAGGCGTGGGAGGACAACCCCGAGGGCCGCCCCGAGGGACGCGGCCCGTGCTGGTCTTGGCGCTCGGACGCGGACGGGAACGCCACCTGGGGCCCGACCAGCCGCCCCGTACCGCAGTGGACCCGCCCCGGTGCGACCCCCGTTCAGACCCTCGGGCGGCACGGCCACCACCACTGAGGTGCCTTCGTGGACGGCGTGGGCAAGAGGTGCCGGGTGCCGGGCAGATGCTCCGGACGGCGCGGACGGCCCCCAGTGCCGACCGTGGCCCGCGTCGCACAGGCCCGCCACGGGCCGCCGCCTTGCTCACCGAGGACGCAGCCGGCCTCTGCGTGAAGCGGACTGGCGCTCGGAGTTGCGGCCGCCCGTTCCGGCGGTACCGCCCGTGGCCGCGCCGGGTTGCGCCCGGCGGCCAGAACCGCGCCCGCCGGTTGCCGGGGTGGCACCGGACGCTCTCCTGTCGGCCGCGGCCCGGCGGTCGGAGTCCCGGCTCCCCGTCCTGGTGGCAGCACCCGTCGCGGCCTGGGCCCCGCCGCCGTTCCGGGGCTGGCGGCGGCCGGACGGCCTGCCGGGCTTGGTGCCGGTCTTCCGGTCCGGGCGGGACGCCGTCGGTGTCGCCGGCTGGGGGACCTCGATGGTGACGGGCACGCCCGAAGGCTCGCGGGCACCGGTGATGGTGGTCAGTTCCGCGTCGCTCGACGTGACGCGGGCCGTCCGGGGCCGGATGCCCGCGTCCGACATGAGCCGGGTGACGTCCCGTTTCTGGTCGGGCAGGACCAGCGTGACGACGCTGCCGGAGCCGCCGGCGCGGGCCGTGCGGCCGCCCCGGTGGAGGTAGTCCTTGTGGTCGGTGGGGGGATCGACGTTCACGACGAGGTCGAGGTCGTCGATGTGTATGCCCCGGGCCGCGACGTTCGTCGCCACCAGCGCGGTGACCTGGCCGCTCTTGAACTGTTCCAGGGTGCGGTTGCGCTGCGGCTGGGAGCGGCCCCCGTGCAGTGCCGCCGCGCGCACACCGACGGCCAGGAGCCGCTTGGCGAGCCGGTCGGCGGACCTCTTGGTGTCGAGGAAGAGGATGACCCGGCCGTCACGGGCCGCGATGCGCGTGGTGACGGCCTTCTTGTCGGTCTCGTCCTGGACGTGGAGGACGTGGTGCTCCATCGTGGTGACCGCTCCCGCGGACGGGTCCACGGAATGCACCACGGGGTCGGTCAGGAACCGCTGTACCAGGCGGTCGATGTTGCGGTCCAGGGTGGCCGAGAAGAGCATGCGCTGTCCGTCCGGCCGTACTTGCCGGATCAGCTTCGTGATCTGCGGCAGGAAGCCCATGTCGGTCATCTGGTCGGCTTCGTCCA
>NZ_PQSR01000056.1 GCF_002920635.1 Streptomyces sp. Ru72 | reverse complement strand
GGGAGGTGCTCCCGGGGGTACCGGTGGCTCCGCGAAGCCGGGCGTGGGCGTGGTCCGCGGTGCGGGGCCCGGGTGGGCGCCCGGCTGTCCCGGGTGGTGTGCGGCCGGTGACCAGGTGGTCGCCGGGCCGTGCCCCGGCTGGTGGGGCGGCGGCAGCGGAGCTCCCACTGCGTGCTGCATCCGGTGGCCACTCCGTCTCGTGTTGGGGCTCGCAGGCGTTCGACACTGGCAGCGGGGGTGCCCCGCTCCCTACCGAACGGTACCGTCCCCGGCCGCCGTTGTGTGAACGGCCGGGAGCGGCCCGAAGTGCCCATCCCCGCACGCGAGTCGGGGCAACGGGTCCCGAGGGGAACGAGTCGCCCGCCGCCCCCGACCGGACGAGCTACCACCCGACTTCGCCGTACCCGGCTACTGCCCGACCTCGCCGTACGCGGCGAGCAGAACGGCCGGGTCGGGGCCTTCCAGCACGGTGGGCTTGGCCAGGCCGTCCAGCACGATGAAGCGCAACAGGTCGCCGCGGGACTTCTTGTCGACCTTCATCGTCTCCAGCAGCTTGGGCCACTGGTCGTAGCGGTAGTGCAGCGGCAGCCCCACCGCCTCGAGGATCGTGCGGTGCCGGTCGGCGGTCGCGTCGTCCAACCGGCCCGCCAGACGCCCGAGTTCGGCCGCGAAGTGCATGCCGACGGCGACGGCGGCGCCGTGACGCCACTTGTACCGCTCGTTCTTCTCGATGGCGTGGCCGAGCGTGTGCCCGTAGTTGAGGATCTCCCTCAGGCCCGACTCCTTCAGGTCGGAGGAGACGACCTCCGCCTTGACCCTGATGGACCGCTCGATCAGCTCCGCGGTGTGCGGGCCGGCGGGGGTGCGGGCGGCCTGCGGGTCCGCCTCGATCAGCTCCAGGATCACCGGGTCGGCGATGAAACCGGCCTTGATGACCTCGGCGAGCCCGGAGACGTAGTCGTTGACCGGCAGGGAGTCCAGCGCCGCGAGGTCGCACAGCACGCCGGCGGGCGGGTGGAAGGCGCCGACCAGGTTCTTGCCCTCGGCGGTGTTGATGCCGGTCTTCCCGCCGACCGCCGCATCCACCATCGCCAGTACCGTGGTCGGGATCGCGATCCAGCGCACACCGCGCAGCCAGGTCGCGGCCACGAACCCGGCCAGGTCGGTGGTCGCTCCGCCGCCGACCCCGACGATGACGTCGGTGCGGGTGAAACCGGACTGGCCCAGGGCCTTCCAGCAGTAGGCGGCGACCTCTGCGGTCTTCGCCTCCTCCGCGTTGGGCACCTGGACGGCCACGGTCTCATAGCCCTGCTCGGCCAGGTCGGCGCGCAGCGCCTCGCCCGTCTCGGCCAGCGCCTCGGGGTGGATCACCGCGACCCGCTTGGCCTTGTGCCCGATCAACCCGGCGAGTTCGCCCAGGAGTTGGCGTCCGACCAGGACCTCGTAGGGGTCGGTGCCCGCGGTACCGGCGACCTGGATCCGCGTCACTGCCTCGCTCATGCTTCTTTCCACTCCAGTGCGTCAAGGACCGCTTGGGCGACCTCTTCGGGGCTGCGGCCGTCGGTGGCCACGACGGCCGTCGCGACCTCCTCGTACAGGTGACGGCGGGCCTCCATCAGCTCCCGCCACTGCCGGCGCGGGTTGACCGCCAGCAGCGGACGGGCCGTGTTCAGCCCGGTGCGCTTGACCGCCTCCTCGACGTCCATCGAGAGGTAGACGACACGGTGCGAGGCGAGCAGCGCGCGGATCTCGTCGTCGAGGATCGCTCCGCCACCCAGGGCGAGGACGCCGTCGTGCTCGGACAGGGCCTTGTGGACCGCCGCCTTCTCCAGAGCGCGGAAGGCCGGCTCACCCTCGTCCACGAAGATGTCGGCGATGGACCGTCCCTGCTCGGCCACGATGTCCTGGTCCGTGTCCCGGTAACCGACACCCAGCCGCTCGGCCAGCAACTGCCCCACCGTCGACTTGCCGACCCCCATCGGGCCGACCAGCACGACCACGGGCATCGCGCTCACCGGATCGCCAGGCTGTCGAGGTAGCCCCGTACGTTGCGGCGGGTCTCGGTCACGCTGTCACCGCCGAACTTCTCCGCCACCGCGTCCGCCAGGACCAGGGCGACCATCGCCTCGGCGACGATCCCGGCCGCCGGCACCGCGCACACGTCCGAGCGCTGGTGGTGGGCCTGCGCCGGCTCACCGGTTGCGACGTCCACCGTCTGCAGCGCCCGCGGCACCGTCGCGATCGGCTTCATCGCGGCGCGGACCCGCAGCAGCTCACCCGTGGACAGACCACCCTCGGTCCCGCCGGAGCGGCCAGTGGCCCGCTTGATGCCCTCGGGGGTGGTGACGATCTCGTCGTGCGCCTTCGAGCCAGGCACGCGCGCCAGCTCGAACCCGTCACCGACCTCGACGCCCTTGATCGCCTGGATGCCCATCAGCGCGGCCGCGAGGCGCGCGTCCAGCCGCCGGTCCCAGTGCACGTGAGACCCGAGCCCCACCGGGACGCCGTACGCGAGCACCTCGACCACGCCACCCAGCGTGTCGCCGTCCTTGTGCGCCTGGTCGATCTCCGCGACCATCGCCTTCGACGTGTCCGCGTCCAGGCACCGCACCGGATCCGCGTCCAGCCTCTCGACGTCGGCGGGGGTCGGGTAGACGCCGTAGGGGGCCTTGGCGGAGGCCAGCTCCACCACATGGGAGACGATCTCGATCCCGGCCGTCTCCTTCAGGTACGACCGCGCCACCGCACCCAGCGCCACACGCGCCGCCGTCTCCCGCGCCGAGGCCCGCTCCAGCACCGGGCGCGCCTCGTCGAACCCGTACTTCTGCATCCCCGCCAGGTCCGCGTGCCCCGGACGCGGCCGGGTCAGCGGCGCATTGCGGGCCAGCCCCTCAAGCACCTCGGGGTCGACCGGGTCGGCCGACATGACCTGTTCCCACTTGGGCCACTCCGTGTTGCCGACCATGATCGCCACCGGGGAGCCCAGGGTGAGACCGTGCCGGACACCGCCCAGGAACGTGACCTCGTCGCGCTCGAATTTCATCCGCGCGCCGCGTCCATAGCCCAGCCGCCGCCTCGCCAGGTGGTCCGCCACCGTCTCGGTGGTGATCGGCACGCCGGCGGGAAGGCCCTCCAGCGTCGCGACAAGTGCGGGACCGTGGGACTCCCCCGCGGTCAGCCAGCGCAACCTGCTCAACGATGCTCCTCATGCTCGCGCCTGGAACTGCGTTCTGCGACGGCGCGACCGGGTGCGCGGCCCTGGCCCGCCACTCCCGATCCTCCCATGTCCCGGCCCTGGACCCGGCCGGCGGTCCAGCTATCGGACGCGCACACCGCCAGGTGTCGCCGCTCGTCGGCCGAGTGCGGAACTCCCGGCGGCCGCACCCGGCAGCCGGGAACCCACCGGCGCGTCAGCCACAGTGACCGAAGCCGCTCGTGTAGCTGTCCCAGAAGATCCCGTTGTCGACGTACTCGATGCCGCCCGTGTACTTCACACACTTGTTCGCCGCGTACGCATAGACAGGGCCGGCGTAGTAGCTGTACACCGCCTTGTCCCGCTTCCAGCTTCCACCTTCGACGAGAATTCCGGCCTCAGTCGTGGCCCCATAGCCGACATATCCATTGATATGCATGGTCACGACGCAGTTGTAGCCGCTGGAAGCGTTGTAGAGGAGAGACACTCGCGCCGCGGGCTTGTCCGTGCTCTTGTCATAACCGACCGTGTGGGACTCCAGGACGTAGTAGCCCGAGCCGCACGCAGCCTCGGGTGTCGACGCGGCCGCTGCGGCCGGCGTGGCCCCGGCCAGCCCGACGATGCCCGCTATTCCCAGTGCAGATCCGACCGACAGGACGCGCTTTCCTATCACAATTCCTCTTCCGTGATCGCTACGAGACACCGCACGTTACCCGTCCCTCACGTCAAGATCACCCGGAATGGAGAATTCCGGATCAGCCGTTCATGGGCAACGCCAAGCCGATGTCCGGGCACCATCACTCGAAAGAAATCGATGCGCCCCGCCGACCCGGACGATCACGCGCGCGTAAGACCCCGTTCACCCGCCGCCCGCATCGCCGCGAGCGGCGCCGGCGCATGCCCGGTCATCTGCTCGACCTGGAGCACCGCCTGGTGCACCAGCAGGTCGAGGCCGCCGACGACCGCTCCCCCGTACGCCGACCAGCGGGCCGCGAGGTTCGTGGGCCACGGCTCGTACAGGACGTCGAAGAGCGTGGCCGGCCGCTCGGGGACGGCGGACGCGAGGGCATCCGTGGTGCCTGCGGGGGTCGTGGCGATCACCAGTGGCGCGCGCAGAGCCTGTGCGGCGTCGTCCCAGTCCTCGGTGCGCACCTCGACATCCAGCCGCTTACCCCACTCCCTCATCTCTGCCGCACGCGCCGCGCTGCGGACGTAGACGACGACCTCGCCCTCGCAGATCCGCGACAGCGCGGCCAGCGCGGACGAGGCGGTGGCTCCCGCACCGAGGATGGCCGCGGATTCGACACGGTCGATCCCGTGCTCGCTGAGCGCCTCGACCATGCCCGGGACATCGGTGTTGTCACCGAGGCGCCGCCCGTCCTCGGTGAACACGACCGTGTTGACCGCCTCGACGGAGGCCGCGGTGTCGCTGATCTCGTCAAGCAGCGGGATCACCGCGCGCTTGAGCGGCATGGTCAGCGAGAGCCCGGCCCACTCCGGCCCGAGCTTCTCGATGAATCCGGGCAGCGCCGCCTCGTCGACCTCGAACCGGTCGTACGTCCAGTCGGCCAGACCCAATTCCTCGTAAGCGGCGCGGTGCAGCACCGGAGAGAGGGAGTGGGCGATCGGCGAGCCGAGGACTGCGGCGCGCCGTGCCTCACCTTCCCGCACTGTCATTGAATTCGTCCCTGAGCTTCAGAAATTCCGCGTGAGTCTTCGCGAATTCCGTCTTTTCCATGCCGTCGGTCGCCACGAAATAGATCCAGCCATCACTGGTGGGGTTGAGCGCCGCCTCCAGCGCACTGTCGCCCGGATTGTCGATCGGCCCCGGCGGGAGACCCTTATGGGTGTAGGTGTTGTACGGGTCCTGATTGCTGTTGATCTCGGACGCGCTGATGCGGATCTTACTCTGACCCTTCAGGTAGTTGAAGGTCGAGTCGAACTGGAGCAGCTGGTTCGTCTCCGTGTTGGTCGGCTTGAGGCGGTTGTAGATCACCTCCGCCATCTTCCGGTAGTCGTCGTGCGTCTTTCCCTCCGCCTGGACGAGGCTCGCGACCGTCAGGAGCTGCAGCGGAGTCTGCAGGTCGAGGCCCTTGGCCTTGGCCTGGAGGCCGAACTCGGCGTACTTCTCCTTTGCCATGTCGACCATCTGTTTCAGGACGTCCTCGGGCTTCATGCCCTTGGCGACCGGATAGGCGGAGGGATAGAGGAAGCCCTCCAGCGGGTCCTTGATCTCCTTGCTGCTGTTGGCCCAGTCGGGCAGACCGAAGGTCGACCACTCCTTCTTGGCGACGTCCCGGGTGGTTCCCGGCTTGAGCTGCAGCCGCTGGTCGATCGCCGCGTAGATCTTGGTGTTGCGCCACCCCTCGGCGATGATCAGGTTGTTCTTGCTCTTCGGGCTGAGCATCAGCTGCACGGCGGCGGCCGCGGACATGTGCTTGTTCAGCGTGTACGTGCCCGCCTGGATGCTCTTGCCGTCGGGGTTCTGCTCCTGTGCCGCGACGAACGCGTCGACGCTCTTGACGACACCGGCCTGTTTCAGCACCCGGCCGATGGTGTAACCGCCGGCGCCCTTCGGAATGGTGACCGTGACCTGTTCGCCGTCGCCCTCACCCACGTAGTCGGGCGCCGCGCCGAAACGATTTTGGTAGAACTGGTATCCGAAATATCCGACTGTGCCGATACCGCCGCCGAAGACCAGTACGACCACCAGGCAGGCGCATCCGTTGCGGCGCTTCTTGCCCTTGACGGTCTTGCCGCCCCGGCCCCGCCGGTCACCGCGGCCCCGCCGACCGTCCGGCTCGTCGGCGTCTTCCTCGTCGTCGCCGTCCGCGAAAACGGCGTGCTCTCCCTCCTGGGGGTCGGGGTCCCAGTCGGTCTTCGGTTCCGGCTCGGCGTGCCGCCGGTTCGGCGGCTCCGGCGGCGGATACGCGTCGGGCGTCTGGTAGAAGTCGGGCTGCTCGCCGCCGTACGCACCGGGCTGGGCGCCGTAGGGGTCGGCCGGGTCGGGGGCGTACGGCACATGGGCCTGCCCGCCGCCGTCCCATCCGCCATTGCCGTAGTCCTGCTGCCCCTGACCGGGGTACCGCTGCTCGTACTCTCCCTGCCGGCCCGGGTACTGCTGCTCGTACTGCGCCTGCGCGTCGTAGGACTGTCCGTCCGGATACTGTCCCGGCTGCTGGTACTGCTGGTCCGCGTACTGCTGGTAGCCCTGGTGCCCCTGGTCGTGCGTGCCCTGGCGGCCGCCTCCCCAGTCGCCGTAGTGCTGCTGCGGCTGCTCCGGGTGGTGCTGGCCGCCGTGCGGGGACTGGGCGGCGTGGCCCTCGTGTCCTGCCCATCCGTCGTCCCCGTACAACGGGTCCTCCGGATGCCACGGTGTGGAGCCTGGGCCCCGGCCATACTCAGTCATCGATCCCCTAGAGCCGCGAGGCTTCAGGTTGCGCGGCGCTGTGACCCGGCTCCCGTCCCGCCTCTCTCTGTGCGGTGGCTGTTCGAACACCATCGCATCGCGCGGAACGTTACCGTATCGCGATCAGATGACCACTTCGACGCCTTCGCCAGGAGATTTCCCTGACACCCGTTCGGATTCCAGCGCCTGCTGCAGGATGATGACGGCGGCCGCCTGGTCGATCACCGAGCGGCCCTTCTTCGATTTCACGCCGGAGGCCCGCAGCCCCTGACCGGCCGTCACCGTGGTCATGCGCTCGTCCACCAGCCTGACCGGAACCGGTGCGATCATGCGCGCCAACTCCTGCGCGAAACCACGGACCTTGACCGCCGCCGGGCCCTCGCCCCCCTTGAGGGAGCGAGGGAGTCCGACGACGACCTCGATCGGCTCGTACTCCTCGACGAGCTGCTTCAGTCGCCGCTGGGCGGCCGGGACGTCCCGCCCCGGTACCGTTTCCACCGGGGTGGCGAGGATCCCGTCGGGGTCGCAGGAGGCGACCCCGATCCGGGCGTCGCCGACGTCGATCGCGAGTCGGCGTCCTCTTCTCATCGTCACGACCGTTTCTTGACCGATTCTTTACTTGGCGGTCTCGGCGACCAGACGCTCCACGGCGTCGACGGCCTCGCCGACCGCGGCCGGGTTCTGACCGCCGCCCTGGGCGACGTCCGGCTTGCCGCCACCGCCGCCGCCGAGGGTCTTGGCGGCGGTGCGGACCAGGTCACCGGCCTTCAGGCCGCGCTCGCGGGCGGCCTCGTTGGTGGCGATGACCGTCAGCGGCTTGCCGCCCGTGACGGTGAACAGGGCGACCACGGCGGCCCGGCCGCCCTGGATGCGGCCACGCACGTCGAGGACCAGCTTGCGCAGGTCGTCGGGCGTGGTGCCGTCCGGGACCTGACCGGTGACGACGGCGACGCCGTGGACGTCCTTGGCGGACTCGGCGAGCCCGGCGGCGGCCTGGAGCACCTTCTCGGCGCGGAACTTCTCGATCTCCTTCTCGGCGTCCTTCAGCCGGGCGAGCATGCCGGAGATCTTCTCGGGCAGCTCCTCCGGGCGGCCCTTGAGCAGCTCGGTGAGCTGGTTGACGACCGTGTGTTCGCGGGCGAGGAAGTTGTAGGCGTCCACACCGACCAGGGCCTCGATACGGCGCACACCGGAGCCGATGGAGGACTCGCCGAGCAGCTTCACCAGACCCAGCTGGGCGGTGTTGTGCACGTGGGTCCCGCCGCACAGCTCCTTGGAGAAGTCGCCGATGGTCACGACGCGGACGCGCTCGCCGTACTTCTCGCCGAACTCGGCGATGGCGCCCTGCTTCTTGGCGTCGTCGATGCCCATGATCTCGGCGTGCACGTCGAGGTCGCGGGCCAGCACCTCGTTGATCTTCTGCTCGACATCGGTCATCACGGCCGTCGGTACGGCCGCCGGGGAGCCGAAGTCGAAGCGGAAGCGGCCCGGCTGGTTCTCGGAACCGGCCTGGGCGGCCGTCGGGCCGAGGGCGTCGCGCAGGGCCTGGTGGGTGAGGTGGGTGGCCGAGTGGGCGCGGGCGATGGCCTTGCGGCGACGGGCGTCGATGGTGGCGTGGGCCTTGGCCCCGACGGTCACCTCACCGACCTGGACGACGCCCTTGTGGACGTAGACGCCCGGGACCGGCTTCTGGCAGTCGCGGACCTCGATGACGGCACCGGAGTCGGCCTTGATGCGGCCGGTGTCACCGATCTGGCCACCGCCCTCGGCGTAGAACGGGGTGCGGTCGAGGACGATCTCGACCTCGTCGCCCTCGGTGGCGGCCGGGGAGGACACGCCGTCGACCAGGATGCCGACGATCGTGGACTCGCCCTCGGTGTCGGTGTATCCGATGAAGTCGGTCGCACCGGCGGTGTCGGCGATCTCGCGGTAGGCCCCGAGGTCGGCGTGACCGGTCTTCTTGGCCTGGGCGTCGGCCTTGGCGCGCTCCCGCTGCTCCTTCATCAGGCGGCGGAAGCCGTCCTCGTCCACGGACAGGCCCTGCTCGGCGGCCATCTCCAGGGTGAGGTCGATCGGGAAGCCCCAGGTGTCGTGGAGCAGGAAGGCCTTGTCGCCGGGCAGGACTGCGGAACCGGCGGCCTTGGTCTCGGCGACGGCGGTGTCCAGGACGTTCGTGCCGGCGTTGAGCGTCTTGAGGAAGCGGGACTCCTCGGCGAGGGCGACCTTCTCGATGCGCTCGCGGTCGGTGACGAGCTCGGGGTACTGCTTGCCCATCATCTCGATCACGGTGTCGAGGAGCTCCTTGACGACCGGACCGGTGGCGCCGAGCAGGCGCATGTTGCGGATGGCGCGGCGCATGATGCGGCGCAGGACATAGCCGCGGCCCTCGTTGCCGGGGGTGACGCCGTCGCCGATGAGCATGGTGGCGGTGCGCATGTGGTCGGTGACCACACGCAGCGAGACGTCCGAGTCGTGGGCGTCGCCGTAGCGGACGCCCGTCAGCTCGGTGGCCTTGTCGATCACGGCCATGGAGGTGTCGATCTCGTACATGTTCTGCACGCCCTGCAGAATCATGGCGAGCCGCTCGAGGCCGAGGCCGGTGTCGATGTTCTTGCTCGGCAGGTCCCCGAGGATCTCGAAGTTGTCCTTGCCGGTGCCCTCGCCGCGCTCGTACTGCATGAAGACGAGGTTCCAGATCTCCACGTACCGCTCGTCGTTGACGGCGGGACCGCCCTCGACGCCGAACTCGGGGCCGCGGTCGTAGTTGATCTCGGAGCAGGGACCGCAGGGGCCGGGGACGCCCATGGACCAGAAGTTGTCCTTCATGCCGAGGCGCTGGATGCGCTCGGCGGGGACGCCGACGACGTCACGCCAGATCTGCTCGGCCTCGTCGTCGTCCTTGTAGACGGTGATCCACAGCCGGTCGGGCTCGAGGCCGTAACCGCCCTTGTCCTGGGGTGTGGTGAGCAGCTCCCAGGCGAGCTTGATGGCGCCTTCCTTGAAGTAGTCGCCGAAGGAGAAGTTGCCGCACATCTGGAAGAACGTGCCGTGCCGCGTGGTCTTGCCGACCTCTTCGATGTCGGGCGTGCGCACGCACTTCTGCACGCTGGTGGCGCGCGGGTAGGGCGGCTTGACCTCGCCCAGGAAGTAGGGCTTGAAGGGCACCATGCCGGCCGGGACGAGCAGCAGAGTCGGGTCGTCCGCGATGAGCGACGCCGAAGGGACGACGGTGTGACCGCGCTCCTCGAAGAAGCTCAACCAGCGGCGGCGGATCTCAGCCGACTCCATCAGTGGTCCTCATTCCGGTTGTACGAGTACGTCGTGGTCTCGACGTACTTCGGGCTGTTGCGGTTCTCGATGGCGGCGTACCGCCGGGGTCCGGGGAGTTCGGGCTCGACGGCGGCGTTCAGACCGAGCGCGTCGCCGAGTTCGGCCTCCCGCCGGTTCATGTTGTCGCGGACGTCGAGGGCGAATTCCACCGCGCGGTCCTTGAGCCGGTGGCCGGCCTCGATCGCCTTGTTCGCCGCTGTCGCGGCCAGGCTCTCGGGGCTCAGCTGCTTCAGCTTGCGATTGACCTTGGTGGTGGCCCACACACCGGCGGCGACGCCTGTGGTGAACCAGAACGTACGGCGGAACATTCGCTAGTCCTTCTTCCGCTTCGCCCGTCGCGGGGACGGGACGGTGCGGCCCACGATCACGGTACGTCGGGGGGCCTTGGCGGGCACGTTCTCCCGGCGGCCGGCGATCGCCCGGCGTACGCCGTAGCCGAAGGCCGCGACCTTGACCAGGGGGCCGCCGAAGGTCGAGGCGACGGTCGTCGACAGCGCGGACGCGTTGGAGGTGACCTCCTGGACGTCCGACGCGATGGCGTCGACGCGGTCGATCTGGGTCTGCGCGGAGCGCACCGCGGCGGAGGCGTCGGCCAGCAGCGGGACGGCCTGGTCGGTCACGTCCGCCACCAGCTTGGTGGTCGCCTTGAGCGTCTGGGCCAGCCTCGCCAGCGCCACGGCGAGGAAGGAGACCAGGATCGCCCAGAAGACGGCCACCAGGATCCCGGCCACTTCTCCACCGGACACTGTTGTGCACCCGCTCCCTGGAACGTGCCTGAACATCGAAAAGTCGGTTCCCCGAGCCTATCGCGCCCGGGCGGCCGCTCCGTACCGGATTAGGGCTGCGGCCGACGGGCTCGAGGGGAGCCGATGTGCGAAAGCCCGCCGTCCGCCCGCCCTCAAGGGGCGGGAAGACGACGGGCTCTGCCGGGGTGGGAGTGCTACGTCCGCCGGAAAGTGATCAGCGGGCGTAGTACTCGACGACGAGCTGCTCGTCGCAGATCACCGGGATCTCCTTGCGGTTCGGCTCGCGGTCCAGGCGGAACGCCAGGGCCTTGAGGTTCACCTGGAGGTAGCGCGGGGTCTCGCCGTCGGGGGCGAAGCCACCCTCGCGGGCGACCTGGAAGAGCGCCTTCTCGCGGCTGCGCTCGCGGACCATCACGACGTCGTCGGGACGCACGCGGTACGACGGCTTGTCGACCTTGTGGCCGTTGACCTCGATGTGGCCGTGGACGACCATCTGGCGGGCCTGGTAGATGGTGCGGGCGATGCCCGAACGCAGGACCAGGGCGTCGAGACGGCGCTCGAGCTCGATGATCAGGGCCTCACCGGTCTTGCCCTGGACCTTGGAGGCACGCTCGTAGGCGCGGACGAGCTGGCGCTCGGACACGTCGTACTGCGCGCGCAGACGCTGCTTCTCCAGCAGACGGACCTTGTAGTCCGAGTTCTGCTTGCGGCCGCGACCGTGCTCACCCGGCGGGTAGGGGCGGGCCTCGAAGTACTTGACGGCCTTCGGGGTCAGCGCGATACCGAGGGCACGCGACTTCTTGACCTTGGGGCGGGACTGGTTCGCCACTGTCTTTGTCTCTTTCCTAGTTTTCCGGCCTGTCAGGGTTGAGGGAGGTCGCATCCGCAGCCGGGGAATCCCGCCGGGTCCGCATGGGACCTGCCGGGCAGCCGCTCCCCTGGTCTGGGCACATACGTGCAGCACGCGAGTGGCCCACCTACCTCTCCCAGGGCTTTGGGCGGTGGTGGGCTGCCCGCGACACCGTTCGACGGTGCGCGACGCTCCTGGAGTCCGTCCCCAAGGACTGGATCTCCGGCTGGGTGTCCCGCTCTGACTGCGCGGAACTCAGCACTTCGGGTCAGTCTACAGGCCGCCTAGGACTGCCTGCGACCGAGGTGCTTACGCGTCCACTCCACGGCGTCCGCGTACCGCGCCTCGGCGCCGTGGCGGGTCGGCGTGTAGTACTCGCGGTCCTTGAGGGCGTCCGGGGCGTACTGCTGGGCGGCGATGCCCTCCGGCAGATCGTGCGGGTAGACGTACCCCTGGGCGTGGCCGAGCTTGGCCGCGCCCTTGTAGTGGCCGTCGCGCAGATGCGGGGGCACGGGTCCGGCCAGCCCCTTGCGGACGTCCTCCAGGGCCGCGCCTATCGCCATGGTCGCCGCGTTGGACTTCGGAGCCAGGGCGAGGGCGATGGTGGCGTGGCTGAGGGTCAGCGCGGCCTCCGGGAAGCCGATCATGGCGACGGCCTGGGCGGCGGCGACGGCGATCGGCAGCGCGTTCGGATCGGCGAGGCCGATGTCCTCACTGGCCGAGATCATCAGGCGGCGGGCGATGAAGCGGGGATCCTCCCCGGCCTCGATCATCCGGGCCAGGTAGTGCAGGGCCGCGTCGACGTCGGAGCCGCGGATGGACTTGATGAGGGCGCTGGCCACGTCGTAGTGCTGGTCGCCGTCGCGGTCGTACTTGACGGCGGCCCGGTCGACGGTCTCCTCCAGCGTCGTGAGGCCGATCTCCGTCTCACCCTTGTCCAGGGCGGCTCCGGCGGCGGCCTCCAGGGCGGTCAGGGCGCGCCGGGCGTCGCCGCCGGCGATCCGCAGCAGGTGGTCCTCTGCGTCCTCGGGGAGCGTGACGGCGTCCTTGAGGCCGCGCTCGTCGGTCAGGGCCCGGCGGATCAGTCCGCGGACGTCGTCGTCCGTGAGCGGTTCGAGGGTGAGCAGGAGCGAGCGGGACAGCAACGGGGAGATCACCGAGAAGTACGGGTTCTCGGTGGTCGCCGCGATCAGGGTCACCCAGCGGTTCTCGACGGCGGGGAGGAGGGAGTCCTGCTGGGCCTTGCTGAAGCGGTGGATCTCGTCCAGGAACAGGACGGTCTCCTTGCCGAAGCCTCCGCTCGCCCGACGGGCGCCGTCGATGACCGCGCGGACCTCCTTCACGCCCGCGGTGATCGCCGACAGCTCCACGAACCGCTTGTTGGTGGCCTTGGAGACGACATACGCCAGTGTCGTCTTGCCGGTCCCGGGCGGGCCCCACAGGATCACCGAGGAGGGGCCGGCGGGGCCGCCGTTGCCCTCACCGACCAGTCTGCGCAGCGGGGATCCGGGCTTGAGCAGGTGCTGCTGGCCCACCACCTCGTCGAGGGTGCGCGGGCGCATGCGGACGGCCAGGGGACTGGCGCTCGGGTCCTTCTCCTGGCGTTCTTCTGCTGCGGCGGTGAACAGGTCGGGCTCCACGAGGAAAACCCTAAGTCACCGCACTGACAACGCTCCCGGAGCGGGCTCACGCCCAGAGCTGGCTGCCCCACCGGGTCAGGATCAGCATGGCGATGACACCGCAGTGCGTGACCGGCAGCACCCAGGTGAACTCGCCGAGGAAGTTCTTCACCGGGCGCGGGGCGGGCAGGAAGTCGTTGCGGACGTTGAACGAGGTGACGTACCAGAACATGGTGATCGTGGCGACCCAGGCCAGCGAGCACCACAGGCACAGCGCGTTGATCCGGTACAGCGACTCGAACTGCAGCCAGGTGACGAAGCCCACGCCGAACAGCGTGCCGAAGTTGAAGGTCAGCCAGTACCAGCGGGGGAAGCGGGCACGGGCGAGCAGGCTCATGCCGACGCAGATGACGATGCCGTAGCAGACGAGGCCGAGCATCGGGTTGGGGAAGCCGAAGGCGGCGGCCTGCTTGCTCTCCATCACGCTGCCGCAGGACACGATCGGGTTGATGCTGCAGCTGGGGGTGAACGTCTTGCCGCTCACCTTGCCCTCGAGGATCTTGAACTTGTCGATCGTGATGACCCACGCGGCGAGCAGACCGGCCGCACCGGTGATCACCAGCAGCAGGCCGAACGCGCGGCTGCCGCCCACTGTGCCGGGCGTGTGCGTGCTTGCCGGCTCGGTGGATCCGGTGGGGACGTCCTTGACTGTCGTCTTGCTCATCACGCCGCTTCCGATGCTCGAGAGGTGGACCTGCGGGTTGGGCTCATTGTGCCGCACGCGCGCGTGTGTCCACCGTTCGATGGACATAAGGAAGTACGCGCGGTCGTCCCGGAGCGTTCGGTTCCGGCCGAGGCTCGTCGTATGACCACACAGGCGAACGGACTCGCGGTGGACGTACGGGGGCTGCGCAAGCAGTACGGGGACGTGACCGCGGTCGACGGAATCGATCTGGGAATCCGGCGCGGCGAGGTTTTCGGCCTGCTCGGGCCCAACGGCGCGGGCAAGACCACCACCGTGGAGATCCTCCAGGGCAACCGCGACCGGGACTCGGGTGAGGTGTCCGTCCTCGGGGTGGACCCGGCGGGGGGCACGCGCGCGTGGCGCTCGAAAGTGGGAATCGTCTGGCAGGACGAATCGGCGCCCGCGGAGTTGACGGTCCGCGAGACGGTGCGGCACTTCGCGCGCTACTACCCGCGTCCGCGCGACCCGGAGCAGGTCATCGCCCTGGTGGGCCTCGAGGCGAAGGCGAACAGCCGGATCAAGGCGCTCTCCGGCGGCCAGCGCCGTCGCCTCGACGTGGCCCTCGGTGTGATCGGTGACCCCGAGCTGCTGCTCCTGGACGAGCCGACGACCGGTTTCGACCCGGCGGCCCGGCGCCAGTTCTGGGAGCTGATCCGTCTGCTCGCCGACGAGGGCACGACGATCCTGCTCACCACGCACTACCTGGAGGAGGCGGAGGCCCTGGCGCACCGGCTGGCGGTCGTCGCCCGGGGCCGGGTGGTCGCCGAGGGCACCCCGACCGCGCTGCGGGACCGATTCGGCAGCGAGGCCGTCGTCGAGTGGACCGAGGCGGACGGCAGCCGGCGCCACGAGCACACCGGCACACCGACCCGGACGGTCGCCGAGCTGGCCCGGCGCTTCGACGGAGAGATCCCGGGTCTGCGGGTCGGCCGTCCCACCCTGGAGGACGTGTATCTGCGCCTGACCGGACAGGAGGACGCGCGATGACCACGACGGCCCTGCGGCCCCGGGCCCAGGCCGTTGCCGAACGGCTGCCCGGGGCCTGGACGCTCGGCCTGCACCGGGGTGTGCTGGAGATCAGGCAGTTCTTCCGGCAGCGCGACCAGGTGGTGTTCACCTTCGCGTTCCCGGTCGTCTTCCTGTTCCTGTTCGCGTCGATCTTCCACGACGCCGTGGGCGTCAAGGGGGTCACCGCATCGCAGCTGTACGTGCCCGCGATGATGGCCTCGGGGATCATGTCGACCAGCTTCCAGTCCCTGGGGATCTCGATCGCGGTCGAGCGCGACGAGAAGGTGCTGCGCAGACTGCGCGGCACGCCGATGCCGCCGGCTGCCTACTTCCTGGGGAAGATCTGGCTGGTGCTGTTCACCGGCGTCCTGGAGACGGCGATCCTGCTGCTGGTCGGCACCACGCTGTACGGCGTGGACCTGCCGTCGGACGCCGGGAGGTGGCTCGACTTCGGCTGGATCTTCGTGCTCGGGCTGACGGCGTGCGCGCTGCTCGGCATCGCTGTCAGCTCGGTGCCCAAGTCGGGCAAGAGCGCCAGCTCGGTGGTCGTTCTCCCGTTCCTGGTGCTGCAGTTCGTCTCCGGTGTGTACATCTCCGTCGCCACCATCCCGCGCTGGATGCTGAACATCGGTGCCCTGTTCCCGCTGAAGTGGCTGTGCCAGGGGTTGCGGGGGGTGTTCCTGCCCGATTCGGCGCGGGTCCTGGAAGAGGCGGGGAGCTGGGAGTTCGGGCGGATCGCCCTGGTGCTCGGGGCCTGGTGCGTCGGAGGATTGGCGCTGTGTCTGCTGACCTTCCGGTGGAAGAGCCGGCGCGACGGATGACGGAACCGCGCCAGGCGCTGGACGCGCACGCGTGGGACCGTTCGATCGGGCTGTGGGACGCGTACTTCGCGGTCGCCTGGGTGGCCACCCTGGCGTTCGTGGGTGCCGCCGACCGGCCGGGGTGGCCCGCGCGTGCCGTGGCGGCCGGGCTGCTGGTGGCACTCGTGCCCTGGTACGTGGTGCTGGGGCGCGGGCTGCTCCGGGAGGATCCGCCCGATGAGCGCCGGGCCCTTGTGTACCTCGGCGGGGCGATGGCGCTGTTCCTGCCGTCGGCGATCCTGGCCGACGGAATGCGGCTGGTGTCGTTCGCGCTGATCCCGCAGTGCTTCATGACGCTGCGGACGCGCTGGGCGCTGACCGCGGTGACGGTGATCAATCTGGTGCCGCTGGTGGGCTGGGCGTTGCTGTGGCACCCCCGTGGCAGGGACCTCTTCTCCAGTTCCCTCTTCACCGCGGTCACCCTGGTGTTCTCGGTGGTCATCGGTGGCTGGATCATCCGCATCATCGAGCAGAGCTGGGGGCGGGCCGAGCTGATCGCGGAGCTGGAGGCCAGTCGGCACGAGATCTCGCGGCTCTCGGCGGCGCACGGGGCGCTCGCCGAGCGGGAGCGGCTCTCCCGGGAGATCCACGACACGCTCGCGCAGGGCTTCACCAGCCTGCTGATGCTGGTGCAGGCGGTGGAGGCCGAGCTGGAGCACGACGTACCGCAGGCCCGGCGTCATCTGGCGCTGATGGCCGAGACGGCCCGGCAGAACCTGGCGGAGGCGCGGGCGCTGGTGGCCGGGGGCGCGCCGGCCGACCTGGAGGGGGCCTCGCTGCCGGACGCGTTGCGGCGGCTGGCGGCACGGCACGACGCGGAGGTGGAGGTCGCGGGGCCGGTGCGGGCGCTGCCGGCCGGGCCGGAGGTGGTGGTGCTGCGGTCGTGCCAGGAGGCGCTGGCCAACGCCCGTAAGCATGCGGGCGGTTCCGCCTCGGTGGCGATAGCGCTGACGTACTCCGACGAGACGCTGACGGTGTCCGTCCGGGACGACGGCTGCGGTTTCGACCCGGAAGCGCCCACCGGGGGCTACGGTCTGAGCGGGCTGCGTGCGCGGGCCGCCGAGGCGGGTGGCACGGCGGAGGTCCGCAGCGCGCCTGGCGAGGGCACCGTCGTGACCGTGCGGCTGCCTGTCCTGCCCGTTCTGCCTGTTCTCGGGGGTGCTTCATGATCCGGATCGTCCTCGCCGACGACCATCCCGTCGTACGGGAGGGGCTGCGCGCGATGCTCAGCGCCGAGCCCGATCTGGAGGTCGTCGCGGACGCGTCGAGCGGACCGCAGGCGGAGGCGCTGGCGGCGGAACTCCGTCCGGACATCGTGCTGATGGACCTGCGGATGCCGGGTGAGGGGGCTGGACTCGATCGAGCGGATGACGGAGCCGGGTTGCCCTGCCGGGTGATCGTGCTGACGACGTACGAGACGGACCGGGACATCCTGCGGGCGGTGGAGGCGGGAGCGGCGGGTTACCTGCTGAAGGACCTGCCGCGGGGTGAGCTGGCGGAGGCGGTCCGTGCGGCGGCGCGCGGCGAGACGGTTCTGGCGCCGTCGGTCGCGGCCCGCCTGGTGGACCGGCTTCGGGCCCGGCCGGAACGGCCGCGGCTGTCGGAACGGGAGACGGCGGTGTTGCGGCTGGTGGCGGAGGGGTGCACGAATGCGGAGATCGGACGGCGATTGTTCATCGGTGAGTCGACCGTGAAGACGCACCTGCTGCGGGTGTTCGGGAAGCTGGGGGTGGATGATCGGACGGCGGCGGTCACGAGTGCGATGCGGTACGGCTTGCTCGACTGAGGGGTTCCGCCCCCGGCGCCCCCACCCGTCCCGTCCTCCGGGGCTCCGCCCCGTCGACGCCACAGGGGCTCCGCCCCGGCCCCGGCACGGACCGCGTTCCCTGCGCCGGTCGCCATGATCAGCCCGTCCGGCGTTCGAGGACGAGGCCGCAAGGCCGAAAGGGGGCTGGGGGCGGTAGCCCCCAGGGACGGGAAGGGTAGGGGGGCGGGGCGAGACCCGCGCGGCCTCCGCCCCCGGCGGGGTCAGCCCAGGCGGGACTCCAGTTCCGCCACGATCTCGTTGACGCCGACCGCCACCTGCTCCCCGGACTCCATGTCCTTCAGCTGCACCACGCCCTCCGCGAGATCACGCTCACCGGCGACGATCGTGAAGCGGGCACCACTGCGGTTGGCGTTCTTCATCGCGCCCTTCAGCCCCTTGCCGCCGTACGCGAAGTCCGCCGCGACACCGAGCTTGCGCAGCTCCGTGACCTTGGCGAACAGCACGCGGCGGGCCTCCTCGCCCAGCGGGACCGCGAACACGCTGGTGCTGGCCGGGAGTTGCAGCTCGATCCCCTCGGCCTCCAGCGCCAGTACCGTACGGTCGACGCCCAGCGCCCAGCCCACCGACGGCAGCGCGGGGCCGCCGATCATCTCGGAAAGGCCGTCGTAGCGGCCGCCGCCGCCCACCGCGGACTGCGAGCCCAGGCCGTCGTGGACGAACTCGAACGTCGTCCGCGTGTAATAGTCCAGGCCGCGCACCAGCTTGGGGTCGTCCTCGAAGGCGACGCCCGCCGCGGTGATCAGCTCGCGTACCTCCTCGTGGTACGCCTTGCAGGCGTCGCAGAGGTAGTCACGCAGCAGCGGCGCGCCGTCCAGCTGCTTCTGGACCGACTCCCGCTTGTCGTCCAGCACGCGCAGCGGGTTGATGTCGATGCGGTGCCGCGTGTCCTCGTCCAGGTCCAGGCCGCGCAGGAAGTCCTGGAGCGCGGAGCGGTACACCGGGCGGCACTCCTTGTCGCCCAGCGAGTTGAGCAGGATGCGGAAGTTCCGCAGGCCCAGGGAGCGGTACGCCTGGTCCGCCAGGATGATCAGTTCGGCGTCGAGGGCCGGGTCCTCGGCGCCGATCGCCTCCGCGCCGACCTGCGAGAAGTGGCGGTAGCGGCCCTTCTGCGGGCGCTCGTAGCGGTAGTACGAGCCCGAGTACCAGAGCTTGACCGGCAGGTTGCCCGCCTTGTGCAGGTTGGCCTCGAGGGCGGCGCGCAGCACGGACGCCGTGCCCTCGGGGCGCAGGGCCAGCTTGTCGCCGCCCTTCGTCTCGAAGGCGTACATCTCCTTCGTCACGATGTCCGTGGACTCGCCCACGCCGCGCGCGAACAGTTCCACGTTCTCGAAGCCCGGCGTCTCGATGTAGCCGTAGCCGGAGTTGCGCAGCGGCGCCGCGATCGCCTCGCGGACGGCCAGGTACTTGGCCGAGTCCGGCGGGATCAGGTCGTACGTGCCCTTGGGGGCCTTGAAGGTGCTCACGGAAGGTCTCTCGTCACATTCCTCGTCGGGGAGCCTCCTGGGCTCCCTGGCCGGCGGCCACCTGCCGCAGATAGGGGTTGGTGGCACGTTCGCGGCCGATGGTCGTCTGGGGGCCGTGGCCGGACAGCACCACGGTCGAGTCGTCGAGCGGCAGGCACACGCGGGCCAGCGAGTCGAGCATCTCGGCCATGTCACCGCCGGGCAGGTCGGTGCGTCCGATGGAGCCGGCGAACAGCAGGTCGCCCGAGAAGAGGATCGGCGGGATGTCCGCCGCCTCGGGCAGGCCGAAGGTCACCGACCCCTTGGTATGGCCGGGCGCGTGCGCGACGGACAGCTCCAGACCGGCCAGCCGCAGGGTCGTGCCGTCGGTCAGCTCCTTGACGTCGTCCGGCTCCCCCACGGTCAGCTCGCCCATCAGAGGCATACCGATGGAACGCCCGAGGGCCTTCTCCGGGTCGCTCATCATGTACCGGTCGTCGGGGTGGATCCACGCCGGCACGTCGTGCGCGCCGCACACCGGGACGACCGAGGCCACGTGATCGATGTGGCCGTGGGTGAGGACGACCGCGACGGGCTTGAGCCGATGCTTCTCGAGCGCGTCCTCGACTCCCCGGGCGGCCTGGTGGCCGGGGTCGATGATCACGCACTCCTCACCCGCGGCGGGGGCGACCAGGTAACAGTTGGTCCCCCAGGCCCCGGCGGGGAACCCGGCAATCAGCACGATCGTCCTTCGTTGTGTCGTACGGGCGTCACTGGCTGTGGGTCAGAGCCTACCGGCGCTGCCGATTCCTCAGCGAACCCATATACGGTACGGGGCACACGCATGCGGTCGGCACACCAGACGCACGCGTACCGGTCGGCGGACGAGACGCATGAGGAGAAAACCCCGTGGTCAGCCAGGAACAGCGGCGGCGACAGCTCGCCCGGGAGAAGTTCTTGCGGCAGCAGCAGCGGCGTACGGAGGCGCGGCGCAAGGCACGGATGCGCAATTCCGTGATCGCGTCGGTCCTCGGCGTGTTGCTTGTGGGCAGCGTGGTGTCGTACACGGCCGGGGTCTTCAAGAACGACGGCAAGAAGGCCAACGCGGGCGCCGAGGTGTCCCCGAGCGCCGCCCCGACCAGCAAGGCGCCGGACCCCTGTGCGAAGCCCGCCCCGGGCAAGGTCAAGTCGCTGAGCTGGAAGAAGGAGCCGGCGATGACCATCGACACGTCGGCGGAGTACACGATGAAGCTGGCGACCACGTGCGGTGACATCGGCGTCGCGATGAAGACGGCCGCGGCCCCGCACACGGTGAACTCGTTCAACTTCCTCGCCGCGCAGGGCTTCTTCGACCACACCAAGTGCCACCGGCTCACCACCAACGGCATCTACGTGCTGCAGTGCGGCGACCCCAAGGGCACCGGCATGGGCGGCCCCGGTTACACGCTCCCGGACGAGAACCTGAAGGACAAGAGCCTGAAGGGGAACGTGTATCCGGCGGGCACCGTCGCCATGGCGAACACCGGGCAGAAGCACACCGGCGGCAGCCAGTTCTTCCTCGTCTACCAGGACAGTCAGTTGCCGCCCAGCTACACCCCGTTCGGCACCATCGACGCCGCCGGCATGAAGGTGCTGAAGAAAATCGCCGCCGCCGGCGAGAGCACCGGCCAGGGCGACGGGGCGCCGAACGCGACCGTCGTGATCAACAAGGCGACGGTGACGAAATCCTGAACGTCAACAGCTGAATTTCGGTCGCGCGGGATGCGGACAGCCGCCCCGCCGGTCGCCTATGTTGGCCGTGACGAAACTGTGGACGATGCCCGGGGGCGCTGAGGCTCCTCGCAGGCATCATGTGGAGGAGGCGCTGTGAGCAGCGACCCGTGGGGCCGCGTCGACGAGACGGGGACCGTGTACGTGCGGACGGCCGATGGCGAGAAGGTCGTCGGTTCCTGGCAGGCCGGCTCCCCCGAGGAGGCGCTGGCCTACTTCGAGCGCAAGTACGAGGGCCTGGTGGTCGAGATCGGCCTCCTCGAGAAGCGAGTGCAGACCACCGACCTGTCGGCGAAGGACGCCATGGCCGCCATCGACCACCTGCGCGAGCAGGTGGACGCCCATCACGCGGTCGGCGACCTGGACGCGCTGCGCGCCCGCCTGGACAAGCTCGTGGAGATCGTCGAGGCGCGCCGTGAGGAGCGCAAGGCACAGCGGGCCCGGCAGTCCGACGAGGCCCGCCACGCCAAGGAGGCGCTGGTCGCGGAGGCGGAGCAGCTGGCGCAGTCCGACCAGTGGCGGGCGGCCGGTGAGCGGCTGCGGTCGCTGGTGGACACCTGGAAGGGGCTGCCGCGGCTCGACCGGAAGTCGGACGACGAGCTGTGGCACCGCTTCTCGCACGCGCGGTCGGCGTTCTCCAAGCGTCGCAAGGCGCACTTCGCGCAGCTGGACGCACAGCGCGAGGAGGCCCGCAAGACCAAGGAGAGGCTGGTCGCCGAGGCCGAGGCGCTGTCGGGTTCGACGGACTGGGGGCCGACGGCAGCGCGCTACCGCGAGCTGATGGCCGAGTGGAAGGCCGCCGGCCGCGCGCAGCGGGAGCACGAGGACGACCTGTGGAACCGGTTCCGCGGTGCGCAGGACGTGTTCTTCGCCGCGCGCAGCTCGGTCTTCGCGGAGCGGGACGCCGAGCAGGCCGAGAACCTCAAGCTGAAGGAGGAGCTGGCCGAGGAGGCGGAGAAGCTGCTGCCGATCACCGACCTGAAGGCCGCCCGGGCCGCCTTCCGCTCGATCAACGAGCGCTGGGAGGCCATCGGGCATGTGCCGCGGGACGCCCGGGCGCGGGTCGAGGGCCGGATGCACGCCGTCGACCGGGCCATCCAGGAGGCCGAGGAGGCCGAGTGGCGGCGTACGAACCCGGAGGCGCGGGCGCGTGCGGAGGGCCTGACCGGTCAGTTGCAGGCGGCCGTGGACAAGCTGCGGACGCAGATCGAGCAGGCCCGGTCGGCGGGCAACACCGCGAAGGCCGAGAAGCTGGAGAAGGAGCTGGAGGGCCGCCAGGCGCTCCTGGACCAGGCCCTGAAGGGGCTCCAGGAGTTCGGCGGCTGACGGCCGACTGAAAAGGGGCTCCCGCACCTCGGTACGGGAGCCCCTTCGTGTGCTGTGGCGTCCGGTTACGGCCGGCGCGCCGAGGTGACGCGGTAGACGTCGTAGACGCCCTCCACGCCCCGTACCGCCTTCAGGACGTGGCCCAGGTGCTTCGGGTCGCCCATCTCGAAGGTGAAGCGGGAGGTGGCGACGCGGTCGCGGGACGTCTGGACGGCCGCGGAGAGGATGTTCACGTGCTGGTCGGACAGGACCCGGGTGACGTCCGAGAGCAGCCGCGAGCGGTCCAGCGCCTCCACCTGGATGGCGACCAGGAAGACGGAGGACTGGGTGGGCGCCCACTCCACGTCGAGGATGCGCTCCGGCTCGCGCGACAGTGACTCCACGTTGACGCAGTCGCTGCGGTGAACCGATACGCCATTACCACGTGTGACGAAGCCGATGATCGGGTCGCCGGGAACGGGCGTACAACAGCGGGCCAGTTTGACCCAGACGTCCTCGACGCCCTTGACGACCACACCCGGATCGCTGCTGGCGCGCCGCTTGCGGCCACGGCCCCGCGACGGCGGAACGGCCTCGTCGATCTCCTCGGTGGCCGCCTCCTCGCCGCCGAGCGCCTGCACCAGCTTCTGCACGACGTTCTGGGCCGCGACATGGCCCTCGCCGATCGCCGCGTACAGGGACGAGATGTCCGGGTAGCGCATCTCGTGAGCGAGGGTGACCAGCGAGTCGCCGGTGAGGATGCGCTGGATCGGCAGGTTCTGCTTGCGCATCGCCCGCGCGATCGACTCCTTGCCCTGCTCGATCGCCTCGTCACGCCGCTCCTTGGAGAACCACGCCCGGATCTTGTTGCGGGCACGCGGCGACTTCACGAAGCCGAGCCAGTCGCGGGAGGGGCCCGCGCCGGGCGCCTTGGAGGTGAAGACCTCCACCAAGTCGCCGTTGTCCAGCGTGGATTCCAGCGGCACGAGCCGTCCGTTGACCCGGGCTCCTATCGTCCGGTGGCCGACCTCCGTGTGGACGGCGTAGGCGAAGTCGACCGGGGTGGCGCCGGCCGGCAGCGCTATCA
Source organism: Streptomyces sp. Ru72 (assembly GCF_002920635.1). Lineage (GTDB taxonomy): Bacteria > Actinomycetota > Actinomycetes > Streptomycetales > Streptomycetaceae > Streptomyces. Next base: position 28,318 of record NZ_PQSR01000056.1, on the reverse strand, counting down.
CATCGCCCTTCGGGGTGAAGACGAAGACCTCGTTGCGGGACAGGTCGAAGCGCAGGGACTCCAGGAACTCGCTGGGGTCCTCGGTCTCCTTCTGCCAGTCCAGCAACTGCCGCAGCCACGCCATGTCGTTGATGGCGTCCTTGTCCTTGGCGCTCGAACGCGGCGTGTCCGTACGCACCTTGGAGGCGCCGGCGACGGCCTCCTGCTTGTACTTCCAGTGCGCGGCGATGCCGTACTCGGCGCGGCGGTGCATGTCGAACGTGCGGATCTGCAGTTCGACCGGTTTGCCGTTGGGCCCGATGACCGTCGTGTGCAGCGACTGGTACATGTTGAACTTGGGCATCGCGATGTAGTCCTTGAACCGCCCCGGAACCGGGTTCCAGCGGGCGTGGACCGTGCCCAGTGCCGCGTAGCAGTCGCGGACCGTGTCGACGAGGACGCGGATGCCCACCAGGTCGTAGATCTCCGCGAAGTCACGGCCGCGGACGATCATCTTCTGGTAGACGCTGTAGTAGTGCTTGGGGCGGCCGGTGACGGTCGCCTTGATACGGGCCGCGCGCAGGTCGGCCTGGACCTCGTCGGTGACGATCGCGAGGTATTCGTCGCGCTTGGGGGCACGCTCGGCGACCAGGCGCACGATCTCGTCGTACATCTTGGGGTAGAGGATCGCGAACGCGAGGTCCTCCAGCTCCCACTTGATGGTGTTCATGCCCAGCCGGTGGGCGAGCGGCGCGTAGATCTCCAGGGTCTCGCGCGCCTTCTTCTCCTGCTTCTCGCGCTTGAGGTAGCGCATGGTGCGCATGTTGTGCAGCCGGTCGGCGAGCTTGATGACCAGGACGCGCGGGTCCTTGGCCATGGCGACGACCATCTTGCGCACGGTCTCGGCCTGCGCGGCCTCGCCGAACTTGACCTTGTCCAGCTTGGTGACGCCGTCGACGAGGAGGGCGACGGTGTCGCCGAAGTCACGGCGCAGCTGGTCCAGGCCGTACTCGGTGTCCTCCACCGTGTCGTGCAGCAGACCCGCCATCAAGGTGGCCGGGTCCATGCCGAGCTCGGCGAGGATGGTGGTGACGGCGAGGGGGTGCGTGATGTACGGGTCGCCGCTCTTGCGCTTCTGGCCGCGGTGCCAGCGCTCGGCGACCTGGTAGGCGCGCTCGATCTGGCGCAGCGTCGAGTTCTCGATCTTCGGGTCGTTGCTGCGCACTATCCGCAGCAGCGGCTCCAGGACCGGGTTGTACGGGTTGGCGCGCTGCACGCCGAGCCGGGCCAGGCGGGCGCGCACGCGGTTGGAGGAGCCGGTGCGGGCGGGCGGGGACGGCGTCGCGCGGACGGCCGGAGTGCGCTCGGGAGGAGCCGGCTTGGGGCGCGGCTGCTCGGCCGCCTGGTCCGCGGGCGCCGACTGTGCGTGCTCCACCGACCCGTGCGGGGCGTTCTTCGCGCTGCGCGCGGGGGTGGCCGCGGCCTTCGACGCGGGGTCGGGCTTTGCGGCGGTCAGTGGCTGGGCCTCGTCTGGCAAGAGGGCTCCTCGTGCGCGATCCGGGTCCCCCGGTCAGGCTCCGGAGCACCCATGGTAGCGATCCCGGGCTCCGGGCTCGCCCCCAGGCCGCAGGACGGCCTGCAATGGGAGAAACGCGTGAGGCGGGCCCCGGATTCCTCCGGAGCCCGCCTCCCGGTGTCCTGCGGCCCGACGGGGCCTTGAGCAGGGGTGTACGGCGCGGAACTCAGACCTGGAGCAGTGCCTCCAGCGGGGCACCGCCCAGGGCCGGTTCCAGTCGGGCGCGGCCGCCGAGGAAGCCCAGTTCCATGAGGACCGAGACGCCCGCGACCTCGGCGCCCGCCCGGCGGATGAGCCGCAGCGAGGCCTCCGCGGTGCCGCCGGTGGCGAGGACGTCGTCGACGACCATCACGCGGTCGGACGCCGACAGGTCCTCTGCGTGCACCTCGATCTCCGCGGAGCCGTACTCCAGGTCGTACGCCTGCCGCAGGGTCGCTCCGGGCAGCTTGCCCGCCTTGCGTACGGGGACGAAGCCGACGCCCGCCCGGACGGCGACCGGGGCGCCCAGGATGAATCCGCGCGCCTCCAGGCCGACGATCTTCGTCGCGCCGTGCCGCACGGTCAGCTCCGCCAGCGCGTCGGTGAGCGCGGTGAAGGCCGCCGGGTCCGCGAGCAGCGGGGTGATGTCCTTGAACATCACCCCCGGCTCCGGGTGGTCCGGCACGTCCCGGATGCGGCTGAGCAGCAGTGCCTGTATGTCGGTCGTCTCGGTCATCGGCGCTTTCCGGAGGGTCGGCCGCGACCGCGGTTACGGGACGCGGGCTGGCTGCGCTGGCCGACGACCGCCGGTGCGGCGTCCTGCGGCTCTTCGGCGTCGGAGCCGTCCTCGGCCGTCTCTCCGACGGGCCCCGCCTCGGCGACCTGCGCGCGCTTGGCGAGGACGCGCCGCTTGAGGGCCTTCATCTGCGGCTCGCGCTCCTTGAGGTCGGCGACGAGCGGAGTGGCGATGAAGATCGAGGAGTACGCACCGGCCGCGAGGCCGACGAACAGCGACAGCGAGATGTCGTTGAGCATGCCGGCGCCGAGGAAGCCGCCGCCGATGAACAGCAGGCCCGCCACCGGCAGCAGCGCGACCACGGTGGTGTTGATGGAGCGGACCAGGGTGCTGTTGATCGACCGGTTGGCGACGTCGCTGAACGTCCAGCGGGTCTGCTTGGTGATGTCCTTCGTCTGCTCCTTGAGGCTGTCGAAGACGACGACCGTGTCGTAGAGCGAGTAACCGAGGATCGTCAGCAGACCGATCACGGTGCCGGGCGTGACCTCGAAACCGACGAGGGCGTAGATACCGGTGGTGATCGTGATGTCGTGGATCAGCGCGACGAGGGCCGCGACGGCCATGCGCCACTCGAAGGCGATCGCCAGGTAGATCACGACCAGCACCATGAAGATCGCCAGGCCCTCCCAGGCCTTGTTGGCGATCTGCTCGCCCCAGCTGGGGCCGACCAGGTCGGCGTTGATCTGCTCCGAGGGGACGTTCAGGTCCTTGGCGAGCTCATCCTTGATCTGGTCGGACTTGCCGGTGTCGATTCCGGCGATCTGGATGCGCAGGCCGCCCGTGCCGAGCTTCTGCACGACGGCGGTGTGGCCGGAGGCCTCCTGGCCGTAGGTCTCTGCCTGGGCCACCGAGACGCTCGTCTTCGGCGTGGTGAAGACGGCCCCGCCCTGGAACTCGATGCCCATGTTCAGGCCGCGCACCACCAGGCCGACGATGGCCGTGATGGTGATCAGGATCGAGACGCCGTACCAGATCTTGCGCTTGCCGACGAAGTCGTAACCGACCTCGCCTCGGTGGAGCCGGGCGCCGAGGTTGCCGAGCTTCGACATCTCTCACGCCTCCTTCGGGTCGACGGGGGCGGAGGGACGACGGGTGCGCCGCAGGGGCGGCTTGGCGCCCAGGCGCTTGGGGTCGAGGCCGGACCAGCTGTGGCCGCTCGCGAAGAACTGGCGGCGGGCCAGGATCGTCAGCAGCGGCTTGGTGAACAGGAACACCACCACGACGTCGAGGAGGGTCGTCAGGCCGAGTGTGAACGCGAAGCCCTGGACCTTGCCGACGGTCACGATGAAGAGCACCGCGGCGGCGAGGAAGGACACGAAGTCGGAGACCAGGATGGTGCGCCGGGCGCGCGGCCAGCCGCGTTCGACGGCGGGGCGCAGGGAGCGGCCTTCGCGGATCTCGTCCCGGACGCGTTCGAAGTACACGATGAACGAGTCCGCGGTGATGCCGATCGCGACGATGGCACCGCACACGGCGGGCAGGTTCAGCGCGAAGCCGATGGTCGGACCGAGCAACGCCATGATCACGTAGGTGAGGACCGCGGACACCACCAGGGACGCGACGGCGATGGCCGCGAGACCTCGGTAGTAGACGACCAGGTAGATCACGACCAGGGCCAGGCCGATGGCGCCCGCGATCAGACCGGCGTGCAGCTGCTCACCGCCGAGCGCGGCGGTCACCGTGGTGACGCTCGACTCCTTGAAGGAGAGGGGCAGCGCGCCGTACGACAGCATGTTGGAGAGGCTCTGGGCGTCCTCCTGGGTGAAGCTGCCGGAGATCTCCGCGTTGCCGCCGGTGATGGCGGTCTGGACGTACGGGTGGGAGACGACCTCGTCGTCCAGGACGATCGCGAACTCGTTCTGCGGGGTCGTCTTCTGCGAGAGCTGACCGGTGATGTCGGCGAACTTCTTCGCACCGCTGTTGTTGAAGGTCATCTGGACCTGCCAGCCGGCGGCGCCCTGCGTGTCGTAGACGGCCTGGGCCTTCTTGATCTCCGTGCCGTCGACCGCGACCGGGCCGAGCAGGAACTTGTTCCACACGTTGCCGTCCTTGCCGCAGGCGACGGTGGGATCTTCCTTCTTGGCGCCCTTGCCGGCCGTGGCGCGCTGCTCGGGCTTGGTGCAGTCGAGGGCTGCGTACTGGGCCTGGAGCTTCGCCGTGTCACCGGAGGCGGAGCCGGCGCTGGAGGACGGCAGGGCGCTCGCGGAGGGCTTGGTGGAGGCGGCGGCGGACGCGGAGCTCTTGGCGGACGGCGTGGAGGTCGCCTTCAGCGCGTCGGTGACGGGGCGGCCCTGCGAGGTGGCGGAGGACGACGGGCTCGCGGAGCCGGACGTCGCCTTGCTCTTGCTCGCCGAGCTCGACGGGCTGGGCGAGGCGCTGCCGCCCGCGCTGGAGCTGGGGCTCGGGCTCGGGCTCGCCGAGGCGCCGGTGCCGGAGGCATCGCGCTGGAGGACCGGACGGAAGTACAGCTTGGCGGTGGTACCGACCTGTTCCCGGGCCTCCTTGGAGTTCGTGCCCCGGGGGATGTTGACGATGATGTTGCGGTCGCCCTGGGTCTGGACCTCCGCCTCGGACACGCCCAGACCGTTGACCCGTCGGTTCATGATCTCGACCGCGGTGTCCATGTTGGTCTTGTTGATCGCGTTGGGCTGACCGGGCTCGTTGACCGCCGTCAGCGTGATGCTGGTGCCGCCGGCGAGGTCGATGCCGAGACGCGGAGTGGTGTGCCCGGAGGCGAACATTCCCCCGGTGAGCGCCGCGATGGCGATCAGGATGAGGGCCAGTGAGCGCCCTGGCTTGCTCTGGGCGCTCGCGCTCCGGCCCTTCTTCGGTGCTGCCACCTTCTCGTACTCCCTCTCGAGCCGCCGCGCGCGGGGTCAGCGCACGGGCGGCCATGCCATTGTGTCGGGATTCCACGCGAAAACCGCACAGCCCGGGCCGGGACGCGCCGATGGCGCGCCCTTGCCCGGTGTGCGGTCACTTCGCGTCGGCCTCGCCGTCGGTCTTCTTCGGCTCTGCTTCGTCGGCCTTCGCGTCGGTCGCGGCGTCCGCGTCCTTCTTGCCGAGGTCGACCTTGTCGTCGGAAGGGCCCGAAGAGGCGGCGGGCTCGTCGGTCTCGGTGAGGGAGGACGCGTCGTCCGGCACGACGGCGCCGTCGGCCTTCAGGTCGTGCTCGATGCCGTGGACGATGCGGTTGTACTCGTCGTCGGTCAGGACGGCGCCGATCGCGTTCTTCGCGAAGAGCAGCTCCACGCCCGGGCCTGCGTCAAGGAGGACCGTGTCGTCGTTGACCTCCTTGACCGTCGCGTACATGCCCCCGATCGTGCGGACGCCGCTGCCGGGCTGCATGTCGTTGCGCATTTGCGCGGCCTGCTGCTGCTTGCGCTTGGCCGAGCGGGTCATCAGGAACATGGCCCCGATGAGCACGATGAACGGGAGGAGGGTCACGATATTCACGGGACGGAATTTCCTTCGCACGACCGCTCGATCGGCGGCCTGGTGGATGGGGGTGTGATGGGCGCCGCCCGCGAGGGCGGCATCGGCGGAGTCTAAGCGAGTCCGCACGCAAGGAACAACGCTCAGCATGGCACCCGGGTTCCTGCTGGTGCGAGTCCCGCGCCGTCACGCCCCGAACAGGTCCTGTTGTCCGTTTCCCCCGGTCGCTCCGCGTGGTGCGGTCAGCCCGAGGTGCGCCCATGCGGCCGGTGTCGCCACCCGTCCGCGCGGGGTGCGGGCGAGCAGGCCCTCCCTGACCAGGAACGGTTCGGCGACCTCCTCCACGGTTTCGCGCTCCTCCCCCACGGCGACGGCGAGCGTGGACAGGCCGACGGGGCCGCCGCCGAACAGCTTCAGCAGGGCCTCGAGGACGGCCCGGTCGAGGCGGTCGAGGCCGCGCGCGTCGACCTCGTAGACGGCGAGGGCCGCCGCCGCGATCTCACGGGTGATCACTCCGTCGGCCTTGACCTGGGCGTAGTCCCGAACGCGGCGCAGCAGCCGGTTGGCGATACGGGGGGTGCCACGGGAGCGTCCGGCGATCTCCGCGGCGCCCTGGGGGTCGATCTCCACGTCGAGCAGGCCCGCCGAGCGGTGGATGACGCGCTCCAGCTCGGCGGGCTCGTAGAACTCCATGTGCGCGGTGAAGCCGAAGCGGTCGCGCAGCGGGGGCGGCAGCAGGCCCGCGCGCGTGGTGGCGCCGACCAGCGTGAACGGTGGCAGTTCCAGCGGGATGGCGGTGGCGCCGGGGCCCTTGCCGACGATCACGTCGACGCGGAAGTCCTCCATCGCCATGTACAGCATCTCCTCCGCGGGCCTCGACATGCGGTGGATCTCGTCGAGGAAGAGGACCTCGCCCTCCTGCAGGGAGGAGAGGATCGCGGCCAGGTCGCCGGCGTGCTGGATGGCGGGGCCGCTGGTGATGCGGATGGGGGCGCCCATCTCGGCCGCGATGATCATCGACAGGGTCGTCTTGCCGAGGCCCGGGGCGCCGGACAGGAGTACGTGGTCGGCGGTGGCGCCGCGCGCGCGTGCCGCGCGCAACACCAGGTCGAGCTGCTCCCGGACCTTCTCCTGGCCGATGAACTCCTCCAGGTCCTTGGGGCGCAGGGCGGCCTCGACGGCCTGGTCCTCACGGTCGGCGACTGAGCCCACCAGCCGCTCGGGGGCGGGGGTGTCGGTCGTGTCGTCCCGGTTCACTCACGTACTCCCTGGCTCAGCGGGCTCGGTTCAGGGTCTGCAGGGCCGCCTTGAGGAGGGCCCCCACTTGGGGCGTGCCCCCGGCGGCCTCGGCCTGCGGGGCGACCGCGGCGACCGCCTCCTCGGCCTCCCGGGTCGCGTACCCGAGGCCGACCAGGGCGGCGTGCAGCTGGTCGCGCCAGCCGGAAGCGGCGGGTGCGGCGGCCGCGGGGGCGCCGACCGGCTCGCCCAGGCGGTCCTTCAGCTCCAGGAGCAGCTTCTGGGCGCCCTTCTTGCCGATGCCCGGGACGGCGGTGAGCGCCTTCTCGTCACCGGTCGCCACGGCGCGGCGCAGCGCGTCCGGGGAGTGCACCGCCAGCATGGACTGCGCCAGGCGCGGGCCGACACCGCTCGCGGTCTGCAGCAGTTCGAAGATCTGGCGCTCGTCGTCGTCCGCGAAGCCGTACAGGGTCAGCGAGTCCTCCCGGACCACCAGGGAGGTCGCGAGCTTCGTCTGCTGGCCGAGCCGGAGCCCGGAGAGCGTGTTCGGCGTGCACTGGACGGCGATGCCGATGCCGCCCACCTCCACCACCGCGGAGTCCGGGGCGAGGGCGGCGACCGGGCCGCTGACGAAGGCGATCATGCGGTACGGCCTTTCGTTACGTGCTTCGATGCGTGCAGGGCGACGGCCTGCTGGAGCCGGTTCTGCGCGGGGGCGCGCCAGATGTGGCAGATGGCGAGGGCGAGGGCGTCGGCGGCGTCGGCGGGCTTGGGCGGCGCGTCCAGCCGGAGCAGCCGCGTGACCATCGCGCCGACCTGTGCCTTGTCGGCACGTCCGGTCCCGGTGACGGCCGCCTTGACCTCGCTCGGGGTGTGCAGGGCGACGGGGATGCCGCGGCGGGCCGCGCACAGCATGGCGACGGCGCTGGCCTGGGCTGTGCCCATCACCGTCCGCACATTGTGCTGGCTGAAGACACGCTCGACGGCGACGAACTCGGGGCGGTGCTCGTCCAGCCACTGCTCGATGCCCTGTTCGACGGCGACGAGGCGGTGGCCGAGGTCGGCGTCCACGGGCGTCCGGACGACGCCGACGCCGAGCATGGTGAGCGTGCGCCCGGGCACCCCCTCGACCACCCCGACACCGCACCGCGTCAACCCAGGGTCCACCCCCAGCACGCGCACGCCTGTCCCCTCCCCTTCTTTGCGGCCGAACCGCCGCCGCTCTCGCGGACCTGGCTGAACACCGTCGGGGTTCCCCAATCGATGGGTGCCGTCCGTGGACGGTGATCTCTGTTCGACGCCAGGCTATCCGGCGGCACCGACAACGACCCGCAAAGCGACGGGCCGACGGGAGTGTCCCGTCGGCCCGTGAGCCTCCAGCGGCAGCGTTACGCGCCGACCTTCTCCATGACCTCGTCGGTGACGTCGAAGTTCGCGAAGACGTTCTGCACGTCGTCGCTGTCCTCGAGCGCGTCGATCAGCTTGAAGATCTTCTTGGCGCCCTCCTCGTCCAGCTGGACCTGCATGGTCGGGACGAAGTTGGCCTCGGCGGAGTCGTAGTCGATCCCGGCGTCCTGCAGGGCCTTGCGGACCGCGACCAGGTCGGTGGCCTCGCTGATGACCTCGAAGGACTCGCCCAGGTCGTTGACCTCCTCGGCGCCCGCGTCGAGCACGGCGCCCAGGACGTCGTCCTCGGTCAGCTCACCCTTGGGGACGATCACGACGCCCTTGCGGTTGAACAGGTACGAGACCGAGCCCGGGTCGGCCATGGAGCCGCCGTTGCGGGTCATGGCGACGCGCACGTCGGAGGCGGCACGGTTGCGGTTGTCGGTGAGGCACTCGATGAGCACCGCGACACCGTTCGGACCGTAGCCCTCGTACATGATCGTCTCGTAGTCGGCACCGCCGGCCTCGAGCCCCGCGCCACGCTTGACGGCGGAGTCGATGTTCTTGTTCGGGACCGACGACTTCTTCGCCTTCTGGATGGCGTCGTAGAGAGTCGGGTTGCCGTCGGGGTCCGCGCCGCCCGTCCGGGCCGCCACCTCGATGTTCTTGATCAGCTTCGCGAAGAGCTTGCCGCGCTTGGCGTCGATCACGGCCTTCTTGTGCTTCGTCGTGGCCCATTTAGAGTGGCCGGACATCTGCCTGTCTCCTTCGCGTAACCCATCTCTGCAACGAACTCCCCCAGACCTTAACGGCTGGGGGACCCCCAGAGATCCTACAAGGACTCCGGTACCCGATTGGCGCGCACCATGTCGACGAACAGGGCGTGCACACGGTGGTCGCCGGTCAGCTCCGGGTGGAACGACGTGGCGAGCGCGTTGCCCTGGCGTACCGCGACGATGTGGCCGCCGTGCTCGGCGAGCACCTCGGCGCCCGCTCCGACGGACTCGACCCAGGGGGCGCGGATGAAGACGCCCTCTACAGGATCGCCCTCGACGCCCTTGACGTCGACGGCCGCCTCGAAGGACTCGTTCTGCCGTCCGAAGGCGTTGCGGCGCACGATCATGTCGATGCCGCCGACGGTCTCCTGACCGGAGCGCGGGTCGAGGATCTTGTCCGCGAGCATGATCATGCCCGCGCAGGTGCCGTAGACGGGCATGCCGTCACGCACGCGCGCGCGGAGGGGTTCCATCACTCCGAAGAGGATGGCCAGCTTGGAGATGGTGGTGGACTCGCCGCCGGGGAGGACGAGGCCGTCGACCTCGGCGAGCTCTTCGGGGCGCCGCACCGGCCTGGCCACGGCGTCGGCCGCGGCCAGGGCGATGAGATGCTCCCGTACGTCGCCCTGGAGGGCCAGGACGCCTATGACGGGTGCGTCAGTCATGTGTTCGTGCAGTCCTCGTGCTGTTCCTGCGGTGACTTACCAGCCGCGGTTGGCGTAGCGCTCGGTCTCGGGGAGGGTGTCGCAGTTGATGCCGACCATGGCCTCACCGAGGTTGCGGGACGCGTCCGCGATGATCTTGGGGTCGTCGTAGAAGGTGGTGGCCTTCACGATGGCGGCGGCGCGCTTGGCCGGGTCGCCGGACTTGAAGATGCCGGAGCCGACGAAGACGCCCTCGGCGCCGAGCTGACGCATCAGGGCGGCGTCGGCCGGGGTGGCCACGCCACCGGCGGAGAACAGCACGACCGGGAGCTTGCCCAGCTCGGCGACCTCCTTGACCAGCTCGTACGGGGCGCGCAGCTCCTTGGCGGCGGCGTACAGCTCGTGGTTGTCGAAGCCGCGCAGGCGGGCGATCTCGTTCTTGATCTGGCGCAGGTGGCGGACGGCCTCGACGACGTTGCCGGTGCCGGCCTCGCCCTTGGAGCGGATCATCGCGGCGCCCTCGGCGATACGGCGCAGGGCCTCGCCGAGGTTGGTGGCGCCACAGACGAAGGGGGTGGTGAAGGCCCACTTGTCGGAGTGGTTGACCTCGTCGGCGGGGGTGAGGACCTCCGACTCGTCGATGTAGTCGACGCCGAGGGACTGCAGGACCTGGGCCTCGACGAAGTGGCCGATGCGGGACTTGGCCATGACCGGGATGGAGACGGCGTCGATGATGCCCTCGATCATGTCCGGGTCGGACATGCGGGCCACGCCGCCGTCCTTGCGGATGTCTGCCGGGACCCGCTCCAGAGCCATGACGGCGACGGCGCCCGCGTCCTCGGCGATCTTCGCCTGCTCCGGCGTGACGACGTCCATGATCACGCCGCCCTTGAGCTGCTCGGCCATGCCGCGCTTGACGCGGGCGGTGCCGGTCTCGGGGGTCTGGGGGGTGGAGAGCTCGCTGGACACGGGTTTCGACCTCACTCGGAAAAAGAGGGATTTCTGCTGGACCGAGGAAACGGGACGGGTACAGGCCACTGCAAGGGCCAATGGGCAGCCGGTGGATCGTTTTGCGCCGTGGCGCGAAACGACACCCGTGACCCGCGGCCTGTGTGTCACCTGTCCCGGTACCCGCGTCCCGTGGCCGGTGTCCCCTGGTTCCGGGCCCCGTGGCCCCGCGCCCCGGTCGCTGTCCCGTGGTGTCAGGTCGCCGAGCGGTCCGTCAGTGCCGCCGGGGGCTCGTCGTCCATTTCGAACGCCATGGGGAACGGGGCGTGCCCGGCGAGGCGGAACCAGCGCACCTTGCGGTGCCGGCGCAGGGCCCGCGCGGCGCGCACGGCGTCGTTGTGGAAACGGCGGGCCATCGGCACCCGGCGCACCGCCTCGGTCAGCTCCCGCGCGGCTGCCTCCCCGCCGGGCGCCTCGCGCACCGCCTCGACCTGCTGCGCCTCCGCGAAGACGGCCCGGAGCGCCTGGCTCAGCTCGCTCTCGGCGACCTCCCGCTGCTCCTCCTCGGCCTGCCGGGCCGCGTGCGCGGCCTCGTACAGGACGATCGACGCCGCCGGGTCGAGCACACCGGAGGTGGCCAGCTCCTGGGCGACCGAGGCCCGCCGCAGCAGCTGCGCGTCGAGCGCGGCGCGCGCCGCGTCGATCCGGGAGTGCAGCCGGTCGAGCCGCCCCGCCGTCCAGCTCAGATAGAGGCCGATCGCCACGAGGCCGACAAGGATCCAGATGAGGGTTGCGGTCACGGGCGAAGGTTATCGGCCCGCGCTCAGCGCTCCCTCGGCTGCCTCAGGCCCACCGAAACGCCGGACCCGGCGGACGGAGCTCAGTCCCGCACCAGACCCAACCGCGCCCGCAGCCCCGTGCGCTCGTCCGCCGCCACCGCCGCCGCGCCCGCCGTCACCGTCTCGTAGACCGACAGGATGTCCGCGCCGACCGTCGACCAGTCGAAGCGCCGTACGTGGGCGCTTCCCCGGGCCCGGAGTTCGGCGCGGCGGTCCGCGTCGTTCAGCAGGCGTACCGCGGCGTCGGCCAGGGCGTCCGCGTCCTCGTTCGCGAACAGCTCGCCGGCCGCTCCCTGGTCCAGGACCTGCGCGAAGGCGTCCAGGTCGGAGGCGAGGACCGGGGCTCCCGCCGACATGGCCTCGACGAGGATGATGCCGAAGCTCTCGCCGCCGGTGTTGGGCGCCACATACAGGTCGACGCTGCGCAGCAGGCGCGCCTTGTCCTCGTCGCTGATCATGCCGAGGAACTGCACGCGCGAGCGCAGCTTCGCGGGGAGCGTCTCGACCGCCTCCTCCTCGTCACCCCGGCCCGCGACCAGCAGCCGCGTCCGCGGCCGGGCGGCGAGGATCTTCGGCATGGCCTTCATGAGCACCGGCAGGCCTTTGCGCGGTTCGTCGATGCGCCCGATGAAGCCGATCGTGTCCCCCTGCCACTCGGGCCTGGGTTCGGCCTTCGCGAAGAAGTCGACGTCCACACCGTTCGGGATCACCACCGCGTCGCCGCCCAGATGTTCGACGAGCGTGCGCCGCGCGTACTCGCTCACCGCGATCCGGGCGCTGATCTTCTCCAGGGCCGCCTGGAGGATCGCGTAGGCGGCGATCATGGCCCGGGAGCGCGGGTTCGACGTGTGGAAGGTCGCCACGATCGGGCCCTGTGCCGCCCAGCAGGCCAGCAGGCCCAGGGACGGCGAGGCGGGCTCGTGGATGTGGATCACGTCGAACGCGCCGTCGTGCAGCCAGCGCCGCACCCGCGCGGCGCTCAGGAAGCCGAAGTTCAGACGCGCCACCGAGCCGTTGTACGGCACGGGGACGGCACGCCCGGCCGAGACGACGTACGGCGGCAGCGGCGTGTCGTCGTCCGCGGGGGCGAGGACGGACACCTCGTGTCCGAGTCGGATGAAGTACTCGGCCAGATCACGGATGTGGAACTGGACGCCGCCCGGCACGTCCCAGGAGTACGGGCAGACGATGCCGATCCTCACGGCGTGCCCTTCCCGGGGTCCCTGGTCGGGTCCAGGTCGGCGAGCCACAACCGCTGCAGCATGTGCCAGTCCTCCGGATGCTCGGCGATCCCCGTGGCGAAGGCGTCGGCCAGCGCCTGTGTCATGACAGACGTCTTCTCCGCCCGGCTACCTGACTGGGGTACCTCGATCGGGGGATGCACGCGGCCCTGCATGACGGGCGAGTCGTCGTACCAGAGCGTCACCGGCAGCAGCAGCGCGCCGGTCTGCTGGGCGAGCAGCGCCGGTCCCGCCGGCATCCGGGCCTTCTCGCCGAAGAAGGTGACCTCCACGCCGGAGGCGGACAGGTCCCGGTCGGCGACCAGGCAGACCAGTCCCCCGTCGCGCAGTCGCCGGGCCAGGGTGCCGAACGCGGAGCCCCCGCTGTGCGGCAGCACCTCCATGCCGAGGCCCTCGCGGTAGGCGACGAACCGGTCGTAGAGCGTCTCCGGCTTGAGCCGCTCGGCGACCGTCGTGAACGGCGTGCGCAGCTCGGTGGTGACCCAGGCTCCTGCCAGGTCCCAGTTGGCCAGGTGCGGCAGCGCGAGAACGACGCCCTTGCCGGTGGCGAGCCCGTCGGTGAGGAAGTGCAGGTCCTTGGGGTCGAAGCCGCGCCTTATGCGCTCCGGGCTCCACACGGGCAGCCGGAACGACTCCATCCAGTAGCGCAGGTACGACCGCATGCCCGCCCGCGTCAGCTCGGCGAGCCGCTCCGGGGTCGCGTCGGGCAGCACGCGCGCGTAGTTGCTCTCGAGCCGTCGTACGCCCTTGCCGCGCTGTTTCCAGGCGAGATCGGCGATGGTGCGGCCGAGCCGGGTGGCGACGGGTTCGGGCAGCGTCTTCACCGTGCCCCAGCCGAGGCCGTAGAGCCCGTCCGTGAGCCGTTCCTGGAGGCTGGTCATGCCGCCGCCCCGTTCCTCTTCCCGCCGCTCACTTGGCCGCCTCACTGCCGTGCGAGGCGCTCCGGTCGTTCTGCGCGGCCGCGGCGGCATCCGCCTCGGCGGACTCCCTGCGCACGGTGACGACCCGCTGGATCAGGGTGACCAGGCTGCCGACGGCGACGATCCACAGCGCGATCGGCAGCAGGTACTGGATGCCGGGCACGCCGAACTTGTGCAGGCCCGCGAACCCGGCGGCGACCAGGGAGATCACCAGGCGTTCGGCGCGCTCCACGAGCCCGTTGACCGCCACGGGCAGCCCGATCGACTCGCCGCGGGCCTTGGTGTACGACACCACCTGGCCGCTGGCCAGACAGAAGATCGACACCGCGCACAGGACGTCGTCGTTGCCCTTGCCCGCGTACCACAGGGCGAAGCCGCCGAAGATCGCACCGTCGGCGACCCGGTCGAGCGTGGAGTCCAGGAAGGCTCCCCAGCGGCTGGAGCGGCCCAGCTGGCGGGCCATGTTGCCGTCGACGAGGTCCGAGAAGACGAACAGCGTGATGACGACCGTGCCCCAGAAGAACTCGCCCCTGGGGTAGAAGACCAGTGCGCCCGCGATCACGCCGGCGGTGCCGATCAGCGTGACCGTGTCGGGGCTGACGCCCCGCCGGATCAGAAACGCGGCGAACGGTGTGAGAACACGCGTGAAGAAAGCACGCGCGTACTTGTTCAGCATGGCCTTCCCGACGGTCGGTGAGCCGCGCGGCCCCTGCTGGCCACCGGCGCGCCCAATCGTAGCCACGCGCGCGTGGGCGCGACGGCCGGGCACCCAAGGCCCTCTGTCACGGCCTGGTGGCGCCCGGGTAACGGCGCGATCGCGCCGGGCGGAGCACGGCGCGCAAACGGGATCACGTCCCTCGTATGGACGCATTGTGACGCGAGTGCAAAGCTCGAAAGAACCGCGGGCGTCACCGGAGCCGCCTCGCACGCGGGTCCGCATGTCCGCGCCCACAGTGACCTCACCGTGCACGGGAGGCAAGGCCATGGGCGACAAGGCGAACGTACACCCCGGAGCCGCCGGCAGGGCTACGGCGGCCGACCGGCCCGCGTCCGTACGGAATGTGGTGCTGGTCGGCCACAGCGGATCGGGCAAGACGACTCTGGTGGAGGCTCTCGCGCTGACGGCGGGAGCGCTGAACCGGGCGGGCCGTGTGGAGGACGGCGGCACCGTCTCCGACTACGACGAGATCGAGCACCGGCAGCAGCGCTCGGTGCAGCTCTCCCTGGTTCCCGTCGAATGGGACGGGTTCAAGATCAACCTGCTGGACACTCCTGGATACGCCGACTTCGTCGGGGAGCTCCGGGCCGGTCTGCGCGCCGCGGACGCGGCCCTTTTCGTCGTCTCGGCCTCGGACGGTGTGGACGGCTCGACCCGCATGGTGTGGGAGGAGTGCGCGGCCGTCGGCATGCCGCGCGCCATCGTGATCACACACCTGGAGGCGGCCCGCGCCGACTTCGAGGAGATGACCCGCCGTTGCGCCGAGGCGTTCGGCGGGGACGACCCCGACGCCGTCCTGCCGCTGTACCTGCCGCTGCACGGCCCGCAGGGGCCCGACGGGCACGCGCCCGTGTCCGGCCTGATCGGGCTGCTCACGCAGAAACTCTTCGACTACTCGACCGGTGAGCGCAAGGAGTCCGAGCCGGGCGAGGACCAGCTGCCGGGGATCGAGGAGGCCCGCAACCGGCTCATCGAGGGGATCATCGCCGAGAGCGAGGACGAGACCCTCATGGACCGCTACCTCGGCGGTGAGCAGGTCGACATCAAGACGCTGATCCAGGACCTGGAGCGGGCCGTGGCGCGCGGCAGTTTCTTCCCCGTCCTGGCCGCCGCCCCCGCTGCCGAGGGCGCCAAGCAGGGCCTCGGCACGGTCGAGCTGCTGGAGCTGATCACGGGCGGGTTCCCGACCCCGTTCGAGCACCCGATGCCGGGGGTCACCACCATCGACGGCGAGCCGCGCGAGCTGAAGCCCTGCGACACCGAGGGGCCGCTGGTCGCCGAGGTCGTCAAGACCTCCTCCGACCCCTACGTCGGCCGCATCTCGCTGGTCCGGGTCTTCTCCGGCACCCTGCGCCCCGACCAGACGGTGCACGTCTCCGGACACGGCCTGGCCGACCGCGGTCACGAGGACCACGACGTCGACGAGAAGATCGGCGCCCTGTCCACGCCCTTCGGCAAGCAGCAGCGCCCGGTCACGCACGCCGTCGCGGGCGACCTGGTGTGCGTGGCCAAGCTCGGCCGTGCCGAGACCGGGGACACCCTCTCGGCCAAGGACGACCCGCTCCTGATGGAGCCCTGGCAGATGCCCGACCCGCTGCTGCCGCTCGCCATCCAGGCGCACAGCAAGGCGGACGAGGACAAGCTCAGCCAGGGCCTGGCCCGGCTGGTCGCCGAGGACCCGACCATGCGCCTGGAGCAGAACCAGGACACCCACCAGGTGGTGCTGTGGTGCCTGGGCGAGGCGCACGCGGACGTCGCCCTGGAGCGGCTGCGCAGCCGGTACGGCGTCCAGGTCGACGTGGTCCCGCACAGGGTGTCCCTCCGGGAGACCTTCGCGGGCAGGTCCGCCGGCCGGGGCCGTCATGTGAAGCAGTCCGGCGGGCACGGCCAGTACGCGATCTGCGAGATCGAGGTCGAACCGCTGCCGGGCGGCTCCGGCATCGAGTTCGTGGACAAGGTGGTCGGCGGAGCGGTGCCCCGGCAGTTCATCCCGTCCGTCGAGAAGGGGGTGCGCGCGCAGGCCGCCAAGGGTGTGGCCGCCGGCTACCCGCTGGTCGACATCCGGGTCACGCTGCTCGACGGCAAGGCGCACTCCGTGGACTCCTCGGACGCCGCCTTCCAGACGGCGGGCGCGCTCGCCCTGCGCGAGGCGGCGGCCGACGCCACGATCCATCTGCTGGAACCGGTCGCCGAGGTGTCGGTGCTGGTGGGTGACGAGTACGTGGGCGCCGTGATGAGCGACCTGTCCGCGCGGCGCGGCCGGCTGCTGGGCACCGAGCAGGTCAGCGGCGGCCGGACTCTGGTACGGGCCGAGGTGCCGGAGATCGAGATCGGGCGGTACGCGATCGACCTGCGCTCCCTCTCCCACGGCACCGCACGCTTCAGCCGCTCCTACGCGCGGCACGAGCCGATGCCGCCACAACTCGGGCAGAAGATCCGTCAAGAGGCCCAGAAGTCGCAGTAGTTGAACCCTTGTTCCCCTCTCCATGCGGGAGCGGACCTCTTCCGGTCGTCCGCTCCCGTATGTCAGTGCCTGCGGATACGCTGATGTCCTGATCAAGTCGACATGGATCAGCACGCCGACCTGTTCAACAGGTGTGCGGGGCAAGGAAGTCGGGAAAGGCCGCAGGAGCGGGTTCGGCGGCGAGGGGGCGGCAGTGACGGACGGATTCGATTTCAGCCCCGGGGCGCAGGTGCCCCTTTCGGGCTCCGCGGGCCAGACGGCGGCGACCTATGCCCTGGCCTCGGCGGCGTACCGGGAGGACGACGAGGTCACCAAGATCCTCGAGGCCGACAACGAGTGGCACCAGTCGACCGTCAAGGCTCCGCGTCCGGGGGCGAGGATATTCCGGCCCAAGCTCGGTGAGGCCTACTCCCGCGCCGTGATCGACCGCATGCTGGGCGCCGGGCGCAAGCCGCTCATCCAGTCGTTCGGCACCGAGCCGCAGGTCGTCGTGGAGCACTGCCTGGCGGCCCACCGCATCCGCAGGGAACGCGACAACTGGCTGACGGCCGTGACGGTCCTGTGCGGGGTGCTGTTCCTGCCGGGATTCCTGGTGTGGCTGCTGGTGTTCCAGATCCGCACCACCCTCGGCAGGCGGACGGACAGGAGCGCCGGTGCGCTCGCCACGACCCTTCTGGTCGCCGTCGGCGCCCTCGCCGTGATCTTCCTGATCCGTATGCCGTTCTCCGGCTTCTGGGCTTGGTACGCGCGCGCGACGGTCGTCATGCCCGTCGTCGGCTGGTTCTGGGCCAAGCAGATCTGCGAGCGCACGGCGAAGGACCTGCGCGAGCGCTGGGACAGTCTGCTCGCGGGCGGCGGCCTGGGCGCGAAGATCCCCGAGGCGGTGCCCGGCCACCCCGGCGACGCGGCCGAGCAGCTGCGCAAGGAGCTCACCCGGCTGAGCGCCGAGCAGCGGTCCAACTCCGTCTTCTACGCCGGCCCCAAGGGCATCCTCGGCATGGGCACACGCTGGGGCAGCTGGCAGCTGGCCGAGGACCTGGTCTCCGCCGAGCCGGGGAAGGACTTCCACCCCTTCCGCAGCTGGGACGTGATCACCGCGATCCAGGGCGACCTGGCGATGCTGGAGCGGACCTCCATCAACACCGGCGGTTTCCCGAAGCCCTCCATAACGCACTGGATCGTCACACCGATCGGTGAGAAGGCGAAGGAGGTCTCCCGGCCCAGCGGCACCGACGTGGACGCGTACACGATCAAGACGCACGCGATACAGGACATCTGCAACAAGCAGCAGTTCGGCAGCGGCGACCGGCACTACCTCGGCGTCCAGTGGACGCTGTGGGACGGCCAGTTGATCATCACCATGCTCATCACGGTGACGGTGCTGCACGACACCCTGCGCATCGAGGTCACCGGGCACGCCCTGGGGCCCGTCAACTCCCTGTTCACCACGAAGCCCGAGCCCAAGGAGAAGGAGGTGGCGAAGACCGTCAAGTTCTGGGAGACCCGCAAGGTGAGGCTACCGCTGGTCGACGCCGACGAGGTGGTGCGGCTCGCCGCGCGTGCCCCGCTCACCTGGTATCCGCCGTTCCTGAACTGGCTCGGCGGCTCGCTGACCCTCCCGGAGCCGTTCGGTCTGCGCCACGCCTGGGCGGACCAGCCGTGGCGTCACCGTTTCATGGCCGACGACGCCCTGCGCGCCGCCACGCCGGTGCTCCGGGTGGTGCACGCGGCGGCGATCCGGGTCCTCAGGGACCACGGGGTGGACGTCGAGGCGTTCGGGACGCGGTCTGCGTTTCTCAGCACGCAGGTGCAGGATCCGACGCCGAAGAAGGCGGACGTTTACGACGCGTAGCCCTCCGGCTGTGCTGCCGGTGCCGCTCGGTGCGGCGGTCGTTCTGGGGGCGGCAGCCCCCAGACCCCGCCATCGGCCTGAACGGCCTCGTCCTCGAACTCCCCCAAGCCCTACGAGCAGGGGGTACCCCGGACGGGCTGAAAGGCGCCGCGGCTACGCCGAGCCCGTGGGCCAGGCCTCCGCCAGCATCTTCCGCGTGTCCGCCAGCAGCTGCGGCAGTACCTTCGTGTGCCCGACCACCGGCATGAAGTTGGTGTCGCCGCCCCACCGCGGCACGACGTGCTGGTGCAGGTGGGCGGCGATGCCCGCACCGGCGACCGAGCCCTGGTTCATGCCGATGTTGAACCCATGGGCCCCGGAGGCCGTGCGCAGCGCGGTCATCGCCTGCTTGGTCAGCTCGGCGAGCTCCGCGGTCTCCGGCTCCGTGAGGTCGGTGTAGTCGGCGACATGGCGGTAGGGCACGACCATCAGATGGCCGCCGTTGTACGGGTACAGGTTCAGCACCGCGTACACCTGCTCCCCCCGCTTGACGATCAGCCCGTCCTCGTCCGACTTGGCCGGGATGGAGCAGAACGGACAGCCGTCGTCGGCCCCCGGACCGGTCGGCTTGTTCTCGCCCTGGATGTAGGCCATCCGGTGGGGCGTCCACAGGCGCTGGAACGCGTCCTGCGTCCCCACTCCGATCTGCTGCTCCGGCTCACTCGTCATGAGGTGCAGCATATGGCGTCTTCGCCGGGGCAGGGCAAAGGCCCCCGGGATCGCCCGGGGGCCTTGCCGCCTGTCTTCACCAGGGTCGCGACCCCGACGGCCGTCAGACCTGCGCCCGCTCCTCGACGACCTTCATGATCTTGGCGATGGCCTCGTCGAACGGGATCCCGTTCTCCTGGGAGCCGTCCCGGAAGCGGAACGACACCGATCCGTGGGACATGTCCTCGTCGCCCGCGATGACCATGAAGGGCACCTTCTGCTTCTGGGCGTTGCGGATCTTCTTCTGCATGCGGTCCGAGGAGGAGTCGACCTCGACGCGCAGGCCCTTCTTCTTCGCTGCCGCGGCGAACTTCTCCAGATACTCGACGTGCGCGTCGCCGATCGGGATGCCGATCGCCTGCACTGGTGCCAGCCAGGCCGGGAAAGCGCCCGCGTAGTGCTCCAGGAGCACGGCGAAGAACCGCTCGATCGAGCCGAACAGCGCACGATGGATCATGACGGGGCGCTGCTTGGAACCGTCTGCGGCTGTGTACTCGAGGTCGAAGCGCTCCGGCAGGTTGAAGTCCAGCTGGACGGTCGACATCTGCCAGGTCCGGCCGATGGCGTCCTTGGCCTGGACGGAGATCTTAGGGCCGTAGAAGGCGGCGCCGCCCGGGTCCGGGACCAGAGGCAGGCCCTGCTTCTCGGCAACCTGCCGCAGGGTTTCGGTGGCCTCCTCCCAGGCCTCGTCCGAGCCGACGAACTTCTCCGGGTCCTTGGTGGACAACTCGAGGTAGAAGTCCGTGAGGCCGTAGTCGCGCAGCAGGTTCAGCACGAAGGTGAGCGTCTTGTCGAGTTCCTCGGCCATCTGCTCACGCGTGCAGTAGATGTGCGCGTCGTCCTGGGTGAAGCCGCGGGCGCGGGTCAGGCCGTGCACGACGCCCGACTTCTCGTACCGGTACACGGTCCCGAACTCGAACAGGCGCAGCGGCAGTTCGCGGTAGGAACGGCCGCGCGCGTCGAAGACCAGGTTGTGCATCGGGCAGTTCATGGGCTTGAGGTAGTAGTCCACTCCCTCGTCGAGCTGCATGGGCGGGTACATGCCGTCGGCGTACCAGTCCAGGTGGCCCGAGGTCTCGAAGAGCTTCCCCTTGGTCGCGTGGGGGGTGTAGACGAACTCGTAGCCCTCCTCCTCGTGGCGGCGCCGCGAGTAGTCCTCCATCACACGGCGGATGATGCCGCCCTTGGGGTGGAAGACGGCGAGGCCGGAGCCGATCTGCTCGGGGATCGAGAACAGGTCGAGCTCGCTGCCCAGCTTGCGGTGGTCGCGCTTCTCGGCCTCGGCGAGGAAGTCCAGGTAGGCCTTGAGCTCGTCCTTGGACGGCCAGGCGGTCCCGTAGATGCGCTGGAGCATGGGGTTCTTCTCGCTGCCGCGCCAGTAGGCGGCCGCGTTGCGCATCAGCTTGAACGCCGGAATGTGGCGGGTCGAGGGCAGGTGGGGACCGCGGCAGAGGTCCTTCCAGCACAGCTCACCGGTCTTGGCGTCCAGGTTGTCGTAGATCGTCAGCTCACCGGCGCCGACCTCGACGTCCGCTCCGTCCTCGGAGGAGGCCGAGCCCTTGAGCCCGATCAGTTCCAGCTTGTACGGCTCGTCCGCCAGCTCCTCGCGGGCCGCCTCGTCGGTGACGACGCGGCGGGAGAAGCGCTGGCCGCGCTTCTGGATCTCCTGCATCTTCTTCTCGATGGCCTTGAGATCCTCGGGGGTGAACGGCTTCTCCACGTCGAAGTCGTAGTAGAAACCGTCCCGGACCGGCGGGCCGATGCCCAGCTTCGCCTCGGGGAAGATCTCCTGCACGGCCTGGGCCATCACGTGTGCGGTGGAGTGACGCAGGATGTTCAGGCCGTCGTCGGAGGAGATCTCGACGCCCTCGACGGTCTCGCCGTCCCTCACCTCGTAGGCGAGGTCCTTCAGCTCGCCGCCCACGCGCGCGGCGACGATCGAGCGCTCGCCGGCGAAGAGGTCGGCGGCCGTAGTGCCCGTCGTCACCACGCGCTCTTCCCGCTCGGAATCGCGTTGGATGATCACACGGACGTCTGACACCGGACTCTCCTGACTGCTGGTGGATGCGGCGCCATACCTGGAGCGCGCGCATGACTGGGATCGTACCGACCCATGCCCGTCCACCGCGAAACAGTTCCGGTGCCACCGGGGGGGCTCAGTCCCCGCCGCACGCCTCCTCGAAGAAGCTCGTGATCTCCGCGGTCTCCTGGAGCGACTTCATCAGCCGGTCCCGCTCGGCCTCGTCGACCTGCACCGGTGCCACCCCTGACGCGGCCGCGAGGCGCCGGAAGCCGCCCCGGCTCTCCAGCCGTCCGTGCACTTTGATCGGCAGTCCCACGAGGTGGGCGTGGCCCGCGATGCGGTACGACTCCTCGTCCAGGGTCATCCGTACGTGCGGCACCTCGGCCCCGGCGAGGACCCGCAGCCGTACGGTGCCCTCGCCACGCGGTCCCGAACGGCGCAGGCGGACGACGGCGCCGGTGATCCGCACCGGGACGGACGGCTCCTTGCGCAGATAGCGCGCTCCGGCCTCGCGCAGGGCGGGCAGGTCTCCCGGGGAGAACTCGACCGGTTCGGCGGGTGTCGCACCGCCCTCGGGAACGCCGGCGGCGGGCGCCCACGCGACAGCGATCCGGGCGCCCTCGGCCCCGCGGACGAGGGCGACCAGAGCCTCGGTCAGCTCATGGCTGACGCCGGCCTCGACGGCGGTGTCGAAGGCTTCCATGCCACCGGTGGCCCGCTGGTAGTCGATGGCCTCGCGGGCCGCGTACAGCGCCTGGTGCAGGCGTACGGCGAGCGGCCGGCCCGTGGCGACGGGCACGAAGGCGGTGAGTTCGCGGCCGCCGGTGGCCGCGCCGATCAGGACGTGCTCGAGCAACGCGGCGGCGGGCCTTCGGTGCCGGGCGCCGTGGTAGCCGGCCCGGGCGCGGGTGGCGAGGGCGGCCGCCAGCAGCATGCGGCGGGCGGCGGTGCGCAGCCGGTCCTCGACGTCCCAGGGAGCGGCGCCCACGGGTCCCGTCGGCACGTCACGCCACCAGTGGATCTCGTCGCTGGGCACGGTGAGCCCGACCAGCACGTCACGGGCGGAGGGTGAGCCGCTGCGGGTCAGAGCCAGGAGAGCCTCGCCGATCAGGTCGTCGCAGTCGGGGAAGGCGCGACTCTCCGGCACCAGCAGGCTCGTACCGCTCGCACCGGGGCCCGGTGGGGTCCAGCGGCCGTAGCGCCCGGGGGCCCCGCCGCGGCGCTGCCAGCCGTGGCGGTGCAGCAGGGCGCCGAGCACGGCGGGGTCGACCTGGTCGGGTGCGGGCGGCCGGTTCCACAGTGGCTCGGCGGGGTGCGGCCGGACGGTGCGGAACTGCTCGTCGAGGGGGCGGTGTGTCACGGTCTGCCTCCCGTTCCGACCCGGGTCATGATCTCGCACAGGGCTCGGTCGTCGAAGATGCGCGAGGTCGGGACGCGCACGGTGGTGCGGTGCCGGCCCGTGATCGGGTGTCCGGCGAGGTTGGTCCAGTAGCAGCAGTGCCGCAGGTCCAGGCGGTCGTGACCGGCCCGCAGCCACTGGTCCTGGGTCCGGGGGACGATCATCACGACGAGGATCTTGTGCACGGAGACGGGTGTACGGGCGAGCTTCCGCAGGTGCTCGTTGTCGAGCGTGAAGGAGAAGAAGCGGCCCGGGGGGTTCGGCGGTATCTGGTACGTGCACTTCAGCTGCACTTTGATGGTGACCTCGTCGTCGACCGTGTGGCCGGGCGCGCTGTGGCTGACGTGCCAGTCGATGCCGTTGTCCGGGAAGGGCTGGGACAGCGAGCAGCCGGCCGCCGCGGCGACCGCGTGCAGATAGCCCACCTGCAGTGTCTCCATGCAGGCGGTGGTCGCGAGTGTGCCGCGATGGGGTGCCGTCCGCTCGGGCAGCAGCCCGCCCCGCTCGGGCTGCGCTATCGCCATGACCAACAGCCTTCCCTGCGCAGTGAATCCCCGCCCGAGCCCCCCTGAACTGCAAAGACCCGTACTCCTGTTGTCTCCTTCCCGCGTACGGCGCAAACAGCCCGGGTATCACCAAACGGGCAGAAGACGGTACGTCAGCTGCCATGGGTGAACGAGGAGTTGGGTAGGCATGACGTTCTGGTACGAGGGCCCGCTCGCCGCGTTCGACACGGAGACCACCGGCGTGGACGTCGAGACCGACCGCATCGTGTCGGCCGCCGTCGTCGTCCAGGACGCTCCGGGGACCCGGCCGCGGGTGAGCCGCTGGCTGGTGAACCCGGGAGTGCCGGTGCCCGCGGAGGCGACGGCCGTGCACGGGCTGACGGAGGAGCACCTGCAGCACAACGGCCGCTGGCCGTCGCCGGTGATGGAGGAGATAGCCCGGGAGCTGGGCGAGCAGGCGATGCGGGGCCGACCGCTGGTGGTGATGAACGCACCGTTCGATCTCACGCTGCTGGACCGGGAGTTGCGGCGCCACCGGGCGTCCTCGCTGGAGCGCTGGTTCGCGTCCGCGCCGCTGCGCGTGCTCGACCCGCGGGTGCTCGACAAGCACCTGGACCGCTACCGCAAGGGCCGCCGCACGCTCACCGATCTGTGCGCGCACTACGGTGTGGCGTTGGAGGGGGCGCACGACGCGGCGGCGGACGCGCTGGCCGCGATGGAGGTCGTACGGGCGCTGGGGCGTCGCTTCGCGACC
Source organism: Streptomyces sp. Ru72 (assembly GCF_002920635.1). Taxonomy (GTDB): domain Bacteria; phylum Actinomycetota; class Actinomycetes; order Streptomycetales; family Streptomycetaceae; genus Streptomyces. Next base: position 4,100 of record NZ_PQSR01000056.1, on the reverse strand, counting down.
CGGCTGGAGCGCCTCTCCCCCGCGGAGCTGCACACGCTGCAGGCGACCTGGCACGCGGCACAGGCCCGCGGGCTGCAGGCCTGGTTCGCCCGCAACGGCGCGGAGGAGCCGGTGGACACAGCCTGGCCCCTGCGCCCGGAGCTGCCGGCAGCGGCCTGAGCACACGAAAAAACCGGTCCGTCATGGACGGACCGGCCTTCTCCGGGTGGGCGATACTGGGTTCGAACCAGTGACCTCTTCGGTGTGAACGAAGCGCTCTCCCACTGAGCTAATCGCCCGGGAACGCACTGAACAATACAGGTCCCGGACGGGTTCCTTCAAACCGCTTGGAGGTGCGCGACGAGTCCCCGTCGCCCGGAGCGCATCATCAGCCGATGGTTCGCCCGGAAGATCGGCCGCCCCGGCACCGCGAACCTCCTGAGCAGCTTTTTGTTCACGTCGACCGTCTGGTCGTAGCGGGCCAGGGTGCCGGACGCGGCCGCGGTGACCGTCCAGCGTGCCCAGCCGTCGACGTCACCGGACAGCGCGACCTGCAGAATCCCGGCCGCCGGGTCGCGCCGCACCTCACGCACGGTGAAGGTCAGGTCGTACGGCAGCAGGGAGCGCACCCGGACGACGCCGGTCGCGTCGTCGAGCCGGGTCACCTCCCGCACCTGGCGCCACCACCGCGGGTACTCCTCGGGCCGCTCCAGCACCGCGTACACGGCGGCAGGGGGCGCGGGCAGGGCCCACAGGCTGCGGAAGCGGTAATGGCTCCGGTCCATGGGCACAGTCTTCCCGGGTCCGCCCCCGATATCTGAGTACGTGTACTCATGCCGTAGCACGTGACGGGCGCCACACTTACGGGTGCGAGCGCCGCCGCCCGTGCGGCGGCGCTCCCCCGCCGGCCCCCTAGGACGGCATCCTGTCCCCGAGCAGCGCCAGGTTCTCGATGGCGGCGAGGCCGTAGAGCGCGGTGTCGTTGGTGGACACCCAGGCCGCCTCGCTGCCCGCGACGAGCGTGGCCGGGCCGCTCAGCGGTTGCGTCTTCCACGGCGAGGACTCGGTGTAGCCGTCGGAGTTGTAGAACTTGCTCCACGCCCGCTTGGCGAGCGTCGCGTCGCCGGTCTGGACGGCGGCGTACGCGTCGAGGCGCGAGTGGCCCTGGAAGAGCAGCAGGCTGCCGAAGTCGGAGCCGTAGCGTGCCTTCTGCTCGGCCTTGGTGGCGTTGAAGTAGCGGCAGTAGTCCAGGTACGCCTCCTTGAACTTCGGCATGTCGACCAGGTGGTTGAGCTCGGCGCACAGCTCGTTGAGGCCGAAGACGGCCGAGAGGTGGGAGACGGACACCACCGGCTTGTCGGCGACGGCGAACCTGCCGGTGTCGAGGTCGTACAGCCCGCTGCCCTGGACGAAGCCGTTGGGCTGGGCGGCGATGCCCTCCATCGTGGACAGGACGCGCGCCTTGGCCTTCTCCCACTTGGGGCCCTTGCGTTCCCACTCGGTCAGCCAGGCCGACACCAGGCCGCTCCAGTCCGTGCCGAAACCGATCGACAGGGCGTGCCGGTCGGGGGTGTAGGGATCGGTGCGTACCTTGCGCTGCGGGTCGAGGACGAGGAACGTCTCGTCGGAGTCGACATTGGCCCGCATGAGGTCGCCGACCCGCTCGTCGGCGGTGAGGAAGTAGTAGAAGCGCCGGTAGGTCGTGTTGGCGATGCGCTGCTGTTTGGCGCTGTCGGCGAAGTGCTGCACGCCGTGCCGGGTGCCGAGGCCGGCCCACGTGCCGAGGTGGTAGACGTCGACCTCGCCGGTGTGCCGGGTCATCGCCTCGGCGAAGCGGAAGATGTCCGCGCGGCCGCTGCGCAGGTAGGCGTACCAGAGCCACAGGTCGGGCGACAGCTCCGAGTTGTCCCAGGCGTAGCCGCCGATGTCGTAGCGCCACACGTGCCGGACGGTGTCGTAGGTGTGCATGATGTCGCCGTAGTCCCAGAAGCCGTACCAGCGGCGCTGCTCCACCTGGTCCTTGTAGTAGGTGAAGAGGAAGTCGAGGTGGTCCTCGATCTTCGCCTTGGCCGGTGTGGAGCGGTCGGGCTCGGAGTACAGGCCGGGACCGAACACCTTGGCCTTGATGAGCTGCTTTGGCGGGGCGGCGAGCTGCGGCAGGGTCCGTACGGCCCTGACCTGGTCGGCGAGCTGGTCGGGGGCCGGCGTGGCGGCGTTGGCCCAGAAGAGGAGTTCGGAGGTGCGGGCGATGCCGTAGGGGGTGCCGAACTCCGGTTCGTAGTCCTCATAGGTGATGTTGAGGCCTTCGAGCTGCTTGGCGTAGGTGTCCTGGCCCATGCCGTCGTGGTAGAAGCGCAGGTCCATGGGCTGCGCCTCGGGCGACCAGAGCCAGAGGGTGACCTCGGCCTCGTCGGTGTGGGCGTCGCGGATGTCGAGCTGGGCGGGGAACTTCTCCCAGAAGTCCCTCAGGCCGAAGGAGAATCCGCCGCTCGGCCCGCCGACGTAGCCGAGGCCGGAGGCCCGCCTGCCGCCGCCCGCGCCGATCCACCCGTAGCCCTTCTTGGTGCGCTTGCGCAGGGCGAAGCCGTCGGCGGAGAGCTGGGCGAGGGTGTAGTCGCCCCAGTGCGGGATGTACGGGAGCCGGGTCGTCACCCGTTGGTCCCACGTCGAGGGGTCGGGCAGCTTCTGGCCCGCGTACTGCGCCGCCTGCACGGCCGCGCCCGGGTCGCGGCGCAGCCCGGTGATGCCCTGCACGGCCTCGCGCAGCAGACCGGTGCCCTCGCCGCCGATCCGGATGTGCCGGTCGTAGGCGGCGTCGCGCATCGGCACGGTGAAGCGCACCCCGAGCCCGCGGATGAAGTCGCCGCTCGCCTTGCCGGGTTCCTGGGTCCCGTCGTAGGTGATGGTGTGCACCATGCGGAAGGAGTCGGCGCCCGCGTAGAAGTAGAGGCGGATCGAGAACGGCAGCCAACTGCGGTCGCCCTTGCGGTGCTTGCCGTCGATGCGGACGACGGCCCGGACGGGCCCCTCCTGTTCGACGGTGACCTCGGAGACGGCGCCTTCGAAGCGCTCGGTCTTCACCGATCCCTGGTCCTCGTCCTCGATCTCCGGCTGCCGGATGAGGACGAGCCGGCCGTTCTTCGCGATCTCGGTGGAGCCGCGGATGACGGACTTGATCAGTGTGGAGCCGGACTTGCCGATCCTCGCGGTGATGACGCCGGTCGATATGTCGATGGTGCCGCCGCTCTTGTCGACGGTGACCTTCTTGTCGGGGGCGGTGGGGGCGCCGGCGGTGAGGGTGAGCTTGCCGCTGCCCGAACTGACCGCGTGGGCCGTCCACTTGAGGGAGCCGTCCGGCCAGTACGCGAGCGGCCAGGACTGGACGGGCACGGCCCTGCCGTTCTGGTCCGTCAGGGCGAACGTCTGGTCCTCCTGGTAGGCGCCCTTCGGCCAGGGCACGCCGACGGTGGAGCCGGGCGCGGCGCCGAGACCGCCGTCCTCGAGCCAGTCGAGGGTCACGGGATCGGCGTCGGCCGCCTCGGCTCTGGGCGCCGCCTGCGCGTCGCCGGCCCATGGCGCCCAGCTGAACTGGGCGGCGGCTCCGGCGACGGCGGCGGCCTTGAGGAGGGACCTGCGGGGGATGGGAGACATGAGGGATGCAGCCTTCCTTTCCTGGCGGTGATGCAGGGAGGTCAGGGGCATGACAGAGCAAGGTCCGGCGCCGGGGCGCCGGCCCGAGGGGAGGTGCCGGCCGGCGTCAGCGGCGCCGGTGGCGCTCCTCGACGGCGACGGCGGCCGCCGCCACGGCCCCGAGGACGGGGACCGCGAGCGGCGCGACGAACCAGGCCGAGCAGACCACCAGGGCCGCTCCGCCGACGAGGAGGAAGGACCCGGCCGGGTCGAGGACGGTGCGGCGCCCGGCCGCCGCGAGCAGGGCCCGCCAGGAGGCGCCCGGCGCCCAGGCCGCCGCCGCCCGCAGCCCGGCGACGGCCGCGCCGATCAGGGCGAGGACGCCGACCGCGCCGACGAGCGGCCCGCCGGGCAGCCCGGCGCGCACGGCCTGGACGTCCACCCAGACCGCGGCGGCCGCCGCCCAGCCGGCGAGCCCGACGATCCAGCCC
>NZ_PQSR01000055.1 GCF_002920635.1 Streptomyces sp. Ru72 | reverse complement strand
GCATGTCTGTTACTCCTCATCAGGTTGCGGATCATGTGCTCCGGAGGCGGATGTGCCTCCTGGCCCCTTTGGACCGGGCAGGGTCCGAAGGGGCCTTTAAAGATCACTTAACTTCTTCACCTTGTCAACAACGTTTGTTTTCTTGCCTTTTACCTTTCTGTGGGGTGTCGGCGGCCCGGGGAGGCGGCGCGGCAGTACGTTTTGTGACCAGACCCACGTTGTCCGTCCTCACACGTCTGCGCACGCCCCCACTGGGTAGGGCTGCACTCACCCGCAGAACGTCGCACGACGACAAGGAGGCCCCCGTGGCCGCACCGGCACACCATCCGCTCCCGACCCTGTCCAAACGTCGCGCGGAACCGTCCGCCGCCCCCCGGGCCCCGATCGGCGTCCTCAGTGCAGAGGGCGCCCGCACTCAGGCGCCGCTGACCAGCGAGCCGCCGCTGCCCGACGCCGAGCCCCTCACCAGCGAACCCCCGCTCGCCGACGTCGCCCCCCTGACCAGCGAGCCCCTGGCCGCCGGCCCGGACCCCATGGGGTACTAGATGGCACCGGCGGACCCCGCGCGCGACGACACGCCCCTGTCCCGGCTCGCCGCGCTGCACGGCGTCGCCACCTCCTACCGCCCCTCGCCGGACCGTACGGTCACGGCCTCGGACGCCGCGGTCACCGCCGCCCTCGCCGCGCTCGGCGTGGACGCGAGCACCTCGGACGCCGTGGGCGACGCCCTGGCCGCCCGTGAAAGCGAGCTGCGCGAACGGCTGCTGCCCCCCACCGTGGTCGGCTGGGGCGGCGAGCCGCCCGCCGCGCTCGCCGCCCTCCCGGACGGCACCCGGGTGCGCGTCGAGACCGAACAGGGCGAGACGCGCGCCTCCGCCGACGACCTCCCGCCCGGCGTGCACACCCTCCACGTCACCGCCCCCGACGGCCGCACGGCCGAGGCCCACCTCATCGCCGCTCCCGCCAGGCTGCCCGCGCCGCCGGGGCGCTCCTGCGGACTGCTCGTCCAGCTCTACTCCCTGCTCTCCCACCGCTCCTGGGGCATGGGCGACCTCGGCGACCTGGCCGAACTCACCGCCTGGGCCGGACGTGCGCTCGGCGCGGGGTTCGTGCAGGTCAACCCGTTGCACGCGGCCGTACCCGGCGCTCCCACCGACCCGTCCCCCTACCGCCCCTCCTCCCGCCGCTACCCGGACCCCGTGCACCTGCGCGTCGAGGACATCCCCGAGTTCCCCTACGCCGAGGACCGCTCCCGCATCCGAACGCTGCTGGAGCGCGCCGCGCGGCTGCGGGAATCCGTCCTCGACAAGGGCGAGTTGATCGACCGCGACGCCGTGTGGCAGCTCAAACGCGAGGCGCTGGAGGTCGTGCACGCCGTCCCGCTCGGGCCCGGACGGCGCGCCGCCTACGCCGACTTCCTCGCCGAGCAGGGCCAGGAACTGGAGGACCACGCCACCTGGTACGCGCTCGCCGAGCTCTACGGTCCCGACTGGCACAGCTGGCCCTCCCGGCTGCGCGACCCCCGCTCGGCCGCGACCGGCCGCGCCCGCGCCGAGCTGATGGACCGCGTCGACTTCCACAGCCGGCTCGCCTGGCTCACCGACGCCCAGCTCGCCACCGCCCAGCGCACCGCCCGCGACGCCGGAATGCCGGTCGGGCTGATCCACGACCTCGCGGTCGGCGTGCACCCGGGCGGTGCCGACGCCTGGGCCCAGCAGGAGTACCTGGCGTCCGGGATGTCGGTGGGCGCCCCGCCGGACGCCTTCAACCCGCGCGGCCAGGACTGGGGCCTGCCGCCCTGGCGCCCCGACCGGCTCGCCGCCTCCGGCTACGCCCCCTACCGCCGGCTGCTGCGCGCCCTGCTGCGGCACGCGGGCGCGCTGCGCATCGACCACGTCATGGGCCTGTTCCGGCTGTGGTGGGTGCCGCAGGGGCAGCCGCCCACCGAGGGCACCTACGTCCGCTACGACGCCGAGGCCATGCTCGCCGTCCTGGTACTGGAGGCCTCGCGCGCCGGGGCGCTGGTCATCGGCGAGGACCTCGGGACGGTGGAGCCCGGGGTGCGCGAGACGCTGCACGAGCGCGGGGTGCTCGGCACGTCCGTCCTGTGGTTCGAACGGGACTGGGAGGGCGACGGGCAGCCGCTGCCGCCCGAACGCTGGCGTGCCGACTGCCTGGCCACCGCCACCACCCACGACCTGCCGCCCACCGCCGCCCGGCTCAGCGGAGAGCACGTCGAACTCCGCGACCGGCTCGGCCTGCTCACCCGCCCCCTGGCCGAGGAGCGCGCCGAAGCGGCAGCCGAGACCGGCCAGTGGCTCGCCCTGCTGTCGCGGCTCGGCCTGCTCGAAGGAGGCAGCGGCGGGCACTCGGCGGTGTCGGAGGAGAGGGAGATCCAGGCCGTCCACCGCTTCCTGCTGCGCACCCCCGCCCGGCTGGTCGGCGTCTGGCTGCCCGATGCGGTCGGCGACCGCCGCCCGCAGAACCTGCCGGGCACCTGGGACCAGTACCCGAACTGGCGCCTGCCGATCGCGGACGCGCAGGGGCGCCCGGTGACGCTGGAGGACCTGGCGGCCTCGCCGCGGCTGTATGCGCTGATGGACGTGGTACGGGGCCGGTAGGCGCGGAACGGCATTGCGGGCGGCCCCCATGCGGCCCCTGGGGACCGCAACGGCACCTCGGCGGCCCGGTACGGCACCCCCGGGCGCGCGGGCCGTTCGGGCGTTCGCTACTTTTGCACCGTGGACAAGAAGAACGCCCTGCGCGCCGGCGCCCTGGCCGCCGGTACGACGCTGATGATGCTGCTCATGTCGTCCCCCGCGCTCGCGCTGACCCGCGACGACGGCGACGACCCCGGCAAGGGCCTGAGCGTGGCCGACACGCTGGGGCTGTTCGTGGCGGCGCCCATCGTGCTGTTCCTGGTCATCGCGGGCCTGGTCATGGTGACCGACAAGACCCGCAAGGAGTCCAAGCAGGGCTGACGCCCACACGCGTACTGTCCGCCGAGGGAGTCCGCGCACCGGTCGGGTGCGTGGGCTCCCTCGGCGTGTTCGTAGGCCCACGGCTGGGCGGGCCTACCGTCGTTCTCCACACCTTCGGGTCTACGGATGCGGTGCGGTGAGGTAGCGCCGCAACGTAGGGGCCAGCCAGGCCACCACCTCCTCGCGGGCCAGGGCGACGGCCGGCGGGATCTTCAGGACGTACCGGGCGAACGCCATCCCGACGACCTGCGAGGCGGCGAGCCCGGCCCGGGTGGGCGCCTGCTCGGGGTCGGGACAGGTCTGCCGTGCGACCGGAAGCAGCTGGTCCCGGAAGATCTCCTGGAGGCGGCCGGCCCCTGCCGGGTTGGTGACGCCGACGCGCAGCAGCGCGGTGAGCGCGTCGTGGTTCTCCTCCCAGAGCGTGAGGAAGTGGTTCACCAGCACCACGCCCACATCCTGCCGGGGCACCCCCTTCAGGTCGGGCAGGCGCAGGTCGACGTCGAGCACCGCGTCGAAGAGGCCCTCCTTGGAACCGTAGTAGCGCATCACCATGGACGGGTCGATCCGCGCGTCCCTGGCGATCGCGCGGATGGTGGTGCGCTCGTAGCCGTCGGAGGCGAAGCGTTCCCGGGCGGCGGTGAGGATCGCGCCGCGGGTGGCGTCGGAGCGGCGGGGTGGGGGCTTTTCGGACATGCCAACAAACGTAGGCCAACAGGTGTTGACCGTCCAGCGTTGGCCAACGTATGTTGGCCAACGAGCGTTGGCCTACACGCGTTGGCACCAGGAGGCAGCCATGGCACAGACGCCCCGCACCACCGTCACCACCGCTCCCAGCGACGGCGACGCAGAAGCCACCCCCACCGGCGTCCTTGTCGTCGGCTCCGGCCCCACGGGTCTCCTCCTCGCCGGTGACCTCGCCACCGCCGGCGTCCCGGTCACCCTCGTCGAGAAGCGCCCCCACAGGATCAGCAACCTCTCCCGCGCCTTCGTCCTGCACGCCCGCACCCTGGAGCAACTCGACGCCCGCGATCTCGCCGACGACCTCGAGGCCAAGGGACAGCCGCTCTCCGACATCCGCCTCTTCGGCGGGCTCTCCATCCGGCTCGACACGCTCCCCTCCCGCTTCCACCACCTGCTCGTCCTGCCCCAGTACGAGGTCGAGAAGGCGCTGGAGCGGCGCGCGGCCGACGCCGGGGTGCGGTTCCTGTACGAGACCGAGGTCACCGGCGTCGGCCAGGACGCCGACGGTGTGACGCTGCACGTCCGCCGCCCCGACGGCGAGCCCGGCGAACTGCGCGCCGCCTATGCCGTGGGTGCCGACGGCCTCCACAGCGCCGTACGCACCTCGATCGGCCTGCCCTTCCCGGGCAAGTCCGTCATCCGTTCCGTCGTCCTCGCCGACGTCCTCCTCGACGAGCAGCCCGAGCGGACGCTGACCGCCAACGCCGTCGGTGACGCCTTCGCCTTCATCGCGCCGTTCGGCGACGGCTACCACCGCGTCATCGCCTGGCACCGCGGCCGCAACGTCCCCGACAGCGCGCCGCTCGACCTCGACGAGGTCCGCGACACCGTCCGTCTCGCGCTCGGCCGCGACTACGGCATGCGCGACGCGCGCTGGATGTCCCGCTTCCACAGCGACGAGCGCCAGGCGCCCGCCTACCGGGTCGGCCGCGTCTTCCTCGCCGGGGACGCCGCGCATGTGCACACCCCGGCCGGCGGGCAGGGCATGAACACCGGTCTGCAGGACGCCGCGAACCTCTCCTGGAAGCTCGCCGCCGTCCTGCGCGGCCACGCCGACCCCGCGCTCCTGGACACCTACCAGGCCGAGCGGCACCCCGTCGGCAGGTCGGTGCTGCGCAGCAGCGGCGGCATCGTGCGCCTCGCCATGGCCAAGCGCCCCTGGACCCTCGCACTGCGCACCGTGCTCGCCGCCGCCGTCACCCACGTCGGCCCCCTCCGGCGGCGCATGACGGGCCAGGTCACCGGCATCGGCTACGCCTACGCCGCTCCCCGCGGCGCTCACCCCTTGACCGGCAGGCGCATCCCGGACGTGGCCCTCACCGGCGGCCGGCTCTACGAGGCCCTGCGGGGCGGCCGGTTCGTGCTGATCACCCCGGGCCCCTACGACGAGGCCGGCCGCAAGGACCGGCTGGCCGTGGAGCACTGGGCGGGCGAACGGCGCACGACCGTGCTGGTACGGCCGGACGGCTATGTCGCCTGGGCCGCCGAGACGCCGGACGCCGCCCAGATCGAGGCCGCGCTGCTCAGCTGGACGGGCCGGGGATGACCGTACCGGCGAGCGAACCGACCGGTCCGTCGCGGCCACTGAGCACTCGGCCACTGAAGGCGGCCACTGAGCGTTCGGCCACTCAGCGTTCGGCCACTGAGAAAGGGGCGCCCGGCACCGAGCCGAGCGCCCCTTCCGCGTGCGATCAGGCCGCGGCCGCGTCCGCCGCCTGGGCCTTCAGTGCCCGTTCGATGCCCGCGCGGGCCTCCGAGACCAGGCGCCGCAGTGCCGGAGGCGGTTCGGCGGAGGCCAGCCAGGTGTCGGTCTTCGCCAGCGTGTCCTCGGACACCTGGATCGACGGGTAGAGACCGACCACGATCTGCTGGGCCATCTCGTGCGAACGCGAGTCCCAGATGTCCCTGACGACCTCGAAGTACTTCTCCGCGTACGGGGCGAGCAGCTCCCGCTGGTCGGTGTCGACGAAGCCGGCGATCACGGCCTCCTGCACGGCGTTCGGCAGCTTGTCGGACTCCACGACCGACGCCCACGCCTCAGCCTTGGCCTCCGCGGTCGGGCGGGCGGCCCGGGCGGTGGCCGCGTGCCGCTCACCGGCCGCCGTCTTGTCGCGCTCCAGCTCGCCCGCGATCTCCGCCTCGTCGAAGCGGCCCACCGCGGCGAGCCGCTCCACGAACGCCCAGCGCAGCTCGGTGTCCACGACCAGGCCCTCCACCGACTGCGAACCGTCGAGCAGCGCCTCCAGCAGATCCAGCTGCTCCGGGGTGCGGGCGGTCGCCGCGAAGGCGCGCGCCCAGGCGAGCTGGTGGTCGCTGCCCGGCTCGGCGGCACGCAGATGGGCGAGGGTCGCGTCCGTCCACCGGGTCAGCAGCGCCTCGCGAGCGGACGGGTCGGCGTACAGGTCGATCGCCAGCTTCACCTGGCGGTGCAGCGACTGCACGACACCGATGTCGGACTCCTTGGCGATGCCGGACAGGACCAGCGAGAGGTACTCGCGGGTCGCCAGCTCCGCGTCCCGGGTCATGTCCCAGGCCGACGCCCAGCACAGGGCGCGCGGCAGCGAGGACTCGAAGTCGCCCAGGTGCTCGGTGACGAAGGCCAGCGACTTCTCGTCCAGGCGGACCTTGGCGTAGGACAGGTCGTCGTCGTTGAGCAGGATGACGTCCGGGCGGCGCCGGCCGGTCAGCTGCGGCACGGCGGTCAGCTCGCCGTCGACGTCCACCTCGATCCGGCCGTCCTCGGCGCGCAGCAGCTTGCCGCTGTCCGCGTCGAGGCCGTACAGGCCGATGGCGATGCGGTGCGGACGCAGGGTCGGCTCGCCCTTGGCGCCGGCGGGCAGGGCGGGAGCCTCCTGGCGGATCGCGAAGGACGTGATGACGCCGTGCTCGTCCGTCTCGATCTCGGGCCGCAGGATGTTGATGCCCGCGGTCTCCAGCCACTTCTTGGACCATGTCTTCAGGTCCCGGCCGGAGGTCTCCTCCAGGGCGCCCAGCAGGTCCGACAGGCGCGTGTTGCCGTAGGCGTGGCGCTTGAAGTACGCCTGCACACCGCGGAAGAACTCGTCCATGCCGACGTACGCGACGAGCTGCTTGAGCACGCTGGCGCCCTTGGCGTACGTGATGCCGTCGAAGTTGACCAGGACGTCGTCCAGGTCGTTGATCTCGGCCATGATCGGGTGGGTGGAGGGCAGCTGGTCCTGCCGGTACGCCCACGTCTTCATCTGGTTGGCGAACGTGGTCCAGGAGTGCGGCCACCGGGAGGCGGGGTGGAGCGCCTGGCAGGCGGCCTCGGCGTAGGTGGCGAACGACTCGTTCAGCCACAGGTCGTTCCACCACTCCATGGTCACCAGGTCGCCGAACCACATGTGGGCCAGCTCGTGCAGGATCGTGGCGGCCCGGGCCTCGTACGCCGCGTCCGTCACCTTCGAGCGGAACACGTACTGGTCGCGCAGGGTGACCGCGCCCGCGTTCTCCATCGCGCCCGCGTTGAACTCCGGCACGAAGAGCTGGTCGTACTTCTTGAACGGGTACGCGAAGTCGAACTTCTCCTGGAACCACTCGAAGCCCTGCCGGGTCACCTCGAAGATCGCGTCCGAGTCGAGGTACTCGGCGAGGGAGGGCCGGCAGTAGATGCCGAGCGGGACGCTCTGGCCGTCCTTCTCGTACACGCTGTGCACGGAGTGGTACGGGCCGACGATCAGCGCGGTGACATAGGTCGAGATCCGCGGCGTCGGCTCGAAGACCCAGACGTCGTCCTTGGGCTCGGGGGTGGGCGAGTTGGAAATGACGGTCCAGCCGCTGGGCGCCTTCACAGTGAACTGGAAGGTGGCCTTCAGGTCCGGCTGCTCGAAGGAGGCGAACACCCGCCGGGCGTCGGGCACCTCGAACTGGGTGTAGAGGTAGGCCTGGTCGTCGACGGGGTCGACGAAGCGGTGCAGGCCCTCGCCGGTGTTGGTGTAGGCGCAGTCGGCGACGACGCGGAGGATGTTGGGGCCCTCGAGGAGGCCGGGCAGGGCGATCCGCGAGTCCTTGAAGACCTCGGCCGGGTCGAGGGGGTCGCCGTTCAGGGTGACCTCGTGGACGGTCGGGGCCACCAGGTCGATGAAGGACTCCGCGCCGTTCTCCGCGGAATCGAAGCGCACCGTGGTCACGGACCGGTAGGTGCCGCCCTCCTGCGCGCCGGAGAGGTCGAGATCGATCTCGTACGAGTCAACGGTGAGCAGCTTCGCCCGCTGCTGCGCCTCTTCGCGAGTCAGGTTTGTGCCAGGCACGCGGTCATCTCCTCGTGATGTGTCGGTTCCGTCATCCTTCCACGTCACCGCCACGTTCGGCGATGATCAGGGCCTACAGCAAGGGGCGCGCACCCGCAGTGGTGCGCGCCCCTTCAACCTGAGGGTTTTCCCTATTCGCTCAGCTCGGCCGCCACCAGCTCCGCGATCTGGACGGCGTTGAGCGCCGCCCCCTTGCGGAGGTTGTCGTTGGAGACGAACAGCGCCAGGCCGTTCTCCACCGTCTCGTCGCGGCGGATGCGACCCACGTACGACGGGTCCTTGCCGGCCGCCTGCAGCGGGGTCGGGATGTCGGAGAGGGCCACGCCGGGCGCGCCGGCCAGCAGCTCGGTCGCGCGCTCCACCGACAGCGGACGCGTGAAGCGGGCGTTGACCTGGAGCGAGTGGCCGGAGAACACCGGGACGCGCACGCAGGTGCCGGAGACCTTCAGCTCGGGGATCTCCAGGATCTTGCGGGACTCGTTGCGGAGCTTCTGCTCCTCGTCGGTCTCGTTCAGGCCGTCGTCGACGAGGTTGCCCGCGAAGGGGACGACGTTGAAGGCGATGGGGCGCTTGTAGACCTGCGGCTCGGGGAAGTCGAGCGCCTCACCGTCGTGCGTCAGCTTGTCGGCCTCGGCGACCACCTTCTGCGCCTGCCCGTGCAGCTCCGCCACGCCCGCGAGGCCCGAGCCGGACACCGCCTGGTAGGTGGCGACGACCAGCGCCTCGAGGCCCGCCTCCTCGTGCAGGGGCTTGAGCACCGGCATCGCGGCCATCGTCGTGCAGTTCGGGTTGGCGATGATGCCCTTCGGCCGGTTCACCACCGCGTGCGGGTTCACCTCGGAGACGACCAGCGGCACGTCCGGGTCCTTGCGCCACGCGGAGGAGTTGTCGATCACGACGGCACCCTGCGAGGCGACCTTCTCGGCCAGCGCCCTGGAGGTCGCACCGCCCGCCGAGAACAGCACGATGTCCAGGCCGGTGTAGTCGGCGGTCGCCGCGTCCTCCACCGTCACGCCGTCGAGGATGGTCCCCGCCGAACGGGCCGAGGCGAACAGACGCAGCTGGGTGACCGGGAAGTCGCGTTCGGCGAGGATCCTGCGCATGACCGTGCCGACCTGACCGGTCGCTCCGACGATTCCGACCCTCACGGCGACTCCCTCTCGTGATCTTTGCGTGCCTGTTGCCTGACCGAGGCTTTTCCATCATGCGGCCGACCCCGGCCCGCCTGTCCAATTCTTTGTACGGCGTGCCCGAGGAATGGGACGCGACGGCCTGTCCGGCGGTTGCGGAACTGCGGCGTCCGCCCCGCTGAGCTGTAGAAATTCAGCCGACGGGGGTCCCGCACAGCAAGCTGTGCTGCCTCGTGCCTGCCCCCGCCCCGTCCGGCGCACACGACGATGTGATGTACGCCCCATCGGCCGGGCGGACGAGAGAAAGGGCGGGCGCCCCCACGGACGCCCGCCCCCACAGCCGCAGGGAGCCCTACGGTGTGACCTTCTCGATCTTCACGCTGCCGGTGCCCGCGACCGTGCCGCGCGCGTTCACCAGCTGGACCCGGCCGAAGAACTCCCGGCCCTCGGGTGCCGGAGCGGCCGGGGTGACCGTGCCGGACACCGTCGCGGAGTCGCCCGTGCCGAGCTTGACCGGGGTCGAGCCGTCGACCGTGACGGAACCGAGCGCGGAGGAGAAGAACACGTCCCGGTAGTCGTAGGCGGTCGAGCCGGACGGGACCGAGTAACCCACGACCTCGATGGTGTAGGTGCCGGCGGCCGGGGACGGTACGGAGACCGCTTCGTCCGAGTCACCGTCGGCGGACCTGCCGACCTCCTTGCCGGAGGCGTCGTACACCATCAGGTCGAGGTCGGCCGCCGTGTCGGAGACGCCCCCGATGACGACGTCGAGGGACTTGGCGCCGGCCGGCACGTCCACCGTGGTGGTCTGCGTCTCGCCGTTCTTGATCGTCGGCCGGGCCGTCTTGGACGAACCGAGGGGGCCGCCGACCAGCTTGCCGTCGAGCGCGGCGAACTCGTTGGTCACCTTCCAGGAGGCGGCGGCCGGGGTGCCGACCTTCGCCTCGGGCACGGTCACGGTCTCGGGGTCGAACGCCGCGCCGAGGACGGTGACGTCCAGCGTGTAGGGGTTGTCGAGCAGTGGCGAGGTGCGGCGCGACTCGACCTCGACCTCCCAGACACCGGCCTGCGGGTCCGCGTACGAGCGCACGTCGGGCTTGCAGCCGTTGCCGTCGAGGTAGTTGTTGTAGCAGTACGGCGTCGAGGTGTTGTCGACCGGAGTGCCGTACGGGTGGATCGCGATGAACCGGGTCTGGCTCTTGTCCTTCAGCCCGCCGATCGCCACCTCCAGCGACTTCGCGCCCTCGGGCACGGTCAGGAAGTAGGACCGGGTGCTGTTGCGCTGCACCGAACCCGACGCCGAGTAGGTGTACTTGACGGGGCTCGACACCACGACCGTGGTGAGGATCTGCTTGTCGACGCCCTCGGTGAACGGGTCGTCGACCTCGAGGATCGCGCTCTTGATGCCCGCCGAGCGCGGCGCGGCCTGGACCTTCACGGTCACCGGCTGGTTCAGCGGCAGCTTCACCAGGGGCGAGCCGAGGAGGCGGAAGGTGTCACCCGCGTTGTTCTCGAAGTCCAGCGTGTGCCAGACCGGCCGGTCGGGGCCGGAGGTACGGGTGACGGTGATGTCGTACGTCTTCTTCTCGCCCGCCTTGAGGCCGCCCTCGCGGTCGTACAGGCCGGTGCCGAAGCCGGGGGTCTTCAGGGCGTAGTCGATCGCGGTGTCGACCGGGGCCTTCACGGTGTAGTCGTGGGAGGTCGCGTCGTCGCGGATCGCGTCCCAGGCGTCGACGATGTTGATGCGGCCCGCGCCCTCCTCGTACGCCTGCACACCGTTGATGTGGTCGGCGGTCGAGGTCAGCGCCGTGCGCAGCTTCGCGGGCGTGAGGTCGATGCCCTTCTGCTTGGCGGCGGACAGCAGCAGCGCGCTCGCGCCCGCGGCCTGCGGGGACGCCATCGAGGTGCCCTGGAGCATGGAGTATCCGGCCGGCAGCGAGTAGCCCGCCTCGGCGACCGGGGAGCCCGGCAGCCAGGTCTGGGTGGTGTTGATCGCGGCGCCGGGCGCGACGAGCGTCGGCGTGAAGCCGCCGTCCTCGCGCGGGCCGCGCGAGGAGAAGGGCATCATCTGGTACTTCTTCTCCACGACCGAGCCGTAGTTGGCGGCCCAGGTGTCCTTGGAGATGGCGGCGCCGACCGAGATCACCTTGTCGGCGAGACCGGGGTCGCCGATGGTGTTGGCGCCGGGGCCGGAGTTGCCCGCGGAGATCACCAGCTGGACGCCGTAGGTGTCGATCAGGCGCGTGTACAGCTCGGCGCGCGCGTTGTTGCCGTCGTTGAGCGCCGGCAGGCCGCCGATGGACATGTTGACGATGTCGACGCCGCGGTTGACGACGAGGTCGATCATGCCCTCGGTGAGCGCGACGTTGGTGCAGCCGCCGGTCCAGGTGCAGGCCCGGGAGGAGACGATCTTCGCGCCCGGGGCGGCGCCGTTCATCTTCCCGCCGAACAGGCCGTTGGCGGCGGTGATGCCGGCGACGTGGGTGCCGTGCTCGGACTCGATGACGCCGATGTTGACGTAGTCGGACTTGGCGCCGGAGGAGTTGTAGACGACGTCCTTGCGGATCTCGACCACGAACGGGACGCGCTCGACGACGTCGGTCGCCGGGTTGTCGGTACCGAAGTAACCGATCTGGTAGCCGTCCTTGTACGGCTTCATCGGCACATCGTCGGTGAAGTCGAGGTTGTCGTCGGTGTCGACGCGCACGGTGCCCGTGGCCGGGTCGTACAGCACGCCCCAGGCGTCCGTGGTGTCCCCGTCGCGGTTGAGGTCGCCCTTCTCGTCGCCACCGGTGGTGGCGGACTCGTACATGTAGCTGAACTTGTACGAACCCTCGGGTGCCTTGAACGTCTCCGTGCCCTGCGTGGAGGTCGTGATGGAGAACGTGGGCCCGGAGACGCCGGTCGTCATCCGCCGCCAGGTGCCGTCGCCGTCCGCGACCGGGTCGGTCGAGGTCACCCAGTCGACGATCTTCCGCTCGCCCGTGGTGGTCTTCTGCAGTGCCGGATGGCCCAGGTCCACGCCCGAGTCGAGGATGCCGATGGTGATGCCGCGGCCGTCCGCCTTCGGGTGCTCCTGCACGAAGTCGACGGCGCCCGTCTCGAAGGACGGGTTGTACGGGTTCCTGGCCGGGGTGTTCTTGCCGGGGGCCGGGTAAGTGGTGCCCTTCGCGCCGGACTTGGCGCCGTCCGAGCTCGGTGACGGGTCGTCGAGCGGGATGTCCCGCTTCAGGTCGATGGCGTGCACGGAGGACAGCTTCTCGGCGGCGGCGATCGCCGAGTCCGCCTCGGCCGTGGGCACGGTGGCGCGGACGTAGCCGAGCTTGTCGTAGGTGCGGCCCACCAAGCCGCCCTTGACCGCGTCCAGCTCCTTGGCGACCTGCTCGGTCTGCCCGGGGGCGGTCGCGACCATCATGGTGACGTTCTTGGCGCCGTCGGCCTTGGCCTCGGCGAGCAGGTCCGCGTCGTCCGAGCCGAGCTTGGCGCTCGCGGACTTCACGGCGGGGTCGGCGTCGGCCGGGGGGCGGTCCGCGGAGAAGGCCAGGGGTATCGGCCCGGCCGCGGAGAGCGCGGCCACCAGCCCCGTGGCCGCGGCTATGCGCGCCACACGTCTCGTGCCCCGTTTCGGGCCGCGCTGGGGGGTGAAGGTCATCGGCATCCCTTGTAGGTAAAGGAGCGTGCAGGGACCGACCGGGACCGATCGGCCCTGGTCGTAGTCGTCCGGTGGGCGACCCCGGACGATCGCACAGCTTTACGCAAGGAACGTGAGTTTGGGGAGTGTTGACCGAATCGAAATGGATGTATGGGGAAAACCCGCGATGGACTTGGGGGAGTTCGGCCCTGAACGAGGACAACTCGCGGCCGCCTCGGGCATCCTTCGAGCCGCGCCGTTGCGCTGGTCTGCGCCCGAATACCCCCCTGCCGATCCGGCAGGCGGCGGGCTAACGTGCCCCGAGTGCGTACACGACTGAGGGTGGCGGCCTACGCCATCTGCGTTCGCGACGGCCGGCTCCTGCTCGCCCGCGGGTGGGCCCCCGACGGCACCCCCGAGTGGACCCTGCCCGGCGGCGGCATGGAGCACGGCGAGGACCCCCACGACACCGTGGTGCGGGAGGTGGAGGAGGAGACCGGCTACCGCATCGAGGTCACCGGGCTGCTCGGTGTGGACTCGATCCGCCGCCGATTCCGCCGCGGCTTCGGCCGCACCGTGGACCACCACGGTGTACGGCTCGTCTACGAGGGCCGGGTGGTCGGCGGTGACCTGCGCAACGAGATCGGCGGCTCCACGGATCTGGCCGCCTGGCAGGACACGGCCGCCGTGCCCGGGCTCAGACGGGTGGGGCTCGTCGATACAGGACTCGCGCTGTGGCGGGAGCGTCCCGCGGCGGGGCGCATCGTGCCGGCTGGGCCGCCCGAGGGATGAGGCCCCCCGCGCCGCGGGGGGCGCACGGACCGACCGGTCCTGGTCCGCGCGGCGAACGGGTCGGGCGGACGCACGCGGACAGGCCCGTCCGGAGCCGGCCGCGTCACCCGCCCGCGTCATGACGGCGCCGGGGCGCAAGGGCTGAGCGACTCACGCCGTGCGCGGCAGCACCAGCTCCGCCCTCTCCACGACCGGCTCCCGCGGCCCCGTCGAGCGGTTCGCGGTCGTCGGGCCCTGTGGGGCCGGGCCCGTGAAGCGGAAGGAGAGCGCGGCGAGGAAGCGGCGACCCCGGTCCCAGTCCGTCGGAACCGTCGCGGTCACACGGGCGGTGCCCGAGGCGGCCGCGTGGTTCAGCAGCACGGTGGCCAGGGGGCGGGCCGCTCCCGTGCCCCACAGGGAGGGGTGCAGCAGGAACAGGCCCACCGCGCAGGCGTCCGGGTCCGGGTGGTGCAGCACCGCGTCGACGAGCCCCACCACCGGGCCGTCGGTGTCCTCGGTCACCACCAGGATCCGTTTGTCCTGCCAGGCGGCTCCCGGTGGCAGGCTGTAGTACAGGCTCTGCAGGTCGGCGGGGCCCGAGGGCAGTCCCGTGGCCGCCTCGAAGTACTCCGCGCTCGCCTCGAAAAGGGACGTCACGCCCGGCTCGTCGTCGGGTGCGGCCTCGCGGACGGTGTACCGGCGCCCGTCCTCCGTGGTCGCGGTGATCGGCTCGGTCATCGGGTCATCGTCACATCGGCCGCAGTCCCTGGCCACCGAAAATACGGTGTGCCACTGGATCACGGTGTACAAGACCGGCGAATTACGGCGTAACCCAGCCGACCCGGACATGAGACGTCGTGTTCATCCGCTCGAAACATTTGTGCCGCCTCATAGCGACAACCCGCTGTTCACGGGGATGGTTCGACACTTGTGCAAGGCGGGTGGTCACGTGCGCGTACGGCACGAACTGCGCGTGCTGTCGGTCTACGACGGCTTCTTCTCCGGGGGCGCCCGGATCCTCCACAGCGACGTCGTGCTGGGGCTGCGCGAAGGCGGCCAGCACCACCGGGTGCTCAGCGTCCACGGGGAAGTGGTCCGTGAGGCCACCCGGCAGGCCATGCGGGACGACGCCTGCTACCGCTCGCTGACCGCGGCCGGGGTGGAGGTCACGTCCCTGGGCCGCACCTTCGGGCTGACCGGGGCCCCGGCCGTCGATCCGGCCGTCTTCAGCGGGCCGGAGCTGGCGGAGACGGCGCGGGCGATGGCGGGGGCCGACGTCGTCCTGTCGCTCAAGGAGCAGCCGCTCGGCCTGCTCAACCAGGCGGGCCTGCCGCGCCGCCCGGTGATCGTCTGCCTGCACCGCTCCGACCCGGAGAACCAGGGCGGGGCGCTCGCCGAGCTGAAGGCCGCCATCGCGGACGGCACCGTGGTCGCCTGCGTCTGCTGCGCCGAGTCCACCCGGGAGGCCTACCGGGCCGCCGGGATCCCGGCCGAGCTGCTGCACGTCATCCCCAACGGGGTCGACCTGCTGCGCTTCCGCCCCGACCCGAGCCGGCGTCTTCGCATGCGGGAGGTGCTCGGCATCCCGGACACCGCACCGGTCGTCGTCTTCGCGGCCCGCTACGACGCCATGAAGAACGTTCCGCTGTTCCTGCGCGCCGCGCACGCCTGGCTGCGCCGTGAGCCCGCCGGGCACGTGCTGATGTGCGGCGCGGGCATGACCGGGGACCAGCCGGGGCTGGCCGCCGACATCCGGGAGGTCTTCGGCGAGGACACGCGGCTCACCGAGCGGCTGCACGCGCTGGGCGTCCGGCGCGACATGGAGACCGTCTACGCCGCCTCCGACGTGGTGGCGCTGACCTCGTCCTGGGGCGAGGCGGCCCCGCTGTGCCTGATCGAGGGCATGATGTGCGGAGCCGTCCCGGTCGCCACGGACGTGGGGGACAGCGCGCTGATCGTGTCCGGGCACGGCCACCTCACCCCGCCGGACCCCGACGCGATCGCCCGGGCCTGGACCGAGGCCGTCGCCGCGCGCACCGACCTCGCGCCCGTCCTCGCTCGCAGCCGCGAGCGCTTCAGCCGCACCCGCATGATCGCCTCGTACGCCGACCTCATCGACCGCGTCCACGCGGAGGCGATGCGGCCCACCCCGCCGGAGCCGGAGCCCGCGCTCCCCGAACCGCCGCTCCCGGACCCGCTCTGACGCTCGCCGGCGCCCCCGGGCCGAACCGGACCCGGGCACGAGGAGGGGCCGCCGACACCTGTCGGCGGCCCCTCCTCTCCCCTCCTCGTGCCACCCCGGTCGGTCACCGGGGCAGCACCTCCACCGGCGCGGCCGGCTCCCGGTCCAGGGACGCCATCAGCGCCGTACGGACCACCGTCGCCTGCTGCTCCGGACAGTCGCGCAGCTTCTTCGGCGTCAGGTACACGACCGTGATGCCGAGCCGCTCCAGCTGCTCGCGCTTGCGGGCGTACTCCGACCACAGCGCGTCCTCGTCCTGGCGCGGGGCGCGGGTGTCCAGTTCCAGCGCCACCGCCTGCTCGGGCCAGTACGCGTCCAGGCCGCCGAGGTAGGGGCCGCCCGGCAGCCTCAGGTCCACGTTCCAGACCGGGTCCGGCAGCCCGTGCTCGCGCACCATCCGGTACAGGCGGTCCTCCGCGACCGCCCGGCTCTCCGCCAGCAGCGCGTCCACGGCGTCCACCACGTGCGGGCGGCTCAGCAGCCGCGCCTGGTTCAACTCCCGTACCAGCGCGGCTGGTTCGCAGTGCCCGTCGCGGACCGCCTCGGTCAGCAGGCGGCGCACCACGACCGCGTCCGGCACCTGGGCCACCGCGTCGGCCAGGGCGCGCGCGACCGGGGCCACGGGCACGCCGGTCACCAGCCGGGGGTCGGGCAGCGACGGGGTGCGGACCACCCGGGCGCAGCCGGTGCTGCGCAGCCGGCGCGTCCGCGGCACCAGGACGTCGATCTTCTCCAGCGACGACAGCCCGGGCGCGGAGGCGAAGCCGTACAGAGCGAGAGCGGCCAGGCCGGTGAGCACCGCGTCCGTGTACGGCAGCGGGCGGTGCGCAGTGCCCGCGCCGGGCTGGGCCGGGACCGCGGGGACGGGGTCGGCGAGCGAGGAACGGGCCGCGTACAGCAGCACCCCGTGCAGTCGTTCCTCGGAGGTCGGCGGGCCGGGGTGCAGCAGGTACACACCGGGCAGGAACTGCTGCCAGGGGCCGCCAGGCCGGCACTTCCCGGTGGTCTCGGCGGCGGTCACTCCGTGGGCGCGCAGCTGGGCGGTGGTCAGCACCCGGCGCTGCACGTCGGACAGATGGCGGAGGGGGCGGGGGGAGAGCGGGGTGTTGTGGTTCATGATCCCGGGTTTCCCGCCCCCGGTCCGTCCTCTAACCGCTGTTACACGCCTGTCGACAAATGCGGACAACACGGCGCTAAAGTACGTGCGTTCGACTGCCGAAAGGGGCTGGTCCGGACGGGGGACGCGGAAGGTTACGGGTTCCGGTACTCCTATTTCGTCACCGTCGTCCCGCCGCGCCCGTCAACCACCGTCCCCGCGTCAGCGAGCCGCCGCGTCACAGGCCTGCCCCCGCAGGGCGCGCGCCAGATCGTCGCGGGCCTCCAGCACCAGCCGTCGCAGTGCCGGCGGGGCGTCCTCGTGCGCGGCGAGCCACGCGTCCGTCGCCTCCAGCGTCTGCGGCGAGTCCTGCAGCGCCGGGAACAGGCCCCTGACCACGTGCATCCCGATCTGGATGGACCGCTCCGCCCACACCCGCCCGATCGCCGCGAAGTACTTCTCCGCGTACGGCGCGAGCAACTCCCGCTGGGAGGGCTGCACAAAGCCCGCGATGGTCGCCTCGACGAGCGCGTTCGACAGCGCGTCGGACTCGACGACCTGCGCCCACGCCTGCGCCTTGACCGCGGCCGAGGGGCGCGAGGCCAGGCAGCGGACCTGATGGCGCTTGCCGGAGGCCGTGTCGTCGCGGGCCAGTTCGGCGGCGAGCACCGACTCGTCGGCGGCCCCGTGCGCGGCCAGCGGCCGCAGGAACGCCCAGCGCAGCTCCTGGTCCACCTCGAGCCCGTCGATCTTGTCCGTGCCGTCCAGCAGACCCCGCAGCAGCCGCAGGTCGGACTCCTGGGACGCCACCGCCGCGAAGAACCGCGCCCAGGTCAGCTGGTGCTGGCTGCCCGGCTCGGCCTGCCGCAGCTCACGCAGCGCGCCCTCGGCCAGCAGCCGCCCGCCCGTCTCCCGCCACGCGGGCGCGGCGTAGTACGTCAGCGCGGAGTCGGCCCAGGTGTGCAGCATCTGCAGCACGCCGATGTCGGACTCCCGGCCGGCGAACCGCAGCACCAGGTCGACGAAGTCCCGCGCCGGCAGCAGCGCGTCCCGGGTCAGGTTCCACAGCGCCGACCAGCACAGCGCACGGGCCAGGGGGTCGGTGATGTCGCCGAGACGGTCCTTAAGGGTCGCCAGCGAGGTGTCGTCGAAGCGGATCTTGCAGTAGGTGAGGTCGTCGTCGTTGACCAGGACCAGCTCCGGTGGCTCCGACCCCGCCAGGTCACCGACCACCGTCCGCGGACCGTGCACGTCCACCTCGGCGCGCGCGTACCGCACGAGCGCGCCGTCCTCGGTGCGGTACAGGCCCACCGCCACCCGGTGCGGCCGCAGCTCATGGATGCCCGTCGGCGGAGCCGACTGATGGGCGGGGCCGGCCGCCTCCTGGAGCACCGACAGCTCCGCGATCCGCCCGTCCTCACCCAGCAGCACCTGCGGAGTCAGGGAGTTGACCCCCGCCGTCTGCAGCCAGGAGCGCGCCCAGGACGTCATGTCCCGGCCGCTCGTCTCCTCCAGCACCGACAGCAGATCGGTCAGGCGCGTGTTGCCGTAGGCGTTCCGCTTGAAGTAGCGGCGGGCGCCCTCCAGGAACGCGTCCCGCCCGACGTACGCCACCAGCTGCTTCAGCACGGACGCGCCCTTGGCGTAGGTGATGCCGTCGAAGTTGAGCTTCGCGTCCTGGAGGTCGCGGATGTCCGCCGTGATCGGGTGCGTGGAGGGCAGCTGGTCGGCGCGGTACGCCCACGCCTTGCGGTTGTTGGCGAAGGTGATCCAGCCGCTCGTGAACCGGGTCGCCTCCACCAGCGAGAACGAGCCCATGAAGTCCGCGAAGGACTCCTTCAGCCACAGGTCGTCCCACCAGGCCATGGTCACCAGGTCGCCGAACCACATGTGGGCCATCTCGTGCAGGACCACATTGGCCCGGCGCTCGTAGGACGCCCGGGTGACCTTGCCGCGGAAGACGAACTCCTCGGTGAAGGTCACGAGCCCCGGGTTCTCCATCGCGCCGAGGTTGTACTCGGGCACGAACGCCTGGTCGTACTTGCCGAACGGGTACGGGTAGTCGAAGTGGTCGTGGAAGAAGTCCAGGCCCTGCTTGGTGACCAGGAAGACGTCGTCCGCGTCGAAGTGCCGGGCCAGACCCTTGCGGCACATCGCGCCGAGCGGGATCTCCAGGCTCGTGCCGTCGTCGAGGGTGCGGGTGTAGGTGTCGGTGACGTAGTGGTACGGGCCCGCCACGACGCAGGTGATGTACGTCGAGATCGGCTTGGTCTCCGCGAACCGCCACACCCCGTCGTGCTTCTCGCCGGCGCCGTTGCTCCACACCGTCCAGCCCTCGGGGGCCCGGACCTCGAAACGGAAGGGGGCCTTGAGGTCGGGCTGCTCGAAGTTCGCGAAGACGCGGCGGGCGTCGGCGGGCTCGTACTGGGTGTACAGGTACACCGCTCCGTCCTCCGGGTCGACGAAGCGGTGCAGGCCCTCACCGGTGCGGGAGTAGGCGCACTGGGCGTCGACCACCAGCTCGTTCTCGGCGGCCAGGTCCTCCAGCAGGATGCGGGTGCCGTCGAAGACCTCGCCGGGGTCGAGGTCCGTGCCGTTGAGGGACACCGCGCTGACGCTCGGGGCGATCAGGTCGGCGAAGCTCGACGCGCCCGGCTCGGCGCAGCGGAAGCGGATCGTGGTGACCGAGCGGAAGGTGCGCGGCTCGGCGTCCACGTCGCCGGGTGCCTCGCCCACGGCGGAGCGCAGGTCGAGCGACACGTCGTACCCGTCGACGGACAGCAGGGCGGCCCTCTCCTGGGCCTCGTCGCGGGACAGGTTCTCACCGGGCACGGGCGGCACTCCTTGGCGGCTGCTGGGTGGCACGGACAGGACCGATCCTGCCATGCGCCCCTGACCTGGGGCAGCCGGGAATACGGCGGGGGTGCGAGGGAATGACGTGGGCGGCGCACCCGTTGTTGCGGAATGAACATCCGTGCTTCCGAGGAGAGCCATGTCCGAGACCGCGACCGCTTCCGGCAAGACCCCCGTCGACTTCTGGTTCGACCCGCTGTGCCCCTGGGCCTGGATGACCTCCCGCTGGGTGCTGGAGGTGGAGAAGGTCCGGGACATCGAGGTGCGCTGGCACATCATGAGCCTGGCCGTGCTCAACGAGGACAAGCTCGACCAGCTGCCCGAGGAGTACCGGGAGATGCTGGCGACCAAGGCGTGGAAGCCGGTGCGGGTGGTGACGGCGGCGTGGCAGAAGCACGGTGCGGACGTCCTCGGGCCGCTGTACACCGCGCTCGGCACGCGCTTCCACAACCAGGACGAGGGCCCGACGCTCGAGGCGATCGCGGCGGCGCTCGAGGAGGTCGGTCTGCCCGCCGATTTGATCGACTACGCCGAGCAGGAGGACTTCGAGTTCGATGCGCAGCTGCGCGCCTCGCACAAGGAGGGCATCGAGAAGGTGGGGCAGGAGGTGGGCACACCGGTGATCGCGGTGCCGGGCCCGGACGGGGAGCAGATCGCCTTCTTCGGACCGGTGGTGACACCGGCGCCGAAGGGCGAGGACGCGGCGAGGCTCTGGGACGGCACGCTGGCGGTCGCGTCGGTGCCGGGCTTCTACGAGATCAAGCGGACGCGGACGAAGGGGCCGGACTTCAGCAACCTGTAGTCCTCACCGCCGGGTACCGCCGGACCAGGTGGACGGGGCGTCGCAGCCACGGTTGGCGCGGCGCCCCGTCCGTTGTCTAGTACTCCTCGGGCAACGTCGCCCCCGTCCTCCAGTGGTCCTTGCGCTGGATGCGACGGCAGCCGGGCCGTGCGCAGCGGTGGTAGTCCTTCGCGACGAAGGGATGGCCCTCCAGGACCGGCCGGAGGGCCTCCTCGGCCGCCGCCTTCTCCGCGTCCCCCTCCAGCTCCCGGAAGTCCTGCATCGTGTCCCCGCAGTTGGGGCACCGCCGGTATGCCCGGTAGGTCATGGCTGTCTCCTCGCTCTGCCCGATCACGCCAGGGAGTGCGCCGGGGGCTCCCCGCGCACCCAGCGGCCCACCTCCTCCGCCGCGAGCCCGGCCGCCTTCTCGGCCGCCGCACGGCTCGACCCGCCGAGGTGGGGGGTCAGGACCAGCCGTTGTGTCAGAGCGAGGAGACGGGAGCCCGGCGGCAGCGGCTCGTGCGCACACGTGTCGAGGGCCGCCGCCGACAACTGCCCGCTCTCCAGCGCGTCGCACAGCGCGTCCTCGTCCAGCAGCTCCCCGTCCGCCGCGTTCACCACCACCGCGCCGCGCGGCAGCAGGGCCAGCTCACGAGCCCCGATCAGGCCCCGGGTCCCGGAGGTGAGCGGGGGGTGCAGGCTGATCACCCGGGAGCGGCGCAGCAGGTCGTCGAGCGAGCCGATCCGCAGCCCGTGCACCTCGCCGCGCACATACGGGTCGTAGACCATCACCCGCGCCCCGAACGCGCACAGCACCCGCGCGACCCGGCTGCCCACCGCGCCATGACCGATCAGGCCGACCGGCAGGTCCTCCAGCTCCTGGCCGGCGTGCTCGTACGTGGGGGACGCGGGGCCCTGCCATCTCCCTTGCCGGGTCAGGAATTCGTGGGCCTGAGGGATGCCGCGCAGTGCGGCCAGCATCAGGCCGAGCGTGAACTCTGCGGTGGCCGCCGCCTCGCCGCCGGCCGCGCGGCACACCCGGATGCCGTGAGCCTTGGCCGCGTCGAGGTCGACGTCCACCGGGCCGCCCCGGCACACCACCACCAGCCGCAGCTCCGGCGCGGCGGCCAGCACCCGCTCGGTGACCGGGCCGCCGCGGGTGACCAGGACCTGGGCGTCCGCCAGCGCCTTGACCAGCTCCTCGTCGGTGTCGTCCGCGCCCTCCGCGAGCGCCAACTCTCTCACTTCGCAGGGATGTTCTTCCATCTCGTGGCGTACGGCCGCCGCGATCAGCGACGGCAGGACGAAGCGGTCACCCGCGGCCACCACACGTACCGGGTCGGTCGACTCCATCGGCTCCCCTTCCCGTCCCCGTCCCCTCATGGGAACGGCTTGTCGACCGAGGGTGATCCCGTGGTGGCGGACCGTCAATCCCACGTGCGACGGAAAGTGGGGCGCCGCGGGACCGCGACGCGCCGGTCCCGGCGTCAGCGCCCGGCGCGCGCCCTCTGCCAGGCGTAGCCGACGACCGCCAGGAACAGGGTCATCCCGCCCGTCGAGTACAGCTGCACGCGGGTGTCCGGCTGCCGGGCCATCAGCACGAAGATCGCCGCCATGCCGGCCAGCGCGAGCCACGTCAGCACGGGGAACGCCCACATCCGCACGACCAGCCTGCCCGGCGCCTCCCGCTCCAGGCGGCGGCGCAGGCGCAGCTGCGAGACCGCGATGAAGACCCAGACGACCAGGATCACCGCGCCGATCATGTTCAGCAGCCAGGGGAAGACGTCGTCCGGCCGCCAGTAGCTCAGCACCACGCACACGAACCCGAAGACCGAGGACGCCAGCACCGCGACCCGGGGGACGCCACCGGAGACCCTGCCCAGCGCCTTCGGACCCTGGCCGCGCTCCACCAGCGAGTACGCGATGCGCGAGGAGCCGTAGATGTTCGCGTTCATCGCGGACAGCAGCGCGACCAGCACCACCACGTTCATCAGCTGCCCGGCACCCGGAATGCCCAGGTGGTCCAGGGCGGCCACGTACGGGCCCTTCTCGACGACCTCCTTGGCGTTCCACGGGACCAGCGTGACGATGACCGCCATCGAGCCGACGTAGAACACCGCGATGCGCCACATCGCGGTACGCACCGCGCTCGCCACACCCCTGACCGGGTCCTGCGACTCGGCCGCCGCGATGGTGACCGTCTCCAGGCCGCCGTACGCGAACACCGACGCGAGCAGGCCGATGACCAGGCCCTCGCTGCCGTGCGGCAGGAAGTCGGTCAGGTGCGAGGCGCCGGGGGAGTCGGTGCCGGGCAGCACGCCCGCGATCGCCAGCACGCCGAGCACCAGGAACAGGGTGATCGCGCCGACCTTCAGCGCGGCGAACCAGAACTCGAACTCGCCGAAGTTCTTCACTGCGGCCAGGTTGGCCCCGCAGAAGACCACCATGAACAGCGCCACCCACGCCCATTCCGGGGTGCCGGGCAGCCATCCGGTGACGATCTTCGCGGCGCCGATGCCCTCCAGGCCGACCGCCGTGCACAGCAGCACCCAGAACGACCAGCCCGCGGTGAAGCCCGCCCAGGGGCCGATGGCCCGCTCGGCGTGCGCGGAGAAGGAGCCCGACGACGGATAGGCGGCCGACATCTCGCCGAGCATCCGCATCACCAGCATGACGAGCAGACCGGAGACGGCGTACGCGATCACGATCGACGGCCCGGCGGCGGCGATGCCCGCGCCGGACCCGACGAACAGGCCGGCGCCGATCACCCCGCCGAGGGCGATCATCGACAGATGGCGCTGCTTGAGGCCGTGGGAGAGGGAGACGTCGTCGGTCGGCGGCGTCTCGACGGTGGTGCTGGGCATGGGCGCGGCTCGTCCCGTACGTGAGAGGGGGCAAAACGCCCACAGTGTGGGCAGCCTCTCCGGTGGGACGGAGAGGCTGCCCACTATCCGGACGCCGGATGTACGGTCGGTGACCCTCCGGTTACGCGGCGACCGGCGTGTAGTGCGAGGCGTCGCCCTCGATGGAGTAGCTCTCCTTGCCCTCGATGCCGACCGGGACGTCACCGGCGACGGTCACCCGGTGCAGCCGGCGCGGCTGCCCGTCGTAGTTGTCGATGGCGTAGTGCTGGGTGATCCGGTTGTCGAAGAGCACCAGCTCGTTCTCCGCCCAGCGGTGGCGCAGGATGTTCTCCGGGCGGGTGACGTACGCCTGGAGCAGCTCCAGGATCTTCCGGGACTCGCCGACCGACAGGCCGACGATCCGCTGCGCGAACCCGCCGATGAACAGCCCGCGCTCCCCGGTCAGCGGATGGACGCGGACGACGGGGTGGGCGGTGCGGTACCTGATCGAGGTGAACTGGGCGCGCTGGGCGGCCTTCTCCTCGTCGATCTCCTCCTCCGGCACCGCGTAGTCGTAGTCGTTGGTGTGCTCGGCCCACAGGGTGTCGGCCAGGCGGCGCAGCGGTTCCGGCAGGTCGCGGTAGGCCGCCGCCGCGTTGGCGATCAGCGTCTCGCCGCCGTAGGGCGGGATCGTGATCGAGCGCAGGGTGCTGGCCTGAGGCGGGTTGAGGACGAAGGTGACGTCGGTGTGCCAGTGGTTGGCGCGGCCCCGCTCACTGTCCACGGGCAGCACGTTCGGGGCGCCCTCGACGGCGCCGACCGTCGGGTGGGCGGTGGTGAGGTCGCCCAACTGGCGGGCGAAGGCCTGCTGGCCCGCGTCGTCCAGGTCTCCGGCGTCGAAGACGAGTGCCTTGTGGGCGTTCAGGGCCTCGCGGATCGCGGTGACCTGCTCCTGGTCGAGCGGCTTGGTGATGTCGACTCCGGAGACCCGGGCGCCGATGCGTGCGGTGACCTTGGTGATCTCGATGGACATGGCGGGTCCTTTCAGGCGGTGGCGAGTGCGGGGGCCAGATACTGGTTGGCGGGGCGGGGGAGGCCGTAGCGCTCCCGCAGGGTCTGGCGGGGGCCGTACTCCGTGCGGAGCAGGCCGCGGGTGCGCAGGAGAGGTACGACGTGCTCGACGAACGCCTCCAGGCCGGAGGGCAGCACGGCGGGCATGATGTTGAAGCCGTCGGCGGCCCCTCGCGTGAACCAGGTCTCGATCTGGTCGGCGACCTGCTCGGGCGTCCCGGCGAAGGTGAGGTGCCCGCGTCCGCCGCCGAGCCGCCCGATCAGCTGCCGCACGGTCAGCCGTTCGCGCCGGGCCAGCTCCACGACGAGCGTGTAGCGGCTCTTGGCGCCCTCGATGGCGGACTCCGGCGGCAGATCGGCGGGGAGCAGGGCGTCCAGCTCCAGGGTCCCGGGCTCCAGGTGCAGCAGGCTCTCCAGGCGGCCCACCCCGTGGTCGTACACGATGTGGTCCTCCAGCAGCTGCTCGGCGGCCCTCGCCTCGGCCTCGGTCGAGCCGAGCACGGGGACGATGCCGGGCAGCACCTTGATGTGGTCGGGGTTGCGCCCCTCCCGCTCGGTGCGGGCCTTGAGGTCGGCGTAGAAGACCTGCGCGCCCTCGATGGTCTGCTGGGCCGTGAACACCGCCTCCGCGTACCGGGCCGCGAACGCCTTGCCGTCCTCCGAGGAGCCCGCCTGCACCAGCAGCGGGTAACCCTGCGGGGTGCGCGGCACGTTGAGGGCGCCGGCGACGCTGAAGTACCTCCCCTTGTGCCGGGGCGGATGGATCTTGCTGTCGTCGCCCCAGACCCCGGCCGCCTTGTCGGCGACGATGGCGTCGTCCTCCCAGCTGTCCCAGAGCTTGAGGGCCACGTCGAGGAACTCGGCGGCGCGCGCGTACCGCTCGGCGTGCGCGGGCTCGGCGTCCAGGCCGAAGTTGCGGGCGGCCTCGGCGCCCGCGGTGGTGACGATGTTCCAGCCCGCCCGGCCGCCGCTGACGATGTCCAGCGAGGCGAACCTGCGGGCCAGGTTGTAGGGGGAGTTGTACGAGGTGGAGGCGGTGGCGATCAGGCCGATGTGCTCGGTGGCCGTCGCCAGCGCGGTCAGCAGGGTGAGCGGTTCCAGGGCGCCGGCCGGCCGCTGGGCGAGGTTGTTCCACAGCTGGGGGCCGTCGGCGAGGAAGAGGGAGTCGAAGGTGCCGCGCTCGGCGGTCCGAGCCAGGCCGACGTAGTGCGCGAGGTCGACGTGCGCGTAGGGGTCGCTCTCCGGGAGCCGCCACGAGGCCTCGTGGTGACCGGTGTTCATCAGGAACGCGTTGAGGTGGAGCCTTCTCTGTGTCATGGACGGTCCTCCGTGACGCCAAGGGCGGCCAGCAGCCGCTCGCGGTATTCGCCCAGGACCGGCTCGCGGTAGGAGCGCGGATGCGGGCGGTCGATGGTCAGGTCCAGGCCGATACGGCCCTGGTCCAGGACGAGGACGCGGTCGGCGAGCACGATCGCCTCGTCCACGTCGTGGGTCACGAGCAGCACGGAGGGCCGGTGGCGCTGCCACAGCTCGCGCAGCAGGCCGTGCATCCTGATCCGGGTGAGTGCGTCCAGTGCCCCGAACGGCTCGTCCGCCAGGAGGAGTTGCGGCTCGCGGACCAGGGAGCGGGCCAGCGCGGCCCGCTGGGCCTCACCGCCGGACAGCTCGCCCGGCCAGGCCCGCTCGCGGCCCTCCAGACCCACCTCCGCGAGGGCGGCCCGGCCGCGCTCCTCGGCGTCCCTGCCGTCCAGGCCCAGCAGGACGTTGTCCAGTACGCGGCGCCAGGGCAGCAGCCGGGAGTCCTGGAAGACCACCGAGACCCGCTCGGGCGCGGTGATCTGCCCTCCCCCGAGCCCTCGGCTTCGCTCGCGCTGGGGGGACCCCCGTCCGGCCACCCCGTGGTCCAGTCCGGCGACGGCCCGCAGCAGGGTGGACTTGCCCGAGCCGCTGTGCCCCAGGAGGGCCGTGAACTGCCCGGCGGGCAGATCGAGGTCGATGCCGTCGAGGACCGTGCGGCCGCCGAACGACCGGGTCAGTCCCCGCAGTCGGACCGCGGGCCGGGTCAGCTGCTCAGTGTGCGGCGCCACGACAGCACCCTCCGTTCGACGAGGCGGACCACGCTGTCGGAGACCAGGCCGAAGACGCCGTAGATCAGCAGGCCGACCAGGATGACGTCGCTCTGGCCGTAGTTCTGCGCCTGGAACATCATGTAGCCGAGGCCGCTGGTGGCGTTGATCTGCTCCAGGACCACCAGGCCCAGCCAGGAGCCGGTCACGCCGAGCCGGAGTCCCACGAAGAATCCGGGCAGCGCGCCGGGGATCACCACCTGCCGGATGAAGGTGAATCTCGACAGGCCCTGCACCTCGGCGAGTTCGACGTACCGGCTGTCGATGCCGGACAGCGCGGAGTGCGTGTTCAGGTAGATGGGGATGTAGACGACGATCGCGATGATGGCGATCTTGAAGGTCTCGCCGATGCCCAGCCAGAGGATGAACAGCGGGATCAGACCGAGGGTCGGGATCGCCCGGTTGAGCTGCACGGTCCCGTCGATCAGCGCTTCCCCGGCCCGGCTGAGCCCCGAGGCGAGCGCCAGCAGCACCCCCGCGGTCAGGCCGATCGCGAAGCCGTACGCGGCCCGCTTCAGCGAGGTCAGCACATCCGTGGACAGCGTGCCGTCCGTCCACAGGTGGCCGGCCGTCCTCAGCACCGTCCAGGGCGCCGGGACGGCACCCGGGTCGAGCGCCCCCGCGGCCGAGGCGGCTGCCCACAGGGCGAGGACCGCCAGCGGGCCGATGAGCCGGGCGGCGGGCAGGCGACGCCCGGGGGAGAGCCGGCGGCGCCGGCGGACCTGGGGGAGTTCGCCGACGGCCGTCGCCGCCACGGCAGTCGTCGTCGTGGTCATGGCGCTCACCTCCGGTACTCCGCCGGTACGGCCCTGGCGGCGATGGACTCGAAGCGGTGGTCGAAGAGCGAGGACACGTCGAACTTCTTCACGAACCCGCCCTCGGCGAGCAGATCGGCGGTCTCCTGCTCCCACTTGATCGCCTCGTCCCAGGTCGGCGGGAACAGCGGCTTGTTGGCGAGCGCGGTGATGGACTTGGCCTGCTCCAGGGTCAGGTTCTGCGTCTTGACGTAGAACTCCTCGTCCCAGACCTCGGGGTGCTCGTACGTCCACACCTGGCCCTGGGCCCACCGGGGGATGTACGCGGCGATCGCGGCGGCCTTGGCCGGGTCGTCGAGCACCGACTGCGGCGCCCACAGCAGGTTCAGCAGGTCGACCACGTCGGTGGTGATGGTGTGGGCGCCCTTGGGCCCGTACTGCTTCAGATAGGCGGGTGCCTGGTTGTTGCCGAGCGGGGCCACGTCCACCTGCCCGGACTGAAGGGCGGTGAGGAACTGGTTGCTGGTGAGCGGGACCAGCTTCACGTCGTCGTACTTCAGGCCCGCCTTCCTCAGCGCCCGCAGCAGCACGACGCCCTGTGCCTGGCCCTGGGAGAAGGCCAGCCTCCTGCCCTTGAAGTCCTCGACGGTGCGGATGTCGCTGCCGGGTTTGGTGGCGAAGAGGTAGTTGGGCTTGCGGGTGATGCCGATCGCCACGATCTTCGCGGCGAAGCCCTGGTAGTGCGCCTGGATGGGCGGGATGCCCGCGTTGTTGGCGAGGTCCAGGGACTTGGCGCGGAAGGCGTTGATCACATCCGGGCCGGCCCCGATGTTCACCCAACTCGACACCGCGAACGGCAGCTCGGACAGTTTCGCCAGCTTGAACTGCAGCTGCTGCTGGTTCTGGTACGAGGCGATCTTCAGGCTGGTGCCGGCCGGGACCTTGTCGGCGAGTGGCCTGGTGGCGGCGCCCTCGGTGTCGGCGGCGGCACTGCCGCCCGCGCAGCCGCTGAGCCCGGCCACGGCGGCGGACGCGCCGAGCAGGGAGGTGAGAAACAGGCGGCGGTCGAGACCGGAGACAGATGGAGAAGGCATGGGAGGACTCCCTGGACGCACGGAGCGGAACAGAAAAAGAAAGGCAGGAGGAATTCCGGGCGGGCCGCAACGCCGGAAGTGGGGAATGCCGGGCGGGAAGGATGCCGGAAGAAGTGAACTCACGCAGGCGGAAACACGCGCTTCATGCGCGGCAATGTGTCAGCAACAGAGAGTGCGACAGCTCGTGAGCGGGTTCATGAGCATGATGTTCCCGGCCATGGACGACCCCTGTCAACATTCCGAGTTTCTGAATTAAATAGCCTCAGGTGACACGCCCAGTGGGTCCCGGAACAGCACGTCGAGAATCACCGAGCCGCCCGCGACCGCAAGCACGGAATCCGGGAAACTCGTCGGCACGACGGCCGCCGCCCGGCGCATTCCGGCCGCTTCCCGCAGCGCGTGCAGGCAGTCCTCGAAGTGCATGACACCCACCTCGGTCACCACGACCGTCTCCGGGTTCAGGACGTCCAGCAGCAGCCCGGCCGCCCTCCCGGTCGTCCGGGCCCGCTCCCTCAGCAGCCGCCGCGCCACCGCGTCCCCGGCCGCCGCCGCGGCCACCACGTGCATCGGGTTCACCCCGTCGATCACCCCGGCCGCACGCGCCCGCCGGCACAACGTCCGCTCGCTCAGCTCCACTTGCAGGCAGCCGGTACGGCCGCACGCGCACGGCTCGGTGCCGCCGGGCACCGGAAGGTGGGCGATCGCCCCGGCCTGGGAGCGCGGCCCGTGGTGCACCTCGTCGTTGGTGGCGAAGGCCGCGTCGACCACGTTGCCCACGAACAGGTGCAGCACGCTGCGGCTGCCCCGGGCCTGTCCGAACAGTCGTTCCCCGTTGACCAACGCGCGCGCGTGCCCGTCCACATGGACCGGCAGCCCGGTGCGGGCCTCGAGCAGGTCCCGCACCGGCACCTCGCGCCAGCCGAGCAGTTCGTGCTCGACCACGGTGCCCGTCTCCCGGTCCACCCAGCCGCCGGCCGCGACCCCGACTCCGAGCGGCCCGCGGCCCGTCGCCTCGGCGAGCAGTGCCTCGAGTCCTTCCGCGGCCCGGGCCAGCACCCAGCCGGGGTCGGTCCGCTCGTGCTTCACCTCCCGCCGGGCCACGACCCGTCCGCGCAGATCGAGCAGTGC
Organism: Streptomyces sp. Ru72; assembly: GCF_002920635.1. GTDB lineage: Bacteria > Actinomycetota > Actinomycetes > Streptomycetales > Streptomycetaceae > Streptomyces. The sequence continues at coordinate 22,182 of NZ_PQSR01000055.1, read as the reverse complement.
GACCGTGGTGTACGGCACGGCCACATGCACCCCGCCGACCAGGAACCGCTCGGTGTCGAGATCGACGGGCACGTGCGGCCGGCCCACCCCGTTCGAGCGGCGCGGGGCCGCCTCCTCACGGATCAGCCCGAGCCCGGTCAGCCGGGCACAGTGCTCGGTGACGGACGCGGGCGACAGCCCGGTCAGCCGGGCGACGGTGCTGCGCGCCACCGGCCCGTGCTCCAGCACGGACCGCAGCACGACGCTGGCACTGGTACGCCGCCGGTCGCTGTCGGCGGCACGGGGGACAGGGGAGACAAGAGTGGATGCCGCGGTACGGGGCATGGAGAACCGTCCTCGGGAACGGGGCCGACACGTCTCGGAAGGCTCGAGGCGCGCCGGAGCCCGCCCCTACACCGGGCGGCGACAGGTGGCCGTGCCCTGGCGTCGCAGGTCGACGTAGCGACGCGACGTGAAGTTCCGGGCCTGGGCAACCATGCGTCCGAAGCTAGCAAAACGGCCCACCCCTGCCCAGACGGCGACCGACGGGCGAGACGGACCCCTCTCGGCTTTGGCGGGACCCTACAGTTCCCGGTCGCTGCCGGGGCGTGAGTGAAACGTCCTCATCTCAGTGACGTGTCTCACGCCTGATGATGTGTAAGGAGCATCCTTTGTTCGAAGTTCACGAACGCGCCGTTCCACCCTTTGTCGACCGCCGATGGTGATCGGCTCGAGGGCGCTGGGATAGCGTCACGCTGTCCCGACGTGTCCACACCACCCCGCGGAGTCCCCATGAGCACCGCCACCGCCACTGCCCGCCCCGGCGCAGTCCTCGCCGACCTGCTGCCGGCGTCCCGCGTCCGCGACGCGGCCCTCGTCGTCGGCGGCGCCGCGCTCACCGGCCTCGCGGCCCAGCTGTCGGTCCCCGTACCCGGATCCCCGGTGCCGGTGACCGGCCAGACCTTCGCCGCGCTTCTCGTCGGCACGGCGCTCGGCGCCCGCCGCGGCTTCCTCTCCCTCGCCCTGTACGTGCTCGCCGGTGTGGCCGGTGTGCCGTGGTTCGCGGGCGGCGCCTCCGGCGCGGGGGCCGTCTCCTTCGGCTATGTCATCGGCATGCTGCTCGCCTCGGCGGCCGTGGGCGCCCTGGCCCGCCGCGGCGCCGACCGCTCCCCGCTGCGCATGGCGGGCACGATGATCCTCGGCGAGGCGATCATCTACGCGGTCGGCGTTCCCTACCTGGCCCTGGCGGCCCACCTCTCCTTCGCCCAGGCGGTCGCGGCCGGCCTCACCCCGTTCCTGATCGGAGACGCCCTCAAGGCCGCCCTGGCGATGGGCGCGCTGCCCACCGCCTGGAAGTTCGTCAGCAAGCGCTGACGCCGTAGTTCCTGCGGAAGAGGTTCGCCGGGTCGTAGGTCTCCTTCAGCCCGGTGAGCCTCTTCCGCGTTTCCGGGTCGTACAGCCCGGCACCCCGGTCCCCGGCCCCGAAGGCGAAGTTGAGCGAGCGGCCCAGGCGATCGTCCGACAGCAGGGCGAACGCCGGGTCCAGTACGGCCCGCGCCCGCTCACGGTCCCCCACGGTCAACAGCCGCACCAGGAACCGCCCCTCGCGATACGGCACCGCGTTCGGCGCCGGCCGGGCCAGCGCCCCGCCCAGGTGGTTGACCTGCACGACGCACATCAGGCCCGCTTCGGGCCCGGTGCGCTTCAGCAGTTCCCCGGCCCGTTCGACGTCCAGCTCCCGCAGCACCGCGCTGTCGCCGTAGTAGGTGTGCGGGAAGTCCGGGTCGCTGTGGATGGTGTGGCTCTCGGCGTACGGCATCTCGCGCAGCGAGTCCGACAGCACCGGACCGATCTCCCGCAGCGGGGCCGTGAGCCGTTCGCCGTCCGCGCCCGTGTGGGCGACCCTGATCGACACGAGGTACCGGCCGCGCAGGTGCGGCGGCAGTGCGGGCAGGTCCGGGTACGGCACGGCGGCGAAGGAGGAGGTCAGCCCGTCCGGCACGGTCCGCGTCCATGCCTCGTACGCGCGCAGCACGGCCGCGGGGTCCACCTCGCGCCCGTCGAAGGAGAGCGAGCCGCCGTACAGCCTCCGCACCGGAACCAGGCCGATCTCCAGCTCGGTCACGATGCCGAAGTTCTGCCCGGCGCCGAGCAGCGCCCAGTACAGGTCGGGGTCGGACTCCAGGGTGACACGGCGGAGTGCGCCGTCGGCGGTGACGACCTCCAGCCACCGCACATGGTCGGCCGCGTAGCCGAACTCCCGTGCGAGGATGCCGAGTCCGCCGCCCAGGGTGTACGACACCGCGCCCACGCCCGGAGCCGAGCCGTTGAGCGGCGCCAGCCCGTACGGCTCGGCCGCCGCGACCACCTGCCCCCAGCGCACCCCCGCCTGTACGCGGACCGTGCGCGCCTCGGGGTCGACGGTGAGCCCGTCCAGCCGCCGGGCCGTGACGAGCAGCCCGCCCTCGTAGCCCCCGGGCAGTCCGTGTCCGGTGGCCTGCACGCCCACCGGCAGGTCTGCGGCGGCCGCGTACCGTACGGCGGCCACCACGTCCGCGGCCGACCGGACGGGCGCGATCACGGCCGGCCGTTGGACGAACCCGGTCTGGAATCCGGCGAGTTCGTGGTCGTAGTCGGCGTCGCCGGGGCGGAGCAGGGTCAGGTCTGCGCGGTTGTCCGTGTAGGTCATGCGACGCATGATGGCCGCATAACCTGACAGGTTCCGTCAGGTTATGCGGCCATGTTCCGAGGGGTGCCGGATCAGCCGACGGAGACCTTGTCGGCCGGTGCCTCGGCGGGGGTCGCCGGGTGGTTGCCCGCGACCCGCTCCTTCACCACGGCGATCACCAGCACCACCGCGGCGACGAGCAGCGACAGCAGCACCGTCTCACGTCCGTCGTGCTCGGTGTCGGTCAGCATGTAGCCGAGGACGAACACGATCAGCGCGGCCGTCGCCCAGGTCAGGTACGGGTACAGCCACATCTTGACGAGCAGCTTCTCCGGCGCCTCGCGCTGGATGATCTTCCGCATCCGCAGCTGCGAGAAGCAGATGACCAGCCACACGAACAGGGCCACCGCGCCACTGGAGTTGACCAGGAAGAGGAAGACCGAGTCCGGGAACTTGTAGTTGAAGAAGACGGCGACGAAGCCGAAGACGACGGACGCGACGATCGCGGCCATCGGCACGCCCCGGGACGTGGTCCGCGCGAACGCCTTCGGCGCGTCACCCCGCTGGCCCAGCGAGAAGGCCATGCGGGAGGCGGTGTAGAGCCCGGAGTTCAGACAGGACAGCACCGACGTCAGCACGATGACGTTCATGATCTGGCCGGCGTGCGCGATGCCGAGGGAGTCCAGGGCGGCGACGTAGGAGCCCTTGTCCTTGATCGACGGGTCGTTCCACGGCAGCAGCGAGACGACCACGAGGATCGAGCCCAGGTAGAAGACGGCGATACGCCAGATGATGCTGTTCGTCGACTTGGTGACCGCCCGCTGCGGGTCCTCCGACTCGCCGGCCGCCAGCGTGGCGATCTCGCTGCCCATGAAGGAGAACACGACCAGCAGCACACCGGTGAGGATGGCGCCCGGTCCGTGCGGCAGGAACCCGCCGTGGCCGGTCAGGTTGCCGAAGCTCGCCTTGTCGGTGTGCACGCCCGGCAGCACGCCGAAGACGGCGAGCAGACCGATGACGATGAACGCGCCGATCGCCACGACCTTGATCCCGGCGAACCAGAACTCGAACTCACCGTAGGAGCCGACGGAGACCAGGTTGGTCGCGGTCAGCACGATCATGACGATCAGAGCCCAGCCCCACTGCGGCACGGCCGGGACCCACTCGGAGAGGATCTTGGCGCCCGCGGTGGCCTCCACGGCGAGCACGACGACCCAGAAGAACCAGTACAGCCAGCCGATCGAGAAACCGGCCCAGCGGCCGAGCGCCCGGTCCGCGTGCGCGGAGAAGGAGCCCGAGGTGGGGTTCGCGGCGGACATCTCGCCCAGCATCCGCATCACCAGCACCACGAGCGTGCCGACGAGAGCGTACGAGAGCAGGATGCCGGGGCCGGCGGTGGCGATTCCGGAGCTGGAGCCGACGAAGAGGCCGGCACCGATGACGCCACCGATGGCGATCATCGACAGATGACGGTTCTTGAGTCCTGCCTGAAGGCCGCCGCCGGGTTCTCCGGTGCGGCCGGACGCGTTTCCGGCCTGGGTGGGGGTCGGCTGCGAAGTCATAAAGGGTGATTCCTTTGCGCCGGGTGTACGAGAAACAAGAGGGGACACACGTACGGACGGACACCTTCTGCCCCGTACGAGCGGAAGTACGGGGGCTCGTACGAGCGGTGTACGAGCCGGTCCAGTGAATCTGAGGCGAACAAATTCGGGAACCTTTGAATCCGGATTGTTACTTGAGGTTTTCTTGAGGTTCTATGGTGCAGCTCACACCTTTTCCTGGCTGTCACCCCGCGAGGCCGAGCCGCGACGGACGTGACACACTCGGACCATGCGCGTGTACCTCGGCTCCGACCATGCCGGTTTCGAACTGAAGAACCACCTCGTCGAGTGGCTCAAGGCCGCCGGGCACGAGCCCGTCGACTGCGGGCCCCACATCTACGACGCCCAGGACGACTACCCGCCGTTCTGCCTCCGCGCCGCGGAGCGGACCGCCGCGGACCCCGACGCCCTCGGCATCGTGATCGGCGGCTCCGGCAACGGGGAGCAGATCGCCGCGAACAAGGTGAAGGGCGTGCGTGCGGCCCTCGCCTGGAGCGAGGAGACGGCCTCGCTGGGCCGGCAGCACAACAACGCCAACGTCGTCGCCGTGGGCGCCCGGATGCACACGGTGGAAGAGGCGACGAAGTTCGTCGAGACGTTCCTGAACACGCCGTTCTCGGGTGACGAGCGGCATGCGCGGCGCATCGACATGCTGTCCTCGTACGAGACCACGGGCGAGCTGCCGCCGATCCCCGCGCATCACCCGCAGGGCTGAGAACCGGCAAGTCAGGGGCAGGGGGCGACGCAAGGAGGCGGTGGTGCCGCCTGGCGTCGCCCCGGCGTTGTGAAAGGTTGAGGGAAGCCGTGCCAGAGGGGCACACCATCCACCGGCTGGCCCGGGACTACGCGGCGCGGTTCGCCGGCGGCACGGTCGCCGTCACCAGCCCCCAGGGCAAGTTCGCCGACGCCGCCGCCCTCCTCGACGGGGCCGAGCTCCACACCGCCGACGCCCACGGCAAGCACCTCTTCCTCGGCTTCCGCGGCGCCGACTGGGTGCACATCCACCTCGGCCTGTTCGGCAAGGTCACCTTCGGCGACGGCCCCGCGCCCCCGCCCACCGACACGGTCCGCCTGCGTCTGGCGAACCCCACCGCGTACGTCGACCTGCGCGGCCCCACCACCTGCGCGCTGGTCACCGGCGAGGAGAAGGCCGCGGTCCACGGCCGCCTCGGCCCCGACCCGCTGCGCGCCGACGCCGACCCGGAGGCCGCCCACCGGCGGGTCCGACGCAGTCGGACGAGCATCGCCGCCCTGCTCATGGACCAGAAGGTCATCGCGGGAGTGGGCAACGTCTACCGCGCAGAGGTCCTCTTCCGGCACGGCATCGACCCCTACCGGCCCGGCAGGGACATCACGCCCGCCGAGTGGGACGCGATCTGGGCCGACCTCGTCGCCCTGATGCGCGAGGGCGTCCGCACCAACCGCATCGACACCGTGCGGCCCGAACACACCCCCGAGGCCATGGGCCGCCCGCCGCGCGTCGACGACCACGGCGGCGAGGTGTACGTGTACCGCAGGGCCGGCCTGCCCTGCCACCTCTGTGGCGGCGAGATCCGCACCGCCTCTCTCGCCGCCCGCAACCTGTTCTGGTGCCCCGGCTGCCAGCGGTCGTAGGGCCCTTCGCAAAGCGCAGGCCGCCTTTCGCGCCCCGGGGCCTGCCGGTGCACCGGAACCCGTCAGAACCCGTGCGGCAGCCACGGCGCCACCACGGAGCCGAACGCCAGGGACGCCTCCGCCAGCGCCCCCCGTCGCAGCTCCCGTACCCGCCCGGCCGCGGCCAGCGATGTGAGCGACACCCCGCCCAGATACGCGGCCCCCAACTCCCGCACGGATAGGGCGAGATCGGCCGCGTCCGTCGTACGCGCACACGAGGCCCCCTTCGCGTCGCCCGTCAGCCGCCAACGCCCCTCGTTCCAGGGGCAGAAGGCGTCCTCGACCTCGAACACCACATCCACGGGGGCCTGGTACGTCCGGGCCTCCAGGGCCGAGCCGACCTCGACGAGACGCAGATGGAGGGCATCCCTCAGCCGTGGCCGGCACCGCCGGATGTCGGACACCAGATGCTGCCAGGCGTCGTCGACCGGCCGCGACCGCACGACCAGCGTCGTCGTCAGGTCTATGCCGAACAGGAACCGCCACAGCGCCGCATCCGTAGCCGGATCGAGCGCGGCCAGGTTCACCAGGGTCACCGTCCCGTCGTGCCCGGCGACCCCCCAGCCGAGCTTGGTGCGGAAGCGGGCGTACCCCGTGATCTCGCCCTCGCGCTCGGCGACCACGCACTGCAGCGCGGACGCCCCGTCCCGCTCGCTCACCGGGTCCAGCAGCCCCGCCCGCTCCCAGCCGGGCCGCCGCTCCAGCATGCCGGGACGGCCGGGCACCAGCCGTGCGTAGACAGCCTCGCAGGCATCGAGCACGTCGGCGGGGGCCGCGTATCGCAGCCGTACGTCATCCGTGCCGGCCGGAACGGACAGCTCGACGCGGCTCGTGTCGATCTCGGCGCCCAGCTGGAAGGTCGCCGCGCCGTACCCGAACCGGCCGTAGATCGCGGGCTCGGAGGCGGTCAGCACCGCCAGCGGCTCCCCCCAGGAGCGGACGTCGCCCAGCTGCCGGCGCATCATCGAGGTCAGCACACCGCGCCGGCGGTGCGTGGCCGCCACGCTCACCATGGTGACGCCCGCCGCGGGGACCGAGGCGCCGCCGGGGACGGTGAGGCGGAAGCTGAAGGCGCCGGCAGTGCCGACACACGTGGTTCCGTCCCATACGCCCAGGGATCGATTGCATTCGGTGAGTTCACGATCCAGTGCGCGCTCTTCGGGCGCCTGGTCCGCACCGCCGAAGGCCCGGACCAGGTTGTCGTACCACGTGTCCCACTCGTCCTGCCGGAGCACCCGCACGTCCGTCTTCATGTGCCATGCCTATCAGGGCAATGCGGGGCGAGCGAGGGAATTTCTCCCGCGTTACGGGGCGCCGCTTCCTGTGAAGTTCAGCGCTCGGACGGGGGACAAGTGGGACCTCCCGTGCCAAGGGGCTGGTCCGATGGATAGGGTCCCGAACAATGGCAGCAGGACGAGAGCGGCGCGCGGAAGCCGAGACGTTCACGGCCCGGTTGAAGAAGCAGTGGCACCGGGCCCGCACCGGCGTGCGCCGATCCGCCGTGGACTACTTCCGCGGGGACGGCTCGGACTGGGTCGCACTGGCCGGCCTGCTGCTGACGATCCCGCTGATCGCGGCGGTCACCCTGGCCGACCCCGTCTGGTGCTCACCGGCCGTCCTGGTTCTCCCCATCGTCGCCGGCGGCCTGCTGCTGCGCCCGTCCAGTCTGCTCGGCCTGTACGCCGCCGCCGCGACCGCGCTGATCGTCGAGTCCGTCAGACTCGGCCCCTACACCGAGGGGCCGTCCCGGGTCACTCCGGGCATCGTGCTCGTGGTCGCGGCCTGCGGCTTCTTCGGCCTGCTGATCGCGCAGTTCCGCAGCCGGGTCGGGGTGCCGTGGCGGCGTGGCGGGACCATGCTCTTCGACCTGCGCGAACGCATCCGGGTCCAGAGCAAGCTGCCGAAACTGCCGCTGGGCTGGCACCGCGAGATGGCGCTCAGACCTGCCGGCGGACAGTCCTTCTCCGGCGACTTCGTGGTGGCGGCCCGCACCAACGGCGGCCGCACACTCGAGGTCGTCCTCACCGACGTCTCCGGCAAGGGCATGGACGCCGGTTCGCGCGCCCTGTTGCTGTCCGGGGCGTTCGGCGGACTGCTGGGATCGCTCCCACCGCACGCGTTCCTGCCCGCGGCGAACGGCTACCTGCTCCGCCAGGACTGGGACGAGGGCTTCGCGACCTCCATCCACCTCGTCCTGGACCTGGAGTCCGGCGACTACGAGCTCTATTCCGCCGGACACCCGCCCGGCCTGCAGCTCAGCGCGGGCAGCGGCCGCTGGGAGGAGAAGGCGGCCGAGGGGCCGCTCCTCGGCGTCTACGACGGCGCCCAGTTCGACTCCGTGAAGGGCACGCTGCGCCCCGGCGACGTGCTGATGCTGTTCACGGACGGCCTGGTGGAGACGTCCGACCGCGACATCGTGGAAGGCATGGACCGCCTCATGGGCGAGGCCGACCGCTATGTCGCGGGCGGCTTCCGCGGCGCGGCCTGGCACCTCATCGAGGCGGTCGCGAAAGACGTGAACGACGACCGGGCGCTGCTGCTGATCTGCCGGGAGGCGGTGACGGCGCCGGCGGTGCGCTGAGGAGGCGCGTCCGGGTCGCGTCCGCGGTGGCCGGCGGGGGACTCCCGCTCGGTCGTGTCACACGTTGCGGAAGCAGAGTCAGGGGGAGCCTGTATGTCGCTCATGACACCGGCCGAGGTCGAGGCCGTCGCCCGCGCCGCGCACTCGGCGCAGAAGGACAAGGCCGGACGGCCCTACGCCGAGCACCTCGCGGCCGTTGCCGAGGGTGTGCGCGCCCGCGGCGGGGGAGAAGAGCTCGTCGCCGCCGCATGGTTGCACGACTCCGTGGAGGACGGCGTCCTCAGCGAGGAGTGGCTCGACACCGCCCCCTTGTCCCCCACGACGAAGGCCGTCGTCCGGGCTGTCACCAAGCGGCCCGGCGAGGACCCGCAGGCGTACGCGCGGCGTATTCTCGCCACCCCCGGCGCCCGTCTGGTGAAGGCCGCCGACCTCGCCCACAACGCGGATCCGCAGCGGCTCGCCGTCCTCGACGCAGCCACCGCGGAGCGGCTCACCCGCAAGTACGCCGCCATGCGCCAGTACCTCGGGCTCACCGCCGACGATTGACGGTTCCTCAGCGACGCCCACGACAGGGCGAGCTGTGGACGTGAAAACGATCACTGTCGATCCGCTGTGACGGACACCGCGCAATTCGGCTGCGTCGCCACCGGGTTGACCACGGCGTACCGCTCCTGGCTGTGACGAGTTGCCGCCAAGGTGGTCGACGATGCGCCAGCGGCCGCATAGGGCGGGCCGGTTGGTGGCACGATGGTTCTGGCGGGGTGTGCAGGGGACGGCGCCCCGGGCCGGGAGAGCGGACCGACCGAGGGTGTGATCAGTTGTGGCGATTTCGCTGTCAGTGGTGCTGCTGTTGGCGATCATCCTGGTGGTGATGGTCAGAGGGGGCTCGATCAAGGCCGGACCGGCGATCGTGGCGATCCTCTTCGGGTTCTTCCTGGCCTCGACCGGCATGGCTCCGTCCATCAACCGCTTCCTGAACTCGATAGCGGACACGATCAACTCGATCCGCTTCTGAGCGGACGGGACCACGCCCGGCATCGGCCGGCTCGGCTCTGTGCGGAGTCGGGCCGGTCCGGTCCGGGCGACTTCGGCGACTGCCGCGCCGGCGGCGGGCCACCGATCGCCGATCGGCCGGCGACCTGGGCACGGCGCGCCTTGACGCGCTTGCGCGCCGAGGGGACATCGTCACGGCGGGCGGCCGCCCGCCGTCGCGGTACCTCGCCGCACGGGCACCTGGGGGCACAGACGGCTGCCTCCAGCTCTTTGCGACTTGTTGGCGCCCTTCCCCGTTCGGCCGCCGATGGCCGATGGGTACGCTCCCCGCAGTCCTGGTGATCAGTGCCGGGACGCCGGATCGCGCGGCGCGATCTTCGACAAGGAGGGGGACGATGCTCTACCTGGTGCAGACCGCGTTGGCGGTCGGGTCCGTCGTGGCTGCCGTAACGATCATGCTGATACGCCGGGACCGGAGGCGGACGGTTGCGAGTCCGCAAGCGCGGCTCATGGAAGCGGCGGCCACCAGGGGCGCGGGCAGCGTGGGCGGCCAGGCACGCGCCTACACACGCTTCGCCCGGCGGTTCTAGCGGCGTCGGTGAAAAAGCTCGCAAGCCGAAGGGGCACGCGCGGGACACGCCGGACGCGAACGGACCCCGGAAACGATCAGGGCCAGGCCGGAGGAGTGATCCTCCGGCCTGGCCCTGAGCCGTTCAGAGCGGGCGACGGGAATCGAACCCGCGTAGCTAGTTTGGAAGACTAGGGCTCTACCATTGAGCTACGCCCGCAACACGATGCGCCGCAGGTCACCGACCGCGGCACAGAAGGCATCGTAGCGGGTCGCCCGCCTCGTAGGCCAACGCGTCGGTGCTCACACACGCCCGCGAACAAACCGGCCGACTCGGCCCGGTCCGGGCATGTACCCTACGTGTCGCACCAGACGGGGTGTGGCGCAGCTTGGTAGCGCGTCCGCTTTGGGAGCGGAAGGCCGTGGGTTCAAATCCCGCCACCCCGACCACCGGCCCGGCACGGCCCGGCGCCGACCCGCGTGATCGCCTTTGGGCGCGCTCAGTGCCTGCGGTTACTATGCAAGCTGCGCGCCCGTGTGTCTGCACTGCCATGTCTCTCAGGCAGGGGCCCGCGAATCCGCCGAAGGCATGCCCGCCCCTCCGGGTGGCGCAGGCTCGGCAGAACCCCAAGAAGTCAGCCACAAGGAGACCGAACCGTGAAGAGCGCCGTGGAGACCCTGAACCCGACCCGGGTTCGGCTCACTGTTGAGGTGCCCTTCGAGGAGCTCAAGGACAGCCTCGACGCGGCGTACAAGAAGATCAACCAGCAGGTCACGGTGAAGGGCTTCCGCAAGGGCAAGATCCCGGCCCGGGTGATCGACCAGCGGTTCGGCCGTGGCGCCGTGCTGGAGGAGGCCGTCAACGACGCGCTGCCCAAGCTCTACACCGAGGCGGTCAACGAGGCCGAGCTGAACCCGCTGGGCCAGCCCGAGGTCGACATCACGGAGCTGAAGGACAACGAGCTGCTGTCCTTCACCGCCGAGGTCGACGTCCGCCCGACCATCGAGATCCCGGACTTCTCCGGCATCGAGGTCGAGGTCGACGCCGTGGAGGTCACCGACGAGGACGTCGAGAAGTCGGTCCAGCAGCTGCGCGACCGCTTCGCGTCCACCTCCCCGGTCGAGCGCGCCGCCGAGGACGGCGACGTCGTCACGATCGACCTGGAGGCCAAGGTCGACGGTGAGGTCCTCGAGGACGGCGTCGCCAAGGACGTCTCCTACACGATCGGCTCCGGTGAGCTGCTGGACGGTATCGACGACGCCGTGAAGGGCCTGTCGGCCGGCGAGGAGGCCACCTTCACCTCCGAGCTGAAGGGCGGCTCGGCGGCCGGCAAGGAGGCCGAGGTGACGGTCAAGGTCACCCAGGTCGCGGCCCGGGAACTGCCGGAGCTCGACGACGAGTTCGCGCAGCTCGCGTCCGAGTTCGACACGCTGGAGGAGCTGAAGGCGGACAGCCGCAAGCGCCTCGAGAACATGAAGCAGTACGACCAGGCCACGCAGGCCCAGGAGCGCGTCCTGGACAAGCTGCTCGAGCTGGTCGAGGTCCCGGTCCCCGAGAAGCTCCTCGAGGACGAGATCAACACCCGTAAGCACAACCTCGAGCACCACCAGCTCGCCCAGATGGGCCTGACCCTCGACCGGTACCTGGAGATCCAGGGCAAGACCGCCGAGGAGTTCGAGACCGAGACGCGCGAGGCCGCGATCAAGGGCATCAAGACCCAGTTCGTCCTCGACGAGCTGGTCAACAAGGAGAAGCTCAACGTCAACCAGGAGGAGCTCACCGAGCACCTCATGCGGCGCGCGGCCTCCTCCGGCATGTCCCCCGACCAGTTCGCCCAGGCGGTCGTCGAGGGTGGCCAGGTCCCGATGCTGGTCGGCGAGGTGGCCCGCGGCAAGGCCCTGGCGCTGGTCGTCGAGGCCGCGACGGTCAAGGACACCAACGGCGAGATCGTCGACCTGGACGACGAGGAGGAGTCGGAGGAGGCGGACGCCTCCGCCGAGGCCGCGGAGACCACCTCCACGGAGGCCACCGAGGCCGGCGAGGACAAGCCGGAGGCGTAACCTCCCTCGCTACGGCAGCACGGGCCCCGGGCGCACAGCGCGCTCCGGGGCCCGTCGCTGTATGCGCAGGGCCGGCAAGCGCCTGGCAACCGCCGGGAACCGGTCGGCCCCGGCGCGGGGTGCGCCCGAAAGGGGTGCGGGGAACGGCGCGAGCAACCCACCACAAGCCCACACCGACGCGACGACAACAGCCTCCACGGCGACAATGGACCCGGGGCCCGGGGCGGAGCCCCGCGACGGCAACCACGGCGCCGGGCCCGCACCACCACGGGCCAGCACCACCCTCGGCCCCCCGCAGCGGAGCGCATGCGCTCACAGCGAACAGTCCCCTATGCGGGATTCCCCGAAGGGACCCGCGCGTTAGGGTCCATGAATACGAGGGCAGGGGAGTCCCCGAAGCCGCCCCGCAGGGGGTCGGACGGGGTCCCACGCCCCAGCAGGACACGTGAGACGGCCCCGTGCCGTCGTAAGACGAGCAGGTGGATACGTGACGAATCTGATGCCCTCCGCCGCCGGCGAGCCTTCCATCGGTGGCGGCCTCGGCGACCAGGTCTACAACCGGCTGCTCAACGAGCGGATCATCTTCCTCGGCCAGCCGGTGGACGACGACATCGCCAACAAGATCACCGCACAGCTGCTGCTCCTTGCCTCCGACCCGGACAAGGACATTTACCTGTACATCAACAGCCCTGGCGGCTCGATCACGGCCGGCATGGCGATCTACGACACCATGCAGTACATCAAGAACGACGTCGTGACGATCGCCATGGGCATGGCGGCCTCCATGGGGCAGTTCCTGCTCAGCGCGGGCACCCCGGGCAAGCGCTTCGCCCTGCCCAACGCCGAGATCCTGATCCACCAGCCCTCGGCCGGTCTCGCCGGCTCCGCGTCGGACATCAAGATCCACGCCGAGCGGCTGCTGCACACCAAGAAGCGCATGGCCGAGCTGACCGCCTTCCACACCGGCCAGTCGGTCGAGCAGATCACCCGGGACTCGGATCGCGACCGCTGGTTCGACGCCCAGGAGGCCAAGGAGTACGGCCTGATCGACGAGGTCATCACCACCGCTGCCGGCATGCCGGGCGGCGGAGGCACCGGGGCAGGCTCGTAAGGGCTCACCGGGTCCGCTCCAGGCCCGACGGCCGCGCAGGCGGACCGTGAGCCGCCGGCGAGGTCCCAAGGCCTGCGCAGCCGGGCAGCCGGCCGGTCCCCGGACCGGGCAGCCGGACCCCGCCGGCCGCCCGGGCACCTGGGGGGCTCCCGGCCCACTGCACGGCCACCGGGCCCTCCAGGGGCCCGGCCGGCGCCCAAGGACCCCGGCAACGGTCCCGGGGCCCGGCAGCAGCCGCAGCGGCCGTACAGGACCCACAAGGACCCGAACAGCCCCCAGCGCCCCTCCAGCCCCCAGCCACCGCCCCAGCCCCCTTCAGGAGACACCGTGAACGACTTCCCCGGCAGCGGCATCTACGACCGTATGCGCGCCGAGTACACCGGCCCCGCGGCCGAGTCCCGCTACGTCATCCCGCGCTTCGTCGAGCGCACCTCGCAGGGCATCCGCGAGTACGACCCGTACGCGAAGCTCTTCGAGGAGCGCGTGATCTTCCTCGGCGTCCAGATCGACGACGCCTCCGCCAACGACGTCATGGCGCAGCTGCTGTGCCTGGAGTCGATGGACCCCGACCGTGACATCTCGGTCTACATCAACAGCCCCGGCGGCTCCTTCACCGCGCTCACGGCCATCTACGACACGATGCAGTTCGTGAAGCCGGACATCCAGACGGTCTGCATGGGCCAGGCCGCCTCGGCCGCCGCCGTGCTGCTGGCCGCGGGCACCCCGGGCAAGCGCATGGCGCTGCCGAACGCCCGTGTGCTGATCCACCAGCCCTACAGCGAGACCGGCCGCGGCCAGGTCTCCGACCTGGAGATCGCCGCCAACGAGATCCTCCGGATGCGGACCCAGCTGGAGGAGATGCTGGCCAAGCACTCCACCCAGCCGATCGAGAAGATCCGCGAGGACATCGAGCGCGACAAGATCCTCACGGCCGAGGACGCGTTGCAGTACGGCCTGATCGACCAGATCATCTCGACCCGGAAGATGAACAACACCGCGGTCCGCTGACGCGAATCCACGCGATTCGTCACCGGATCTGTATCGTCTGCCGCCCCTTGGCACGGTTTGCCCCGGCTCACGTCGAAGCGAACCGCGCCAAGGGGGGCCCGAACGGGGGGCCCGGCAAGGTACCGTCGACATAAGGCAGCACCAGGAGCCGCTGGACGTAAGGCGTCTCCCAGGCGAAGGGGAAGCACACCGTGGCACGCATCGGTGACGGCGGCGATCTGCTCAAGTGCTCGTTCTGCGGCAAGAGCCAGAAGCAGGTCAAGAAGCTCATCGCAGGCCCCGGTGTGTACATCTGCGACGAGTGCATCGATCTCTGCAACGAGATCATCGAGGAGGAGCTCGCCGAGACGAGCGAGGTGCGCTGGGAGGAGCTTCCCAAGCCCCGCGAGATCTACGAGTTCCTCGAGGGGTACGTGGTCGGCCAGGAGGCGGCCAAGAAGGCTCTATCCGTCGCGGTGTACAACCACTACAAGCGGGTCCAGGCCGGTGAGAACGGCGGCGCCCAAGGCCGCGACGACGCCATCGAGTTGGCCAAGTCGAACATCCTGCTGCTGGGCCCCACGGGCTCCGGCAAGACGCTGCTCGCCCAGACCCTGGCCCGCATGCTGAACGTCCCGTTCGCGATCGCCGACGCGACGGCGCTGACGGAGGCGGGGTATGTCGGCGAGGACGTGGAGAACATCCTGCTGAAGCTCATCCAGGCGGCCGACTACGACGTCAAGAAGGCCGAGACGGGCATCATCTACATCGACGAGATCGACAAGGTGGCCCGCAAGAGCGAGAACCCGTCGATCACCCGGGACGTCAGCGGCGAGGGCGTCCAGCAGGCCCTGCTGAAGATCCTCGAGGGCACGACGGCCTCGGTCCCGCCGCAGGGAGGCCGCAAGCACCCGCACCAGGAGTTCATCCAGATCGACACGACGAACGTGCTGTTCATCGTGGGCGGCGCGTTCGCGGGCCTGGAGAAGATCATCGAGGCGCGGGCCGGCGCGAAGGGCATCGGCTTCGGCGCCACCATCCGCTCGAAGCGCGAACTCGAGGCCAAGGACCAGTTCGAGGACGTCATGCCGGAGGACCTGGTGAAGTTCGGGATGATCCCGGAGTTCATCGGGCGCCTCCCGGTCATCACCTCGGTCCACAACCTGGACCGCAAGGCGCTGCTGCAGATCCTGGTCGAGCCGCGTAACGCCCTGGTGAAGCAGTACCAACGGCTCTTCGAACTCGACGGTGTCGAGCTGGACTTCGAGCGCGAGGCCCTCGAAGCGATCGCCGACCAGGCGATCCTGCGCCAGACGGGAGCCCGCGGTCTGCGCGCCATCATGGAGGAGGTCCTCCAGGCGGTGATGTACGAGGTCCCGTCCCGCAAGGACGTGGCCCGCGTCGTCATCACGGCCGACGTGGTGCTCCGCAACGTCAACCCGACCCTGATCCCGCGGGACGCGCGCGGGCGCGGCCCGGGCGAGCAGAAGACGGCGTAGCCGCCACAGCCGTACACACGGTGAAGGGGCCCCGGTCAACCGACCGGGGCCCCTTCATCGTTGCGGCGTACGGCGGCGTCAGGCCTTGACGCGCACGTCGTTGCGGAGCTTGCGGGTGATGTCGGCCGCGGTGTCCTTCGACACGTCGGCCGCGTTGTTGCCGGGGGAGACCATGGCCATCGTGCTGTAGTCGGCCCAGGCGCAGAACCAGTCGGTCTGCTGCTGCTTGGTGAGCTGGTTGGTCCCCTTGGCCGCCTGGCACTTCATGACCGCGCCGTCCATGTCGACCGACTCGGGCTCGCCGACCAGTTCGCTCTTGCCCGCGGCACTGCTGCCGGAGGAGTTCTTCTGGAAGTCCTTCTTGATCTGGGCGAAGTACGCGTCCAGGGCCGCCTTGGGATCGGCGATCTTGCCGTAGGCCCCGATGAGCGTCACGCCCTTGGCCGTGAGCAGCTTGGACTTGTCGGGCAGGGTCGAAGGATCGCTCGGGTCGTAGTGGCTCAGGTCGGCCGTCGAGTAGGCGCCGTAGACGGCGGTGCCGTTCTTGACGCCGCTCTTCTCCAGGTCCTTGGCGGTGCTCGAACTGGCGTCGCGGGTGTCGCTCTCCTTGGTCGCCCGGGTGTACTCGCCGAGCACCTTCTGCGGCGTCGTCAGCTTGTGAGGACCGTCGTCCGCGAGACCGGACGACCCGCCACCGCCGACGACGAAGTACGCCCCCACCGCGATCGCCGCCGCCACCGCCACCGCGCCGATGATCACCGCCGTCTTCTTCCCGCCACCCCCCGGGACCGGCGGCTGCGGGACGCCGCCGTACGGCTGCGGCTGGCCGTAGGGCTGCTGGCCGTACGGAGGCTGCTGGCCGTAGGGCGGCTGCGGCTGCTGCTGGGCGTACGGGTTCCGCTGGGGATATCCGTAGTCGGGCGCCTGCGGGGGCTGCTGGGGGTAGCCGTAGCCGGGCTGGGGCGGGGGCGCCTGCGGCGGCTGGCCGTAGGGGCCCGGCTGACCGTACGGCCCCGGCTGCCCCTGCCCCGGCTGACCGTACGGTCCGGGCTGCTCGGGCTGCCCGCCGTACGGGCCCGGCTGGTTGTAGCTCATGTTCTGGGTTCCCCTCCAGACGCTGGTGTGGCCCTGACATCCTGGCGCAGACCGGGGAACGCGGGGTCTGCGGGGTGCTCGCCGTTACGAAAGAATCGCGTTTCGGGACGGGGCCGTGACACCTCTAAACTGACCCCCGTGACCGAGAACGCTCAGCAGCAGCCACCAGCGCCCGACACCGAACTGCCGACCCAGTACGCGCCGGCCGACGTAGAGGGGCCGCTGTACGAGCGCTGGGTAGAGCGGGGCTACTTCGAGGCCGACGCGAAGAGCGAGAAGCCTCCGTACACCATCGTCATCCCGCCGCCGAACGTCACCGGCAGCCTGCACCTGGGGCACGCCTTCCAGCACACGCTCATGGACGCCCTCACCCGCCGCAAGCGGATGCAGGGTTACGAGACGCTGTGGCTGCCGGGCATGGACCACGCCGGCATCGCCACCCAGAACAAGGTCGAGCAGCAGCTCGCCGGTGAGGGCAAGTCCCGCTACGACCTGGGACGTGAGGCGTTCGTCGAGCGCGTGTGGCAGTGGAAGGAGGAGTACGGCGGCAAGATCCTCGGCCAGATGCGCCGCCTCGGTGACGGCGTCGACTGGTCACGTGAGCGCTTCACCATGGACGAGGGCCTCTCGCGCGCCGTCCAGACGATCTTCAAGCGGCTCTACGACGACGGGCTGATCTACCGCGCCGAGCGGATCATCAACTGGTGCCCGCGCTGCCTGACCGCGATCTCCGACATCGAGGTCGAGTACCAGGAGCGCGACGGCGAGCTGGTCTCCATCCGCTACGGCGACGGGGAGAACGCGATCGTCGTGGCCACCACCCGCGCCGAGACGATGCTCGGCGACACGGCCGTCGCCGTCCACCCCGACGACGAGCGGTACAAGCACCTGATCGGCACCGAGATCGAGCTGCCGCTCACCGGCCGCCGCATCCCGATCGTCGCGGACGAGCACGTCGACCCCGAGTTCGGCACCGGCGCCGTCAAGGTCACCCCGGCCCACGACCCGAACGACTTCGAGATCGGCCAGCGGCACGGCCTGCCGTCGCTGACGGTCATGGACGACCACGGCGTGATCATCGCGCACGGCCCGTTCCAGGGCCTGGACCGGCTGGAGGCGCGCAGCGCCGTCGTCGGCACCCTGCGCGAGCAGGGCCGGATCGTCGCCGAGAAGCGTCCGTACGTCCACTCCGTCGGCCACTGCTCGCGCTGCCACACCATCATCGAGCCCCGGCTGTCGATGCAGTGGTGGGTCAAGGTCGCCCCGTTGGCCAAGGCCGCGGGTGACGCGGTCCGCGACGGCCGGGTGACGATCCACCCGGCCGAGATGTCGAAGCGGTACTTCGACTGGGTCGACAACATGCACGACTGGTGCATCTCGCGCCAGCTCTGGTGGGGCCACCGCATCCCCATCTGGTACGGCCCCGACGGCGAGACCGTCTGCGTCGGTCCGGACGAGCAGCCGCCCTCCGGCGAGGGCTGGACGCAGGACTCGGACGTCCTGGACACGTGGTTCTCCTCCGGCCTGTGGCCGTTCTCCACGCTCGGCTGGCCGGAGGAGACCGCCGACCTGGCGAAGTTCTACCCGACCGACGTGCTGCTCACCGGGCACGACATCATCTTCTTCTGGGTCGCCCGGATGATGATGTTCGGCCTTTACGCGATGGACGGCGAGATCCCGTTCCACACCATCGCGTTGACCGGCCTGGTCCGCGACGAGTTCGGCAAGAAGATGTCGAAGTCCAACCCGAACGCGGTCGACCCGCTGGTGTGGATGGACCGGTACGGCTCGGACGCGGTCCGCTTCACCCTCGCCCGTGGCGCCAACCCCGGCGCGGACGTGCCGATCGGCGAGGACTGGGTCCAGGGCTCGCGCAACTTCTGCAACAAGATCTGGAACGCGACCCGCTTCGCGCTGATGAACGGCGCGACGGTCGAGGGCCCGCTGCCCTCGCCCGAGAAGATGTCGGCCACCGACCGCTGGATCCTGTCCCGGCTGAACTCGGTCGTCGTCGAAGTCGACGCCTTCTACGACGACTACCAGTTCGCCAAGGTCAGCGACGCCCTCTTCCACTTCGCGTGGGACGAGGTCTTCGACTGGTACGTGGAGCTGTCCAAGACCACGTTCCAGGCGGGCGGCGAGGCGGCCGAGGTCAGCAAGCGCGTCCTCGGCGAGGTCCTCGACGTCACGCTGAAGCTGCTGCACCCGATCGTGCCGTTCGTCACCGAGACGCTGTGGACCACCCTCACGGGCGGTGAGTCGGTCGTCATCGCGGACTGGCCCGAGGACAGTGGCTTCCGGGACACCGCGGCCGAGAAGGAGATCGAGACCCTCCAGTCGGTGATCACCGAGGTCCGCCGCTTCCGCGCCGACCAGGGCCTGCAGCCGGGCCAGCGGGTCCCCGCCCGCCTGACCCTCGACGGGACGGCGCTGGCCCCGCACGAACCCGCCATCCGCCAGCTGCTGCGCCTGCAGCCGGAGGGCGAGGGCTTCACGGCCACGGCGACCCTGCCGGTCGCGGGGGCCACGGTCGCGCTGGACCTGTCGGGCACGATCGACGTGGCGGCGGAGCGGAAGCGGCTCGCGAAGGATCTGGCCGCCGCGGAGAAGGAGAAGGCCCAGGCCACGGCGAAGCTGGGGAACGAGGCGTTCCTGGCCAAGGCGCCGGAGCCCGTGGTGGAGAAGATCCGCGGGCGGCTCGCCAAGGCGGAGGAGGACATCGCCCGGATCCAGGCCCAGCTGGAGCGGTTGCCGCAGGCGTAACCGGTCGACGGAGCTGCGGACGGTCGTGGCCGGTCAAGGCCCCCGGAACCTCAGGGTTCCGGGGGCCTTGACGCACGGTTGTCACTGCTCCTCCGTAGACTGGCCCCGTGAGTGACCTGCCCCCGCGCGACCCCAACGAGAGCGATCCCTTCGAGCAGATCGTCGAGGCCGAGACCGGCCGCGACCCCGACCTCGCGGTGATCGAGGCCGGCAGCCGTACCCTGCGCACCCAGGGCGGCCCGCCGCAGGCCGACGTGCCCACGCGGCCCGAGGACCCCGAGGTCGACAAGGCGCTGCGCGAGGTCGAGGCCGAGCTGGCGACCCGCTGGGGCGAGACCAAGCTGGAGCCGTCCGTCAGCCGTATCTCCGCGCTGATGGACGTACTGGGGGAGCCGCAGCGCTCGTACCCCTCCATCCACATCACGGGCACCAACGGCAAGACCTCCACCGCACGCATGATCGAGGCCCTTCTCGGCGCCTTCGAGCTGCGCACCGGCCGGTACACGAGCCCCCACGTCCAGTCGATCACCGAGCGCATCAGCCTGGACGGCGCTCCGATCGCCGCCGAGCGGTTCGTCGAGACGTACCAGGACATCAAGCCGTACATCGAGATGGTCGACGCCGCGCAGGAGTACCGGCTGTCCTTCTTCGAGGTGCTCACCGGCATGGCGTACGCCGCCTTCGCGGACGCACCCGTGGACGTCGCGGTCGTCGAGGTCGGCATGGGCGGCAGCTGGGACGCCACCAACGTGATCGACGGGGATGTCGCCGTCGTCACCCCCATCGACCTGGACCACACCGACCGGCTCGGCTCCACGCCCGGTGAGATCGCGGGTGAGAAGGGCGGGATCATCAAGTCCGGCTCCACCGTCATCCTCGCCCAGCAGCCGGTCGACGCGGCCCAGGTGCTGCTGAAGAAGGCCGTGGAGGTGGACGCGACCGTGGCCCGCGAGGGGCTGGAGTTCGGGGTGGTGTCGCGGCAGGTCGCGGTCGGCGGGCAGCTCCTCACACTGCGCGGCCTCGGCGGGGAGTACGACGAGGTGTACCTGCCGCTGCACGGCGCCTACCAGGCCCACAACGCCGCCGTGGCGCTCGCCGCGGTCGAGGCGTTCTTCGGCGTCGGCTCCCAGCGCCCCGAGCCGCTGGACATCGACACGGTCCGCAAGGCCTTCGCGTCGGTGTCGTCCCCAGGCCGTCTGGAGGTCGTACGGCGCTCCCCGACGATCGTCCTGGACGCCGCCCACAACCCGGCGGGCGCCCGGGCCACCGCGGAGGCGGTGAGCGAGGCGTTCGACTTCAGCCGGCTGATCGGGGTCGTGGGGGCGAGCGGCGACAAGAACGTACGGGGGCTGCTCGAGGCCTTCGAGCCGATCTTCGCCGAGGTCGTGGTCACCCAGAACTCCAGCCACCGCGCGATGGACGCGGACGAGCTGGCCGCGATCGCCGTGGAGGTCTTCGGCGAGGAGCGCGTCCAGGTCGAGCCGAGGCTGCCGGACGCGCTGGAGGCCGCGATCACACTGGCCGAGGAGGAGGGGGAGTACGCGGGAGCCGGCGTGCTCGTCACCGGTTCCGTCATCACCGTCGGCGAGGCCCGACTGCTGCTGGGGAAGGGCTGACGTCCCGTGCGTACGCTGTGTGCTTCGACCCTGATCGGCGAGTTCTTCGTCATCGGTTTCGCCGGGCTGGTCGCCATGAAGGACCCGGGCCTGTCCACGGGCACCGTGTGGACGGTCAGCGGGGTCGCGATGGTGCTCAGCATCCTGCTGTGCGGCATGATCACCCGGCCCGGCGGGGTCCAGCTGGGCTGGGCGCTGCAGATCGCGCTGATCGCCTCCGGGGTCTTCGTGCCGACGATGTTCTTCATGGGTGCGGTCTTCGCCGCCCTGTGGTGGGCGTCGGTCCACTACGGGCGGAAGATCGACGAGGCGAAGGCCCGCTTCTCAGCCGAGGGCAGCCAGAACAGCCCGTCCGGCGTTTGAGCATTTCGCGGACGGGTCCCTTCGGGCCGAGAGCGGGAGTCCGGGGGCGCTGCCCGGAGCGGCCACCGCGCCAGAGGGCACCTGACGCTGCGTGACCTTCACCCAGGCGTGCCCTGTAACCTCTACGCACCGAAAACCTTGGTAAAGGAGCCCTCTCGTGACCTCGCGCACCCTCGTCCTGCTCAAGCCCGACGCCGTTCGTCGCGGGCTGATCGGCGAGATCATCGGCCGTATCGAGCGCAAGGCCGGCTGGACCATCAGCGCGCTGGACATGCGCACCCTGGACCAGGACACGCTGGAGCAGCACTACGGCGAACACAAGGGCAAGCCGTTCTACGAGCCGCTGGTGGAGTTCATGGCGTCCGGGCCGGTCGTCGCGCTCGTCGTCGAGGGCGAGCGGGTCATCGAGGGCCTGCGCGCGCTCGCCGGCGCCACCGACCCCCTCGCCGCCACCCCGGGCTCCATCCGCGGCGACTTCGGTGTGATCGTCCGCGAGAACCTCATCCACGCCTCCGACTCCGAGGAGTCCGCCGAGCGCGAGCTGAAGATCTTCTTTCCCGGGCGCTTCTGAGCCCAAAATGATGACCTTCCGAACCCGTCTTGTGGATGATTTCTGAGGGTTTGTCACGTCACCCGGATGCCGT
>NZ_PQSR01000054.1 GCF_002920635.1 Streptomyces sp. Ru72 | reverse complement strand
GGGGCGTAGACCGTGCGGATGGCGGCCGTGGGCCACACGGGCCGAGCGGTCTCGCCGAGCCGGATCAGGCGCCCGTCCTCGAACGCCTCTGCGATGTCAGGGCGGGCGCCGACCAGGGCGAGCTGCCAGGGATGGGAGGGCAGCAGCCGGTAGCCGCGCGGGGCGGTGCCGAGCGCGTCCAGTGCCGTCGTGTCGCCCTCCTGGACGACCGTGTCCTCGCGTACGCCCAAAAGGGTGAGCGGAAAGCGGCCGTACGCCTCGGGGGCGTACGGCAGCCAGCTGCCGGCGGGTCCGCCGCCCCGCGCCTTCGGGGCGGGGTGGTGGGGATGCCCGGTGACCAGGGACTGTTCGGAGCGTACGTACGGGTCGTCCGGGGCCGTGAGACGGGCGCGTGCGGCCAGGATCGCGGCCACCGCGTCCCGGCTGTCCAGCATCTCGCCGGGGAGTTCCGGGTTGGACAGGCCGGTGGCGCGGCGCAGCTCGTCGGCGGTGAGTTTGACCAGCTCGGCGTGGGTGAGCGGGTGCCAGGAGCCACCCGTGTACAGCTCGGGGTCGCGCGGGCGGCGTGTGCCGCGCACGCGCAGCAGCCGGCCGCCGGCCCGCAGGCGGTGGACGCCCAGCTCGCCGGTGGGCTCGGCCGCCTCCCGGAGCAGGCAGTTCAGCAGCGGCGCCGCCGCGTGGGCGTCGGCGCGCGCGGGGACGTCGTCCCTGGGGTGCATGGGGTCCACGCGATCCATTCGTTCCGTACGGTGCACTGGCGATCAGTATGTCTGTCGTGGACCCGTGCCACGACGCATCGCCCCGTCCCCGAGGAGCTCCGACCGTGCCCCCTTCCTCCCCAGCCGAGGTTCCCGCCGAGGCCGCGCTCGCCGCCGAGCTGGACGCCGTGCGGCCCGATCTGTCGGCCTCCTACGCGGCGGCGCTCCCCGGCGCCCGGGCCGCCGTCCTCACGCGTCTGTGGCGGGCGCTGGCCCATGAGCCGCTGCCGTGGATCGCGCGCCGGGAGCGGACGGGCGACGGGCTCACCCTGTGCCTGGGCGACGGGCGGCGGCTGCACGGCCCACCCGCGGACCCATACGCGACCGCCGCGTACGTCACCGAGGTACGGCTCGACGGACGGGCCCACGACCACGCGGCGGCGCTGGTCACGGCACTCGGCGTGCCGCACGGGGACTCCTTCGCCGCCGAACTCGGCCACAGCACCGCCTCGCTGGCGCTGTCGCGGGCCGGCCAGCCACGCGAGGCGCCCGTACCCGTGACCAGCTGGGCATGGGAGCAGCGGGTGGTCGACGGGCACCCCTATCACCCGAACTGCCGTTCGCGCCCCGGCTTCTCGGCGGCCGAGCAGCTGGCGTACGGGCCCGAGCACCGGCCGCTGGTACGACTCGGGCTCGTCCCCGTGGGTGACGCCCTCGTACGGGGCGAGTGGCCCGCGTGGCTGCGGGACGGCGAGCGTGCGCTGATCCCGGTCCACCCCTGGCAGACGGCGCACGTGCTCGGTGTGGCGGCCGGGGACGGTCCGGTCGCTCGTCCGCTGATGTCCCTGCGGACCCTGGCGCTGCCCGACGGCGGTCCGCATGTGAAGACCGCGGTCAGCGCGCGGCTGACGTCCTCCGTGCGGGACATCTCGGTCTCCTCGATCGAGACGGCCCTGGCGGTGTCCGGCTTCCTGGAGTCGACGGCCGCGCGCACGGACGGTCTGCTGCACGTCACCCGCACCCTGGGCGCGGCCGGCGCCCACTCCCCCGATCTCGCCGCCGTGCTGCGGGAGCCGCCGGAGACGTACGCGGACAGGGCCGCCGGCGAGCGGGTCGTCCCGGTGGCCGCCCTGCCGCTCACCGGGCTGCCCTCGTCCCCCGTCTGGCTCGCCGGGTTCACGCGGCTCGCCCTCACCGTCGGCCTGCGGATGCTCGACCTGGGGGTGGCCCTGGAGGCGCACGGACAGAACCTGCTGGTGGTGCTGTCGCCCACGGGTGAGCCGGTGCGGCTGGTCTACCGGGACCTGGCCGACATCAGGGTGAGCCCGGCGCGGCTTGCCCGGCACGGCGTCAAGGCCCCCGAGGTGGCCGACCGGATCGTCACGGACGACGAGAGGACGCTGCGCCGCAAGCTGTTCGGCTCGCTCGTGGCGGGCGCGCTGGCCTCCACGGCGGGTTCGGCGCCCGCACTGAGGGCCGCGCTGGAGGCCGTCGTACGGGATCTGCCGGACACCCCCGATCTGGCGGTGCTGCGCGAAGAGCCGCTGCCCACCAAGGCGTTGACGCTGATGCGACTTTCCCCCGAACGGCCCGGGGATCTGTGGACACGGCTCCCGAACCCGCTCTCCACACAGCTCGGTCCGCTCGACCCTTGATCGTTTTGAAGCGCGGCCCCATTGATCAATAAGATCCGCCGATGATCACAAGACAACGGCTGGCGGCGGGAGTCTGCGCCCTGCTCGCCGCCCTGGCGGCCGGGATCGCGGTCCCGGCCGATGCCGTCGCCGACGAGACGACAGCCCAGGACGCGCCCAAGGTCGACCTCGTCCTCGACGTCAGCGGTTCCATGCGGGCGCGGGACATCGACGGCGGTTCGCGGATGGCCGCGGCGAAGCAGGCCTTCAACGAGGTCCTGGACGCGACGCCGGAGGAGGTGCAGCTCGGCATCCGGACGCTGGGCGCCGACTACCCGGGCAACGACCGCAAGACGGGCTGCAGGGACACCCGCCAGCTCTACCCGGTCGGCCCGCTGAACCGGACCGAGGCCAAGACCGCCGTGGCGACGCTGCAGCCCACCGGCTGGACGCCGATCGGCCCCGCCCTTCTGAAGGCGGCAAACGACCTGGACGGCGGCAACGGCTCCAAGCGCATCGTCCTCATCAGCGACGGAGAGGACACCTGCGCCCCGCTGGACCCGTGCGAGGTGGCCCGGGAGATCGCCGCCAAGGGCATCGGGCTGACCATCGACACCCTGGGGCTCGTGCCGGACGCCAAGCTGAACAAGCAGCTCAGCTGTATCGCCGAGGCGACCGGCGGAACGTACACGTCGGTGCAGCACAAGGAGCAACTGTCCGACAAGGTCAACCAGTTGGTGGACCGCACGGCGGACCGCACGGTCACCCCGGTCGCCGTGGACGGTACCGGTCAGTGTGCGACGGCGCCCTCGCTGAAGTCCGGCCTCTACACCGACCGTGAGGAGTTCGGGCAGCACCGCTTCTACCGCGTGGACGTGAAGCCGGGCCAGGAACTGCGCGCCTCCGTCAGCGTGTCCGACGACCGGCAGGTCGACCCCGACTACAGCGTGACGCTGCGGGCCCTCACGGTGCACGGGCGGGAGATCGTGCGCGGCGAGGCAACCGGGGCGGGACGCACGGACGCGCTCTCGACGGGTCTGCGTTATCCGAAGGCCGAGAGCGACGACGAGGACGCGCCCGCCGAGACGGTGTGCCTCCAGGTGGCCAACTCCTTCTCCCCGGCGGCCGGTGTGAAGACCACGCCCGGGCTGCCGCTTGAGCTCACGGTCGACGTGGTCGACGGCCCCGGCACATCGAGCGACGTGGCCGCCTTCGGCCTGGGGCGCGGCTGGTGGCTGCTCGGCGCCCTCGTCCTGACCGGCTTCCTGGCGGGTCTGCTGTGGGGCTGGCTGTCGCGCTGGCGGATCGCCGTCTGGAGGACCAACTGATGCGTATCGCACGAGTGCTGACCGTGGCGGCCCTGCTGCTGGGCGCCGCCGCCTCCCCGGCCGTGGCCGACTCCTCGCCCTCCGCGAGCCCGTCCGGCGACAGCGCCGCACCCACCTCGGCCGGCACGTCCTTCCGTACGGCCACGGAGATCCAGCAGGGGCAGCAGGCCACGGCGAGCGCCTCCACGGGCGACTACCTGTACTGGCAGTTCCCGGCGGAGGAGCAGCAGCGGCCCACCGTGCGGGCGACCGTCAAGCTGCCGTCGTCACCGAGGAGTTCGGCGCAGACGTGGCAGCTCGACGTGTACGACGGGTTGCGGCGCCGCCAGGCGTGCCAGTACGGGGCGCAGACGCGGACCGCCGCCCAGGACGCGTCGTCGGTGAACCTGTCCTGCACGCTGCGCACGGTTCGCGCCTGGGCGGAGCCGTGGGCCGACGACCCGCTGCCGGGCACGTACTACATACGGCTCACCGTGGTGGGGGTCGGCGCCGCCGACCTCGGGCAGCCGGTGAACGCCGAGGTCCGGGTGGATTCCAAGGACGTCGGCGGCTCGGCGGCGGTGGACGGTTCGCTGGCCGAGCCGCTGGTCCCGGGGATAGCGACGAGGTCCGAGAAGTCGGACTCGGACACGGACACGGCGGCGCTCTCGAAGCTGCGGCCCGACGCCTCCGGCTGGTGGTCCGACCGCTGGGTGTGGACCGGGGTCGGCGGCATCCTGGCCGCACTGGCCGGCATCGGCGGCTACGCGCTGACCCGCGGCTCGGGCCGCCCGTCCCGGGTTCCGCCGGGCGCCTGAGAAGGGGCCCCGTCACCGCCCCCCGTCAGGGCGAAGGCCCGCCGCGTCCCCTCCCGCGGCGGGCCCCGCTCTTGTCACCCCCGCCGCATCGTCGTCAGCCCCCGCGCAACGCCTTGGCGAGGGTGCCCTCCCCCCACACCTCCGCGCGCCCTTCAGCGACCGCCTGGTGGAGCGTCAGATACCCCTCGCCGAGAAGGGTGCAGGTCTCCGCGTCGAGGACCAGCCGGGCACCGGGCTCCTCCGGAGCGGCCCCTTCGCCGTAGACCGGCCCGTCCTCCGCCCCCAGCCACAGATGGAACTCCCCCTCCTCCAGGCGGACTTCCACCAGCCCTTCCCCGCCCCCTCGCTCTCCAGCAGGCGCAGCAGCGGCAGCGCGAACCAGTGGGCGCGCACCGCGTCCGTCGGCCGGCGCTCCCCGAGCGCCGGGGCGCCCCAGGTGCCGAGCGCCTGCAGCACGGGCAGCAACTCGCGTCCGCGAGGCGTCAGTTCGTAGACGTAGGCCGCCCCGGGCGGTGGCAGCCGGCGCCGTGTGGTCAGCCCGTCGCGCTCCATGTCCCTCAGTCGGGAGGCCAGCACGTCCGTGCTCACGCCCGGCAGGTCCGCGTGCAGATCGGTGTAGCGGCGGGGACCGGCGAGCAGCTCGCGGACGATCAGGAGGGTCCAGCGGTCGCCGACGACGTCGAGCGCGCGGGCCGTGGAGCAGTACTGGTCGTAGCTTCGGCGAGGTGACATGCGACGCAGTCTAGACGTGTTGTTGGACTTTCCAAGCTGTCACTTGGTAAAACCAAGCAACACAAGTCACCGGAGGGGAAGCGGCCATGGAGTTCCGGCAGTCGAGCAAGCTCAGCGAGGTCTGTTACGAGATCCGCGGCCCGGTGATCGAGCACGCCGACGCGCTGGAGGCGGCGGGACACAGCGTGCTGCGCCTGAACACCGGCAACCCCGCGCTGTTCGGTTTCGAGGCGCCGGAGGAGATCCTCCAGGACATGATCCGCATGCTGCCCCAGGCGCACGGCTACACGGACTCGCGCGGCATCCTCTCCGCGCGCCGCGCGGTGGCCCAGCGCTACCAGGAGCGGGGCCTGGAGGTCGGTGTCGACGACGTGTTCCTCGGCAACGGCGTCTCCGAGCTGGTCTCGATGGCCGTACAGGCGCTGGTGGAGGACGGCGACGAAATCCTCATCCCCGCCCCCGACTTCCCGCTCTGGACGGCCGTGACCACCCTGGCCGGCGGCAAAGCGGTCCATTACCTGTGCGACGAGCAGTCCGACTGGTACCCGGACCTGGACGACATGGCGTCGAAGATCACGGACCGCACCAAGGCCGTGGTCATCATCAACCCCAACAACCCGACGGGCGCGGTCTACCCGGAGGAGATCCTGCGGGGCATCCTCGACCTGGCCCGCCGCCACGGCCTGATGGTCTTCGCGGACGAGATCTACGACCAGATCCTCTACGACGACGCGGTCCACCACTCGACCGCCGCGCTCGCCCCCGACCTGGTGGTCCTCACCTTCTGCGGCCTGTCGAAGACCTACCGCGTGGCGGGCTTCCGCTCCGGCTGGCTGGTCGTGACGGGGCCCAGGCAGCACGCCAAGGACTACCTGGAGGGCCTGACGATGCTCGCCTCCATGCGCCTGTGCGCCAACGCACCCGCCCAGTACGCCATCCAGGCGGCGCTCGGCGGCCGCCAGTCCATCGACGAGCTGACCGCCCCGGGCGGCCGCCTGCACGAACAGCGGGACCGCGCCTGGGAGAAGCTGAACGAGATCCCCGGCGTCACATGCGTCAAGCCGAAGGGCGCGCTGTACGCGTTCCCGCGCCTGGACCCCAAGGTGCACAGGATCCACGACGACGAGAAGTTCGTCCTGGACCTGCTGTTGCGGGAGAAGATCCAGGTGGTCCAGGGCACGGGCTTCAACTGGCCGACGCCGGACCACTTCCGCATCCTGACCCTGCCGCACGCCGATGTCCTGGACACGGCGATCAGCAGGATCGGACGGTTCCTCAGCGGCTACCGGCAGTAGCGCGACCGGCGCTCCCGGCAGGGAGCCCCGGCTCTCGTGCCGGACGATCGTCAGCCACGGACGGTGACCTCGCTCGGGCCGTTGAACGGGGCGAGCGAGGTCACCGTCTGCGGCGTCCGCAGCCCGTCGTTCTCCGCGAACAGCGCCCGCACCGCGGTGAAGGACACGTCCTCGGCCGTCACCTGTGCGGCTGCGTCGTACAGCTCGCGGGCCCCGACACCCCAGACGTCCCAGAGGAGCATCTCGAACCTTGTTGAGCGCCGCCAGGTCGAGCCGGATGTCGCCCGCCACTCCCAGGTGGTTGTCCAGGAATCGGAACTGCCGCGCCCCGCGCCCGGTTGCTCGACGGACGCGGGGCATCGGTCCCGGTTTCGTCGGCGTGTCAGCTGCCCAGGGACTGGCGCAGGGCGGTGGTGGCCTTCGCGACGGCGGACTTGGCGGCCTCCGTGTTCGCGAGGCCGTTGAGCATCACGAAGTCGTGGATCATCCGCGGGTAGTGGGTGGCGGTGACGGGGACACCCGCGGCGCTCAGTTTGGCGGCGTACTGGCGGCCCTCGTCGGACAGCACGTCGCTGTCGGTGATGACCAGTGCCTTCGGCAGGCCCCTCAGTTCGGTGGTGGCGGCGCGCAGCGGGGAGGCCGTGGGCCGGCTGCGGACCGAGGTGTCCGGGGCGTACTGGTCCCAGAACCACTTCATGCCCGCCGCGGTCAGCCAGCACCCGGTGGCGAAGCGCCGGTAGGACGCGGTGGTGAAGTCGGCGTTGGTGACCGGGTAGAACAGCACCTGCTGGGCCAGCTTGGGGCCGCCGTGCTGCTTGGCCATCAGGGTGACGGCGGCGGCCATGTTGCCCCCGACGCTGTCGCCGGCCACGGCGAGCCGGGAGCCGTCGACGTTGATGTCGTTGCCGTGCTGGGCGACCCACTGGGTGGCCGCATAGGCCTGCTCGTTCGCGACGGAGTACTTGGCCTCCGGTGACCGGGCGTAGTCGACGAAGACCACCGCCGCCTTGGCACCGTTGGCGATCTGCCGTACCAGCCGGTCATGGGTGGAGAAGTCACCGAGTACCCAGCCACCGCCGTGGAAGTACATGACGGCCGGCAGCCTGCCCGTCATTCCGTGCGGCCGCACGATGTGCACGGAGACGGAACCGGTGGGGCCGCCGGGGATGGTCCGCGTGGTGATGTCGGCGGGCAGCTTGGACACCGGGTAGGCGGCCTGGAGGTTCAGGAGCGACTGACGGGCGGCGGCGGGCGTCTGGTTCTGGATCGGCGGGCCGTCCGCCGCGGCGAGCTTGTCGAGAAACGCCTGGGCGCCGGGTTCGAGGGTCGCCCGGGGGTCGCCGCAGGGCGCCTTGGGGGTGGCGGCGGCGGCCGGGGTGGCCAGGGCCGGGACGACCGCGAGAACTGCGGTGGTGAGCAGCGCCGTGAGACCGGACAGGGGCTTCAACGGGGACCGGGAGCGTCGGATGGCGCTCATGGGCGTCCTCCTTCCGAGGGTCACTTCGTCAGCGAGCCTTGCCGCGCTCCCCGCTGTTCGTCCCGCCGGGGTGCGCCGGTGGGGTGGAGTCGTACGGCCGCACGGGTGACCCTCCGCGCGGTGCGGTTTGCGGGCGGAGCGAGGGCGTCGGGCGGGGACGGCTTCGGTGAAGGTGCGGGAATGCCCCAGCTGTCAGAGCCGGTTGGTATCTTCCGTGACCGATCAACGAGAGCCGATCACCGACTTGGGGGGACGGATGTCACAGGACGTGCACGGAACGGTGGCCGAGGGGTTCGAGGGCGTGCGGGAGGAGTTCGCCGCCTTCCTCGCCGAGGAGACGTACGCACCGGGTGCCCAGCTCGCCGCCTACGTGAACGGGCGCCAGGTGGTGGATCTGTGGGCCGGGGAGGGCGTGGAGGGAAGCTCCCTGACCACCCTGTTCTCGATCTCCAAGGGGGCCGCGCACCTGGTCGTCGCGTTGCTGGTGCAGGACGGAGTGCTCGACCTCGACCGCACGGTGGCCTCTTACTGGCCCGAGTTCGCGGCCGAGGGCAAGGACCGGCTGACGCTGCGGGAGCTGCTGGAGCACAAGGCCGGTGTCGTCGGCGTGGACGGCGGCTTCAGCGCCGAGGAGCTTGCCGACGACCGCCTCATCGCCACGCGCCTTGCGGGCCAGAAGCCCCTGTGGGAGCCGGGGACCGCTTACGGCTACCACGGCTGGGTCATCGGGGCGCTGACCGGCGAGGTGGTGCGCCGGGTCACCGGCAGGTCGATCCACGAGCTGTACGAGGAGCGTGTGCGGGCCCCCTACGGCCTCGACTTCCACCTCGGTCTGCCCGAGGAACTGGAACCGCGGTGGCGCGAGGTGCAGCCGCTGGTGCCCACGCCGGCGCAGGCCGAGGCGCTGGCGGCGCGCGCGGCGGAGCCGGACAGCATCCGGGGCGTCGCCTTCAACCTGAACGCGCCCGAACCGGTCGACATGGTGGCCTTCGCCAACACCCGGCTCGTGCGCGCGCTCGGCCCCACCTCCTCCGGCGGGGTGGGCAACGCCCGCGGGGTGGCCGGGATGTACGCCGCCGCGATCAGCACGCTGGACGGCAGGCCGCCCCTGCTCGCGCCCGGGACCGTGGCCGAGTTCGCCGGGCTGCGCACGCCGGGCACGGATCTGGCCACCGGGCAGACCGACCACTTCGGCCTCGGCTTCGAGTACCTCGCCGGGCGCTACCCGTTCCTCGGGCCCGACGCGTTCGGGCACAGCGGCGCGACCGGCTCGCTCGGCTTCGCCGACCCGGCGAGCGGGGTGGCCTACGCGTACACGCGCCGCCGGTTCGCCTTCCCCTCGGGCGAGGGCGCCTCCCCGGAGAACGGCCGTCTGGCCGAGTCCGTGCTGCGCGCCGCCGCGACCGTGTGACACGGTTCCGGTGAGCGGAACAGGAAGGACACGGCGTGGGTGACCTCCTTCTGGTGCGGCACGGCGAGACCGAGTGGTCCCTGTCCGGCCGGCACACCGGGCGGACCGATGTCCCGCTGACCGACCGCGGCCGGGAGCAGGCGCGCCGGCTGGCTCCGCTGATCGCGCGGCATCATGTGGCCGCCGCCTTCGTCAGCCCGATGCAGCGCGCCCGGGAGACGGCACGGCTGGCCGGGATCGGCGGGGCGCGGGTCGACACGGACCTGTCGGAGTGGGACTACGGCGGGTACGAGGGGGTCACGACCGTCGAGATCCAACGGACGCGGCCGGAGTGGTTCCTGTTCACGGACGGTGTCGCGCCCGGGCCGCCGGAGCATCCCGGGGAGAGCCCGGAGGAGGTCGGGGCGCGGGCGGAGCGGGTGCTCGCCAAGATCGACGCGGCGCTCGCGGAGTCGGAGGGCAGCGTGGTCGTCGTCTCCCACGGGCACTTCCTGCGGGTGCTGACCGCGCGGCGGCTCGGGCTGCCGGCCTCGGCGGGGGCGCTCTTCCAGCTCTCGACGGGGACGGTGAGCCGGCTGAGCACGGAGCACGGCCGTCACGTCGTGGCCGGCTGGAATGTCAGACCCGACGCGTACTGTTCCCAAGGGTCCCTCTCCGCGGGGGAGGCGGGGCCGTCCGGGGGGGCACTGAGACTCTGGGGGAAGGGACCGTGATCCGACCGCCGACCGCCGCGCAGCGGCGCCTGATCGAGGCCGCCGATCCCGTGACCGGGCGGCTGCGGGGGACGGATGCCCAGTTGGCGGCGCTGGTGAAGCGGGGGCTGGCCTTCCGGCACCCGCGTCCGCCGCACGACCACTTCCTGACCCCGGCGGGGCATCGCATACGGCAGACGCCCGCCGAGGAAGCGGGCCCGGGCGCCCCGGCCGCGGCGGACTCGGGTGTGTTCGCAGCGCGGGTCGGCGGCGAGGAGGCCCAGGACGCGGGTCCCGCCCGGAGGCGCGAGGTGCACGTCGCCTGGCAGGGGTTGCTGGAGCTGCGCCGGATGACCAATCCGGACGGCGCCACGGACCGCCCGTGCGGCTGGGAGCGGCAGCATCTGGTGCGGGCCGCCGCGCTCGCCCTGGAGGCGGCCGGGCACCGGCCCGCGACCGGCGACCTCGCCTCCGGCTACCGGGTGCGCGGGACCCCGCAGCCGGAGGCGGTCGCGGTGCACGAGCCGGACCTCACGGCACTGCGCGCCTGCGCGGCCACGCTGGAGCAGGCGGGCTGGCAGGTGAGCGAGCACAACGAGCAGCGGACACGGGCCCGTTATCTGCTGGCGTCCCCGCGGCGGGTGTGAGGGGCATGCCAGGATCGGTGGTCCTGACCGTGGAGTTGAAGAAGGGGAAGCCGTGAGCGAGCCGTTTTCCGTCCGGGTCACCGTCCGGGGCTACGAGACCGACGCCCTGGGACACCTCAACCAGAGCGTCTACCTGCAGTATGCGGAACACGCCCGCTGGTGTGCGCTCCAGGAGGCCGGCGTGGGCCAGTCCGAGTTGCTGTCCAAGGGTGTCGGCCCCGTGGTCCTGGAGACGACCATCCGCTATCTGCGGGAGCTGCGCGCGGGCGACGAGGTCGAGGTGACGTGCGCCTTCGAGTGGGCCGGGGGCAAGACGTTCCGGATCGCGCAGGCCATACGGAAGACGGACGGCACCGTCTCCGCCGAAATAGCCTCGGTCGGCGGCCTGCTGGACCTCGAGGAGCGCAGGCTGGTGGCCGACCCGCAGGGCTGCTTCCGGGCACTGGCGGGCAGGCCGGAGCTGTTCGGCCTGTGAGCGCCGGGGCCTCGGCGTCCAGCTGAGACCCGCTCCCCCTTGCCGAGACCGTCCGGGGCGCGCACGTCCCTGCGCGCCCCGGGGACGGTCGCCGTCACCCCGTTCGGGGTCACGGCCACCGGCCGGGAGCCGTCCCTCCCGGCCGGAGTCCTCGACGGCGGGTCAGCCCCGTTCGGCGATCCCAGCCAGGCGCCGGGCCTCGTGTCGCGTGGAGCGGGCGATGGCGTCCTCGTCGGCGGTCAGCAGCCTGCCGTCCTCCACGATCTGGCGGCCGTCGACGAAGGAGGCGGTGACCGGTGCCGCCGCGCCGAAGACCAGCGCCGTCACCGGATCGGCGATCGAGGAGTGGGCGAGCGTGTCCATCCGCCACAGCACCAGGTCGGCCAGCTTGCCCGGCTCGAGGGAGCCGATCTCCCGTGCGCGGCCCAGCACTCGGGCGCCGCCGTAGGTGCCGAGGCGCAGCGCCTGCCGGGCGTTCAGGGCGGCTTCCCGGTGGGAGCCGAGGCGATTGATGAGGAGCGCGTTGCGAAGTTCGGTGTGGAGTTCGCCGGACTCGTTGGAGGCGGTGCCGTCCACACCGAGGCCGACCGGGACACCGGCGGCGAGCATGTCGGGTACGCGGGCGATACCGGCGGCCAGGCGGGCGTTGGAGGACGGGCAGTGGGCGACCCCCGTCCTGGTCCGGGCGAAGGCGGCGATGTCGGAGTCGTTCATGTGGACGCAGTGCGCCATCCACACGTCCTCGCCGAGCCAGCCGGTGGACTCGAAGTAGTCGGTCGGGCCCATGCCGAACAGCTCGTGGCAGAACTTCTCCTCCTCCACCGTCTCCGAGCCGTGGGTGTGCAGCCGCACGCCCTTTCTGCGCGCCAGCTCCGCTCCCTGCCGCAGGAGTTCGGTCGACACCGAGAAGGGCGAGCAGGGCGCCACGGCCACCTGCGTCATGGCGTCGAAGGAGGAGTCGTGGTGCTCGTCGACGGTCGCCTCCGTGGCGGCCAGCGCGTCCTGAAGCGTCTCGACGGCGAAGTCCGGCGGCAGGCCGCCGTCGGACTCGCCCCGGTCCATCGAGCCTCGGGCGAGGGTGAAGCGGACGCCCATCTCGCGGGCGGCCCGGATGATCGCGCCGGACAGGTCGCCGGAGCCCCTCGGGAAGACGTAGTGGTGGTCCATGGCGGTGGTGACGCCGCCGCGGGCCATCATCGCGAGCGATCCCTGGGCCGCCGCGTACACCATGGGCTCGTCGATGCGCGCCCACGTCGGGTACAGCGCGACGAGCCAGTCGAACAGGTTGTGGTCGGTGGCCAGGCCCCGGGTGATCCACTGATAGAAGTGGTGATGGGTGTTGACCAGGCCCGGGGTGACGAGGTGGCCCGTCGCGTCGATGCGGCGCACGACGTTCTCCAGGCCCTCGGGGGCGGCGCCCGGACCGACCGCCTCGATGCGGTTGCCGGCGATGACGACGTGTCCGCTCGCGTACTCGGTGTCGTGCGCGTCGACGGTCGCGAGGGCGCAGTTCTCGATGACGATGCGCTGGGCTGTCATGGTCGTGGTTCTCGCTTCCGTCACAGGTTGGTGAGGTCCACCGGGATCCGCGCCTCGCACCCGTCCCGCAGGACGGTGGCCTCGATCAGGCCGTAGGGGCGGTCGGCGGCGAAGTACACCTCGTTGTCGTTCTTCAGCCCGAACGGCTCCAGGTCCACCAGGAAGTGGTGCTTGTTCGGGAGCGAGAAGCGGACCTCGTCGATCTCGGCGCGATGCTCGATGATGCGGGCGCCCATCTGGTACAGGGTCTGCTGCAACGAGAGGGAGTAGGTCTCGGCGAAGGCCTGGAGCAGGTGCTTCTTCGTCTCCTCGTAGGACGTCTCCCAGTCCGGCGCCTCCTGGGCGTCATCGGTCCAGTTGAAGCGCCAGCGGCCGGTGACGGAGGTGGCCAGGATGCGGTCGTGGGCCTCGGGCAACGTCGTGTACCTGTCCTTGACGTAGCCCCAGAACTCCGAGTCGGTGGAGTTCATCACCGTCAGGTCCTTCAGGCCGGAGACCACCTCCCAGGACGAGCCGTCGTAGGTGATCTGCGTCAGGCGGGTCTCCTGGCCCGTGCGGACGAAAGAGTGCGCGCCCTTTCCCGAGTGCCCGATCCGGTCCCAGGCGTACTCCTCGATGCGGATGCGGGCCCGGTGGATCGGCTCCTGCGAGGTCACGAAGTGGCGGGCGAGGTGGATGCCGAACTGCTCGGCGGAGTCGACGCCGTGCTCCTTGGCGAACGCGTACACCGTGTTCTTGGTGGTGTCGGTCGGCAGCACGTTGGCGTTGGAGCCCGAGTAGTGGACCTCCTCCATGTCTCCGCTCAGCGACACCGAGACGTTGAGGTCCTTGATGTGGTGGGTGGCGCCGTCCCGCGTGATCCTGACGACCCGGTTCTCGGCCTTGCCGTACTGGTTCTGCCCGAGCACGGGGCGGCCCGGGCGGGGATTGACTGCTGCCATGTGTGCTAGCTCCCTCGGTAAACGGAGTAGCCGAACGGGGTGAGCAGCAGCGGTACGTGGTAGTGCTCCCCCGGCACGACGGCGAACGTGACCGTCACCTCCGGGAAGAACGCTCCTCGCGCACCGCTGTCCCGATTCGCGGGGGCGTCCTGCTGCGCATCGGCTTGCTTCTTGTCGGACCTCTCGAAGTACGCCTCGACCGCGAAGTCGAGCCGTACCTGGGTCGTCCCCTCCGGCAGGGCCGGAAGGTCCTTGCACCGGCCGTCCGCATCGGTCGCGGAGCCGCCGAGCGCCTGCCAGTCCGCGTCCCGGCCGGGGCGGGCTGCGAGGCGGACGGCGACGCCCGTCGCGGGGCGGCCGACGCTGGTGTCCAGGATGTGCGTGGACACGGATGCGGTGGTGCGGTTGCTCATGCGTTGTCGCCCTCTTCGACGATGCGTGCCAGCCGGATGCGGTTGATCTTGCCCAGTTCGCTGCGGACGATCTCCCGTTCCCGCTCCGGCGCGTTGCCGATCCGCTCCTTGACCGCGTCCCTCATCTGCTCGCCGGTCCTGCCGGTCGCGCAGATCAGGAAGACATGGCCGAACTTCTCCTGGTACGCCAGGTTCAGCTCGAGCATCTCCGCCTTGAGCTCGTCGGAGGCGCCGTCCATGCCCCGCTGCTCCCATGCCGAGGCGGGGTCACCCGGCTTCGGCCGGCCGATCGGCGGGTGCCCGGCCATGGCCTGCGCGAGATCCGCGGTGGTCATCTCCGTCATGGCGGCGTCGTTCGCGGCGTACAGGTCCTCGGCGGTGGCGTAGGGGCGCCCGGCGAGCAGCCGAGCGGCCCAGGCCGTGGACGCGCACACCTCGTGAAGGGCGGTGCGGGCCGCGGGTTCTTCCAGGGTGTTGAAGCGGGCCAGGCCCAGCGGCGTGGGAGTGGACGTCACGGGTGCCTCCGTGGCCTCGGTCCTTGAGCGGGCTGCGAACAGCTAACGCCCTCCACCCACACGCGGTCAACAGTTTGTTGAAAATTCGGCGGGACATGGCGGGGTGAACCGCTCACCGGCGTGTCGAGCCGCTCACCGGCACGGGGGCCCGTCAGGACTCCTTCTCGCGATTGAGGTAGTTGTAGACGGTGAACCGGCTGACGCCGAGCGCGCCGGCGACGGTCTCCACCCCGTGGCGCACGGAGAAGGCGCCGCGCGCCTCCAGGGTCCGTACGACCTCCTGCTTGGCCTTGCGGTCCAGTTCGGACAGGGGCTTGCCACGCTTGCGCTCCATGGCGGCCAGGATGTGATCCAGCGAGTCGGCGAGCTGCGGCAGGCGTACGGCGACGACGTCGGCACCCTCCCAGACGAGCACCACGTCGTCGGGGCCGGCCTGGTCCGGGGGCAGCATCTCACCCCCCATGGCGTCGACCAGCGGTTTCACGGCCGTGATGAACGGCTCGTCCCCGGTGCCGGTCACTTGCCCTCCCCGATCACGTTGACCTGCAGCGAGATCCGCGTGGCCCCGGCCTGGAGGGTCTTGCGCAGCAGTGCGTCGACGGCCGTGAGCACGGCGTCGGCGCGGCCCTCCGCGGTGTTGCCGAACGGTCCGACATCCACGGCGTCCAGATCGGCGGACCCGATGACATCGCGGGCCACCAGCGCGTGCGCGGGCGCCTCATCGAGGTCGAAGGGCTCGGTCGTGAACTCCACCCTCAAACGCATACTGCCCCCAACCACCGACTGACCTGCGCCTGACCTGCGCCTTCACCAGGACCGCCCGCCGTGGGGGCACGCCCGGCAGCGACTCTAACGGAAGCGGGGCCACCGTGGACGGCGGTCGCGGAGGGCGGTCAGGACAGGGGCTGTTCCAGGGACTGTTCGGTCCAGATGATCTTGCCGTCGGTGGTGTAGCGGGTCCCCCAGCGCTCGGTGAGCTGCGCGACGAGGAACAGTCCGCGCCCGCCCTCGTCCTCGTTGCGGGCACGCCGCAGCCGGGGCGAGGTGCTGCTGCCGTCGGAGACCTCGCAGATCAGCGCACGGTCCCGAAGGAGGCGCAGCTGGACGGGGCCGGTGGCGTGCCGGATGGCGTTGGTGACCAGCTCGCTGGCGACCAGCTCGGTGGTGTAGCCGAGTTCGTCCAGGCCCCAGGCGGCCATCTGGCCGGTGACCGCCTCCCGTGCGCGGGAGACGACCGCCGGATCGCTGGGGAACTCCCACTCGGCGACCCGCTCCGGGCCGAGCGCGTGCGTCCGGGCCACCAGCAGCGCCACGTCGTCGCTCGGCCGGGACGGGAGCAGGGCGTCGAGGACGGCCTCGCAGGTGTCCTCCGGCGCGCGGCCGGGGCAGGCCAGGACGCTGCGGAGCTTGTCCAGGCCGGTGTCGATGTCCCGGACCCGGTCCTCGATCAGACCGTCGGTGTAGAGCACCAGTTGGCTGCCCTCGGCCAGCTCCAGCTCGACCATCTCGAACGGCGTCCCGCCGAGCCCGAGCGGCGGGCCCGACGGCAGGTCGACGAAGTCCACGCTGCCGTCCGGGCCGACGACCGCGGGGACCGGGTGTCCGGCCCGGGTGAGGGTGCACCGCCGGGACACCGGGTCGTAGACGGCGTACAGACAGGTGGCGCCGACGATCCCGGCGTCCGGGTAGGTGGGCTCCACAGCCCAGCCCTCGCCGCGGTCCAGGCGTCCGACCAGGTCGTCGAGGTGGGTGAGGAGGTCGTCGGGCGGCAGGTCCAGGGAGCAGAAGTTGTGCACTGCGGTGCGCAGTCGGCCCATGGTGGCCGCGGCGTGCAGTCCGTGCCCGACGACGTCGCCGACCACCAGGGCCACCCGGGCGCCGGACAGCGGGATGACGTCGAACCAGTCGCCGCCGACCCCGGCCTGCGCGGGCAGGTAGCGGTAGGCGACCTCGACGGCGTTCTGCTCGGGCCGGCCCCGGGGCAGCAGGCTGCGCTGCAGGGCGAGGGCGGTGTTGTGCTCACGCGTGTAGCGGCGGGCGTTGTCGATGGAGATCGCCGCGCGGGCGGCCAGTTCCTGGGCGAGGGAGAGGTCGTCGTCCTCGAAGGGGGTGGGCTTCTCGGAGCGGTAGAAGCTCACCACGCCGAGGATCGTGCCGCGGGCCCGCAGGGGCACGGTGATCAGGGAGTGGATGCCCTTCGCCAGTGCCCGTCCGAACCGCGCCGGGTCCTGGGCGATCCAGCCGTCGGCCTCGGACAGGACGG
This sequence comes from Streptomyces sp. Ru72, assembly GCF_002920635.1. Classification (GTDB taxonomy): domain Bacteria; phylum Actinomycetota; class Actinomycetes; order Streptomycetales; family Streptomycetaceae; genus Streptomyces. The sequence goes on along the minus strand of NZ_PQSR01000054.1, from coordinate 35,112 downwards.
GTTCGAGCACGGACTGCCCGGTCTCCAGGCAGCGGACCTGCGGGGTGGACGGCACGTACTCGACCAGGTCGCCGATGCCGTACACGGGCAGTTCCTCGCGCACGCTGCCGAGCGCGACCCGGCGCAGCGGGGTGTGACCGCCGAGCGGCCCCGGCTCCTCTCCGAGCAGCACGGTGTCGGGCAGGTCGACGACCACCAGGTCGGCGAACCGGGGGACGGTCACCTCCGCCAGCTCCTCCGCGGTGCGGGTGACGTCCAGGGTGGTGCCGATGCGCACGCTTGCGTCGTGCAGCAGCTCCAGGCGCTTGCGGGCCAGGACCGCCAGGCGGCCGACGCCGGGCTCGCCGACGAGCAGCAGCCAGCCCTCGGCGCCGGCACCGTCGTCGTCCGCGGTCGTCTCGGGCCCGGTGCGGGGCTGGGGGGCGGCCTCGGGCGGCGCGGGCGCGGTGGCCGGGGGCGGCGGTGCCACGGCGCGCAGGACGACCGGAGGGGCTCCGTCGTGTCCCGCGGGGGCGTGGGACGGTGCTGGTGTGGCGATCGGCGGTGCCTGCGGGGTGAGCAGGGCGGGCGTAACGGTCTGCGGCGGCGCGAGCGACTGCGGCGCTGCGAGCGTTTGCGGCGGAGCGAACGCTTGCGGCGGAGCGAGCGGCTGCGCCTGCGGGGCGAGTTCGACATGGCGCAGGTGCGGCCCCCCGGCGACACGGGCCTCCACGACCACGCCCGTCTCCCCGGCGGCTCCCCTGACCTGGCGGCGCAGCAGCGTGGCGACGCGCCCACCGGACAGGGCCACTTCGTCAAGGGTGCGCTGCGGCGAGGCGATCAGTTCCTCGGCCTTCTCCCGCAGCACGGCCAGGTCGATACGGGTGAGGGTGTCGCCGTCGAAGCCGAGCGCGCCGCCGCCCACGTGCCGGGGCTGCCGCGGCCAGGCGGGTACGCCGCCCGCGTCGCGGCAGGCCCGCTGGTACGCGGCGAGCAGCGCCCGCTCCCGTTCCGTGGCCTGTTCCAGCAGCCGCCCCTCGATGTCGCGCGCGGCCTGCCGCACCAGCCGAAGCATGGCGGGGTCGCCGTCCTCACGCAGGCAGGTGAGGTCGAGGACGGCCTCGATCCGCCCGCTGAGCGGGTCGCGGATGGGCGAGCCCGCGCAGGCGAACGGCTGCAGGCAGTCGGCGAAGTGCTCGCGGCCGACGACGTAGATGGGACTGCGGCCGGCCAGCGCCGTACCGACGCCGTTGGTGCCCGCGGCCCGTTCCGAGGCGTCGAAGCCGGGGGCGAAGTTCACCGAGTCGAGACGCCGGCGCAGCCGCCGGTCACCGCCGTGCCGCTGGACCATGTGGGCCCGCGCGTCGCAGAACGCGATCGCCATGCTCACGTTGGCCAGTGACGCCGTCAGGCCTTTCAGGACGGGGTCTGCCGCGCGCAGAAGCCGGTCGTCCAGCGCCAGGTCGGCGGCGTAGGGCACCAGGAGGCGGTGCGGCTGCACTCCTTCGGACCTGCACCGCTTCCAGGATTCGAGCACCGAGACCCGGACGTCTGTGTCGACTCCCGCGCCGGCCAGAAAACGCTCGTGGGCATCGACGAGACCGCCGATGTCGTCCCAGGCGACGGACACCGCGCTCACTTCCCTCACGGAGGGCATGCTCCCAGCCCTTTACCGTAGCCCCATTATGCCGCGAATCACAACATCGAAAACATGGAGCGCAAAGGATATCCAGGAGGTATGGGCCCGGACGCCAGGCGGGAGATCCGTCTCCGGAAGGCCTTGATCGCCACTCCGGGGGCCGGCGCCGACACACCGGGCGGCGCCTCCGACCTGAAATTCGTGATGCATATTGTGCGCCTTCGAGCGCGCATTAGCAATAATTACGGGAAATTCCGCGAAATAAGCCGGGAGCGTTTTGCGTCATGCGCCACGGTTACCCGGAACATGGTGCTCGAATCCGACTCAAACAGGAGGTCGGGCCGATGACGACCAGAGCCGAGCAGGAACTGCCCGAGCTGTACGGGCAGAACAAGGCGACGCTGGGTCGGCTCCTCGCCCACGGGGGCCTCGGGCGGGCCGAGGAAGGTTCCGACGGCCGTCTGCACGCCGATGTGCGGATTCCGCCCGACGAGCTGATGTGGGAGCCCTCCATCGTCGTCATGCCCCACGGGGGCGAGCTGGAGATCGAACTCCGCAACGACGACACGAACACGCACTGCGCGCTCCTGCCGAGCAACGGCGACAGCAAATGGATGTGGCTTCCGGTGTACTCACGGGGCAAGACCGTGCTCAACCTGGACGGCCCCGGCTATTACTGGTTCGGTTCCAATGTCGGCAACGACGAGGGGCGCGGCCTGGTCGGGGTGATCGCCGTGATGGGGGATGTTCCGCAGGAGGCCCGCCTCGACCGCCCGGAACAGCCACGGCCGTAGAAACCGCCCGGGAAAAAGGCCGCCCGGTCACCGCCGGGCCGGCAAGGAGGATCCCATGGAGTACATCGACGCGCCGCCTGCCGTCAATTTCGCCGCATTGAGTACCATGGTCGGCACTGCGCCGCCGGCGGCACAGGACGTGACGTACGAACGCATTCTCCGGGCGCGTTCGGAGCCGCAGAACTGGCTGACCTATTACGGCGCCTACGACGGGCAGCGGTACAGTCCGCTGGACCAGATCAACACCGAGAACGTCCAACGCCTCACTCCCGCCTGGGTGTTCCAGTTCGGCTCGTCCGGCTTCCACGCGGGCCAGTCGACCTACGCCTTCGAGGCCGCTCCGATCGTCGTGGACGGGGTCATGTACCTCTCGGGCTGGGACGGTTGGGTCTGGGCCGTCGACGCCCGGACGGGACGGCAACTGTGGCAGTACAAGCACGCGATCCCGTTCGACGTCTCCCTCTGCTGCGGCAACGTCAACCGCGGGGTCGCGGTCGCGCACGGGAAGGTCTTCGTCACCACGCTGAACGCCCATGTGATCGCCCTCGACGCCGTCTCGGGCGAGCTCGTCTGGGACACGACGAACGGCGACGTACGGGCGGCCGAGAGCGCCACGGTCGCTCCCCTCGTCGTCAAGGACAAGATCATCGTGGGTAGTTCGGGCGGTGAGTTCGGGGTGCGCGGTCATCTCGACGCCTACTACCTGGAGACCGGAGAGCGCGCCTGGCGCACCTACACGGTGCCCAAGCCCGGCGAGCCGGGATCGGACACCTGGCCGGACGGACCGGCCTGGGCGCGCGGTGGCGGCAACGCCTGGGTCACCGGGACCTACGACCCGGAGCTGAACCTCGTCTACTGGGGGACCGGCAATCCGGCACCCGACTTCGACGGGGCCGTGCGTGAGGGCGACAACCTCTACACCGACAGCATCATCGCCCTGAATCCCGACAACGGCGAGATCCGCTGGCACTACCAGTGCACCCCGCACGACGTGTGGGACTACGACAGCAACATGGAGTGCATCCTCTACGACCTGGACGGGCAGAAGCTGCTGGCCCACTTCGACAAGAACGGATACCTCTTCACGCTGGACCGCAGGAACGGTGAGCGGGTGCGGATCACGCCCTTCGGCGAACGCATCACCTGGGGCGAGATCGGCGGGGACGGCCGTGTGACGCCCAAGGTGGTGCCCGAGAAGGAGGGCGAGCCGGTCCACTTCTGGCCCGGTCCCGCCGGAGCCAAGGAGTGGACGCACGCGGCCTACAGCCCGCGCACGGAGCTGTTCTACGTGCCGGTCCAGGACGTCGGGTCCGAAGTCACCCTGCGCCACAGGGAGTTCAAGGAGAGCATCCCCTACTGGGGCGCGAGCGTCACGGTGGACGCGAACGACATGCAGGGGTTCGTGAAGGCCATCTCCGCCGCCACCGGCGAGGAGGTGTGGAAGTGGCGCAACGAGACGCCGATGAGCGCGTCGGCGCTGGCCACGGCGGGAGACCTGGTGTTCGTCGGCAGGCCGTCCGGAGAGTTCACCGCGTTCCACGCGCGCACCGGGGAGCCGCTGTGGGAGTTCCAGACGGGCAGCGGGCACCACAGCAGCCCGACGACCTACAGCGTCGACGGAAGGCAGTTCATCGCCGTGCCGGTCGGCTGGGGCAGCTGGATCGAGGGGATCGTTCCCGCGATGCTCGGTGCCTCCCACGGTGACGCGGTGTTCGCCTTCGCCCTTCCGCAGTAGGGCAACGGCCTCGCTGTGCCGCCTGCGACCGAAGACGTCAGGGAAGCGCGAGACACAGGAGGAGGTGAAGCCATGGACCGGGAGAGCGTCATCGACCAGGTCTGCCTGGACGAGTGGGAGACCCCTGTGTTCGAGGAGATCAGCGTGTCCGCCGAGGTGACCGCCTACATGGGCGTGTGGGAGCCCGAGGGGGGATGACGGCGGCGCGACGTGTCGGGCACCGGGAGGACGGCGGATCGACGTGTGGGTGCGCGTGCTGGGTTCGGCGGCCGGGGGCGGCTTCCCGCAGTGGAACTGCGCCTGCCCGCCGTGCGGTGCCGTGCGGGACGGCTCCCGGCCGTGCCGTGCGCGCACCCAGTCGTCGATCGCCGTGAGCGCCGACGGGCAGGTCTGGTTCCTGTTCAACGCCTCTCCGGACGTCCGGGCGCAGGTCGAGTCGTTCCCCGCCCTGCGCCCCGACGCCGCTCCGGTGGTCGTCGCGGTCACCGACGCCGAGCTCGACCACACGCTCGGTCTGCTGTTGCTCCGGGAGGCGGAGGGCATCGAGCTCCACGCCACCAAGGCGGTGCACGACACGCTGTACGACGGGACCTCGTTGCTGCGGACGCTCCTCGCCTACTGCCCGGTCACCTGGCACCCGGTCGAGCCGGAGACCGACGTCCCGCTCACGGAGGGGCTGTCGTACCGCGCGTTCGACGTGCCCACGAGCAAGCGGGCACGCTTCGGCTCCGACGACGGGGTCGGGCAGGGGCGGGTCGTCGGCTACCGCCTGACCGACGAGCGCAGTGGCCGGGCCCTGGTGTACCTGCCCTGCGTGCAGGAGCTCACGGCGGAAATACGCGACCGACTCGCGGACTGCGCCTGTCTGTTGGTCGACGGGACGTGCTGGGACGACGACGAGCTCATCCGGCTCGGCCGGGGACGCCGGACCGCCCGGGAGATGGGCCATGTGCCCATCACAGGCCCCAGCGGCAGCCTGCAGCAGCTGTCCCCGCTCCCCGTCGAGCGCACGATCTACACCCATCTGAACAACACGAACCCCGTCCTGCTCGAGGACTCGCCCGAGCGGCGCGCCGTCGAGCGACACGGCATGGAGGTCGCCGTGGACGGGCTCGACCTGTGGATCTGAGGGCCATGGCGACGGCGACGGAAACCGACGAATTCGTGGCGGCGCTGCGCGCGCAGTCCCGCCGCTACCACGACCGGCATCCCTTCCACCGGGCGATGAACGAGGGCGCCCTGACCCGCCGGCAGCTGCAGGCGTGGGCGGCCAACCGCTTCTACTACCAGGAGAACCTGCCCCGCAAGGACGCCGCGATCCTCACCAACTGCCCGCACCGCGAGGTGCGCCGCCGCTGGATCCTGCGCATCGTCGACCAGGACGGCACCGCGGACGGCGAGGGCGGTATCGAGGCCTGGCTGCGCCTGGGCGAGGCGCTGGGGCTGACCCGGGAGGAGATGGAGGACGAACGGCACGTCGTGCCCGGGGTGCGGTTCGCCGTCGACGCCTACGTCACCTTCGCCCGTACCCGGCCGTGGACCGAGGCGGTGGCGTCCTCGCTGACCGAGCTGTTCGCGCCGGACCTGATGGCCGAACGGCTCACCGCGTTCGAACGCCACTATCCGTGGATCGACCGCGCGGGGCTCGCCTACTTCCGGTCCCGCCTGACCCAGGCCCCCCGCGACGCCGAGCACGCCCTCGAGGTGGTGACGGCGTACTGCCGGAGCCAGCCGGAGCAGGCGGGTGCCCTGGCCGCCCTGTCCTTCAAGTGCGACGTCCTGTGGAGCATGCTCGATGCCATCGAACGGTCCTCGGCGGACGGTCGGTGACACGGACCGTCCCCGCCTCGCGCCGCACGTCCGGCTGGCCTACGACCCGGCGCGCGGGCGTCATGTGCTGCTCGCGCCGGAGGCGGTCTCCGTCCTGAACGGGACCGGCGCGGCGATCCTGGACCTGTGCGACGGCGAGCGGACCGTCACCCAGATCGTCGCTGAGCTGAGCGGGCGGTACGCCCATGTGGCCGGCGACGAGGTCCGGCTGTTCCTGGCCGGGCTCGCCGCCCGGAGATGCCTGGAGGTCTGCGATGGATAGACCGCTCGGGCTGCTGGCCGAACTCACCTATGCGTGCCCGCTGCACTGCCCGTACTGCTCCAACCCGCTGAACCTCGGCGACTTCGGGGACGAGCTGACGACCGAGGAGTGGCGGCGGGTGGTGACCGAGGCCGCCGAACTGGGGGTGCTCCAGCTGCACCTGTCCGGTGGTGAGCCGCTGGTGCGCCGCGACCTCGTCGAGATCGTGCGCCACGCCGGTGACCTCGGGCTGTACACCAACCTCATCACCAGTGCGGCCGGCCTGACGCCCCGCCGGGCCGAGCAGCTGCGCGCCGCGGGCCTGGACCATGTGCAGATCAGCATCCAGGCCGACGAGCCGGCGCTGTCCGACCGCATCGCCGGAACTCCGTCCTTCGCACGCAAGACGGCGGCGGCCCGGCTGGTGAAGGACCTGGGCTGGCCCCTGACCGTCAACGTGGTGCTCCACCGGCACAACATCGACCGCGTCGACCGCATCCTCGCCCTCGCCGAGGAGCTGGCCGCCGATCGCGTCGAGCTGGCCAACACCCAGTACTACGGCTGGGCCTGGCGCAACAAGGAAGCGCTGCTGCCCAGCACGGCCCAGCTGGAGCGCGCCGAGCCGGTGGTGCGGGCGGCACGGATGCGCCTCAGGGACCGGATGGAGATCATCTACGTCGTCCCCGACTACCACGAGCACTACCCGAAGCCCTGTATGGGCGGCTGGGCCCGGCGCCAGCTCACCGTGGTCCCGAACGGGGATGTGCTGCCCTGCCCGCCCGCACACGCGCTGCCGCTGCCCCGCGCCAGTGTGCGCGAGCACTCCCTGGCATGGATCTGGGAGAGCTCACCGCTGTTCCAGCGCTTCCGCGGCACGGACTGGATGCCGGAGCCCTGCCGGAGCTGCCCACGTCGCGAGGTCGACTTCGGCGGGTGCCGCTGCCAGGCGTTCCTGCTCACCGGCGACGCCGCCCGCACCGACCCGGTGTGCCACCTGTCTCCCGACCACGGGATCGTGGCCGCGGCGGTGCGGGCCGCCGACGAGGCGGCCGGACGGCGGGAGCACGCCCTCGCGCCCCGGCCGCATCCGGGCCGTCCGGTGTGAGTCCGCCGTGGCCTCGATCCTGCTGTTCGCCGCCGGGGCGGCCCTGCTGGTGTTCAGCGCCGAGCAGCTGATCCGGCGTCTCGTCGGGATCGCGAGCGGATTCCACGTCTCCCTGTTCCTGGTCTCCGTCGTCTTCACGGGCATCGAGTTCGACGACATCTTTCTCGGCGTCGCGCTCAATCTCGAGGACCTCGGCGGGGTGGCACTGGGCGTGGTGATCGGGACCGTGCTGTCCATGACGGGAGTGGTCCTGGCCCTCGCGGCGATCCTCACACCCACCCGCGTCACCATTCCGCGCGACTACGTCCTCGTCTTCGCCTGTGCGCCCCTCGTGATGGTCGTGTGCGCGCTGACCGCCCCGCTCACCGCTCTGGACGGCGTGGCGCTCCTGGGGTTGTTCGCCTTGTTCCTCGCCTACGTGGCGGTACGGGAGTCCCGGGACGACACGCCCGTGTTCCGGGACGCGGAGCTGTACGAGGCCTACTCCCTCGCCCGGGGAGCCGGGGACCGCGCACCGATCCGCCGGGAGGCGGACGCCTGCGCGATCACGGCGGCACGGACCCGCGCGGGAGCACCGCCGGGTGGCGGGTTGCTCGCCCAGGTGCGCGAACGGTCCGGCTGGACGGGGCTCGGCCTCGCGGTGCTCGCCGTGGCCGGCCTGGTCGCGGGCTCCGCGATCACGGGCATCGGCACCAAGGGCATCCTGCAGACGTACGGGCTTCAGGGAACCGTCTTCGGCGCGACCGTCGTGACGGTGGTGCTGACGGTCGAGGACATCTTCCTGACCGTGGAACCGGCCCGGAAGGGGGCACCGGAGATCGGGGTCGGCAACGTCATCGGAAGCGTCGTCTTCTCGGTCACGGGCAAGCTCGGCATCGTGCTGCTGGCGGGCAGCGTGGTCATCGACCGGAGCGTCCTGACCTGGCACCTGCCCGCGCTGCTCGTGGTGAACGGGCTCGGCGCGTACGCCATCTCCACCGGGCGGCTCAGGCGCCGGCACGGTTTCGCGCTGCTCGCGCTGTACGTCGTGTACTGGGTGGTGAGTTTCACCTGGTTCGGAATGGTTCCTGCCGATACGTCTTGACGGTGCCGGGTGCCCGCCCCGCCTCCCGCGACGGACGCGCCTCCCTGCCGCGTAGAGCAGAGGAAGGGATCCGTACAGGGAGGGGAGTGCTCCGTGGCAGGGCGAGTGTTCAGGCATGCGTTCGGGGGTGCGTTCAGGGGGGTCAGGGGGACGGCGGTCGCGGCGGCGGCCATGGCGGCGCTCACCGCTTCGCAGGCGCCGGGCGCGGTGGCGGCACGGGCCTCCGAGCCCGCGCGGCCGGACGCACCCGCCGAGCACGGGCCGAGCGTGTCCGGCGACACCCCGTACCGCACCCAGCTGCCACCGCTGCGCACCGGGAAGCCGCAGAAGGACGGGCGATCGGCGGCGAGCGGCGCCGGGGCGTTGCCCGCCACGGTGTTCGCCGCCTACCGGCACGCAGAGGCGGAGCTGGCGCGTACCGCGCCCGGATGCCGTCTGCGCTGGCAGTTGCTGGCCGCGATCGGTCAGGTGGAGTCCGGGCAGGCGTGGGGCGGCCGGGTGCGGGCGGACGGTACGACGGTGACACCGATCCTCGGACCTCGACTGACCGGGGGTCCCTACGCCGTCGTACGGGACACCGACGGGGGTGCCTACGACGGGGACCCGGTGTACGACCGCGCGGTCGGGCCGATGCAGTTCATCCCCTCCACCTGGGCCCGGTGGGGCGCGGACGGCAACGGCGACGGACGCGAGGACCCGGACAACGTCTTCGACGCGGCGCTCGCCGCGGGCCGCTACCTGTGCGCGGGCGGCCGGGACCTGTCGGATCCCGCGCAACTGGACCGGGCGATCCTCGGCTACAACGCCTCCCAGGAGTATCTGCGGACGGTCAGGGCCTGGTACGCGTACTTCCTGGCGGGGCACCGCGTGGTGCCGGACCTGGCCGGGGGCGCCGCGGCGTCGCAGGGACCGAAGCCGCCCCGGCGGGGCAGCACGGCGCACCCCTCGCCGAAGCCGTCGGAGCACCGCCCGGGCGCGGCACCGTCCCCGTCGGCCACCGTCTCCGAGCCCTCCCCCACCCCGTCCCCGACGCGTACGGCCGGGGTGCCGCGGCAGACGGACGCGCCGCCCTCGCTGCCCGTGCCCACCCCGAGCATCGGGCTGCCCGGCACCGGGGTGCTGCCGAGTGGTGGCCCGCTGACCAGCAACGGTGCGGACACGATGGGCTCCACCCCTCCCCAACCGCGGATACTGGGCGGTAATGTCGCCACCCGCCGGGTGCACAGGACCGGCGGGTGAGCGCGAAGGGGCCCTCATGGCGACGGACATGCCTGCTGAGACAGGGGAGGCCGGGGACGCGGAGACACAGGCTGCCCAGGACCGCTGGAAGCGCATGTGGAGCCACCGGGAGCACCTGCTCAAGGTGGCCCGGCGCCGGTCGATGAGCCTGGAGGACGCCGAGGACGCGGTGCACGAGGCGATGCTGCGCGCGGCGGAGCGCCCGGATCTCGACGACGAGCGCCTCGGCGCCTGGCTGACCACGGTGACGATGCGACTGTGCGTGGACCGGTACCGGCAGGTCAACCGGGAGGCCGAGGTGCGCAGCAGCCCCACGCTCCTCACGCCGGGCCCGGTGCCCGTCGACGAGGCGGTGTGCGACCGGGCCGAGGCCCGGTGGCTCGCCGTGCGCAGCGGGGAGTTGCCGGCGCGCCAGGCGGAGGCCCTGCGGCTGAAGTCCGAGGACCTGGACGTGGGTCAGGTGGCCGTGCGGATGGGCCTGAGCTACCGGACCGTCGAGTCGCTGCTGGCCCGGGCACGGCGGACGCTGCGCGCCTCGCTGGCCGGGACGCTCGGCGCCGTGCTGTTCCTGCTCGGGCGTGGGCGGCCGCACGGGGCCGGCAAGGCGCAGACGGTGGCGGTCACCTCGACGGCGGCGACGCTGGTGGTGGCGGGGTTCGTCCTGCCGCAGACGCTGGGCGGAGGCGGGGGCGCCACTCAGGCCCCGGTCCCGCGGCCGGCGGTGACGCACAGCGCCCCGGCGCTCCGCACGGACAGCACCGGCGGCACGGAGCAGGGTGGTCCGCCGCACACGGGCATCGCCTCGCACGCGACGCGGACGCCGGCCGGCCGGAGGACGGCCCGCACACCGGGCACCGGCTCACCGCTGCCCCTGTCCGTGCCGTCCCTGCCGGAGGTGTCGTCGGCCCCGCTCCCGACGTTGTCGGCGCCGGGGGTCCCCGGCGTGCCGACGGTGCCGAACCTGCCGGTCCCGTCCGCCGTCCCCTCGCTCCCGCCGGTACCGACGGGCACTCCCTCCCTGCCGTCCGCCTCACTGCCCGTGCCCACCCCGAGCACGCCCTCGGTGAAGCTGCCGTAGGCCCGTCGGCAACGCCGCCGCAGGCCCTGCCGAGAAGTCCGGAAAAATTTCCGCTTCCTCGCGACGGACCCCCCGCCCCTCCCCGTAGAGCAGATGTCGGAGCTGCTCACGTGGGTGAAGGGTGGAGCGCGGATGGGTGTCGAGATCTGTGTGGAAGGGCTGACCAAGTCCTTCGGACACCAGGTCATCTGGCAGGACGTCTCGCTGACGCTGCCCGCGGGAGAGGTCTCCGTGATGCTCGGCCCCTCCGGGACGGGCAAGTCCGTGTTCCTCAAGACACTCGTCGGGCTGCTCAGACCCGAGCGCGGCTCGGTGAAGGTCGCGGGCCGGGACATCACCAGGCTGCGCGAGCACGAGCTGTACGAGGTGCGGAAGCTGTTCGGCGTGCTGTTCCAGGACGGTGCGCTGTTCGGCTCGATGAACCTGTACGACAACATCGCTTTCCCGCTGCGTGAGCACACCCGCAAGTCCGAGTCCGACATCCGGCGGATCGTGCTGGAGAAGATGGACATGGTCGGCCTGCTCGGCGCCGAGGGAAAGCTGCCCGGCGAGATCTCCGGCGGTATGCGCAAGCGGGCCGGGCTCGCTCGGGCACTGGTGCTCGATCCGGAGATCGTCCTGTTCGACGAGCCGGACTCGGGCCTCGACCCGGTGCGCGTGGCCTACCTCAACCAGCTCATCGTCGATCTCAACGCACAGACCGGCGCCACCTTCCTGATCGTCACCCACGACATCGCCTCGGCCCGCCAGGTCCCCGACAACATCGGGCTGCTGTTCCGCCGCGAACTGGTGATGTTCGGGCCCCGCGAAAAGCTGCTGACCAGCGACGAGCCGGTGGTGCGCCAGTTCCTGAACGGCCGGATGCAGGGACCCATCGGCATGGCGGAGGAGAAGGACGCCGCCCAGGTCGAGCAGGAGCTGGCGCATCTGGACGACAGCGCGCCCCAGGAGATGACTCCCCGGCTGCTGCCCGGCCCGGGCATCACCCGCCCGCCCCGCTGGGAGGCCATCGCCCGGCGTGAGGCCGCACTGCACCGGAAGGAGGCCGCCGGCGCATGAGCCTGTCCCCCACCGCGCCACTGCGCCACTCGGGCAACCTGTTCGCGCTGGCACTGGACGTCGTCCGGACCCTGCCCCGACGGCCGTTCCAGGCGCGGGAGTTCATCCAGCAGGCGTGGTTCGTCGCGAGCGTCACCATCCTGCCCACGGCACTCGTGTCGATCCCCTTCGGGGCGGTCATCGCCCTGCAGATCGGCAGCCTGACACGGCAGCTCGGCGCGCAGTCCTTCTCCGGTGCCGCCTCCGTGCTGGCGGTGCTGCGCGAGGCGTCGCCGATCGTCACCGCGCTGCTGATCGCGGGCGCCGGCGGCACCGCGATCTGCGCGGACCTCGGGGCGCGCAAGATCCGTGAGGAGATCGACGCGATGCAGGTGCTCGGCATCGACCCGATCCACCGGCTCGTCGTCCCCCGCGTGCTGGCATCCATGGTGGTGGCCGTCCTGCTCAACGGCCTGGTGTCCGTCGTCGGTGTGGCCGGCGGCTATTTCTTCAACGTCGTCCTCCAGAACGGCACGCCGGGCGCGTACCTGGCGTCCTTCACCACCCTCGCGCAGCTCTCCGACCTGTGGGCGGCCGAGGTGAAGGCGCTGGTGTTCGGGGCGATCGCCGCGATCGTCGCCTCCTACAAGGGGCTCAACGCGAAAGGCGGCCCGAAGGGCGTCGGGGACGCCGTCAACCAGTCCGTGGTGATCACCTTCATGTTGCTGTTCGTGACGAACTTCGTGATGACCGCCGTGTACTTCCAGATCGTCCCGCAGAGGGGTTGAGCGATGCGACCTCCACGACCCCTGCGGCTCCTCGAACGGCCCCTGCGCTCCCTGGAGGACCTGGGCGCCCAGCTCTCCTTCTACGGCCGTTCACTGGCGTGGACGGGCCGCACCCTGCGCCGCTACAAGAAGGAGATCCTGCGGCTGCTCGCCGAGGTCAGCTTCGGCCGGGGCGCGCTCGCCGTCGTCGGCGGCACGGTCGGCGTGATCGCCTTCATGTCGTTCTTCACCGGCACCGAGGTCGGCCTGCAGGGCTATGCCGCCCTCAACCAGCTCGGCACCTCCAACTTCGTGGCGTTCCTGTCGGCGTACTTCAACACCCGCGAGATCGCGCCGCTGGTGGCCGGGCTCGCCCTGTCCGCCACGGTCGGCGCCGGCTTCACGGCGCAGCTCGGCGCGATGCGGATCAGCGAGGAGACCGACGCGCTGGAGGTGATGGGCGTGCCCTCGCTGCCGTTCCTGGTGACGACGCGGATGATCGCCGGGTTCGTCGCGGTGATCCCGCTGTACGTGATCGGGCTGCTGTCGTCGTACCTGGCCGCCCGCACCATCACGACCGGCTACTACGGGCAGTCGACGGGCACCTACGACCACTACTTCCACCAGTACCTGCCGCCCGTCGACGTGCTGTGGTCCTTCGGCAAGGTGATCGTGTTCGCGGTGCTGATCATCCTGGTGCACTGCTACTACGGCTACCACGCGAGCGGCGGCCCGGCGGGAGTCGGTGTCGCGGTGGGCCGGGCGGTGCGCACGTCCATCGTGGCGATCAACGTCCTGGACTTCTTCCTGAGCCTCGCGATCTGGGGCGCCAACACGACCGTACGGATCGCGGGGTGAGCCGGTGAGAGTGTGGAGACTTCGTTTGTACGGCGTCGCGTTCATCGCCGTGCTGGCGCTGCTGCTGTCGCTCGCGGTGGCGGTCTACCAGCAGGCGTTCACCTCCGTGGTGCGCGTGACGCTCCAGGCCGACAGCCTCGGCAACCAGCTGGAGCCGCGCGCCGACGTCAAGCTGCGCGGGCTGCTGGTGGGCGAGGTGCGCGCGGTGCACGCGGACGGCACGAAGGCGACGCTCGACCTCGCCCTCAAGCCGCAGTACGTCACGTTCATCCCGTCGGACGTGCATGCCCGGCTGCTGCCCAAGACGCTGTTCGGCGAGAAGTACGTCGACCTGGTGCCGCCCGCCGGCTCCACCGCCAGGCCCATCCGCGCCGGGGACGTCATCGCCCAGGACCGCACGAAGACCGGCATCGAGCTGCAGCGGCTGATGAACGACCTGCTGCCGCTGCTGCGCACGGTCCAGCCCGGCGAGCTCAATGCCACGCTCTCGGCGTTCGCCACAGCGCTGGAGGGCCGCGGCGACCGGATCGGCGACAACCTGACCCGGGTGGAGGCGTATCTGCGCCGCCTGAACCCGCATCTGCCGTCCCTGCGGGAGGACATCTCGCGCTTCGCCGACGTCGCCCAGGTGTACGGGGACGCGGCACCCGACCTGATGGCGATCCTGCGCAACACCGTCACCACCAGCCGTACCCTCGTCGAGAAGAAGGACGAACTGGCCGCCGCGCTCCGCACCACCGCGACCGTCGCCGAGACCGGGCGGGACTTCTTCGACGAGAACGGCGACCGGCTGATCACCCTCGGCCGGGTGTCCCGCCCCACGCTGGAGCTGTTCGCCCGCTACTCCCCCGAGTACCCGTGCCTGCTGCAGGGCCTGGTCCACCAGGAGCAGGCGTCCGAGGACGCGTTCCGGGGCGGCGAGATGCGGATCACCCTCGAGGTCGTGCGTCCGCAGGGCGCGTACCGGCCCGGCGAGGAGCCGCGCTACGCGGACCGGTCGGGACCCGACTGCCGGGGACTGCCCCACCCGCCGGTGCCCGGACCGAAACCCAAGCTCAACGACGGTACGTCGTCCGGCGCTTCGGACGGCGGCGCTCTTCCCGGAGGTGTCGACGTGTCCGCCACCCGGGCCGAACAGCGGGCCGTCGGCTCGCTCGTGGCTCCCGTCATGGGCGTGCCCGCCGACCAGGTGCCGCCCGTCGCGACCCTGCTGTTCGGGCCACTGGCCCGCGGAACGGCGGTGAGCGTCGCATGAGGACGAAAGGCGCCCGGCAGACCGCGGCACCGCTGATCAAGTTCGGCCTGTTCGCGCTGGTGACGATCGCGGCGACGGCCCTGCTCGCGGCCACCATCGTCAATGTCTCCTTCACCCCCAAGGACACCTACCACGCGGTGTTCAGCGACGTCACGGGCCTGGAGAACGGCGACGACATCCGGGTGGCCGGGGTGCGGGTCGGTCAGGTGGAGGGCATCCGGATCAAGGACCGGACGCTGGCGGAGGTCACCTTCAGCGTGGAGGCGGACCGGCCGCTGCTCACCAGCACCCACGCGGTCCTCCGCTACCGCAACCTGGTCGGGCAGCGGTACGTCGCGCTGACCGAGGGCGCGGGCGACGGCACCCGGCTGCGGCCCGGCGGCACCATCCCGCTGTCGCGGACCCAGCCGGCGCTGGACCTGAACGCGCTGCTGAACGGCTTCAAGCCGCTGTTCGCCGCGCTGAGCCCGAACGACGTCAACCAGCTCGCCACCGAGATCATCCAGACCCTGCAGGGCGAGGGCTCCACCGTCAACAGCCTGCTCGCGCACACCGCATCGCTCACCACGACACTCGCCGACCGGGACCAGCTGATCGGCTCGGTGATCGACAACCTCAACACGGTGCTGGACACGCTCGACCGGCGCGGCGCGCGCTTCTCCGCGCTGATCACCCAGCTGCGGCGGGTGATCTCCGGGCTGTCCGCCGACCGCAAGCCGATCGGGGACTCCCTGGTGAGCATCGGCGACCTGACCGAGGCCACCTCCGGGCTGCTGCGGGACGCACGTCCCCCGCTGAAGGACGACATCGACGGGCTGAACCGGCTCACCGGAACGCTGAACAGGAACGAGAAGACCGTGGAGGGTGTGCTGCAGCGGCTGCCGAACAAGCTGAACGCGCTGACGGGGACGGCGTCGTACGGCTCATGGTTCAACTTCTACCTGTGCGACTTCGACGGCCGGATCGTGCTGCCGAGGACGAAGCAGGTCATCAGCCCCGACTTCCATGTGGCGCAGGCGAGGTGCGGCTCATGAGGACGCCCGTCACGCCCCGCAGGACCCGGCGCCGCGAGCCCCTGGTGAAGGTGCGGGTCCTGCCCCCGAAGCTGCCGACGGTCCGCCTGCCCCGCAGGACGAGCCGTCCGGAGCCTTTGGTGAAGGTGCGGGTTCTCCCGCCGAAACTGCCTATCGGCAACCCTCTGCCTCGCCGGACCCGGGGCCCGGAGCCCTTGGTGAAGGTGCACGTCCTGCCGCCGAAGCTGCCCGCGATCCGGCTGCGCCGGCCACGGCTGAAGCCGTTCCGCGAGCGCAATCCCGTCGTGGTCGGTGCCGTGGGCCTCCTGACCCTCGCCCTGCTGACCGTCGCCGCGTTCAACGCCGACAGCCTGCCGCTGATCGGCGACGGCGAGACGTACGACGCGGCCTTCTCCGAGGCGGGCGGACTCAAGCCGGGCGACGAGGTGCGGATCGCCGGAGTCAAGGTCGGCAAGGTCGAGGCCGTCGACCTCGACGGCGACCACGTGAAGGTGACGTTCAAGATCAAGGGCGACCCGGCGATGGGCACCGCGACGACCGCCGCGATCCGGGTGAAGACGATCCTGGGCGCCAAGTACCTGGCGCTGTACCCGAAGGGTCCCGGCCGGCTGAAGCCGGGCGGCGAGATCCCGATCGGGCGGACGGTGTCGGCGTACGACGTCGTGCAGGCGTTCAGCGATCTGACCACCACGACGGAGAAGGTGGACACCCAGCGGCTGGCGAAGGCCATGGACACCATCTCCACCACCTTCCAGGACTCGCCTGCCGAGGTGAAGGCCTCCATCCAGGGACTGTCCCGGATCTCCCGGACGATCGCCTCGCGCGACCAGGCCCTGGGCGACCTCCTCAAGCACGCGAACGGGGTCACCGGGGTGCTGGCCGAGCACACGAAGGACTTCTCCGCCCTGGTGAAGGACGGCGACAAGCTCTTCCAGGAGATCAGCGAGCGGCGCGAGGCGATCCACACGCTGCTCAAGACTTCGGCGGCGCTGGGCATCGAGCTGTCGGGCCTGGTGGACGACAACCAGAAGGAGATCGGCCCCGCGCTGCGGAACCTCAACACGTTCGTCCGGATGCTGGAGCGCAACCAGGCGAGCCTGGACCGCAGCGTCAGCCTGCTCGCGCCCTATGTCCGGCTGTTCACCAACACCCTCGGCAACGGCCGCTGGTTCGACTCCTACGTCCAGAACCTGGTCGCCGCCCCGGTGGTGCCGCGCACGGGAGGCTCCCAGTGAACAAGCGCTTCCGGCAGGCCCTCGCCCTGCTCACCGTGCTGGCGGTGGTCGCCGTCGCCGCCGTCGTGCTGTGGCCGCATCCGCGTACGGTCCGCGTCACGGCGTACTTCCCGCGTACCGTCGGCATCTACCCCGGTTCCGATGTCCGCGTCCTCGGCGTCCGTATCGGCCAGGTCCGCAGGATCACGCCTCAGGGCGACCGGGTGCGGGTGGACCTGGAGTACGACGCGGGACGGAAGGTCCCCGCGGGCGCCCAGGCCGCGATCATCAACTCGTCGGTGGTGAGCGACCGTTATGTGCAGCTGCTGCCGGTGTACCGCAGGGGCCCGGTGCTGCGGGACGGCGCCGTCATCCCCGAGTCGCGCACGGCCGTGCCCGTCGAGCTGGACCGGATCTTCGACAGCCTGCACACCACCGCCGACGCGCTCGGCCCGAAGGGCGCCAACAAGGACGGCTCCCTGTCGCGGCTGCTCGGGGTGAGCGCGGACAACCTCAAGGGCCAGGGCACGAACCTCAACCAGTCCGTGGAGGACCTCTCCCAGGCGGTCACCACGCTGTCCGACGGCCGGGGCGACCTGTTCGGCACCGTGCGCAACCTCCAGGTGTTCACGGCGGCGCTGGCGGCCGACGACCAGAGCGTGCGGTCGTTCAACGACAGCCTCGCCGAAGTGGCGGGGCAGCTCGCCGGAGAGCGCACGGACCTCGCCGCCGCGCTCAAGTACCTCGGGACGGCCCTCGCCGACGTCTCGGACTTCGTGAAGCACAACAAGACGGCACTGACCTCGGACGTCGAGGGCCTCAGCAAGGTCACCCGGGTCCTCGTCACGCAACGGGCCGCACTGGAGGAGCTGTTGGACGTCGCCCCGACGGGCCTGTCGAACCTGCAGAACGCCTACAACCCTTCCGCCGGCACCCTCGACACCCGCAACAACGCCCAGGCTCCGCAGGACCCGGCGTCCCTGCTGTGCTCCCTGCTGAAAACCACCGGGGACGCGGGCGACAGGAACCCCGACTGCGCACAGCTGCGAAAGCTCTTCGACTCGCTGCCCGAGCTCCCCGCCGCCCCCACGGGCACGGGCACGGTCGACCGGACCCTCGGCGGAATCCTCGGGGGCGCGGCATGAGCGCCCGGCGCACGGGCCGGGCGGTCGCGTGGACGGCGGCCGGTTCGCTGCTGCTGTCCGGGTGCGGGTTCAACGGCTGGTACGACATCCCGCTGCCGGGCGGCGCCGCCTCCGACGGCCACGCCTACCACGTCACGGTGGAGTTCCGGGACGTCCTCGACCTGGTCCCGCAGTCGGCGGTGAAGGTCAACGACGTCACCGTGGGCGCCGTCGAGAAGGTCGAGCTGGAGGGCTGGCACGCGCGGGTGCGGCTGCGGGTGGCGGACTCGGTGAAGCTGCCGGCCAACGCGGTCGCCGACCTCAGGCAGACCAGCATCCTGGGTGAGAAGTACGTCGCGCTGTCCGCGCCGAGCGGTACCGCCTCCGTGGGCCGGCTCCGCGACGGCGACGTCATCCCGCTGTCCCGCAGCGGCCGCAACCCGGAGATCGAGGAGGTGCTGTCCGCGCTGTCCGCGCTCCTCAACGGCGGCGGCGTCGCCCAGCTCAAGACCATCACCGTGGAGCTGAACAAGGCCCTGGACGGCCGCGAGACGCGGGTCCGGTCGCTGCTGAAGCAACTCGACACGTTCCTGGGCGGCCTGGACCGGCAGCGCTCGGAGATCGTCCGGGCGCTGGAGGGCATCGACCGGCTGGCGAAGCGGCTCGGGACCGAGAAGGAGACGATGGCCCAGGCCGTCGACACGATCCCGCCCGCCCTGAAGGTACTGGCCGACCAGCGGCGCGACCTGACGAAGATGCTCACCGCGCTGTCCGATCTGGGTACGACCGGCACCCGGGTCGTCAACGCCTCGCGGGACGACACCGTCGCCAACCTGAAGGAGCTCCGGCCGATCCTGCAACAGCTGAACAAGGCGGGCGACGACCTGCCGAACTCCCTCGAGCTGCTGACGACGTACCCGTTCCCGCGCAATGTGGTCGACGCCGTGAAGGGGGACTACGTCAACCTCAAGATCACCGCCGACCTCGACCTGGCGGACCTGTACGGCAATCTCGCCGACGAGCCCGGCAAGGGCGGCAAGAGCGGCGGATCCGGGAAGCAGCCGGTTCCGACGCCCTCCCTCCCCGGCCTCCCGAGCGTGCCGGTGCCGGTGCCCACCGCGCTGCCCAGCGCCCCGGGCCTGCCCAAGGTGCCGAAGCCGTCGGTCACCCCCTCCGCTCCCTCGGGCGGCGGCGGTGTGCTGTGCCCACCGGTGTGCACCGCGGGCTACGGCACGTCCGACGGGACCCACCGCCTGCCGCCGGGGATCGACCTCGCGCTCGCCGAGCTGATGCTGAGGGGGATGCAGCCGTGATCACCCGCATGGTCAAGGCCCAGTTGCTGGCCTTCGCCGCGGTCACCGTCGTCGGGGTGTCGTACGTCGGCGCCGAGTACACCGGCCTCGCGGACGACGTGCTCGGCCGCGGCTACACCGTCACTGCCGACTTCGCCGAGTCGGGCGGCATCTTCACCGGCGCCGAGGTCACCTACCGCGGGGTGCCGGTGGGCCGTGTGGGCGCCCTGCACCTGAACGGCTCGGGGGTGTCGGTCGCCCTGGACATCGAGGACGGCGCTCCGAAAATCCCGGCCGACACCCTCGCGGTGGTCGCGGACCGGTCGGCGGTGGGCGAGCAGTACGTCGATCTGCAGCCCCGGCGCTCCGGCGGCCCGTATCTGATGGACGGCAGCCCGATCCCGCGCAGCCGCACCCGGACGCCGCTGCCGGTCACCGACCTCGTCCTCAGTCTGGACCGGCTGGTGAACTCCGTCGGCAAGGACGACCTGCGCACCACCGTGGACGAGTTGGGCAAGGCGTTCGCCGGCACCGGGCCGAACCTGAGCCGCCTGGTGGACTCCGGCAACCAGCTCGTCGAGTCGGCGTCCGACTCGCTCCCGCAGACGGTCTCACTGATCGAGGACTCCCGGAAGGTGCTCAAGACCCAGGCCGACAAGGGATCGGCGATCAAGTCGTTCTCCCGCGACCTGGCCGCGCTCACCGCGCAGTTGAAGTCGAGCGACGGGGACCTGCGCCGGGTCGTCGGAAACGCGGCGCCCGCCGCTGAGGAGGTCGACTCCCTGCTGAGGTCCACCCGCCCGACCCTGCCGGTGCTGCTGGCCAACCTGATCAGCGGCGGTCAGGTCACCGTCGCCAGGCTGCCCGGGGTGGAGCAGGCCCTTGTCACCCTCCCGGTGGTGGTCGCGGGCAGCTACACCGTCATCCCCGGCGACGGCACCACCCACTTCGGGCTCACCGTGAACGCGAACGATCCGCCCGCGTGCACCCAGGGTTACGGAACCCGGCGGCGCGACCCCTCCGACACCGCAACCCGTGCGGCGAACACCGGTGCCCGCTGCACGGCGCCGCGCGGCAGCGCCACCTCGGTGCGCGGCGCGCAGAACGCGCCCGGCGCGACGTCCGGTTCGGGCGGCGCGAACCGGACCGCGTACGTCACCCCGTACGACCCGGAGACCGGCACGGCGACCGGCCCGGACGGGACGCCCGTCGAGATCGGCTCGGCGGGCGGCGAACAGACCGTCTTCGGAAAGGAGTCGTGGCAATGGCTGCTGGTCGGACCGATGTCATGAGATGGGGACGCCCCCGGGTGCTCTCCGCAGGGCTCGTCGCCGCCACCGTGCTGACGACCGTGCTGTCCGTCTGGCTGGGCCTGCGCCTCGCCGACCAGCGCGCGGCCGAGCAGCGCCGGCAGGACATCCTGGCGGCGGCCCGGCAGTCGGCGCTGAACTTCACCTCGCTCGACTACCGGCACTACGACCGGGACAGCGGGAACGTGCTGAAGGGCGCGACGGGCGAGTTCAAGAAGGAGTTCGCCGCGCAGACCGCCGAGTTGACGAAGCTCGTCGCCCAGAACAAGTCGGTGTCCGAGGGACAGGTCCTCGAGGCGGGCATCGTCCGCTCCGACGCCGACTCGGCCCGGGTCCTGGTGGTCGCCGACAGCAAGGTGACCAACACCGCCGCGCCCCAGGGGCAGGCGCGCACCTACCGGCTGCAGCTCGACCTCGTGCGCGAGCACGGGCGCTGGCTGACCTCCGACGTCGAGTTCGTGGGCTGACCCACGCCACCACAGTTGAGGAGAGTGACCGTGGCGAACCAGACCACCAAGGTCCGCGGCGCCGGGACCGCCACCCGACGCACCCTGACGGCTGCCGCACGCGCGGCGGCCAAGCGCTCCGCACGGTCGGAACGCGAGGTGCCCGAGGACCGCGTGGAGCGGCACTCCTCGCGCACCCTGCTGATCGAACGCCCGGACGGCTGGGACGACCCGCCCGAGCCGAGCGCCCAGGAGGATTCGGAGCAGCTCGCGCCGGAGCCCGCACGCGGACGCAGGCTGCTGACCGCGGCGCTGTGCGTGGTGCTCGCGGCGGGACTGGTCGCGGTCGCCGTCCTCGGATGGCAGTACCGGGAGGGCCGGCGGGAGGAACAGGCGCGGAGTCAGGCACTGACGGCCGCCAAGGAGGCCGCGCCTGTCGTGCTGTCGTACGACTACCGGCACCTGGACCAGGACTTCGCCCGGGCCCGCGGCCATCTGACCGGCGGCTTCCGTGACCAGTACCTGAAGACGACGAAGACGGTGGTCGCTCCCACGGCGGCGAAGTACCACGGTGTGGTGAAGGCGACGGTGGCGGCGGCCTCGGTGGTGTCGGCCGCGCCCGACAAGGCGGTCGTCCTGCTGTTCGTCAACCAGAGCACGCAGAGCACCCAGGTTTCGGGTTCCCGTCTGGATCTGAACCGGGTGCGCATGACGCTGACGCGCACGTCCACGGGCTGGAAGGTGAGCGCCGTCGACGCCCTCTGATCCAGGCCTCCCTGTGCCCCCGCGCGGTCCGCGCGGGGGCACTTTTCGTGCGCGCTCTTGACAGTGTTCACCACACAGAGGCACGCTTCCATCAAGCAGAAAGCTTATTCCGCTATACGGAAAATCTGGCCTTCGATGAGAGCGAGATCCAGGGAGCGCCGCCCGATGGGATTCACAGACCAGCGCTACACCGTCAACCTGTCGATCCTCTTCACGGAACTCCGGCTCCTGGACCGCCCCGCGGCCGCAGCGGCGGCCGGCTTCACCGCGATCGAGCTGTGGTGGCCCTGGGCCGACGCCCCCACGCCCGAGCGGCCCGGACCGGACGCCCTGAAGCGGGCGATCGAGGACGCGGGCGTGCGGCTCACCGGGCTGAACTTCTACGCCGGCAGGCTGCCGGGCCCGGACCGCGGCGCCCTGTCGCTCCCGGGGGAGGAGTCGGAGAAGTTCCGCGCCAACGTCGAGGTGGCGGCCGAGTTCGCCGAGTCGCTGGGCTGCAGGTCGCTCAACGCGCTGTACGGCAACCGCGTCGTCGGCGTCGACCCGGCCGAGCAGGACGCACTCGCACTGGAGAACCTGGCCCTCGCGGCGCGGGCGGCGGACCGGATCGGCGCGACGCTCCTCGTCGAGGCCCTGAACAAGCCGGAGTCGCCGCTGTACCCGCTGGTGTCCGCGCCGGCCGCCGTCGAGGTGGTCGACAAGGTCAACCAGACGACGGGACTGGGCAATGCGCGCTTCCTGATGGACCTCTACCACCTGTCCATGAACGGCGAGGACCTGCCGCAGGTGATCGAGCGGTACACGGACCGGACGGGCCACGTCCAGATCGCCGACAACCCGGGCCGCGGCGCGCCGGGCACGGGGACGCTGCCGCTGGAGGACCTGCTCGACCGGTTGCGCAAGGCGGGTTACGAGGGCCGCGTCGGTCTGGAGTACAAGCCGGGCGAGCGTACGAGCGCGGAGACCTTCGACTGGCTGCCGGTTCAGGCTCGCGCCGCCGGCTGAACGGCACCCCCCGGACGTACCGCAGCAGCGAGAGAGGCACCCCTGATGACCGCACTTCCCAAGATCGCCTGGATAGGGCTCGGCATCATGGGCTCCCCCATGTCCGAGAACCTGATCAAGGCGGGCTACGACGTCACCGGCTACACCCTGGAGCAGGAGAAGCTGGACCGCCTGGCCGCCGCCGGAGGCACCGTGGCGGACTCGGTCGCCGAGGCCGTGCGGCACGCCGACGTGATCATCACGATGGTGCCGGCGTCTCCGCAGGTCGAGGCGGTGGCCTACGGCCCTGACAGCATCCTGGAGAACGCCCGGCCCGGCGCCCTGCTGATCGACATGTCCTCGATCACCCCGCAGACCTCGATCGACCTGGCCGCGGCCGGGCGAGAGAAGGGCATCCGGGTGCTCGACGCACCGGTGTCCGGCGGCGAGGCCGGTGCGATCGAGGCGGTACTGTCGATCATGGTCGGCGGCGACCAGGCCGACTTCGAGTACGCCGGGCCGATCTTCGAGACGCTGGGCCGGACCGTCGTGCGGTGCGGCCCGCACGGCTCGGGCCAGACCGTGAAGGCCGCCAACCAGCTCATCGTCGCCGTGAACATCCAGGCGTGCGCCGAGGCCGTGGTCTTCCTGGAGAAGTCGGGCGTTGACCTGAGGGCGGCCCTCGACGTCCTGGGCGGCGGACTCGCCGGCTCCACCGTGCTGACACGCAAGAAGGACAACTTCCTCCACCGCGACTTCAAGCCGGGCTTCCGTATCGACCTGCACCACAAGGACATGGGCATCGTCACGGACGCGGCTCGCACGGTCGGCGCCGCCCTGCCGGTGGGCACGGTGGTCGCCCAACTCGTCGCGAGTCTGCGCGCGCAGGGCGACGGCGGCCTGGACCACTCGGCCCTGCTGCGGGGCGTGGAGCGCCTGTCCGGCGCCCAGGTCTGACGCCGAGACCTCCGGGCCGCGTCGGCGCCGACACTTGTCCTGTCGCGCCCAGGCGCCGCCGCGGCCCGGAACCCGTCCGCCCCGGAGCCGTCGCTTCCGCCGTGGCTCCCCGAGGTGCGGATCGGACGCGGGCGCAGGACGCTGAACCCATGGAACAGTCACCGCAGCATCCGCACATCGTGGTGCACGCCCCGGCGCTGGACGGATCCCGGCGGGTCACCGAGGGCGACGTGACCCTCGGGATCGCCTCCCACCTGGACGACGTCGTCGAGATCCTGCGCCTGGCCGACCTGGACCGGATCGAGGTCGAGGAGAGCGACATCGTCGAGTGGCAGGGCGGCGGACCCGAGGACTGGCCGGGGCTGTCGGAGCACGAGATCGAGGGCCCGAAGTCCTGGCCCGGACACCGGGGAACACGTAACGGGTGACTGAATCGACCGGTGACGAGCCAGGATCCGTCCGCCTGGCCCACCACTCGTCGTTCAGGCCGGGGCGGCCGTGGTGGCTGGGCGGAAGGTGCGGCAGTATGCCGGAGGGGTGACGCCTTCACTGTCCCCACCATGCGTGCTGTCTCGTACGTCACGCGCCCCGCTTTCCTCCCGGCCCGCCTACATCCGAGTGGGCCTCGCAGAGATGAGCCTGCGCGACAGCGCCAAGCGGCTCGTCATCACCACCAGTACGCCACGGCAGTGAACGCGTCATGGGTCACGAGCCGTGAGAATACTGGCGGGTTACTCGTTCCCCAGTGTCCGGGCCAGGACTTCGGGGCCATCGAGTGAGGGCGTCTACACCAGCAGGCGTACCCTCTCTACGCAACCCTCAAATGAACCTCTGAACACCGGTCAGGGGGCTTCAACTGCCCCTGCACATGGGGACATTCTCAGCACACGGGGCCCGCCGGCACGGGGGCGGCGGGCCTCGCAGGGGGGTGTCGGCCGGGGGACCGCGGCCCGTGGGGGCGGGCCGCGGTGATGCCGTTCTCCGTACGGAGGGAGTTCCCTCACCGGATGTCGCCCATCCTGTGTCATCCTCGACGGAACGCTGTACGTCGACCCGTCCGGGCAGCCCTGGATGGTGTACGCACACGAGTGGCTGCAGACCATCGACGGCACCATGGAAGCGATCCGGCTGACCCCGGACCTGTCGGGAACCGTCGGAGAGCCGGTCTACCTGTTCAAGGCGTCGGACGCGTTCTGGCTCGGCGAGCGGATACCAGGCGGCGTACCGCACCAGATCCCGCCCTATGTCACCGACGGTCCGCAGGTCTACCGCACCCCTGACGGCTCCCTGCTCATGCTGTGGTCGACGTACGAGAAGAACGTGGCCGGCGATGACGGCGCGATCGGCGGCGGCTACGTGCAGACCTGTGCCGTCTCCGAGTCCGGCACCATCGAGGGGCCATGGCAGCAGTACCGGCCCCTGGTCCGCGACGACAGCGGTCACGGCATGCTGTTCCACACCTTCGACGGCCGCCTGATGATGATCCTGCACCGGCCCTTCGAGAACGCCCGCGGGAAGCTGTACGAGATGCAACTCGTCGGCCACGAGCTGCGGGTGCTGCGGCGGCGGGCCGACCTCGACGGTGGCGGATGACTCCGAGTACGCCCTCACGTCTGTAGGGCGCCCACCGGGGTGGGGCGCCTGTTCCCGAAGGAACCGGGTCCGTTAGCCTCGCCCTCGCATGGGGGGCATGGTGACCGAGGGCTCGGGCACCGTGACGACAGCGGGGCTCCAACCTCCGGAGCCGTCCCGAGACTCGGGCGGTCGGCCGTCGGCTGTGGGCCACCGGCACCACGACGACGTCGCGGTGACCACGTCCTGACCCGGATCGCACGCCGCACGGGGCCGCGGGCAACCGCGGCCCCGTGCGCGTCCGGAACCTGCGACCGGACGCTCAGACGCTCTCCTCGAACTCCACGACCTCGCCGATGTGGTTGGTGGTCGACATGGAGATGTCGGTGACGCGTTCCAGGATCACCTCGACGACCACGGGCACCCGGTACTCGGCGGCGAGCTTCTTGGCCTGTTCGAAGGCCTGGGCCAGGTCGTCGGGGTCCGTCACCCGGATCGCCTTGCAGCCGAGGCCCTCGGCGACCTTGACGTGGTCGACGCCGTAGACGCCCAGTTCAGGTGAGTTGATGTTCTCGAACTCCAGCTTGACCTGGAAGTCCATGTCGAAGGCCCGCTGTGCCTGACGGATCAGGCCGAGGTAGGAGTTGTTCACGAGGACATGGATGTACGGGATCCGGTGCTGGGCGCCGACCGCCAACTCCTCGATCATGAACTGGAAGTCGTAGTCGCCGGACAGCGCGACCACGGACGCCTCCGGGTCGGCCTTCGCCACGCCGAGCGCGGCCGGGATCGTCCAGCCGAGGGGGCCCGCCTGGCCGCAGTTGATCCAATGCCGCGGGCGGTACACGTGCAGCATCTGGGCGCCGGCGATCTGGGAGAGGCCGATCGCCGTCACATACCGCGTCTCGGGGCCGAATGCCTTGTTCATCTCCTCGTAGACGCGCTGGGGTTTGATCGGGATGTCGTCGAAGTGCGTACGGCGCTTCAGGCGGGCCTTCTTCTCCCGCGCGGCGGCGGCCCAGGCGGAGCGGTCGGGGAGCCCGCCCGCGCGCTTCAGCTCCTCGGCCGCCTGGACGAACAGCTCCAGGGCCGCCTTCGCGTCGGAGGCGATACCGTAGCCGGGGGCGAAGATTTTGCCGATCTGGGTGGGTTCGATGTCGACGTGGACGAATGTCCGCCCGGCCGTGTAGACGTCGATGCGCCCGGTGTGGCGGTTGGCCCAGCGGTTGCCGATGCCCAGGACGAAGTCTGACTCCAGGAAGGTCGCGTTGCCGTAACGGTGCGAGGTCTGGAGGCCGACCATGCCGGCGTGCAACTCGTGGTCGTCGGGGATGGCTCCCCAGCCCATCAGGGTGGGGACGACCGGAGTGCCCGTCAGTTCAGCGAATTCCACGAGGAGTCCGGTCGCGTCGGCGTTGACGACCCCGCCGCCGGCGACGATCAGCGGGCGTTCGGCGGCGTTCAGCAGTGCGAGCGCCTTCTCGACCTGGGCGCGGGTCGCGACGGGCCGGTAGACCGGCAGTGGCTCGTACGTCTCCGGGTCGAACTCGATCTCGGTGAGCTGGACGTCGACCGGCAGGTCGATGAGGACGGGTCCGGGGCGACCGGAGCGCATCAGGTGGAACGCCTGCTGGAAGACGCCCGGCACCTGCGCGGCCTCCAGCACGGTGACGGACATCTTCGTCACCGGCGCGGCGATCGACGCGATGTCGACGGCCTGGAAGTCCTCCTTGTGGAGCACCGCGGTCGGGGCCTGGCCGGTGATGCAGAGGATGGGGATGGAGTCGCCGGTCGCCGAGTAGAGCCCGGTGATCATGTCGGTGCCCGCCGGGCCGGAGGTTCCGATGCACACGCCGATGTTGCCGGGGTGGGTACGGGTGTAGCCCTCGGCCATGTGGGACGCGCCCTCGACATGGCGGGCCAGAGTGTGGTGGATGCCGCCGGACGCCTTCAGGGCGGCATAGAAGGGGTTGATCGCCGCGCCCGGAACCCCGAACGCGTCCCGGACGCCCTCACGCTTGAGGATCTCGACTGCCGCGCGGGCAGCGGTCATACGAGCCATGGAGTACTCCTGCTTCGGCTGTCGGACTCGCGCTCCCGTCGCGCCCCGCGGTGAGCACCAATGCGCCTCTCGAATTGGTTCTTTCTCGATTTTTCCGCATGACGGAATATTTCTTCTGCTATCTGGAAGCAATGTAGGCATGGTGGGGACAGGCGTCAAGAGACGGCTCTTCGGGCCTGCGCGATCGCCCAAGTCGGGGACAAGTGGGCATCCGCGGAAGCACCATGGGAGCCATGCCCGAGAGCGTGCCGGTGTCCTGTCCGGTCTGCCGGCGCGAGCACGTCTACGCCGCGCCGTCGTATCCGTGCGTGTGCGGCGCGCCCGTCGCCCCGCCGCTGGACCGCCTCTCGCGTCCCACCGTGGTCACCCACCGCACTTGGGAGGACGGCTGGGTCGCGGTCCGCTGCGGGAGTTGCGGACGGGAGGGTCAGTGGCCCTGCCCGGAGCTGGACTGCCCGTGCGGGACGATCCTCCGCGTCCCGGTGAGTGGGGCTCCGGTGAGCGGGCTGCCGCGCCCCGGTTCCGCCACGGAGGGCACGGGGGGTCCGTCTGCGCAGAGTCCCGTCTTGCAGCCCGTCACCATCCGCACGGCCGCCGACGCCATCGGCGCAGCCGCGCTCTGTCTGCGCCGGCTCGGTCACCACGACGTCCGGCGGGCCCAGGAGCGTCCGCCCAGCGGGGTCCTGCTCACGGCCGAAGGGATGCGGGCGCTGGTGGAGCCGACCGTGCGCCCGGCGTCACTGCGGGACGTGGAGTGCCTGTGGCTCACCGCCCTGTCGGAGTCCGCACACTGCGTGTGCTTCTCACTGGCGGGATACGCCGACGGCGCCCGTGCCGCCGCCGACCGCCTAGGCGTCCCGCTCTTCGTCCTCGATCTCACCGGCGCCCCCCAGCCGGTGAACAGGCAGGCCGACGATCTGGCCGCCGGCCTGAGTGACTGTCTCTGATGCCGGGATGACAACCGCTGTCCGGCCTCAGCGAATTTGTTCGCCCGTCTGCCGGGGACCTGGTCTCGCGCTGCCGCCGTCCGTTCGACAAGCCGAGGCTGCTTCTGCTTCTGCTTCTGCTTCTGCTTCTGCTTCTGCTTCTGCTTCTGCTTCTGCTTCTGCTTCTGCTTCTGCGGGCGTACCGCTGGCTGGACTCACCACCGGCATACGCGGCACGTCACCGCCCCGAGACGTCGGTGTGGCAACCGTCGCCACGCCGCCACAGGCTGCGGCCGGCTCTTGTGTCAGCCCTCGTGAGCCGGTGGTTCCGCGTACCTCTCCCGCAGTTCGATCTTGCGGACCTTCCCCGAGACCGTCATCGGGAAGGCGTCCAGGATCTGCAGCCGGCTCGGGATCTTGTAGTGGGCGAGCTGCCCCTCGCAGAAGGCCCGCAGTTCCTCGAGGGTCGGCGGGGCGGCCTGGTCGCGAGGGATCACGCAGGCCAGGACCTCCTCTCCGTACCGCTCGTGCGGGACCCCGACCACCTGCACGTCGGCGATCTTCGGATGCGCGTACAGGAACTCCTCGATCTCGCGCGGGTAGATGTTCTCGCCCCCGCGGATGATCATGTCCTTGATGCGGCCGACGATCTCGACGTAACCGTCCTCCCGCATCGTCGCGAGGTCGCCGGTGTGCATCCAGCGGCCGGGGTCGACGGCCTCAGCGGTCCTCTCGGGCTCGTTCCAGTAGCCGAGCATCACGCTGTAGCCGCGGGTGCACAGCTCGCCCGCCGCGCCGCGCGGCAGGGTCACCCCGGTCGCCGGATCGACGATCTTGACCTCGATGTGCGGGAGGACCCGGCCCACCGTGCCCGTGCGGTGCTCCAGGTCGTCGTCCATCCGGGTCTGCAGCGAGACCGGGGAGGTCTCCGTCATGCCGTAGCAGATGGACACCTGCTCCATGTGCATCTCGCCGACCACCCGCTTCATCACCTCGACCGGACACGGCGAGCCCGCCATGATGCCGGTCCTGAGGGACGACAGGTCGTACTCCGCGAAGCCGGGCAGGTTCAGCTCCGCGATGAACATCGTCGGCACGCCGTACAGGGAGGTGCAGCGCTCCTGCTGGACGGCCTCGAGCGTGGCCCGGGGTTCGAAGGACGGTGCCGGGATGACGATGCAGGCCCCGTGGGAGGTGGCGCCCAGGTTGCCCATCACCATGCCGAAGCAGTGATAGAAGGGCACCGGCAGACACACCCGGTCCTGCTCCGTGTAGCCGATCGTACGGCCGACCCAGTAGCCGTTGTTGAGGATGTTGTGGTGGGAGAGGGTGGCGCCCTTCGGGAAGCCGGTGGTGCCCGAGGTGTACTGGATGTTGACCGGGTCGTCGCAGCTCAACTCACCCGCGAGCGACGTCAGTCGGTCGTGCGGGACCGACGCCGCGCCCGCCGTGAGCGCGTCCCAGGTGGGGTCGCCGATGTAGACGGTCTCGCGCAGCTCCGGGCAGGTGCCGCGCACTTGGTCGACAAGCGCCCGGTAGTCGCTCGTCTTGTGGGCGAGAGAGGCGACCAGGAGCGAGATCCCGGCCTGCTTCAGCACGTACTGGAGCTCGTGGGCGCGGTAGGCGGGGTTGATGTTCACCATGATCGCGCCGATCCGCGCGGTGGCGTACTGCACCAGCACCCACTCGGGGCAGTTGACCGCCCAGATGCCGACCCGGTCGCCCTTGCCCACGCCCTTGGCGAGCAGCCCGAGCGCCACCTCGTCGACCGCGGCGCCGAACTCGGCGTAGGTCCAGCGCCGTCCGGACGGCACGTCGACCAGCGCCTCGCGGTCGGGGTACGCCGCGATCGCGCGGTCGAGGTTGACGCCGATGGTGTCGCCGAGGAGCGGGGTCGTGCTGGTCCCGTGCGTGTACGACAGATCCGTCGGTCCCGTCACCGGAAGTCCTCCTCGCGGTACTCGTTCTGCGAGCCCGCGGCCGTGGCCTCGCGCAGCTCGATCCGGCGGATCTTGCCGGAGACGGTCTTGGGCAGGTCCCCGAACTCCAGGCGGCGGATGCGCTTGTAGGGGGCGAGCACCTCACGGGAGTGCTCGAAGAGGACCTTGGCGGTGTCGGGGCCGGGCTCCCAGCCCGCGGCGAGCACCACGTACGCCTTCGGCACGGCGAGGCGCAGTTCGTCCGGCGCCGGTACGACGGCCGCCTCGGCCACCGCCTCGTGCTCCAGGAGCGCGCTCTCCAGCTCGAAGGGGGAGATCTTGTAGTCGGAGGCCTTGAAGACGTCGTCGGCCCGCCCGACGTAGGTGATGTACCCGTCCGCGTCCCGGGCGCCGATGTCACCGGTGCGGTAGTAGCCGCCCGCCATGGCCTCGGCCGTACGGTCGGGGTCGCCGTGGTAGCCGGTCATCACGCCGACCGGCCGTACGGACAGGTCGAGGGCGATCTCCCCCTCGTCCGCGCCCGGCGCGCCGCTCACCGGATCCAGCAGCTCCACGCGGAAGCCGGGGCTCGGCCGCCCCATGGAGCCCGTCTTCAGCGGCTGGCCGGGGCTGTTGGAGACCTGCACGGCCGTCTCGGTCTGCCCGAAGCCGTCCCGGATGCTCACCCCCCAGGCCCTGCGCACCTGCTCGATCACCTCGGGGTTCAGCGGCTCCCCGGCGGCGACCGCCTCGCGCGGCGGGGTGCGGAGCTGGGTCAGGTCGGCCTGGATCAGCATGCGCCACACGGTCGGCGGCGCGCAGAACGTCGTCACGCCCGCGCGGTCCATCTCCGCCATCAGCCGGGCCGCGTCGAACCGTGTGTAGTTGTGGATGAACACCGTCGCCTCCGCGTTCCACGGGGCGAACAGGTTGGACCAGGCGTGCTTGGCCCAGCCCGGCGAGGAGATGTTCAGGTGCACGTCCCCGGGCTTGAGGCCGATCCAGTACATCGTCGCCAGATGACCGATCGGGTACGACGCATGGGTGTGCTCGACCAGCTTGGGCCGGGCGGTGGTGCCCGAGGTGAAGTACAGCATCAGCGGGTCGTCGGCGTGGGTGGGACCGTCCGGCTCGAAGCCCGCGTCGGCCGCGTACGCGTCCTCGTAGGCCCGCCAGCCCTCCGGCGCGCCGCCGACCGCGATCCGGCTGTAGTCACCCGGCACCTCGGCGAACTTGCCCGCGTCCTCCGCCCGCACGATCACATGCCGGACCCGTCCTCGCTCGACACGGTCGCGCAGGTCCGCGGGGCCGAGCAGCGGGGTGGCCGGGATGACGACCGCGCGCAGCTTCATCGCCGCCAGCGCGGTCTCCCACAGTTCGGTCTGGTTGCCCAGCATGACCAGGACGCGGTCCTCCGCGCGCACGCCCCGCTCCCGGAGCCAGCCGGCGACCCGGTGGGAACGCTCGGACATCTCGGCGAAGGTACGGCGTTCCTCGGAGCCGTCCTCCTCCACGATGTGCAGTGCGGTGCGGTCGTTGCCGTCCGCGATGACGTCGAACCAGTCGAGCGCCCAGTTGAAGTACGCCGGGCGCGGCCAGCGGAAGCCCTCGTACGCCGTCGCGTAGTCCTCCCGGTGCGCCAGCAGGAAGTCCCGCGCGGTCCGGAACGCCTCCGTCGCGTCGGTGTTCGCCGTCATGTGTCCTCCTCATTGCCGGACAGCCATCTCACATCGTGTAATCGGGGACGCAGGTCTCACCACCCCCGAACGGGGGTGCGCCGCGACGGAGGGGCGAGCACGTGGCAGTTGACGCAGCCGAGACGGTTCAGGTGCGCAGCGCGCTGGTGCGGCTGCGGCGGGTCACGGGGCTGCCGGTCGCGTTCGGCGGACTGGTGGAGTCAGGGCGGCCGCAGATACGCATCAGCGAACTGAGCGGCACCGCGACGGCGGCGCTCAGCTCGCTCGCCGTCGTCTCCGGCAGCGGCCTGGGCGGCAAGGTGACGGCGCTGGCCAGGCCCTGTGCGGTGACCGACTACTCGGCGTCCCGGCAGATCAGCCACGAGTACGACGCGGCGGTGGCGGCGGAGGGCCTGAGGTCCGTCCTCGCGGTGCCGGTCGTCGTACGGCGCCGGGTGCGCGGGGTGCTCTACGGCGCCCTGCGGACGGCGCAGCCGCTGGGCGACCGCACACTGAACGCGGCGGTGGAGGCGGCACGGGACGTGGAGCAGGCGCTGGTCGCCCGGGACGAGGCACGCACCCTGCTGTCGGCGGTGCGGGAGCCCTCGGGCCCGGCCGGGGCGGCCTGGGAGCAGGTGCGGGAGGCGCACGGCACGCTGCGGGCGCTCGCCCAGCGGGTGGAGGACGCGGCGCTGCGGGCGGAGCTCCTCGATGTGTGCGGGCGGCTGGCCGGGGCGGCCTCCCCGGGATCGGCGGCGGGGGAGGTGGGGCTGTCCCCGCGGGAGGTGGACGTCCTGGCGTGTGTGGCGGTGGGGTCGACCAACGCGGCGGCCGCCGAGCGGCTGGGGCTGCGCCCGGAGACGGTGAAGGGGTATCTGCGCTCGGCGATGCGTAAGCTCGGCGCGCACAGCAGATGGGAGGCGGTGGTGGCGGCGCGGCGGGCAGGGGTGCTCCCGTAGAGCTGTAGTTCCCGATTCATTCGGTACTCCGATGAATTCCCTTGCGTCAGGTTGTTTCCCTTACCGTGCCACCGTCCGAATTTTCAATGACGGGACGCCTAATATTGGCCAGGACACGACACCCGGAGGGGAGCGGCACCGTGCGACGGGACTTCAAGGAGCCTGCGAGACCCCACCATGACCTGGTCATCGGCCGGGAGGAGCTGTGCGCGGCGGCGCGCCGGCAGCTCACCGACGGGGGAAGTGTGCTGCTGCACGGCCCCGCCGGAATAGGAAAGTCGACGGTCCTGCGGACGCTGGCCGCGGAATACGGCGAATCGGTGCGCACCGTGTTGCGCTGCTCGGCGACCGAGTCCGAATCCCACCTTCCCTTCCTGGCCCTCGCCGACCTGCTCGGGCTCGTCATGGACGAGGTCGCCGACCGGCTGCCCACGCCCCAGCGCACCGCCCTGGAGTCGGCCCTCACCGGCCGCGGCGAGTCCACGCTGCAACGGGACGGACTCGCGCTGCGGCTCGCCGTGCTCTCCACCCTCCGCGTGCTCGCCGCCCGAGGTCCCGTGCTGATCGTCGCCGACGACCTGCAGTGGCTGGATCCGGCCAGCACCGAACTCCTCGGCTTCGCCGCGCGGCGCCTCGGCGGCACCCCGGTGCAGATGCTGTGCGCGGTACGCACCCACGCCGAGCAGGGCCAGGAGTACGACCGCTACCTGAGCGCGTCCCCGCCGGGCACCCTCGCCCTGCAGGTGGGCCCGCTCTCTCGCGCGCGCATCGCCACGCTCCTCGACCACCGCGGCTACACGGGACTGCCCCGCTCCACCGTGCGGGACATCCACCGCACCAGCGGCGGCAATCCGCTGTTCGCTCTCGAACTCGGTCGCGCCCTCGCCGAGAGCCCGACTCCGCCGAGGCCCGGTGAGCCGCTGCCCGTGCCGACCTCGCTCAGGACCCTGGTGCTGAACCGGCTGGAGGCGCTGTCCGACGAGGCCCGCCGCACCCTGCTCGTGGCGAGCGCGGGGGCCCGGCCCACACCGGCCCTGCTGCGCGCGGCGGGCCGGGACAACGCGGAGGCGGAGACCGCGCAGGCCGCAGCGCTCGGGCTGCTGGTGACGGAGCGGGACGCACCGTTCGTACGGTTCGCGCATCCGCTGATATCGGCCGCGCTGTACGCGCAGGCGAGCGCCCAGGAGCGGCGCGACGTGCACGCCGCCCTGTCCACGGCGGCCTCCGACCCGATCGAGCGGGCCCGGCACCTGGCGCTCGCGACCACCGGCACGGATCCGCGGGTGGCTCAGCGGCTCGCCGAGGCCGCGTCCGCCGCCCGGGACCGGGGCGCGCCCTCGGTGGCGGCGGGGCTCGGGCTGCTCGCCGCACGGCACACCCCTGCGGACGCGGTGCCGGGCCCGGACGAGCGGCGGCTCCAGGCCGCCGAGGACGCGCTGACCGCCGGGGAGACCGACCTCGCCCGGGACATCGCCCGCGAGGTGCTGGCCCACGCGACGCAGCCGGCGGACAGGGTGCGGGCCTGGATGGTGGTGATCGACGCCGCCGGGCACGCGATGGCCGAGGTCGACGCGGTGTTCCCCCAGGCGCTTGCGGACGCGGGCGACGACCCCCGGCTGCTCACCCTGGTGCACTACCAGCTCGCCTGGCGGGCGCTGCTGGTGGAGGGCGACTTCGCCCGGGCCCGGCAGGAGGGCGCCCTCGCCGCGGACCTGGCGGCGCGGGCCGGTGACCGGCGCAACGAGCTGCTGGCCCTGGCCTTCCAGGCGCAGGCCGAGACCTTGATGGGGCACCCGGACGCACCGCGCACCATCAAGCGGGCGATGCGGGAACCACAGGACGCGCGGGTGGCCTGCGACCACAACGGCGTCGGCTCCGTGCGGTTCCGCTGGCTGATCATGAGCGACCAGCTCTCCGAGGCGCGCAAGACGGTCAGCGCGCTGCTGCGCGAGGTGCGGCGGCGCGGCATGGTCGAGGCCGAGGTGCACTTCCTGCGCGGGCTCGCCGAGACCGAACTCCGGGCCGGACACTGCGGGCGGGCCCTGGACCTCGCTCGGGAGAGCCTCAGGCTGGCGCGGGACACGGGGATCGGGGAGCGGCCAGCGCCATGCTCACCTTTTCACTGGCGGAGGCGGCGGGCGGCGAGGCCGACCGGGCACTGACGCTGGCCCAGGAGGCCGTGGCGCGTGCCGAGGAGGACGGCGACGTGATCTACCGTGTCCCGGGCGCT
>NZ_PQSR01000053.1 GCF_002920635.1 Streptomyces sp. Ru72 | reverse complement strand
GCCCCGGCGACCGGGTCGCTGTCCATGGCCGGTCGCGGCGGGCCGTCGCCGTACCGGGGGCGGACGAGCAGCCGCAGGCGGGGTCCGCAGGCGGGGCAGGCGACCGGCTGCGCGTGGAAGCGGCGGTCGGCGGGATCGGCGTACTCACGGGCGCAGTCGGGACACATCGGGAAGCCGGCCATGGTGGTCGCCGCCCGGTCGTAGGGCAGGCCGGTGACGATCGTGAACCGGGGACCGCAGTGCGTGCAGGTGATGAAGGGGTGGCGGTGGCGCCGGTCGGCGGGGTCCGCGAGCTCTCGCAGGCACGCGGCGCAGGTGGCGGTGTCGGGCGGGATCAGGGTGCCCGCGGGGCCGTCCGTGCGGGAGGCGAGGATGGTGAACGCGGTGTCGCCGGCGGCGGGCACGTCCTGCTGGTCGACGTGCTCGACGCGGGCCAGCGGTGGGGCGTCCTCGGCGATGCGGTCGCAGAACCGGCCGACGGCGGCGGGCGTCCCCTCGACCTCCACGACGACACCCACCGGGGTGTTCGTCACATGCCCCGACAGGCCGAGGGAGGTGGCGAGGGCGTGGACGTACGGCCGGAAGCCCACGCCCTGCACCACGCCCCGTACGGTGACCCTGCGGCGCAACGGCGCCTGGACGGCGACGGGCGTCGGGGCTGTGGCGCTCACGAGCGGGACTGCGCCAGGGCGCCGGCGCGGTCCGCGTGGTCATGGGTGTGGCCGTGGGCCGGCCTGGCCATGACGGGGGTGTGCAGAGGGGCGCCGTCCGCGGCGGCCAGCGCCCGGTCGAGCAGGGCGCCGGGCCCCAGGTCCCGGCGCGCGGAGGTGAGCAGCACCTCCACACCGGGGTTGACCTGTTCGACGTTCGCGCGGAACGCCGCCAGGTCGAAGGCGACGGCCTCGGCGATGTCGGTCTTGGTGACCACCACCAGGTGGGCGAGGCCGAAGGCGGTGGGGTACTTCAGCGGCTTGTCCTCGCCCTCGGTGACGGAGGCGAGGACGACGCGCAGGGTCTCCCCCAGGTCGTAGGAGGCCGGGCAGACGAGGTTGCCGACGTTCTCCACGAACAGCAGCCGGGTCCCCTCCGGAAGCCATCCCTCGAGGTGGCGGGCGAGCATGTCGGCCTCGAGATGGCACAGCCCGTCGGTGAGGACCTGCTTGACCGGCACGCCCGAACGCGCCAGCCGTGTGGCGTCGTTCTCGGTGGCGAGGTCCGCGGTGAGCGCCGCGACCGGCACGGACCGCTCCCGGGCCAGCACGAGTTCGCGTTCCAGGAGGGCGGTCTTGCCGCTGCCCGGGCTGGACAGCAGATTGACGACGGTGGTGCCGCGGGCCGCGAGTTCCGCGCGCAGCGTGTGCGCGGCCTCGTCGTTCTTGGCGAGTACGGCCTGCTGCAGGTCGACCACTCGGCACATGGTTCAGCGCTCCTCGGGGACGGTTTCGCGGGTGGGTGCGTGCGTCCGGGCGTCCTCCCAGTGCACGCTGACGATCTGCAGTTCGCGGCCCGACAGCAGTTCGATGGCTGCGCCGTCGCACCGCGGGCAGCTCAGCAGGGGCGGCATGCCTACGGCCCATTCGTGCGCGCACGGCTCGCAGCGGGCCCGCCCGGGGACCTCGTCGGTGACGAGTTCGGCGCCCTCCAGCAGGCTTCCGGCGCAGGCCAGTTCGAAGCAGAAGGACAGGGCGTCGGGCACGACACCGGCGAGTTCGCCCACCTGGAGCCGTACCGAACGCACCGCCGTGACGTCACCGGCCCGCTCGGCCGCCTCTTCCACCTGGCCGATCACCGCCAGCGCGATGGACATCTCGTGCATGGGTCTCCGTCCCGGCGAAGGCCGGGTCCCCGCCCCGTGGGGACGGGGACCGCGTGCGCGGCCCGCCGCGAACCATTAGAGGTGAGGCACCCCGGGCCCGTGGACCGGCACGCCGTCGCCGTCCGGCGGCGTACGCCGTTCGCCGCACACCATCTGCTCGATCAGCCGTACGGCCTCGGGGACCGCGGCGGAGACGGGTGGGCTGAGTCCGACGCGCTCCTCCACGGCGGCCGGTTCGCAGCCGACGACCAGCGTGCGGCGCGGCGGTTCGGCTCCGGTTCCGGCGCACAGGGTGCTCAGCAGGGCGAGTACGGCGTCGGGGGTCATCCGGTGGCCGTCGATCGTGGCCACTTCGCGATCGTCGGCGCCCGGGTCGTCGTGCTCGATGACGTACAGGGTGCCGGGGGCCTCGCCGCGCGCGGTGGCGTCCACCAGGATCAGGGTGTCGTAGCCGTCGAGGAGCTGGTAGGCGAGGTGCACTCCGCGCACCCCGATGTCCACCACCTCGACGTGCGCGGGCAGTTCACGCGAGGTGAGCGCGCGGACGGTCTCCACGCCGAAGCCGTCGTCACCGAGGAAGACGTTCCCGATGCCGGCGACGAGGACGGTGCCGCTCATACGTGGTCCTCGAGCGGGGCGACCTCGTCGGGGCGGAAGTAGTGGAAGGTTCCCCGCTCGCGGCGGACGTCGGCTCCCGGGTCGTCGTCCACGGTCACCGCCAGGTGGACCGAGCCGTCCACGTCGTGCCGCACGGCCTCGACGGTGGCGGGGCGGCCCCTCAGGAACACGTCCTGGGCGTCGGTGCGCCGCAGCCCCGGGTTGAGCCGCACCCGGCTGCCGGGACCCACCGGCCGCCCGTTCACCACGACCCGCCCGGCCTCCGGCTCGCCGCCGGGCTCCCTCGCCGGGTCCCGCCACGACGTGTCCGCGGGCGGCACGCCCTGCGCGTCGATCCTCGGGTGGTCCTCCAGGATGACCGGTGAGGACAGCATCACGTCGGCACGGCCGGGTTCACCGGACAGGACGGGCCAGGTGTGCAGATTGCGGCAGGAAGCGATCGCGGCCCGGGCCCACTCGGGGGGATCGCTCATCGACAGGAAGGACCCGGCGCTCAGCCCCATCAGCAGATGGGTGGAGATCAGGGAGTGCGGCAGCGCCGCGCCCCGGTCGGCGCTCTCCCCGGCCTCGGGCGCCCAGACGCTGGTGTTCTCGACCACGGCGGTCAGTCGCAGGACCGGGCAGGGCCCCTCGAGCCGGTGTGCCGACAGCCGCAGCAGACCGCGGATCTCCTCGCCCCGGCGAACCGTACGGCCGGCGACCCGGCCGTCCTCGTCGAGGATCTGCTCGTACTCCTCCCCCGCGCGACGGCCGAAGGCGACGACGACCCCGTCCCCTTCGGTGAGCTCGTCCACGGCGACGACCGCCACGACCCGCTCCTCGGTGCCCTCGTCGCAGGACATCAAGGGCCTTTCACCCAGCCGGAGTTCGGACACCGTCTCGAAGTCGCCACCACCGCATGCCCGTTGCACCGTACGCCGCCGGGCGCGCAGAAAACGCAGCTCCACCGCGAGGGTGGCGCCGGGCCCCGGCTCCATCAGGCATTCGGTGTGCTGGAAGTCGTACTCCTCGCTGCCCGCGCCCCAGGCGGGCGGTACGAGCACCCCGCACTGCCTTCGCAGGCGGGTGCCGGGGGCGGAGGTCCGGTACGGGTGGAGCGGGCAGCCCTCGAAGAGGACGGCGTCCGCCACCTTCCGGGCGAGGGCGAAGCGGGCCTCGGTCTGCGGGGCGAAAGCGGTCACGCTCATGACGCTCCTTCCGGTGGTGCCGCCCAGGGAGTGTGCTCGTCGGCGGGAGTGCCGGACCGGACGGTTTCAACCGTGGTGCGGGGCCCGGTGGCCTGGGCCAGGTGCGGGGGCGTGCACGACGGGTTCTCCTTGCGGACGAAGGCGCGTCTCAATGCGTGGTAAGGGGCGTCCGGGTCGTGGAACACGCGATGCATCGCGGCCAGCTCCCGTTCCCGGAAGGCGGACAGGGGCTCGGTGCTCTCCTGACGCTCCAGCGCCTCCTTCTTCGCCGCGATCCGTGCCCGTGTCCCCGGCAGCGACGCCAGCCGCGCAGCCAGCCGGCCGGTCTCGTCGGAGAAGTCCTGCGGCGAGCACTCGATCACCCGGTCGACGAGCCCGAGGCCGAGGGCGCCGGCGGCGCTCATCGGCAGCGCCTCGCGCATGATGCGGTCGGCCGCGGCGGCACCCACCCGGCGGGGCAACGTGTACGTCCAGTACTCCGAGCCGGTGAGGCCCATCAGCCGGTAGTGCGGGTTCAGTACGCAGCCGGAGCGGCACCACACCTCGTCGGCGGCCAGGGCCAGCATCACGCCGCCCGCCGCCGCGTTGCCCGCGAGTGCGGCGACCACCAGCCGGTCCGTGGTCGTCAGGACCGCCTCCACCAGGTCGTCGATGGCGTTGATGTTCGCCCAGGACTCGGCCGCCGGGTCCTCGGCCGCCTCGATGGCGCCCAGGTGGATCCCGTTGGAGAAGAAGTCACGCTGCCCGCCGAGCACCAGCACCGAGGTGGGGCGCGCGCAGGCCTGGCGGTAGGCGTCCAGCAGCCGCCGGCACTGCGTTGTGCTCATCGCGCCGCCCGGGAAGGAGAACGAGAGCAGGCCGACGCCGCCCTCCTCGCGGTAGCGGATGTCCGTCCAGGTGGGCCACCGCGCGCCCGGGGGCACGGGCAGCTCGGGCAGCTCCGGCAGCCGGTCGCCGAGGGCCTGCACGGCGGGGAGCTTGACCGAGCGCGGCTGCCCGGGGCGGCGCCGCCGCCGCAGCTCGGGGATCCACACGGCGCCGTCGCGTGTCGCCCGGCAGATCGCCCCGGCCCGGGTGGCGAGCAGTTCCCCGGGGGCACCGCGCAGGCCGTTGTCGGGGTGGCCGCCGTGCAGGTACCACTCCTCGCCGAGCAGCAGGTCCAACACGCCGGGCTGCGAGTCGGCGGCGCGCAGTTTGCGCAGGACGGTGTCGGTCGTGTCGGTGTCCCAGTCGATGTGCCGCACGCTCTGGTCGAGATACGGACGGGGCCGCGCCGTGTCCTGCCGCACGGGCGTGTGGGTCCCGGAGGCGAAGCGCTCGACGGCGAGGAGGACGGCGGTGAGGGCCGCGTCGGCGATCTCGCCCCGGTACAGGTCGCTCTTGGACAGCGGCGGGAGGGGGCAGGCGACGGAGGCCCACACGTCACCGGCGTCCATCTCCTCCTCCGCCTGGAGAACCGTCACGCCCCAGCGCTCGGCGCCCTCCTGGACGGCCCAGTCGAGGGAGGACGGCCCCCGGTCGCCGACGGGGCCCGGATGGACGATGAAACACGGGTACGCCGACCACACCTCGCGGGGAACTGCCGTCTTCAGAAGGGGTGCCAGGACCAGTTGGGGGGCGTGCCGCCGTACCGCCTCGGTCAGCGAACCGTCGGGCAGGGCGAGTTCCACCGCGACGGTGTGCCCGCGATCGCGCAGTTCGGCATGGACGCGCTGGGTGAGGCTGTTGAACGCGCTGGCCACGAGCAGAATGTGCACGGCGTACTCCCGGCGGACGACGGTACGGACAGATGTGCCCGGCCGTCTGCGATCGTCTGCCACACCCGTCGGCCGCCCCCGCAGACAGGCGGCAGGTTCACCCGAAAGGCGGGTACCGGGGCCACCACTCGGCGGCGGGCAGGCCACGGGAACCGCACCGGAACCGCCACCGTGTGTGACGCCTCTCGCCTCCCGGGGCGCGGCAGTGTAGACATGGCACATGGTCCGGCTTCCGGGTCGCCCCGGTACCCGTTCGCCCCGTCGTCCCAGCGGTGTGCGCGCACCAGCGCACGACCGCGCTCCAGGGGCGTCCGAGCAGGGACCGGGGCCGGCGGCGCGCAGTTCGCTCGCCCGCCGCGAGCAGGAGGCGGGCCGTTCCCGGTCGGGACTGCGCGCGGCGCTGAGCGGGCGCAGCGTCGCCGGGCAGGTCTTCGTCCTGCAGGTCGTCATCGTGCTGCTGCTGGTCGTCGCGGCCGTGGCGGCGCTGCTGCTGCAGGTGCGGCACGACACCACACAGGAGGCGCGCAACCGCTCCCTCGCCGTGGCCGAGGCGTTCGCCAACGCGCCCGGCACCGTCCAGGCGCTGGGCAGCCCGGACCCCACGGCCGTGCTGCAGCCGCGGGCCGAGGCCGCCCGCAAGGCCACGAACGTCGACTTCATCGTCGTCATGAACACCGACGGGATCCGCTACACCCACCCGAAACCGGACCGTATCGGCAAGAAGTTCGTCGGGAACATCCAGCCGGCGCTGGCCGGGCGCACCGAGATCGAGGAGATCAACGGGACCATCGGGCGGCTGGTGCAGGCTGTGGTGCCCGTCAGGGCGCCCGACGGCAAGGTCGTGGGCCTGGTGGCGGCCGGTGTCACGACGGAACACGTGGGCGGCGCGGCGAACCGGCAGATGCCGCTCGTCCTGGCCGCCGCTGCCGTGGGCCTCGCCCTGGCCACAGCGGGCACCGCACTCGTCAGCAGGCGGCTGCTGCGCCAGACCCACGGCCTGGGGCCGCGGGAGATGACCCGGATGTACGAGCACCACGACGCGGTGCTGCACTCGGTACGGGAAGGCGTGCTGATCCTCGGCGAGGACGGCGACCTGCTGCTCGCCAACGACGAGGCGCACCGCCTGCTCGGCCTGCCCAAGGACGCCGAGCGGCGGCACGTGTCCGAGCTCGGCCTCCCCACGGAGATCGCCGCCCTGCTGGCGTCCGGACGGGTCGCCACCGACGAGGTGCACCTGGTCGGGGACCGGCTGCTGGCCATCAACCAGCGGTCCACCGACGTGGACGGCGGCCCGCCCGGCAGTGTGGCCACGCTCCGCGACTCGACGGAGCTGCGCGCCCTGTCCGGCCGGGCCGAGGTGGCGCGGGAACGCCTCAGCCTGCTCTACGACGCCGGTCTCGGCATCGGCACGAGTCTGGATGTGACGCGTACCGCCGAGGAGCTGACCGAGCTGGCCGTCCCCCGGTTCGCGGACTTCGCCAGTGTGGACCTGTTCGACGCGGTGCTGGACGGCGAGGAGCCCGAGGCGGGGAACGAGCTGCGTCGTGCGGCGTTCAGCGGTGTCCGCAAGGACACTCCCCTGTACTCGGTGGGCGAGCGGATCCAGTGGGTGGAGTCCTCTCCGCAGGCCGAGGGGCTGCGCAGCGCACGGGCCGTGCTCGAACCCCGTCTCGGCGAGGCTCCGGGCTGGCTGGCACAGGACGCGGAGCGGGCGGCTCAGGTGGTGGAGTACGGGATCCACTCGCTGATCACGGTGCCGGTGCGGGCCGGGTCCCTGGTCCTGGGCCTGGTCAACTTCTGGCGCTGCGAGAAGCCGGAGCCCTTCGACGCGGAGGACCTGGCCCTCGCCGAGGAGCTGGTCGCCCGCGCCGCGGTCTCCATCGACAACGCTCGCCGCTTCACCCGCGAGCACAGCATGGCGGTGACGCTGCAACGCAGTCTGCTGCCGCGGACGCTGCCCGAGCAGGGAGCCCTGGACATCGCCTACCGGTACCTTCCGGCGCAGGCCGGAGTGGGCGGTGACTGGTTCGACGTACTGCCGTTGTCCGGTGCCCGGGTGGCGCTGGTGGTGGGCGACGTCGTGGGCCACGGGCTGCACGCCGCGGCCACGATGGGGCGGCTGCGCACCGCGGTGCACAACTTCTCCGCGCTCGACCCGTCGCCCGACGAACTCCTCGCGCTGCTCGACGAGCTCGTCGGCCGCATCGACCAGGACGAGGCGGCCGATCCGGGCAGCGCCCCGATCACGGGCGCGACCTGTCTGTACGCGATCTACGACCCGGTCTCCCGGCGCTGCACGGTCGCGCGGGCCGGCCATCCGCCGCCGGCCGTGATCCGGCCCGACGGGAGTGTGGAGTTCCCCGACGTTCCTGCCGGTCCTCCGCTCGGCCTCGGGGGGCTTCCGTTCGAGACGGCCGACCTGGAGCTGGCGGAGGGCAGCCGGCTGGTGCTGTACACCGACGGACTGGTCGAGGACCGGGACCGGGACATCGACGACGGTCTTGAGCTGCTGCGTGCCGCGCTGGCCGGAGCCGGGCCGTCCCCTGAGGAAACCTGCCTGGCCGTCCTGGAGTCGGAGCTGCCGGACCGGCCGAGCGACGACATCGCCCTGATCGTCGCGCGCACCAGGGCCCTCGCGGCCGAGCGGATGGCCGAGTGGCCGGTGCCGACGGACCCGGCGGCCGTCGGTGAGGTGCGCGCGTCGGTGACCCGACAGCTGGCGCGGTGGGGTCTGGAGGAGCTGACGTTCACCACGGAGCTCGTCCTCAGCGAGCTGGTCACCAACGCGATCCGGTACGGCAGCGCACCCGTGCGCGTCCGCATGCTCTACGACCGCAGCCTGATCTGCGAGGTCTTCGACGGCAGCACCACCTCACCCCATCTGCGGTACGCGGCCATGACGGACGAGGGCGGGCGCGGCCTGTTCCTCGTCGCCCAGCTCACGGAGCGCTGGGGGACCCGCTACACGCCGCGGGGCAAGGTCATCTGGGCGGAACAGCCGCTGCCCTGAGGCGACGTCCCGCCCCTCTCCCCCTCTTTACCAGGAACTTGCCCGCCGCACGGGTGACCGCACGCGCTTCACTCTGATAGGAAACCTTCCTAACAGTGCACGGCCCAAGTACCCACCCCCCACCATCACTTGGAGTCCCTGTGGTGCATCGGAACCATGACGCGGCAGACCCCGCCGGCATCTCGCGTCGCGCGGTCCTCGCTTTCCTGGGCGCCTCGCTGGCGGCCCTCCCGCTTCTCGACGCCCCGAGCGCCTCGGCGGCCGCCGAGGCGGCGAAGGCGGCCGGGCTCGACGACCCCGCGAAGAAGGAGATCGCCATGGAGCTGGTCTCGAGCGCGGAGAACTCCTCCCTCGACTGGAAGGCCCAGTACACGTACATCGAGGACATCGGCGACGGCCGCGGCTACACCGCCGGCATCATCGGATTCTGCTCCGGCACCGGCGACATGCTGGACCTCGTCCAGCTCTACACCGACCGCAAGCCCGGCAACGTCCTCGCCAGGTACCTGCCGGCACTGCGCCGGGTGAACGGCAGCGACTCCCACGACGGACTGGACCCGAACTTCCCCGAGGACTGGCGCAAGGCGGCGCAGGACACGGTGTTCCAGCAGGCCCAGAACGACGAACGCGACCGGGTGTACTTCAACCCGGCCGTCCAGCGGGGCAAGGCGGACGGGCTGGGCGCCCTGGGGCAGTTCACCTACTACGACGCCATCGTGATGCACGGCGACGGGGACGACCCGACGAGCTTCCGCAACATCCGCAAGCGGGCCCTGCGCACGGCGAAGCCGCCG
This sequence comes from Streptomyces sp. Ru72, assembly GCF_002920635.1. GTDB lineage: Bacteria > Actinomycetota > Actinomycetes > Streptomycetales > Streptomycetaceae > Streptomyces. The sequence goes on along the minus strand of NZ_PQSR01000053.1, from coordinate 42,893 downwards.
GCGCAGGGCGGCGGCGAGGTCGCCTACCTGAACGCCTTCCTCGACGCACGGGTGTGGGCCATGAAGCAGGAGGCGGCCCACAGCGACACCAGCCGGGTCGACACCGAGCAGCGGGTGTTCCTGCGCGAGGGCAACCTGGACCTCGACCCGCCGCTGGACTGGAAGGTGTACGGCGACAGCTACCACATCGCCTGACGACCCGCCACCATCACTCACTGAAGGAGCGAGACACCGAAAGGCCGGAACCCGACCCGGAACCGCGCCGCGTCGTGGGCCCACCTCACCTCGACGCCGTCGTCGTCGACCCTCACGTCGGCGACCGCCTCCGCCAGGGGCGCCGGGCCGGGTTCCGCGGTGAGACTCGCCAGGCACACATGCACGGTCGTGCCGCCGGCCCGGCCGGTGAGCCGGGGGACCCGGGCCCAGCGCGCGTAGGCGGTGCCGCCGGGCGCGGGGACCGCCTCGGGGCCCTCGTCCCAGCCGCGGAGCCCGTGGAGCGCCGACACAAGGGGCTCGTCCGGGCCGGTGGCCCAGCCGGTGTGGCCGACCCGGGCGCCGTCCGGGGCGCCGATCACGCGGTGGACGCGCAGTTCGTACCGTCCGCGGACCAGCGTGACGCTCTCCACCCGCAGACCGGGCACCATCGGCGGCCCGGAGACGAACACGGGCCGGTGCCACGAGGCGGCCCAGCCCCAGCCGTCGCCGTGGCCCGCCCCCAGGGGGTGGACGCGCCGCCGTACGGTTCCCCGCCCTTCGACCTCGACGGACAGGTGGTTGTCCGGGATGTTCCCGAGGGCCGTGGGCCCGGTGCGGGTGGAGTACGCCTGGCGCCCGTAGTGCGGATCCTCCTCGGCGGCGAACTCGCCCTCGTGGGGCCGCACATGGTCGCTGCCGTGGTTGTGCAGCCGCACGATCCCGTCGGCCCGGGTGGCCTGCACCAGCAGCCCCGGCGCCGGCAGGGCGAGCACCCGGTCGGCCTCCTCGGCCGGCGCGGGCTCCTCCCGGGCCGTCCACAGGGGATGGTCCGCAGGTGCCAGCAGGGACACGAACGCCTTCGACGCCCAGTACGGGGACGCGGGACCCGAGTAGGTCTGCAGGGTCGCCTCGTGCGGGCCGTGCCAGCCGAGGCTCAGCAGTCCGTCGTCGTCCAGTGCGCCGTGCTCCAGGAAGTAGCGCAGGCTGCCGCTCGCCAGGCGCCGGGAGGTGCCCGGGGTCAGCGGGGTGTGCCCGGTGAGGGCACCCAGGCCGACGGCGGCCGACGCGGCGAAGCGGTACGCGAGCGAGCGGCCGAAGTGCACAGGCGCGCCGTCCGCGCCGAACATCAGCGAGAAGCCGTCCAGGTGTTCCCGCAGCCGCGCCCCGTAGCGGGCGGACGACTCCTCGTCCCCGGCGAGGTGGGCGTCGAGCACCGGGTACAGGTGCAGGGCCCAGCCGTTGTAGTGGTCGAAAGCCCGGCCGTCACCGTCCGCGTACCAGCCGTCGCCCCGGTACCACTCCTCCAGCAGGTCCAGCGCCCGCTGCCGTGCCGCGGCCGTCTCCGCGTCGCCGCGGCCGACCGACTCCAGGAACCCGGCGACGGTGTACGGGAAGAGGTACCAGTTGTTGGGCGCCGGCGTGTGGCGCAGCGACCCGCGCAGCCATGCCTCCGCCCGGTCCTGGACGTCCGTGTCGAGGTTCTTCCACAGCCAGGGCGCGGTCAGCCGCAGTCCGAGCGCGACCGACGCGGACTCCACCATCGGCTGGCCCTGCACGTCGTGGTCGAGGATCAGCGGCCAGGACTCGGCGTCGTCGCGGCCGGGGGTGCGGGTACCGGCGGCGAGGCCGCGCGCGTACCGCTCCAGCCAGCCGTGCGGGTCGTCCCCGGCGGCGCCCGCCACCCGGAAGGCGGCGGCGAGGAACGTGCGGGCGTAGCCCTCCAGTCCGTCGGAGCGCACTCCCGAGCGTGAGGGACGCCCGGGCAGGTCGAGCAGGGCGCAGCCCGGAGTGCTCCAGCGCCACGCGGACGCGAGCAGCCCGTCGGCGACGGCCTCCCAGTGGGCCCGCGTGTATCCCGTGTACGGGCTCGACTCGTGGTTCTCAGGGGGGAGTTCGAAGGCGGTGCCGGGGATGCTCATGCCTGGAAGGCCAGCCTTTCGCGTCGTACGGGATGCAGGAAGCCGGCCCCGGAGGCCCACCGCGCGGTCTCCGCGAGGGCGAGGTCGGCGAGGCGGCGCCACTCGTTGCCCTGGGAGCCGGCCAGGTGGGGGGTGATGAGAACGTTGTCGCAGTCCCACAACGGGTGTTCGGGCGGCAGGACTTCGGGCTCGGTGACGTCGACGACGGCCCGGATGCGGCCGGCCACGGCGGCTTCCGTGAGCGCGTCCTGGTCGACGACCGCGCCCCGGGCGGTGTTGATCAGAACGGCGCCGGGACGCATCGACTCGAGCAGTTCGCGGCTGACCAGGCCGCGGGTGGCGGGCAGCAGCGGGGTGTGCACGCTGACGGTGTCGCCGCGGGTGAACAGCTCGTCCAACTCGACCCGTTCCACGCCGAGTTCTGCGGCGTCGGCGTCGGTGACGTACGGGTCGTGCAGGAGGACGTGGAGGTCGTACGGGCGGAGCAGTTCGATGACGCGGCGGCCGGTGAGCGATGCGGACAGGATGCCGATGGTGCGGCGGTGGTTGCCGATGGTGCGGGAGGTGCGCAGCCAGTCGTCGCGGGTGCGCGTGGCGCGGTAGGCGCGGGCGCGTTCCAGGACGTGCTTGCCGGTGAGGAGGATCATCGCGAGGGTGTACTCGGCGACCGGGACGGCGTTGGCGGAGGCGGCGGAGGACACGTCGATGCCGCGCTCCCAGCAGGCGTCGGTGATGTGGCCGCGGACGCTGCCCGCGGTGTGCACGACCGCCCGCAGCCGGGGCGCCGCCGCGAGCGTGACCTCGTCGAGCGGGGGGCAGCCCCAGCCGGTGACCAGCAGGTCGACGTCGGCGAGGACGGCCCGGGCCCGGGGTGTGGTGAAGTCGTCCAGGACGGGCGGCGGGGCGAGATCGCAGAGCGCGGCGAGCGCGTCCAGCGACTCGCGGTCGAGGACGGCGGCGGCGGCCTTCGCGGACATGGCGAGGGCGGCACGGGGGCGGAAGCCGGGTCCTGGCGTCGAGACGGTCATGTCGGTGCGGGAACTCCTGACGGGAGGGGCTGTTCGGGGAACTCCTGCGAGAAGGGCTACTTGACGGCGCCGGCGGTCAGTCCGCCGCGCCAGAAGCGCTGCAGCAGGGCGAAGGCGAGGATCAGCGGGAGGACGGCCAGCAGCGAGCCCATGATCACCACGGGGTAGTACTCGGGTGACACGGAGGCCGAGCTGTTCCAGGTGTACAGGCCCAGGCTGACGGGATACAGGTCCTGGTTCGACAGCATCACCATGGGCAGGAAGAAGTTGTTCCAGATGGCGGTGAGCTGGAAGAGGAACACGGTCACCAGGCCGGGACCGAGCATGCGCAGCGCCACCCTGACGTACGTGGTCAGTTCGCCGGCGCCGTCCATGCGCGCGGCCTCCAGGACCTCGTCGGGCACGTAGCCCTGGCTGAAGATGCGGCCCAGGTAGACGCCGAACGGGTTGAACAGGACCGGGATGAACACCGCCCAGAAGGTGTTGACCAGGCCGGTGCCGGAGGCCATCAGGTACAGCGGCAGCGCGAGGACGGTCTGCGGGACCATCACCGCCGCGAGAACCAGGCCGAACAGCTTCTCCTTGTGCCGGAAGCGGTACTTGTCGAAGGCGTACCCGCAGGCCACGCTGATCAGGGCGCCGAGCGCGGCGCCGACGACCGCGTAGAGCAGGCTGTTGAGGTACCAGCGGCCGTACCGGCCCTCGTCCATGGCGAACAGGTCGTGCAGGTTCGCCAGGAAGGAGAAGTCCTTCAGGGACAGCAGGTCGCTGCCGAACAGCGCGTCCCTGGTCTTCCCCGCGGCGAGGACCAGCCACAGTACGGGCAGCAGGGTGTACAGCACGGACAGCGCGACCACGGCGTTGACGGTGGCCCGGCCGAGCAGCCGATGGCGTGGGAGGGTGGTGCCGGCGGCGCTCATCGGGCCTCCTCGGCGGTCGCGGAGCGGCTGGTGAAGCGGGTGACGCCGTAGGACAGGGCGACGGTGCACAGCAGCAGGACGACCGAGGCGGCCGCCGCCAGGCTGTAGTTGTTGCGGGTGAAGGCCGCGTCGTAGATGTACATGCTCGGCGAGAAGCGAGAGTTGATCATCGGTGAGGACTGGCTGAGCAGCATCGGCTCGGTGAACAGCTGCAGTCCCCAGATGAGGGTGAACATGGCCACCGTCACGATGGAGGCGCGCACCAGGGGCGTCTTGACCTGCAGGGCCGTGCGCACCGGTCCTGCGCCGTCGACGACGGACGCCTCGATCACCTCGCGGGGCACGGCCTGCAGAGCGGCGTAGAAGACGACCATGTTGTAGCCGAGGTTGCTCCACAGGGCGATGTTCACCATGGAGGGCAGCACCGTGTGCAGGCCGAGGAAGTCGATGGTGATGTCGGCCTTGGCGAACAGGGCGATGACGGGGCTGATGCCCGGCGTGTAGAGGTAGAGCCAGATCAGGGCCGCGATGATGCCGGGCACGGCATGCGGCAGGAAGAGCCCGAGCTGGGCCCAGGCGCGCAGGCGTACCACGCCGGAGTCCAGCAGCAGCGCGAGTGCGAGCGCCCCGACGACCATGACGGGGATGTAGACCAGGCAGTACAGGGCGACCGTGCCGAGCCCGGACAGGAAGGTCGGGTCGGTGAGGACGGCAGCGTAGCTGCGCAGCCCGACGAAGACCGTGCGGCCGGGGCCGAAGCCGAGACCGGGATGGTCGTCGCTGTAGAAGCTGAGGTAGACGGCGGTGCCGACGGGGATCAGGAAGACGGTGACGAGCAGGGCGAAGAAGGGCGCCATCAGGGCGGCGCAGGCGGCGAGTCGACGGTGCCCGGCGGCCCTGCGGGTGCGGCCGGCGGTGGCCGGGGCGGCGGTGCGGAGCGTGGTGGCCGGGGCGTGCGGGGTGGTCGCGGTCATGGGGCGTCACCTGCCTTTCGGGCGGCTCAGGTGCTGTGCTGGGTGGTGGACAGGCCCAGGGCCTTCAGGTCGGGCATGGTGCCGTCCTGAGCCGCGCGCACGGCGTCGATGAGGGTGCCCTGGCCGGCGCCGACTCGAGCGAAGGAGTCCTGCATGACCCTCCCGGTGGCGGTCATGCGGGGTCCCCAGACCCAGCCGTCGCGGATCTTGTGGGCCTCCTGCTCGAAGAGTCGGTAGATGTCCTGGCCGCCGTAGTACGACCGGTCGAAGGCGGCGCGTCCCACGGCGACGAGTGCGGAGGCCGCCGGGTACTGGCTGCTGGTGCCGCTGGAGAGGCGGGCGCGCAGCGCGTCCGGGTGGGAGACCTGCCACTCGATGAACTCCATGGCGGCCTCGGGGTGCTTGCTGTCCTTGGTGACGGCGAAGGTGGAGCCGCCGTGCGTGCCGACGTGGGGCCGGCCGGTGTCCCACTGGGGCAGCGGGGCGATCCGCCACCGGCCCTTCTGCGCGGGCCGCGCCTTCATCTGGGCACCGGCGTCCCAGGCGCCGCTCAGCCGGGTGAGGACCAGTCCGTTGCCGATCTGCGCGTCGGACTGCCGGCTTTCGACGGCGTTCATGAACACGACGGCGTCGTCGATCAGCCGCTGCCAGTACGCCGCGACGCGCCGGGTGGGGGCGTCGGCGAGGGAGACGTTCCAGGCGCCGTGGGAGGTGTCGAACCAGTGTGCGCCCGCCTGCCAGGAGTACGCGGCGAACTGCGTGGCCCCGTCGGTGGGGAACAGCACCAGCCGCCGCCCCGGGGCCTTGCGCCTGACGGTGCGGGCCAGGTCCGCGAACTCCTCCCAGGTACGCGGCACGTGGAGTCCGTACTGCTCGAACAGGTCCGCCCGGTAGTGCATGACCATCGGCTCGACGTCGAGCGGGACGCTGAACACCCGCCCCTGAAAGGTGGTCAGGCCGAGGGCTTGCGGGAGCAGTTTGGCGCGCAGGGTGTCGCTGACGAGCGCGGTGATGTCACGGGCGACGCCGTCGATGGCGAAGCCGGGGACTTGTGGGTACTCGATGGTGGCGACGTCGGGTGCGTTGCCGGCCCGGGCGGCGTTGCTGAGTTTGGCGTAGCCGCCCTGTCCTCCGGAGGGGATCTGCTGGAAGTCGACCTGGATGCGGTCGTGCGTGCGATTGAACGCGTCCACCACCTCCTGGCTGCCGCGCAGGGCGGACCAGAAGGTGATGCGGGTGGTCCTGCCGGTGCCGCGCGACGGGGAGCCCGCCGAGCCGCTGCAGGCGCTCACGGCCCCTGTCAGCGGTAGTGCGGCCATCGCGGCGAGCACGGATCGACGGCTCTGTCGACCAGGCATGGCGCCTCCCGTGGCTGCTGGTGTCCGTACGGACACGACCTGTTCGAGACACGGGAATCCTCACGGCCGGACAAGAAACGGTCAAGAGATCGATCAGAAGAAAATGAAACGGTCAAACGCTCATCTCCGCGCGCGGGGGCTCACCGGCGGAGTCGCGGACCCTCAGCGTGGGCAGCAACTCGATGCGCTGCACGGACGGGAGCGCCCCGCCGGCCGAGCCCCCGAGCCGGCGCAGCAGCAGTTCGGCGGCGACGCGGCCCACCTCCCCCTTGGGCGGCGAGACGGCGGTCAGGCGTGGGGTGCCGAGCCCTGCCACCACGTCGTCGTAGGCCACCACCGAGCAGTCCTGGGGGACCCGCACCCCGTTCTCGGCGAGCTGCTGGACGAGCATCAGAGCGTCGACGTCGCCGTGCAGCACGGCCGCGGTGGCCCCCACCTTGCGCAGCAGAGCGGCCAGGTCCGTCGGCGCGCCCTCCCCGGCCGCGGGCGAACTGAGCGCCCAGGCCCACTCCTCGACGAGCGGATGCGCCTCGGCGACCTCACCCAGGGCGGCCCTCAGGGTGCGTGCGGTGGGGCTGTCGTCCCGTGTCGCGAAGACGATCCGCCGGTGCCCGAGCCCCACCAGGTGCTGCACGGCGAGATGGGCGCCGTACCAGTGGTCCGAGCACACCGAGTCCATCGCGTGCAGGGCGCTGCCCTTGCGGGGCCGCCGTTCCATCAGCACCGTCGGCACGCCCAGGTCCGCGAGCCACTCGTGGTCGGCCTCCTCCGCCGCCGGAGTGCGCCACCGCGGCGCGAGGAGAACACCGCGTACACCCTCCGCCAGCGCCCGCTCCACCTGCGGGCGCTCCGCTCCGGGCACCTGCGGCGCGATGTGCAGGGCGATGCGCAGGCCCGCCTCCTCCAGCGCGGTGCGGGCGCCGTGCAGGGTCTCGTAGAGGTACGAATGCCGCTCGGGCACCACCACGGCGACCGTGTCGCCGTCCGCGACAGGGGTGCCCGGCACCTCCTGGGCGGGAAGCGTGGAGCGGACCACCCCGTGACCGCGCCGCAGCTTCCCCTCACGGGTCAGCTCCTCCACGTCCCGGCGGATCGTCACCACGGACACCTGGAGCTCGGCGGCGAGGTCCCGCACCCGCGCAGCACCGCGCGACTGCACCGCGGCCAGGATCCGCCGACGCCTGAGGTCGACCGGCTCACGCATGGGGCCTCCCCGCCCTTGAATGTTCGTTTGAGCGATTCGGGGACCAGCATACGAGCGAATGTGCCGACGGGCGTCGTGCCGTCGGAGCCTACGCCTCGACTCGCTCCAGCAGCTGAGGTCCGTTGTTCCGGACGTCGTTGACGGCCGCGGAGACGGGGCGGGCGTCCAGACGGCCGTCCGCGGGAGGGTCCAGCAGGGCGCGCAGCCGGGCCGGGTCCTGGTGCGCGGGGTCGAGCCAGGCGTCCTGGTGGCCGCGGGCCACGGCAAGCGGCATCCGCGGGTGGACACGGCCCGCGGCGTCGGCGGCCTCCGTGGTGAGGATGGTGCAGGTCGTCCACCAGGCGGAGTCGTCGTCCTCGGGCGCCGACGGGTCGCGCCAGAACTCGTACAGCCCTGCCAGGGCCATGACCTCGCCGTCCTGAGGGGTGATGAAGTACGGCTGTTTGCGGGCCTTTCCCTTGTGCCTGTCGCCGGCCGGCACCTGCTGCCACTCGTAGAAGCCGTCGGCGGGCAGCAGACAGCGCCGTCTGAGGAAGGCCGTGCGGAAGGCGGGCTTCTCGTGCACCGTCTCCATCCGCGCGTTGATCATCCTGGCGCCGATCTTCGGGTCCTTCGCCCAGGAGGGCACCAGGCCCCACCGCAGCGGGCGCAACTGCCGTCGGACGGCTCCCGAGCCGCGAGGGGCGCGTTCGAGAACCGCCCACACGTCGTCCGTCGGAGCGACGTTCCAGCTCGGCGGCAGGTCGTCCCGCTCGTCCCAGTCGGTGACCCTGAACAGTCGTACGAGATCCTGGGGGCCACGGGTGGAGACATATCGACCGCACATACCAAACCACCCCTCTGACCTGGGGAGATACTAGATCATACTGCCTCGGTCCGCACCAGGTCAGGACGGTGCCGGGTCAGCGCCGGATCCGTCGCCTCGACCGGGCGGGCCGCTGGGCACGGCCGTCGTGGCGGTCGGATGCCGGTGCGGGCGGGGAGTTGTCAGTGGGCCCGGCTACGGTGACGGCCGTCTGATCAAGCGATCGATCCGGCCACAGGTCGGTGTCGGCGGAGGAGGGGTTGTGCGGCAGCTTGGGGAGTCGGCGGAAGACGGTGCGGCAGAAGGGCCGTCCGGCGTCGGTACGCAGGTGGCGGACGGGCACGGGCCCGTGGCGCTGCCCGACGAGGAGTCCTTCCGGATGCCTCCCGCCTGGCGGCGACTGGTGTTTCCGCGGCGCGGCGGGATCGCGCGGACCGTCGAGGGCCTGCACCCCGAAGCCGGGGAGCGGACGGCGCACCGGTTGAAGGAGGAGGCCGACTGGGTCGAGGCGATGCTCACCGCCCCGAAGAGCGACCCGCGGATCGTCGAGGCCACCCGCGCGCATCTGAACGGCAGCCACAACCCCTTGGGGGCCGCCGTGGTGGCCTCGCTGACCTTCCACTATCAGTATCCGGACGGCATCTTCGTCGACGCCTGGGTCAGCGCGCACAGCCTGCCGTTCGCCGCGCGGGCGGTGGTGGAGTACTTCGACGTCGAGCCGCACTACATGCAGTACGGCAGCCGCCGTGAGGACCCCTGGCTCGGTTTCCGCGCAGGAGCCGCCGCCGACAGCGCCTGGGCGCGGCCGAAGTTCGCCGACCGGATGCGCGCCCTGCTGTCCGTGGCCGACGACGAGGCCTACCAGCGGACCGTCGAGGCCCTGGCCCGCTGCAGGACCGACGTGCGCCGCCGCTTCGTCGTGTCGTATCTGCTGCCCACCGAACAGGCGTGGGTCGACGAGTGCTGCGCGGAGGTCGCGGCTGCCGACGGCAGGCTGCGAGAGATGCTGCTGTGCTCGCTGGGCTCCCCGGCGCAACTGGAGCACTTCGGCCGGCGGCCCGGGCTCGGCTGGAACGGCTGGTCCACCGCCCTGGTCGCCACGCTCGCCGAGGGCACCGGCAAGCACTTCGCACCGCTCCTGGACGAGGCCCTCGACCAGGCGTACGGATCCGACCGGCTCAAAGCCCTCGCCGGTGCCCTGGTGGAGCTGCCGACGGACGACGCCTTCCGCGTCCTGCTGGACCGTGTCGAGGACAAGCACGTCCGTCCCCACCTGCTGGAGGCGACGCGGCGCTACCCGGTGCGTGCGCTGCGGCTGCTCGGCGCGGCGGCGACCGGCCCCGGCGAGAACGCATCGATGGCCGGCCGGCTGCTCGGCACGCACGTCCGCGCCCACGCCGACCTGACCGCGGCCGTCCTGCGCGACCTGCCCGCCGAGGCCGCAGCCCTCGTCGCGCCGCTGCTCAGCCGCAGTGACCGGGTGGCCGACGCCCCCGCGGAGGCGCTGCCCCCGCTCCTGGTCAGCCCGCCGTGGACGACGAAGCGCAAGCCCCGCACGGCGCGGGTGGCCGCGGAGACGCCGGCGGCCCCGGAGCCGCGGGTCGTGTGGCAGCCGGGCGAGCAGCAGGCGTGGGCCGACACCGAGAGCTGGTACCGCGGGTGGCGCCGCCAGTACGGCTGGGCCGACGAGATCAAGGCCCTCCAGCAGGGCAGGCAGATGAAGGACGTCCGGGACGTCGCGCTGTTCGTCGACGGACCCGAGGACGTGGTGCGCCCGCTGCTCGCCGAGTGCGCCCCGGAGGACTACTGGGACGGCGAGGCCGCGCTGAAGCCGGTCGCCGCCAAGTACGGGGTGGCCGCCCTGCCGCTGCTGCGGCGCGCCGCCGCCCGCCACCCGAGCACCCTGGGCGGGCTCCTAATGCCCTACCGGGACGTCGAGGTCGCCGAGCTGGTGTGCGACTGGCTGGCACGGCTGAAGTCGGCCGACGCCACGGCCCGCGCCTGGCTGGCGCGCCACGGTCTGGACGCCGTCGCCGTGCTCGCACCGCACGCGGTGGGGCCGGTCGGCACGGTCCGGCGCGGCGCCGAGAAGGCGTTGCGGCTGATGGCCGACGCCCACGGCGGCGAGGCGGTGCTGGCGGCAGTGGCCGCATGCGGCCCGGAGGCCGCGGGCATCGTTGAGGAGGCACTGTCCGCCGACCCTCTGGTCAGCGCCCTGCCCACGCGCATACCGGCTGTCGGCGCCTGGGCCGACCCGGCGCTGCTGCCGCAGATCCTGCTCACCGAGGGCGGCGCCCTGCCCGCCCACGCGGTGCGCCACGTCCTGACGATCCTCGCGCTGTCCAAGCCCGGCGAGACCTACCAGGGCCTGGAGGTGCTCAGGGAGCACTGCACCGCCGACTCCCTCGCCGCTTTCGTCTGGGGCCTGTTCGAGCAGTGGCAGCTGGCCGGGATGCCGGCGAAGGAGAGCTGGGCGCTGCATGCGCTCGGCTGGTTCGGGAACGACGACACGGTGCGCCGCCTCACCCCCGTGCTGCGCGCCTGGCCGGGCGAGGGCGCCCACCACCGCGCCGTGGAGGGACTGGGCGTGCTGGCGAGCATCGGCACCGACGTGGCGCTGATGCATCTGCACGGAATCGCCCAGCGGGTGCCCTTCAAGGCGCTGAAGCTCCGCGCGCAGGAGAGGATCGCCGAGGTCGCCGAGGAGCTGGGGCTCACCGGCGAACAGCTGGGCGACCGGCTCGTGCCCGACCTCGGCCTCGACGCGAACGGCGGCACCGTCATCGACTACGGCCCCCGGCAGTTCACCGTCGGCTTCGACGAGCAGCTGCGCCCCTACGTCCGGGACGCCGACGGCAAGCCGCGCAAGGCCCTGCCCGCGCCCGGCGTCAAGGACGACCCGGAGCTGGCACCGGCGGAGCGCAAGCGGTTCGCCGCGCTGAAGAAGGACGTCCGCACGATCGCCGCCGACCAGGTGCGGCGGCTGGAGGCGGCGATGGTGGCCCAGCGCACCTGGACCGCCGCGGAGTTCCGGGAGCTGTTCGTCGCCCACCCTCTGGTGTGGCACCTGGTCCGCCGCCTGGTGTGGCTCAGCGACGACGGACCCGGGGACGGCTCGGGCGGGACGAGGGCCTTCCGGGTGGCGGAGGACCGCACCTTCGCCGACGTCCACGACGACGAGCTGATCCTGCCCGAGGAGGCCACCGTCCGGGTGGCGCACCCGCTGCACCTGGGTGATGATCTGGCGGCCTGGTCGGAGTTGTTCGCCGACTACGAGATCCTCCAGCCGTTCCCGCAGCTGGGCCGGGCCGTGCACGCGCTGACCGAGGAGGAGGCCGCCGGGCACCGGCTGGCCCGGTTCGAGGGCGCGACCGTACCGGTCGGCAAGCTGCTCGGCCTGACCAAGCGTGGCTGGGAGCGCGGCGAGCCGCAGGACGCGGGCGTGGAGCGCTGGTTCCACCGGCGCATCGACGACGGCCACTACGTGGTGATCGGACTCGACGAGGGGATCGCCGTGGGCGTGCCGGACATGTTCCCCGACCAGACCTTCGAGACGGTCTGGCTCGACTCCCGGCCCTACGACTACTGGCCGAGCCGGACATACCCGCTGCGCTTCGGCGATCTGGACCCGGTCATCGCCTCCGAGATCCTCGCCGACCTCACGGAGGTGACCGCCAAGTGACCGCCGCCGTCGAAGAGACCGGCGAGGCCCTGCTCCAGCGGCCGCCCGCCGAGCTGCGCCACGCCGACGAACTCGCCGCCCTGCGCGCGTCGGACGACGATCCCCGTCCCCCCGGCTGGCAGCTCAGCCTGCGGGCCGCCCGCCGCTTCATCGTCGGTGACGAACAGGCGGGCATCGGCCGTAAGTTCGTCGGCGACGTCTCCCTCGTGGAGCGGGCCCTGGTGACGCTGGCGACCAACCGCGGCCTGATGCTCGTGGGCGAGCCCGGCACCGCCAAGTCGCTGCTGTCGGAGCTGATCGCGGCGGCCGTCAGCGGCAGCTCCGCGCTCACGGTGCAGGGCGGCGCGGCCACGACCGAGGACCAGATCAAGTACTCCTGGAACTACGCCCTGCTGGTCTCCGAGGGTCCGTCCCCGCGCTCGCTGGTGCCCGCGCCGATGCTGCGCGGCATGGCGGAGGGCCGGATCGTACGCTTCGAGGAGATCACCCGCTGCCCGCTGGAGGTGCAGGACTGCCTGCTGTCCCTGCTGTCCGACCGGGTCATCACCATTCCTGAACTGGACGGTCCGCAGGGCCTGGTCTTCGCCAGGCAGGGCTTCAACGTCATCGCCACCGCCAACACCCGCGACCGGGGCGTCAACGAGATGAGCGCCGCGCTCAAACGGCGGTTCAACTTCGAGACGGTGTTCCCCATCGCCGACTTCGACACCGAGCTCGCCCTCGTCGAGGCCGAGGCCACGGCACTGCTGCGGCAGTCCGGGGTCGAGCCGCCGCCGCGTCGGGACGTGCTGGAGGTGCTGGTGGGCACCTTCCGCGAACTGCGGGGCAGCGCGGCGCAGGGCGAGCGGCTGTCCACGGTGATGAGCACCGCGGAGGCGGTGTCCGTGGCACACGCGGTCGGGGTACGGGCCTGGTTCCTGCGCGGGGAGCCGGGCAGCGCCGCCGACGTGGTGGCGTGCCTCGCCGGTACGGCCGCCAAGGACAGCCCCGAGGACCTGGCCCGCTTGCGCCGCTTCCTTCAGCAGGAGGCCCCGCGCCGCACCGGGTCGCAGTGGCAGGCCCTGTACGACGCACGTCATCTCCTGGCCGGCTGATGCCGGCCGGGAACTCGCCCGTCTTCCTCGGGGTCCGTCACCACTCCCCCGCCTGCGCGCGCCTGGTGGCCCGGACGATCGCCTCCCTGCGGCCGGCGTACGTACTGGTGGAGGGGCCGGCGGACATGAACGACCGGCTGGAGGAACTGCTGCTCGGGCACACGCTGCCGATCGCCGTGTTCAGCCACTACCGCGACGAGCAGCGCGTGGCGACGTCCTGGACACCGCTGTGCGACTACTCCCCGGAGTGGATCGCCCTGCGGGAGGGGCGGGCGGCGGGGGCCCAGGTGCGCTTCATCGACCTGCCTGCCTGGCATCCGGCGCTCGCGGAGGACGGCGACCGGTACGCCAACCGGTATGCGGACGCCGAGGCGAGGTACGCGGAGGCGACGAGACGGCTGTGCACGCGCTTCGCCGTCGATTCGGTGGACGCCCTGTGGGACGGGTTGTTCGAGGTGACCGGCCTCGGGGACGCCGACGGTTCCGGGGCCGGCGGCGAACCGGGCGACGCGGAGGACCTGCGTGCCCGGCTCGACGCCTACTTCGCCCTGGTGCGCGGCGACGCGCAGGCGGATCCGGGAGACCGGGCGCGCGAGGAGTACATGGCGTCCTGGGTGCGCGCCGCGCTGGCTCGGGCCGAAGACCGCCCGGTGCTGGTGGTCACCGGCGGCTTCCACCAGCCTGCGCTGCGCGCCCTGTCCGCCCTGCCGGCCCCGGAGGGGGACGGCGGGACCGACTGGCCGAGTGTGCCCGAACCGCCCGAAGGAGCGCTCGGCGGCAGCTTCCTGGTGCCCTACTCCTTCCACCGACTGGACGCCTTCACCGGCTACCGGTCCGGCATGCCCTCGCCCGGCTACTACCAGCAGCTGTGGGAGACCGGCCCGGCAAAGGCCGCGCGGGGCCTGCTGCACGCGGTCACCGAGCGGCTGCGCACCCGTGGGATCCGGCTCTCGACGGCCGACCTGATCGCCGCCCGCACCCTGTCCCAGGGGCTGGCCCGACTGCGCGGTCATCCGTACGAGACCCGGGTGGACGTCCTCGACGGCCTGGCCGGCGCCGTGATCGCGGACGACCTGGACCGGCCGCTGCCGTGGACCACCCGAGGCACACTCGGCGCCGGCACCCATCCGGTGGTGGTGGAGATGGTCGCCGCCTGCACGGGCGAGGCCGTGGGCCGGCTGCACCCGGACACGCCGCTGCCCCCGCTGGTGCACGATGTGGCCGCGCAGCTCGCCCGCCTGGGTCTGGCCGACGCCGACGCGCCGGTCACTCTCGACCTGACGAGGGCTGAGGACCTGTCCCGCAGCCGCGCGCTGCACCGGCTGCGCGTGCTGGGCGTTCCGGGCTTCAGCCGGGTCTCGGGCCCGGCCGACGGAGCCGACCCGGTCTTCAGCGAGGTGTGGGAGCCAGAGCCGGCAGCCCGGCGCGAGGCCGCTCTCATCGAGGCGGGCGCCTACGGGGCCCGTCTGGACGAGGCCGCCGCGGCGCTGCTCGGCGAGCGGGTGCACGCGGCGGGCCCGGCGGTCGGTGCGCTGGCCGGGTTGCTGTTCGACGCCGTGCTGTGCGGGGTCGGGCCCCTCTGCGAGGACCTGCTGGTGTCCCTCGCGGCCGGGGTGGGGCAGGTCGGCGATCTGGGGGCGCTCGGCGAGGTACTGGCGGCGACGCTCGGCCTGTGGCGGCACGACCGGGTGTTCGGCGTGGCCCGCGACAAGCTGCTGGGCGCTGTGGTCGGCGGCGCCGCCGACCGGGTGTTCTGGCTGGCGGAGGGCCTGCACGGCGACCGCGGTGTGGACCTTCCCCGGCTGCGTGCCCTGGCGGCCGCGCGGGACGCGCTGCGGCACGCGCCCGACCTGCTGTCGGTCACCCCGCAGGCCGCCGCCGAGGCCGCCGCGCGCATCAGCCGCGATCCGCGCGCCCCCGCCGATCTGCGCGGCGCCGCGTTCGGGCTGCGCTGGGCACTGGGTGTCCCGGACGATCCCGGACCGGTGGTGCGGGCGCTGGCCTCGGCCGCCGTGGACACCCTCGGCGACTGGCTGACCGGCCTGTTCGCCGTGGCCCGTGAGGAGGTGGCGCGGGCCACCGCGACCGGCGGGGACTCCCTGGTCGACGTCGTGGACGGCGTCGTGTCGGCGATGGCCGAGGGCGACTTCCTCACCGGCCTGCCCGCGCTCCGGCAGGCCTTCGCCTTTTTCCCGCCCCGCGAACGGGAGCGCATCGCCGAGCACCTGCTGCACCGCCGCGGCCTGCGCGGCTCGGCGCGCTCCCTGCTGCGCACCTCAGCCGACCCCCTGCTGCAGGCCCGCGCCCGGGCCCTGGAGGAGAACGTGATCCAACTGCTCGACCGCCACGGCCTGGGGGCGCCCCGATGACCTCCACGCCGCCCGAACCCGTACCGGAGCCGTCCGGGACGCCGTCGGCCCCCGACCCGGGCCTGGAGCGCTGGCGGCTCGTCCTGGGCGCCGCCGCCGAACGCCGCACCGGACCCCTGCACGGCGCGGCCGCCGCGCGGGACGCCGCCCTGGAGTGGCTCTACGGCCGCGACGAGGACCTGCGCCGACGTGGGGTGCGCCGCGGTACGGCGGACTCCCGCGAGGGCGGCACCGGCCCGTCCCGACCGACCGCCGTCGACTGGCTGGACGACATCCACCGCCTCTTCCCCAAGACGACGGTGGAACGGCTGGAGCGCGACGCGGTGGAGCGGTACCAGATCCATGAGATCGTCACCGACCCGGACGTCCTCGCCCGCGTCGAACCGAGCCAGACCCTCCTGCGCGCCGTCCTGCGCACCAAGCACCTGATGAACCCCGAGGTGCTGGCGGCGGCCCGGCGGATCGTCGAGACGGTCGTACGGCAGCTGATGGAGCGTCTGCGGCCCGAGGTGCACCGCGCGTTCACCGGTTCCCGCTCCCGCCGCCCCAGCCGGCTGCCGATCGCCCGGGACTTCGACTTCCGTGCCACCATCCGCGCCAACCTCGCCCACTACCAGCCCGAGGAGCGCCGCATCCTCATCCAGCGGCCGCACTTCCACTCCCGCACCCGCCGCCACCTGGAACAGTGGCAACTGGTGCTGCTGGTCGACCAGTCCGGCTCCATGGCCGGCTCGGTGATCCACTCGGCGGTCACGGCCGCCTGCCTGTGGAGCCTGCCGGGTCTGAAGACGCACCTGGTCGCCTTCGACACCGCGGTGGTCGACCTGACCTCCGACGTGACCGACCCGGTGGAGCTGCTGATGCGGGTACAGCTCGGCGGCGGCACCGACATCGCGCGGGCCGTCGACTACGGCGCGTCGCTGGTCGAGAACCCGCGGCGGGCCATCGTCGCCCTCGTGTCCGACTTCTACGAGGGCGGCGACCCGTACCGCCTGGTGCGCACCGTGCGGCACCTGGTCGAGCAGGGCACGACCGTGCTGTGCCTGGCCGCCCTCGACGAGGCCGCCGATCCCGTCTACGACCGTGCCCTGGCCGGGCGGCTGGCCGAGGCGGGCGCCCCGGTGGGCGCGATGACGCCGGGCGCGCTCGCGGAGTTCGTCGCCGAGCACATCGGCCGGGGAGGGCAGACCCGATGACCCGTGCGGACCTGCTGGTGCTCACGCCGGAGACCCTCGCGTCGCTCGCCAACCGCGGCCTCGTCAAGCGCGCCGAGAAGGACCTGGCGGCCGGCTCCGGGCCGGTGGTGACGACCGGCGACGACGGCACCGTACGCGGCGCCTTCCCGGACGGCACGGAAACCGCGCTCCCTGCGGGCACCGCCCTGGACGCCGCCGACTGCAGCTGCGCCGCACCGGGCGTGTGCCGGCACCGGATCGCGCTGGTGCTGGCCTACCAGCGATCCGCGCCCTCGGCGCCGGAGGGCCCTCAGGCGGCCGAGGAGCCGTTCACCGACTGGTCGCCGGCCGAGTTCGACGACGACGCGCTGGGCAGGGCGCTGGGCCGCTCCTCTGTGACCGCCGCCCGCCGCACCAGGGACCGCGGCTACACGGCCCGTGTGCACCGGCCCACCGCCGGCGACCCGGCGCCCCGCGTGGAACTGCCCACCTGCACCGTCCGCTTCCCGGTCCCGCACGAACTGGGCTACGCCCTCTGCGACGCGGCGGCTCCGCTGCGCGGCGAGGTCGTCACCCTGGCGGTCTGGGCGTTCCGCGCCGCGGACGCCGAACAGGTGGAGGAAGTGACCGTCGGTGGCCGCAGGACCGCCCCGGCCGGAGCCGACGAGGCGCTTCGCGCGGCCGTGGCCCTCGCCGACGAACTCCTCCTGGACGGTGTGCCACAGGCGGGGCCGGTCTTCACCGGCTCACTGCGCCGCGCCGAACAGGCGCTGACCGCCGTCTCCCACCACTGGCCCGCCGGCGCGGTGGCCGACCTGCGGGACCAGTTGGAGGCCTACGCGGCCCGCGCGAGTCGCTACGCCCCCGAACGCCTGGCCCTGCTCCTTGCCGAGCTGCACGCCCGGCACCGCGGGGCCGATCGCAACCGGGTCGGCGTGCTGGGGACCTCGGAGGCACCGGTGACGCCGCTGCGGCGGGTGCGTCTGGTGGCGCTGGGCTGCCGGATCGGCGGCACCGCCCGGGACCGTACGGCAGAGACGTACTTCGCGCACGCCGAGGCCGGCACGGCGTTGGTCCTGCGCAAGCGGTGGGAGCTGACGGATTATCAGGCACCCACCGGCCACGAGCTGTCGTCCCGCCGCCTCCTCGGTTCCCCGCTGCGCGCGCTGGCCACGGCCAACGTCGTCAGCGAGCACACCGCTCGGGCCGCCGACCGCACGGTCGTCCTCTCGCGGGGCCGGATCGCCGCGACCAGCATCACACCGGTCGGCTCCGCCTGGACGGAACTGCCGGACAGCCTGCTGCTGCGGGACACCGCCGCACACCTGCGGGAGGCCGGCGAGCGCCCGCCACGCCTGATCCGCCCCCGGGTCGCGGCGGAGGCGGTACGGGTGATCGCGGTGGACACCGTGGACGACATCGGCTACGACCCCGCCGGACAGCGCCTGGAAGCGCTGCTGCGCGATCCCGCGGGCAACCCCGTCCACCTCCGCGCCGAGTACAACCCGCTGTGCCCCGGCGGCCTGGACGCCCTGGCCGCGGACCTGGCCGACGGCCAGGTCCGCTGCGTCAGCGGCATGCTGGGCCGGGCCCGCGGCCGGATCGTCCTGGACCCGCTGGCCGTCCTCACCTCGAAGGGCGTCACCGTCCCGGACTTCGCCCCGGGCGAGGGCGACACCAGCCTCACCACGATCGGCCCCCGCCCGTCCGACCCGATCACGACGGCCCTCGAGTCGGCACTCACCGCCCTGGCCGACGCGGCCCATCACGGCATACGCCACCTCACCGGCACGTCCCGCACCACCCTCGCGGACACTGCCGCACACCTGCGCCGCACCGGCCTGCACACAGCCGCCCGCCTCGTGGACGCCCTGACCGGGACCCTGCACGCCCAGGGCGCGACGGCGGCCGTCCCCCACTGGGTGGCTGCCCAGATCCATCTGACGACGAGTCTGGACCTGCACCAGGAGAACGCGCCGGAGAGACCGGCGGCGGCAAGGTGAGGCAGACACTGATGTCAGGCGGTGGTCACGGGCGTCGGCAGCCGCCGCCCCCCGCGGGCGGCCGGACGGCGCCGGGCGGCGCCACCGAGGCGAAGGCCATGCGGAACAGGTCCCAGGCGGTCGCGTCACCGACGGGTGCACTGCCGCCCTGCCCGGCTCGCAGCCGCCGGTGCGCGGCCTCGGTGAACGCGGTACCGGAGCGAGCCGGTTCGGAGCCGACCGGGATCATCTCCACGGACACCCCTTCCTTCCGTACGCGCCGTCGATGGACCGACGGCCCACACGGCGCGCGAGCGTGGTGCCGCCCGGCAGGGTCATGGTTCGCCCGGATGGCCCCGACCCGACCCCGCAGCCTGCCACCCCGGCACCCCGCATGCGCCCCCGCCCCGCATACGCGCCGCACCGACTCCCCCGCGTCCACCCGAACAGCCCAACGCGGCCGAGCCGTCCGGATCGCCGGGATTCGGCGCTCTCAGTCGGCCCCCTTCTCCCCCTCACCCCTGCGCACCCCCGCCGGAACGGCCTCCCGTGCCCGGTCCAGTGCATCCGCCGACGCCTGGCCGGCGGCGCGTACCCGGTTGCGGGCCGCGGCGCCCAGCAGCGCGCCGCCCGTCGCGTAGGCGCAGGCCAGCACGGCCGACGCGCGGGCGCCCGGCAGAGCCGGCTCCAGGGCACGCAGAGCCGTCTCGTGGGCCGACCACAGGGCCAGCAGGCCACACACCCCGGCTGCGCCCAGCAGCGCTCCGCCCGCTCCGATCCGGCGCAACGCCGCCCTGACCTCGCCCTGCACCGCGATGATCTCTTGGCGGGCGAGCTGCGCCGTGTCCTGGGCCAGCCGCGCCGCCGCGTCGCCCACTCGGCTCCTGCCCTCCGCCGGGTCGTCGCCTTGCATGCGCATCGCTGCCGCCTCCGTCTCGTTCCGCATCGGGTTCCCGCCGAGGCCGACGGCCGTCAGTCACCTCCCCGCAGTACCCGCTCAGACCGTGCCGACACGACGACTCCCCGCCACTCTCGACGCACACTCACCCATCCGCGCTCAATGCGCGCCCATCGCAATAAAAGGTGTGATCGTTGTAAACCACTGCATTACGCACAGTAGGTAAGTGAGGAGTTACGGTGAGCGACCCCTTGGGTGAAACCGTGAGCGTGCATTCCGCGGTCGAAGAGGCGTGCGCCGTGGCCGACGCCGTCCTCTACGAGGGATACCTGCTCTACCCGTACCGCCGCTCGTCGGCCAAGAACCGGGTGCGCTGGCAGTTCGGCATCCTCGCCCCTCGCGCCTGGGCCGAGGCCCACGGCCCGGTGACGGCCGGCGTCTCGGGGTCCGTGGAGTCCTGGCAGCAGCAGACCGAGTGCCTGTTGCGCGCACGGCCCGGCGCCGTGGTGCGGGTGCGCGTGCGCTATCTGCAGATGCAGTACCGAGGCGTGGAGCGACGGGACGAGGACGGTCACCACACGCCGGTGGACTCGCTGGAGACCGGCGGTACGGTCCAACTGTCCTTCGACGAGGCGATGCCACGCGAGACCGACCTCACCGCTCCGCTCGCCGAACTCCTCGCTCATGACGCGGAGTTCACCTTCGGCGCTCCCGGTGGCCAAGAGACCGAGCCCCTGCCCGCAGACGCGGGGCGCCTGGTGCGCCGCCGCTCCCCCGTCGAGGCGCGCACCACACTGCACGTCGAACCCGTCGCCGACACCGACTCCTTGTACCGCCTGCGCGTCCGCACCGAGAACACCGGCAGTGCGACGCCGCCCGACGCTCCCCGCGACGAGGCCCTGCGGCACTCGCTCATCGCGGCGCACACCTTGGTCGGCGGTGAGGGGCTCGGCTTCTACTCCTCGATCGACCCGCCCGAGGACATCGCGCCGTACGTGAGGGAATGCCGCAACCTGCACACCTTCCCGGTGCTCGCGGGCCCGGAGGGGTCCGACTCGCTCGTCCTGTCGTCGCCGATCATCCTGCCCGACCACCCGCAGGTGGCGCCGGAGAGCCCCGGCGACCTGCACGACGCCGCGGAGATCGACGAGATCCTGACCCTTCGGACACTGCTGCTCACGGACGACGAGAAACGCGAGGCACGCGCGACGGACCCGCGGGCCGCGCGGATCCTCGACCGGGTGGAGACCATGCCGCCCGAGGTGCTCGCCCGGCTGCACGGCGCCATCCGCTCCCTCGCCCCCGCCCCGGCACCGTCCCCCTCTTCCGCCTCCTAGCCGGCGGATCCCCCCACCTCTTCTGCCGCCACCGTCCCCGACCAGGAAGGCCGTAATGGACGCCATCGAGTTGCTGATGCACGACCACCGGATGGTCGAGCAGCTGTTCCGCGACTACCACGCCGCCGCCTCACCAGCGCAGCGCCGGGCCGTGGTGGAAACCCTGGTCCGCGAGCTGTCCAAGCACGCGGCGCTCGAGGAGCTGATGGTCTACCCGCTGGCCAAGAAGGTCCTGTCGGACGGGGACCAGCGGATCCGGGAGCACCTGAGCGAGCACAGAGCGGTCAAGGAGACCCTCCTGGCCCTGGACAAGCAGTCCGGGGACGACGAGCGCACGAGCGAACTCATGGACGAGCTGCGGCGCGAGGTCGAGGAGCACATCCGCGAGGAGGAGGGCGAGCTGATGCCCCTGCTCCGCGACGCGGTCTCCGAGGAGGAGCTGCTGCGGCTCGGCAAACTCCTGGCGCGGTCCAAGCAGACCGCCCCGACCCGACCGCACCCCAACGCGCCGGACGAGCCTCCCGCCCTGGCTTTCGCCGGACCGGTGGCCGCGGCCTACGACCGCCTTAGGGACCGACTGCAAGGGAGGCCGAGGACATGACCGTCGAAAGCGGTACCACGGAGGTCAGCCAGCAGCCCACGAGGGCTGAACAGAGGAACGGCTTCGACGAGATCCATATCCTGTGGATCTCCGAGGGCATGAGCTGTGACGGGGACACCGTCTCCATGACGGCGTCCGGCCAGCCGGCGATCGAGGACATCGTCGCCGGACTGGTGCCGGGCCTGCCCAAGGTCAACCTGCACAACAAGGTGCTCTCCCCGAGCCTTGGGGGCGAGCACTTCCTCGCCCCCTTCCGCGCGGCGGCCCGCGGTGAACTGTCGCCGTTCATCCTGGTCATCGAGGGCTCGATCCCCAACCAGAACATCATCGAGGGCGACGGCTACTGGACGTCGTTCGGCAACGACCAGGACACCGGCGAACCGCTCACCCTCAACTGGTGGATCGACAACCTCGCGCCCAAGGCCTGGGCGGTCGTCGCCGCAGGCACCTGCGCGACGTACGGCGGGATCCACGCGATGGCGGGCAACCCCACGGGATGCATGGGCCTCGCGGACTACCTCGGCTGGGACTTCAAGTCGCAGGGCGCGCTGCCCATCGTCAACGTGCCCGGCTGCCCGATCCAGCCGGAGAACTTCATGGAGACCCTCACCTGGGTGCTCTACCACGCGGCCGGCTCGGCGCCGCCGCCCCCGCTGGACCACATGCTGCGCCCGCAGTGGCTGTTCGGGAAGACGGTGCACGAGGGGTGCGACCGGGCGGCCTACTACGAGCAGGCCGACTTCGCGAAGGACTACAACTCCCCCAAGTGCCAGGTCAAGGTGGGCTGCTGGGGCCCGGTCGTCAACTGCAACGTGCCCAAGCGCGGCTGGATGGCCGGCATCGGCGGCTGCCCGAACGTCGGGGGCATCTGCATCGGCTGCACGATGCCCGGTTTCCCGGACGCCTTCATGCCGTTCATGGACGAACCGACGGGCGGCACCCTCTCGTCCGCTGTGATCAGGCCCTACGGGGCCGTGATCCGGCGCCTGCGCGGCATCACCAACATGGCCGTCAACCGTGAGCCCAAGTGGCGCCACAACAAGGACAGGTTGACGAGCGGCTACGACCCGTACTGGCGCCCCGACGGGCGCAGGCGACAGCGAGAGAGAGCGAGGTAGGCACGGACATGACGGCAACCGAGGCGCGGGCCGCGGCGCGAAAGCCCGCGCAGATCGTGGACATGTCCTGGGATCCGATCACGCGGATCATCGGCAATCTCGGCATCTACACGAAGATCGACTTCGCGAACCGCGAGGTGGTGGAGTGCCACAGCACGTCCTCGCTCTTCAGGGGCTACTCCGTCTTCATGAAGGGCAAGGACCCCCGTGACGCGGGTTTCATCACCTCGCGCATCTGCGGGATCTGCGGTGACAACCACACGACGTGTTCCAACTACGCCCAGCAGATGGCCTACGGGGTCAAGCCGCCGCGACTGGCGGAGACCATCGTCAACCTGGGCGAAGCGGCCGAGTACATGTTCGACCACACCATCTTTCAGGACAACCTGGTGTTCGTCGACTTCTGTGAGGCCATGGTCAAGGCCACCAACCCGAGCGTCATGGCCCGGGCCGAGCGCACCGAGGCCCGCAACGGCTACATCCACGGCTACCGGACCATCGCCGACATCATGCGCGCCTTCAACCCGTTCGAGGGCGAGATGTACAAGGAGGCGCTCAAGGTCAGCCGCATCACCCGGGAGATGTTCTGCCTGATGGAGGGGCGCCATGTGCACCCGTCCACGCTGTATCCGGGCGGGGTCGGCACCATGCCCGAGCCGACCACGTTCACCGACTACCTCTCCCGGCTGCTGCGGGTCCTGGACTTCATCAAGCAGGCCGTGTCGATGAACGACGACGTCTTCGACTTCTTCTACGAGGCGCTGCCCGGCTACGAGGAGGTGGGCCGCCGCCGGATCCTGCTCGGCTGCTGGGGCGCCTGGCAGAACCCGGACGTCGTGGACTACCGCTACGAGACGATGAGCGACTGGGGCAAGGCGATGTTCGTCACCCCGGGCATCATCGTGGACGGCAGTCTCGTCACCAACGACCTGGTCGACATCAACCTGGGCATGCGGATCCTGCTGGGCAGCTCGTACTACGAGGACTGGGTGAACGAGAATCCGTTCGTCACCCACGACCCGCTCGGCAACGCCGTCGACATGCGCCACCCGTGGAACCAGACGACGGTGCCGGTACCTCAGAAGCGGAACTTCGAGGGCAACTACAGCTGGGTGATGAGCCCGCGCTGGTACGACAAGAACACCGCCGAGCACCTTGCGCTGGACACCGGCGGCGGCCCGCTCGCCCGGCTGTGGTCGACGGCGCTCAACGGGCTGGTCGACACGCCGTATGTGAAGGCCACCGGGCACAGCGTGCGCATCTCCCTGCCCAAGAGCGACAAGCTGCCGGAGATGACGTTCGAGTGGAAGATCCCCCAGTGGAGCAACACGATCGAACGCGACCGGGCCCGGCCGTACTTCGTCGCCTACTCCGCCGCCATGGCCTTCTTCTTCCTGGAGCGGGCGATGGACCAGGTCCGCAGCGGTGACACCAAGATCTTCGAGAACTACGAGGTGCCGGACGAGGCGATCGGCTGCGGCTTCCACGAGGCGGTGCGGGGTGTCCTCTCCCACCACCTGGTGATCAAGGACAAGAAGATCGCGAACTACCACCCGTACCCACCGACGCCGTGGAACGCGAGCCCCCGGGACCACTACGGCACCCCCGGACCGTACGAGGACGCCGTGCAGGGCCAGCCGATCTTCGAGGAGAACGGCCCGGACGACTTCAAGGGCGTCGACATCATGCGCACCGTCCGCAGCTTCGACCCCTGCCTGCCCTGCGGTGTCCACATGTACCTCGGCAAGGGCAACACGCTGACCAAGCTGCACTCGCCCACCTTCGGAGCGGCTCATGGATGACTCCACACGGCTGGGCGAAGCGGCGGTCGTGGAGCGGCTCTCCCGCCTCGACGGACTGCTCGAACAGCTGGAAGCAGCTCCGGGTCCGATGACCGGGACGGTGATCGAGGCGGTGCGGACCCTCACCGAGATCTACGGCGAGGCCCTGGCCCGCGTCCTGGACGCCGCCGACCCCGCCCTGGTCGACCGTATGGCCGCTGACGACCTCGTCGGCCATCTCCTGGTGCTGCACGACATCCACCCCGAACCGCCCGAGGTGCGGGCGGCCCGCGCCGTGGACGGCCTGCGCCCGGCGGTGCGGGAGCGGGGCGGGGACGTGGAGCTGGCGGGCGTCGAGGAGGGGGTCGCCCGGGTGCGGCTCGCCGCCAAGGGGTGCGGATCCTCCGCGGCCTCGCTGGAGGAGGCGGTCCGCGAGGCCGTGCTCGCCCTGGCGCCCGAACTCTCCGGCGTCGAAAGGGCGCCTGGTGACGACGTGAGGCCCCCCGCCTTCGTCCCGGTCGACACGCTCACCGTGCGCACGGTGTCCGCCGGGGAGCGGTCGTGACCACCGGCGCGCTGGCCCGCGTCATCCGCTCGGCCGCCGCCCGGCGGCCGGACGTGGAGCGGTGCGACCTGTGCGGGGCCGACGTCGAGCCCGAGCACCGGCATCTGTACGACACTGGGCAGGAGGAGGTGCTGTGCGCGTGCCGGCCCTGCTCCCTGCTCTTCGTGGAGGAGGAGGCGAGTGAGGGGCGGTACCGGCTGGTGCCTCGGCGCCGGGTGCGGCTCCCCGAGGTGAGCACCCGGGAACTCGGTGTGCCGGTGGGCCTGGCGTTCTTCGTACGGCACTCGGACGGCACCGTGAGCGCGCACTACCCGAGCCCCGCGGGCGCCACCCGCTGGGAGGCGGACCCGGGGGCCTGGCGTGACGTGGTCGCCCGGTGTCCCCCGCTCGCCGGTCTCGCACCGGAGGTGGAGGCACTGCTGGTGAACACCGCATGGGCCGCGAAGCACCACTGGATCGTCCCGATCGACGACTGCTTCCGGATGGTCGCGCTCGTCCGGCGGGAGTGGCGGGGCCTGTCCGGCGGCAGCCGGGTGTGGCCCGCCGTCGAACGGTTCTTCGCGGAGCTGACCGAACAACCGTAGGACCCGGCAAGGAGCTGACGATGGGCAGGATCCGAGTAGGCAGACCGCAGGTCAAAACCTATACGCCCCGGCACGTCACCGGGCTGCACCAGGGGAACAAGGGCCCCTACCACCGGCAGCCCGGACACCACAAGGACGGCACCGCCGACGCGCGGCGCTCGACCGGGATCCACTGGAAGAAGCACAACGCGATCATGAAGATGATGCCGAGCCTGTCCCCGGGGTGAGGTTCGGTCAGGCCTGACGGGCCCTGAGGCCGCGCCCGACTCGGGCGCGGCCGCACACACGACGAGCGAGGAGTACGGAAGATGACGGCCAGACGAGTGCTGATGGCGGAGGCGCTGATCGTGGGCGGCTTGGCGCTGACCCTGCTGGTGAGGGAGATGCCCGGAATCATGCGCGAGGTCAGGATCTGGCGGATGGTTGCGTTCCGGCACGGCTCCCGGCACCCCCGCTGAACCGTGGGCGTACGGTGTGTCACCTGGCCGGAAAGCTCCGTTCGCCCGTAATGTCCGTTCCTGTTCACGCGTCCGGCGCGACACAGCAGGAGCCCCATGACCACGCGGCAGTTCTTCGGGACGGTGTTCGCCCTCGAGTCCGCCCTCGCCGCGTTCGTGTTCGCCGTCGTCGCGGTGCTGGTGTGCCTCGCCGTGGTCCGACGCCGGGCGGGGGCCCGGCGCCGCCCGTCGCGGCGACTCGAACACCCCCGTCCCGAAGCGTTCTACGTCGCCGTCCTGGTCGCCGTGGCGGCCTTCCTCGTGGCCTACACGGCCCGGCAGAACCACGACGAGCATCACGCGGCGGCGCAGGGCGATCCGGTCGAGGTGACCGTCACGGCGTTCCAGTGGTGCTGGCGGTTCGACTACCCGCAGGCCGGCAAGCCGCTCCGGGTGAGTGCCGACTGCCGGGCGGGAAGGCAGCCGACTCTCGTGGTGCCGGCCGGACGGCCGATCCGGTTCAGGATGGTCTCACCGGACGTCATCCACTCGCTGTGGGTGCCGGATCTGCGCTACAAGCGGGACATCTTCCCGCATCACGTGAACACCGTCACCCTCACCGTGGACCGCGAGGGCCGCTGGATCGGACGGTGCGGGGAGTTCTGCGGGGACCGCCACCACACGATGGACTTCTGGCTCAAGGCCGTCTCGCCCGCGGCGTACGACAAGTGGCTGGCACAGCACGCGGGGGCGCCCGCGGGCGGTACGCCCGCATGACGACCGCTCAGGCACCGGGCGGGTCCAAGCAGGTGCCGGCGGGGAACTGGCTCGGCTGGGCGACCAGCACCGATCACAAACGGATCGGCCTGCTGACCGTCGCCACCTCACTGGTGCTGCTGCTGGCGATGGGCGTCCTCGCCCTGATCATGCGCGGTCAGCTCGCCCAGCCGGAGCTGGACCTGGTGCTCCCGCACACCTACAACCAACTGTTCACCCTGCACGGCTCGGGGATGATCTACCTGGTCATCACGCCGTTCGCCCTCGGAATCGGGGTCTACCTGGTCCCGCTGCAGATCGGCGCCCCGGCCATCGCCGCGCCCCGCACCACGCTGCTCGGCTACTGGCTCTACGTGTGCGGGGCCGTGCTCGTGCTGCTC
Organism: Streptomyces sp. Ru72; assembly: GCF_002920635.1. Classification (GTDB taxonomy): domain Bacteria; phylum Actinomycetota; class Actinomycetes; order Streptomycetales; family Streptomycetaceae; genus Streptomyces. Next base: position 15,710 of record NZ_PQSR01000053.1, on the reverse strand, counting down.
AGTCTCGCCGCCGCCAACGGCAGCGCCAGCTCGGGCTGGTTCTCGTATCCGCCGCTGGCCGACAGCGACTTCTCCCCCGGCGTGGGACCCGACCTGTGGATCGTCGGCGTGGTGCTCTCCACCACGGGCATGATCCTCATGGGCTGGACCGTGCTCTGGACGGCGCTGCGCAAGCGGACCCAGGGGATGACCATGCTCAGGATGCCCATCTTCACCTGGTCCATGGTCGCCAGCTGCCTGATGGTCATCGGCTCCTTCCCCTCGCTCCTGGCCGCGATGGCCCTGCTCGCCGCCGGCCGCGCCGACCCGTCCGTCTTCCACTCGAACGCGTGGAACATCGGCTACCAGCACCTGTTCTGGTTCTACGGCCACCCGGTCGTGTACGTGATGTTCTTCCCGTATCTCGGGGCGGTCGCCGAGGTACTCGCCGTCTTCTCCGGGCGGGCCTTCTTCGGCTACAAGGGCACCGTCCTGTCCCTGCTGGTGTTCGCCGCCCTGTCGATGAGTGTGTGGGCCCACCACATGTTCGCGACCGGACAGGTTCCGAACGACTACTACTCCCTGACGTCCATCAGTCTGCTGGTCCCGGCGGGCGTGGAGTACTTCGCCATGATCGGCACGGTGCTCGGCGGCCGGCTGGTCTTCCGGACCCCGATGCTCTTCGCCCTGGCCTTCCTGCCGCAGTTCCTGATCGGGGGCCTGACCGGGATCATGGTCGGCACCCCGGTCCTCGACTACCACCTGACGGACAGCTACTTCGTGGTGGCCCATCTGCACTACGTGCTGTTCGCCGGCAGCGCCTTCGGGCTGTTCGCGGCCGTCTACTTCTGGTTCCCGAAGGCCACCGGTGTGGAGCTGGGCGAGCGCCTGGGCCGTCTGCACTTCGTGCTGCTGGTGATCGGCACCAACCTGACCTTCCTGCCGATGTTCGCCCTCGGTTACGAGGGCATGCCGCGCCGCGTCGCCGGCTACGCCCCCTTCGACGGGTTCAGCCTGCTCAACCTGCTCGCCAGCTGCGGAGCGGCCGTGCTGGCGGCGGGCATGGCCGTGTTCGTCGTCAATGTGCTGTGGACGCTGCGAAAGCGCTCGCTGGGCCGCCATGTGCCCGCGCCGCCCGACCCCTGGGGTGCGGGCACCCTGGAATGGGCCACCTCCTCACCCCCGCCGGCCACGAACTTCACACCGGAGTATCCGGTGCCGCCGGTGCACGGTCACGCCCCGCTGCTGACGCTGCGGGAGGGGCGGGGAGAGCCGGACGACCGGGCAGCGCTGTCCGGGAGCCACGGGTGAAAAGGCACGCGGCGGCGCTCATGGTGGCGGGGTGGGGGCTGCTCAACGGCGTGCTGCTCGCAGTCCTCGCCGTCTACGGGGAGACGAGCCTCGTCTACTGGCTGTGGGGCTCGGTGGTGGCGCTGCTCCAACTTGCCGCCCTGCTCGTGCTGGGTTCCTCGGAGGCCGGGCCGGAGGAGCACACGCGCTACCGGCTGCCCCGGGGCGGCGCGGCGGCGGTCCTGCCCGCGGCGGCGGGGATCACCCTGGGCGTGCTCTCCGCGGTGTACGGCCTGTGGCTGCTGGTCGTGGCCGTCCCGCTGCTGGGGCTGGCCGCCGCCCTCGCCGTACGGGGCGCCTCCACTCCGGGTGAGGGCTGAGGCGTGACCGGGCACGCGATGGCCGGCCCCGCCTGGAGCATGGCCGTGACCGGGCTGTCGGTCTCCGCGCTGGTCCCGGGCGTGATCCGGGCCACCCGGCGGCACCCGGTGTGGTGGCGCCTGTCGCTGCCCGCCGGGGCCGCGCTGCCGTTCTTCCTCGTGCTGCACGCCGCGGTGACGCTCGCGCACACCGGGGCTGCCCGGCCGCCGGGCCCCATGATCTGCTGGGAGACGGCCGTGGTGGTGGCGGCGCTGTGGTTCTGGCTGCCGGTCGTGGGCACCCGGCACCGTCTGACGGACCCCGGCAGGTGTCTCTACCTCTACCTGTCCATGCCGTTGCTCGACCTGCCCGCCGTGGGGCTGATCGCCGCGGGTGAGGCCGCGCCGGGGCTCGCCATGGTCGTGTCCATGCTGCCGGTCGGTCTCGCGGCGCTGACGGTGACCTGGCGGTGGATCCACGCCGAGGAGGCCCGGGAGCTGCGGCACAGCGGCTGACCCCGGCGAGACCTCAGCCGCTGTGGGCCTTCTCCGCCTCCTCCGGGTCGGCGGTCACAGCCCGTACCGCCCGCCGCTGCCAGTCTGCGGCGGGCAGTTCGACGCGGTCGCCGAAGTACCAGGCGCTCAGCCGGTTGCGCACCCGGTGCCTGCGGAAGAGCCGCCACGCCTCCGTGCCGTGCGCCCTGGGGCGGGGCGTGTCGCGCACCAGGATCCGGTACGCCTCCTCGGCCGGCAGCGGTGTCCGGCCCTCGCGGTAGCCACCCGCCGCGGTCCGCCGTACGTCCCCGGTACCCCCGCCCTCCCGCAGCCTTCGCCGGTCCGCCGCCTGCAGCCCCAGGCACAGACGCCGCGTCGCCCAGTAGGCGAAGAGCGGCCCGGCGAACAGCAGGGTGCGGAAGGCGTACGTCAGGTACTCGACCGGAACGTGGAAGACGTACGCGAGCACGTCCTGGCCCCCGGCCATCAGCAGCACCGCGTAGACGGTCACGCCCGCCACGCCGAGCGCCGTACGCGTGGGCTGGTTGCGCGGCCGGTCGCACAGGTGGTGCTCGTGGGACGGTCCCGTCAGCCAGCGCTCGAACAGCGGATAGCAGTAGAGGACCCCGAACAGCACCGCGGGCAGCGCCACCCCCGGCAGGAACACGTCCCAGGCGACGGTGTGGCCGGCGAAGTTCATCTCCCAGGCGGGCATCAGGCGCAGGGCGCCCTCCAGGTATCCGACGTACCAGTCGGGCTGCGAGTCCAGCGACACCTGGTCGGCTCGGTAGGGACCGAAGTCCCAGATCGGGTTGATCTGGAACAGCGCCGCCATCAGGGTGAGGGCGCCGGCGACGGCGAAGAACAGACCTGCCGACTTGGCGGCGTACTGGGGGAACAACGGCTTGCCGACCGCGTTGCGGTTGGTGTGGCCGGGTTCGGCCCACTGGGTGTGCTTGAGTTGCACCACGAGTCCGAGGTGCACCCGGACCAGGAGCAGCAGCAGGCCGGGGACCAGCAGGACGTGCGCGATGTACAGCCGGGAGATGATGGCGTGTCCCGGGTACTGGCCGTCGAAGATGAAGAAGCTCAGATAGGTGCCGATGACGGGGATCGACAGCACGATGCCCTGCGAGGTGCGCAGCCCCGTGCCGGAGAGCAGGTCGTCGGGGAGCGAGTAGCCGCAGAACCCCTCGAGCAGGGCCAGCAGGAACAACGTCACCCCGATCATCCAGTTGACCTCGCGAGGGCGGCGGAAGGCGCCGGTGAAGAAGATCCGCAGCAGGTGGCAGCCGATGGCGGCGACGAAGACATCCGCTGCCCAGTGGTGGATCTGCCGGATGAGCAGCCCGCCCCGGACGTCGAAGCTGATGTACAGCGTCGAGATGTAGGCCTGGGAGGCGCGGGTGCCCCGCAGCGGGGCGTAGGAGCCGGTGTACGGGGTCTCGGTCATGTCCGGGTGGAAGTAGAACGTGAGGTAGACACCCGTCACGACCAGGACGAGCAGGCTGTAGAGGGCGATCTCGCCGAGCAGGAACGACCAGTGGTCGGGAAAGGCTTTGCGCAGGTACTCCCGTGCCAGCGTCCGCAGCGGCATACGCCGGTCGAGCACCGACACCAGGCGCTTTCCGCGGTGCTCCGCCGCACCGGACCGCTCATCCTCTGACGCCGGCACGCGCTCGTCCTCCCGGGGCAGCCGTCGCTTTCGATCGACACAGCCGTGTCCTCTCGTGGCGCGGGTGAAACGCCCGCTGCGCCGTACGGGTGCCCGCGCCCGGCCCCGCCGGCGGGCGGGCACGCCTGGCGGGAACCTGCGCCAATGGGTGGAAAAAGCGGTCCGGCGGGACCCATTCCCCCCGGCGGCGGTCGGGGACGGCCGGGCTCGGGGCAGGTCTCGTGACAGCACGTGTGCCGGGAGGACTGATGGCCGTGGTTGCGGAAGTCGTACGGGAGCGCCTGCGCGCCTGGGGCGTCGTCCGGGTGTACGGCTATCCGGGGCAGGGGGCCGACCCGCTGCTGGAGGCCTTCCGCCGGGCGGGCCGGGAGCCGGAGTTCGTCCAGGCACGGCACGGCGAGGCCGCCTCCTTCATGGCCTGCGGGCACGCGCGGTTCACGGACACGGTCGGCTGCTGCCTCGCCCCGTCCGGGCCGGGGGCCGTGCAGGTCCTCAACGGCCTGTACGACGCCCAGCTGGACCGGCAGCCGGTGGTGGCCCTGCTCGGCGACGCGCCGCGGACCGGCCCGGGGGCACGTCGGCCGCAGGCGGTGCACCTGGACCGGCTGTGCGCGGACGTGTCGGAGTCCTGCGAGGTGGTCGTCTCCCCGGACCAGGCGGGGCCCGTCCTGGACCGGGCCTTCCGGACGGCGTCGGCCCGGCGCGGTGTCGCCGTGGTGATCCTGCCGGCCGACGTCCTGGACCAGCAGGCCCCGCCATCGGCCGGGGCCGCGGTTCCGGCGGACGTCCTCGCGCCCGGACCGAGCCGGCCGCTCCTTGTGCCGGATGAGGGGGAGCTTCACCGTGCCGCCGGCATCCTCGACGAGGGCCGGAAGGTGGCCGTGGTCATCGGGCGGGGAGCGGCGCGGGCGGGGGCGGAGGTCGAGCGGGCGGCCGAGGTGCTCGGTGCCGGGGTGGCGAAGGCGCTGCTGGCACTGGACGTTCTCCCCGACGACCTCGGGTACGTGACCGGCCCGGCGGGCCGGGTCGCCAGTCCGGCCAGCGAGAGGCTGGTGCGTGCCTGTGACACCCTGCTGCTGGTCGGGGCGGGGCCCCGCGAGGCATGGCTGCCGCCCGGCCGGTGGGCGGTGCGGAGCGTCGAGATCAACCCGGAGTCGGGCGTGACCGCTCCGTGCAGACCGGGGGACGTGCGTCTGGTCGGCGATCCCAAGGAGACCCTGGAGGCGCTGCTGCCCCTGCTGCACCGCAAGAAGAACCGCGCCTGGCGCCGAAGCGTCGAGAAGAGCGTCCGGACCTGGCACAGGAACCGGCGCACCGAGGCCCGGCAGCACTTCGGTCACCTCATCAACCCGGCCGCCGTCGTCACCGAGCTGTCCGACCGGCTCCCCGACCGGGCGCTGCTCACGGCCGACGCGGGCGCCGGCACCGTGTGGTGGGCGCGCCATCTCCACCTGCGCGCGGGCATGCGCACCGCGCTCTCGGGGCACCACGCGGCCATGGGCACCGCCGTCCCGTACGCCCTGGCGGCCCGCTTCGCGCACCCCGACCGGCCGGTCGTCGCCTTCGTGGGCGACGGCGCCTTCCAGATGAGTGGGATGGCCGAGATGATCACCGTCAAGGACCATCTGGAGCGGCTGTCCGGCGGCCCCCCGCTGGTCTTCTGCGTGTTCAACAACCGGGACCTCAACCAGGCGACCTGGGACCGGCGGGCGGCCACCGGCAATCCCCGGCTGAGCGGCACCTCCTCGGTCCCGGACGTGCCCTACGCCGCCTACGCCCGCCTGCTCGGTCTGGACGGCGTCCACTGCTTCCGCCCGAAGGACATCGGCGCCGCCTGGGACGCCGCTCTCGCCGCGCGGCGGCCCGTGGTCGTGGAGTTCGTCGTCGACGCGGAGACCGAGCCGCCGACCGCACGGCCACCCGGCCCGGCGGACGAGGGCGGGCGCCGGGGCATCCGGGCGCTGCTGCGCGGACGGAGGAGCTGAGCGGCGAGCCGCCGGCTGCGCCGCGGGCCGGCGGCCCGCCCCGGTCACAGATCTCCCAGAGCGCCGGGTAGGAGCGTTGACGAGGGTGGGGCCGGCCGCGCAGGCTGCGGCGGCGAGGCCGAGTGAGACGGAACGGCGCCGCATGTCTTCCCCCGTCTGATAGGACGAGGGGCTTGTGGCGCCGCCAGGTGTCAGAGCGGCGTGATCACGTACTCCTCGCCCGCCTCGGTTTCGAACACGGCGACGGCCTCCTCAGGGCGCGTCACGTCGGGCGGAGCGCTGCTGGTGGAGTGCACGGCGACCGGTGCGGCGGTGCGCAGCCGTACGGTGCCGCTCTGGAGTGCTGCCAGGCGGGCGTTGCTCAGTGCGCCGCCGCTCCAGGCGATGTCGACGGTGAGGCCGCCGCGGGCGAGGAGGCCGGCGACACGGCCGTCGGGGAACTGCGGGGGCAGCGCGGGCAGCAGGTGCACTTCGCCGGTGCGGGACTGGAGCAGCCATTCGGTCACACCGGAGGTGGCGCCGAAGTTGCCGTCCCGCGCCACGCCGCGAAAGAGACATCAACTCGCGTATCACCCCCTGACGGCGTTCCTGGGTGCGGTGTTCGAGGGGCTTACGGCTGTGTGACGGCGTCGGCCTCGCGGTCGGTCAGGCCGCGTTTCCAGATACGGATGTCGGTGAGGGTGACGGAAGGGGCGCCCAGGAGGAGGTTGGTGGTGGTGTTCGTCACCGGCGTGCCGGCCGGGACACGGGGGATGTAGCCGGCGCGGGCTCCGTCCAGGTGGACGGCGGCCTTCGGGATGCCGGTGGTGTCCACCGACAGGGTGCAGACGACGTTGACGGGTGTGCGGGCGGCGTATGCGTTCGGGACGCTCAGCGTCGTGTGGGTACCGTCCGCGACACCGCCGACGGTCCAGTCGAGGCTGCCGTCCGCGTGCAGGGCAACCGCCCAGCCACCCGCGTGGCCGTCCGCCGTGGCGGGCAGCTTGCCGAGCGGGACCGCCTCGGTGAGCCGGTCGGCGGTGAGGGTGAAGGCGACGGTCAGCTCGCTGGTCAGACCGTAGGGGTTGGGCCCTGCGTTGGTGCTCGACGTGATCGGGCCGGGGTTGCGGTAGGCCGGGTCCCGGTCGCTGCGCGGGGCGCCGCCGTCGGGGCCGTCGTGGGCGTAGCGGAACCACGCGAAGTCCGCCTGTCCTCCCATGCCCTGGGAGTTGAAGGTGAACAGGCCGGGTTTGCTGCCCTTCCAGTTGACGTAGGCGAGGGTGACGGGCCCGCCGAGCTGCGTGGAGGTGCGGCCGCCGTCGAGGCTGTAGGAGAAGGTCGTCTCGCCGTCCAGGTCGATGTCGCTGCGCAACTGCACGGTGTCGGATGTCAGTTGAGGGCCGTCCTGTTCCTTGCCCGCGATCACGGCGGCGATCCGCCGTACACCGCCGTCCTGCGCGACGCCGATCCACTGCGCGGAGCTGCCGATGTGCAGCAGACCGGCCCGCTGCCCGTCCACCAGGCCGGAGGCGTCCAGTTCGATGGTGACGGTGCCGGTGCGGCCGAGGGTCTTCTGGGTGAGGGTGTTGTTCGCCAGGAAGGCATCCTGCACGGCGCCGACCGGGATCAGCCGCAGATAGCCGGGGCGGGCGGTGAGCGACCAGTGGTCGTCGACCGGGTTGTGGTTCCACTCCCACTGCAGGCCGAGCCGGGGGGTGGTGAAGTCGTCGCTGGAAGCCGGGGCGTGAAGCGGGACCTGCCGGCCCACGTCCGGCTTGCGATAGTTGATCACCGGCTGGCCGACTCCGTCGCCGACGGAGTCCACGCCCATGCGCAGCCAGCCGTCGTCCGTCCACCAGGCGGGCTCCAGCCACATCACCCGGCCGATCGGGGTGAGCGTCTCGAAGTGCACGAACCACCACTCGCCGGTCGGCGTGTCGACCAGGGCGCCCTGGTGCGGGCCGGTGACGCCGTTGCCGATCTGCAGAATGGGCTTGCCCGCCTCGGAGACGTACGGGCCCCAGACGCTGTCGCTGCGCAGCACCCACTGATCGCCGACCGTGAAGCCGTTCTGGGGGATGACCAGGTAGTAGCGGCCGCCCCGCTTGTACAGCTTGGTCCCTTCGGCATTGGGGCCCTGGTAGACGAGGGTGCCCTCGTCCAGGAGCTTGGTGCCGTCCGGGCTCATCCGGTGCATGATGATCGGGCCCGCGCCCTTCAGGCTGTGGCCGAGGTAGGCATTGCCGTCGTCGTCCCACAGCGGGCAGGGGTCCTCCCACGGGTGCTCGCCGGCGGCGTAGAGGTGCACGGCGGTCAGCGGCGCCCACGGCCCGGCCGGGTCGGTGGCCGTGGTCATGAACAGCCCTTCGGTGGGGGTGCAGAAGTAGATCCAGAACCGGCCGTCGTGGTACCGCATGGCCGGTGCCCAACTGCCCTTGCCATAGCGGGTGTCGGGGTCGGTGGTCGGGCGCGGCGTGTCGTAGTGGGGGCTGATGTCCAGGCGGTCGTAGACCCGGCCGAGGAAACTCCAGTTGACCAGGTCGCGGGAGTGCAGCACGGTCATCCCCATGAAGTGGAACTCCGAGCTGACCAGGTAGAAGTCGTCCCCGACGCGGATCACCTCCGGGTCGGAGAAGTCCGTGTTGAGCACGGGGTTGCGGTACGTTCCGTCACCCTGGTCGCCCCAGTCGCCGGGACCGCGCCGCCAGTGGCTCGCATCCGCCGCGGCGGGTACGGCCGCCGCCGGCGGCGCGGTCGCGGCGCCGAGGACCGGCAACGCTCCTGCTCCGGCCACGGCCGCGGCGCCCCGCAGCACGGTGCGCCTGCTGATCCTCTGCGTCATCGTCCAGCCTCTCTCTTCGTGGATGTCAGGAGTTCGGGAAGGCGGGGAAGGAGCAGTTGATCGGGGTGGGGCTGCCGCCCGTGTCGTCGACGGTGACGCCCGTGCCGGCAGGGTCCAGGTCGGTGCGGCTGAGGGTGATGTCGGCGTACTTGGCGGTGAGCGCCGTGGCGTCCAGGTCGACGTCGCGCAGGGTGATGCCGGACAGGTGGTCGGCGTCGTAGCCCTCGAGGTCGGAGGAGGCGTGGGCGACGGAGTCGACGGACTTGGCCCGGTCGATGGTGACCGACTTGAACCACGGGATGGTGGAGCCGCTCGGGGCCGCGTAGTTGGGAGTGACGACGAGCAGGTTCCTCACGCCGGTCATGCAGGTGTCGAAGTACTCCGTGTTGGTCACAGGGCCGCCCGCGCCGGGGTAGCTCTTGATGCGGATACCGTTGTCGAGGCTGCTGACGTGACCCCAGATGTCCTTGCCGTCCAGTGTGTTGTGCTGGAACAGGACCGAGTCGAGGCCGTAGGTCGTGCCGCTGCCGATGGACAGACCGTGGGTGCCGTAGCAGTGCACGTGGCTGACCGTGACGGCGGACTCGGCGCTGTTGTTGGTGGTGAGCGCCACGCAGTCGTCGCCGTCCATGATCGAGGAGTTGGCGACGGTGACCTCGGTGCTGGAGTCGATGTCGACGCCGTCGGTGTTGCCGGTGTTCGCCGGGGTGTCGACCCTGATGCCCCAGACGGTGGCGCCGATGCTCTGCGAGACGAGCAGATGCTGCTGGCCGCGTTGGCCAGGGTCAGGTGGGCGAAGGTCACGTCATCGGAGTTGTTCGACTGGATCAGCCGCGGGTTGTCCTGCTTGAGACGCTCCGCCTTGGCGGTGGCGGCCTGCTGGTACCAGGTGGTGTCGGTGCCCAGGACGGTCTGGTCGCCGCGCCCGTCGATGGTGCCCTGGACCGAGCCCTGCCGGACGCCTTCCACGCCGGAGTCGCGTCCGCGCACGGTGATGAAGGGGTTGCAGCCGGTGCCGCTGCTGCTGAGGGCGCCGCAAACGGGCTTGCCCGCCTGCTGGTAGGCGCTCGCGTCACGGGTGGCGTAGAGGGTGACGCCCGCGTCCACGACGAGGTACTCGCGACCAACTCGGTGCGCGGCGGATACATCGAGAACAGCCACGTGTACCGCGTGGACGTCAGCGCCATCGGCGGACCGCTGCTGCTGGTCGACTACAACTACGGCGAGGGGAACACGGGCGCCTACCTGCCCACGGTCACCGACATCAACCTCGGCCACTGGAACGTCACGTCGGCCACCCAGGGCTGGAACATCCAGGGCTATGCCAACGATCCGGTGGGCACCGTACGCCTCGTCGACGTGACCATCGACAGCGCGCTGAAGAAGGCCAACATCGCGACGAACGTGTCGGACCTGGAGCTGACGAAGGTGGTCATCGCCGGAGTCGAGCAGTGACGACGGTCCTGTCGACCGGTGCGGCCGGGCGCGTGGGCACCTTTTTGCGCGCCGGCCTGCCCCGGCTCGGCTGGAAACTGCGCTGCCTCGACCGCGTCCTGCCCGCCGAGGACGACGGCCTGGAGTGGGTGGCCGGGGACATCACCGATCCGGCCGACCTGGCCGTCGCGATGGAGGGTGCCGCGGCGGTGTCCACCTCGCGGGCATCGCCCACGAGGACGACTTCGCCGCGCTGCTGCACGCCAACATCGACGGCACGTACCAGGTCTTCGAGGCGGCCCGCCGCGCCGGAGCCGGCCGGGTGCTCTACGCCAGCAGCAACCACGCCGTCGGCCGCCACGAAGCCCCCGCCGTCCTGGACGGCGCCGCACGGGTACGACCCGACACGCTCTACGGGGTCAGCAAGGCCTTCGGCGAGGCGCTCGGCTCCTACTACGCCGACAGGCACGGGATGGCCGTGGCGTGCCTGCGCATCGGCAGCTGCTTCGAACGGCCGACCGAGCTGCGCCACTTGGCCACCTGGCTGAGCCCCGGCGACGCCGTCCGCCTCACCGACGCGTTGCTGCGCGCACCCGGGCTGCGCTACGCCACGGTCAACGGCATCTCCGCCAACACCCGGGCGTGGTGGGAGCTGAACAGCGCCAGAGCACTGGGGTACAAGCCCCGGGACGACGCCGAGCGGTACGCGGCCGAACTGCTGGCGTCGTTCGGCGGCCCGCTGAGCCCGAGTGATCCGGACGCCGCGTACGTCGGGGGGCGCATGGCAGTCCGACCGCACCAGACCTCGGCGAGCGCCGCCTCCCCCATCGGGTGGTGACCCGCACGCCGGTCCTCGTCGGCGTGGGAGCCGTCCCGGGCGGGGACCAGGCGGGCGCGTCGGCCGCTGCGGCGCCTGGGCGGTGGCGCGGTTCTGCGGACTGCTCGTCGCCACAGCCGGCCGCGGCGACGAGCAGCGCCAGGACTCGCGCAAGCCGAACGGCGCGCCCGGTGCTCATGGGTTCACCCGAGGACGGAGAGGGACGAGTGAAGGTCGTCGCCCTTCCTGTGACATCCCGTCCACCCGCCCGCGTTCGGTCCGGCACGGATCAGGTCCCTTTCGGAGGCCGGACCCAGCCCAGGGACCGCTCGACCGCCCGCTGCCAGTTCTCGTACTCCCACTCCCGCCGCTCGGGGTCCATGTCGGGCAGCCACTGGGCGGCCCGGTGCCAGTTGCGGCGCAGCACCTCCAGATCGGGCCAGTAGCCGGAGGCCAGTCCGGCGGCGTAGGCGGCGCCCAGGGAGACCGTCTCGGCGACCATCGGCCGTACCACGGGAACGTCGAGCACATCGGCCAGGAACTGCATGAGCAGGTTGTCGGAGGTCATGCCGCCGTCCACCTTGAGCTGCTTCAGGGCGAGCCCGGAGTCCGCGTTGATCGCGTCGACGACCTCCCGCGTCTGCCAGCCGGTGGCCTCCAGGACGGCCCGGGCCAGGTGGCCCTTGGTGATGTAGGAGGTGAGGCCGACGATGACGCCGCGTGCGTCGCTGCGCCAGTGGGGGGCGAACAGGCCGGAGAACGCGGGGACGATGTAGCAGCCGCCGTTGTCCTCGACGGTACGGGCCAGGGTCTCGATCTCGGGTGCGCTGTTGATCAGGCCGAGACGGTCGCGGAACCACTGGACCAGGGAGCCGGTGACGGCGATCGGACCCTCCAGGGCGTAGACCGTGGGATGGGGGGCGATCCTGTAGGCGACGGTGGTGAGCAGCCCGTGCCGGGACCGCACGAGCTCGGTACCGGTGTTCATCAGCAGGAAGCTGCCGGTGCCGTAGGTGCACTTCGCCTCGCCGGGCGAGAAGCAGGTCTGCCCGAACAGGGCCGCCTGCTGGTCGCCGAGGGCGGCCGTGATGCGCACGCCCGGGAGTACCGAGCGGGCCTCGGCGTAGATCTCGGCGGAGGAGCGGATCTCCGGCAGCATCGGGCGGGGCACCCCGAAGAACTCCATCAGCTCATGGTCCCAGGTCAGCGTCCGGATGTTGATCAGCATGGTGCGGCTGGCGTTGGTGACGTCGGTGATGTGCAGACCGCCGTCGGTGCCGCCGGTCAGGTTCCAGATCAGCCAGCTCTCGATGGTGCCGAACAGCACCTCGCCGGCCCGGGCCCGCTGCTCGAGGCCCTCGACGTTGTCGAACAGCCAGCGGATCCGGGGCGCGGAGAAGTAGGTGGAGGGCGGAAGGCCGCAGCGGTCCAGGAAGAACTCCTCCCCCGGCCGCTCCATGAGGTCCTCGACCATCGGACCGGTACGGGTGTCCTGCCAGACGATCGCCCGTCCCAGCGGGGCCCCGGTGCGCGGATCCCACAGGACGGTCGTCTCGCGCTGGTTGGCGATCCCGATGGCGGCGACCTGTCCGGGGTCGATACCGGCGTTGGCCAGCGCCTCGGGCACCACGCGCTGCAGGTTGCGCCAGATCTCCACGGCGTCGTGCTCCACCCAGCCGGGCCGGGGGAAGTACTGCTGGTGCTCCCTCTGGGCGACGGACACCAGCCGCCCGCGGTGGTCGAACAGGATGCACCGCGTGGAGGTGGTGCCCTGGTCGATGGACACCACATACCGTTCAACCATGATCGGGCCTGCCTTCCCATGCGTCGCCGGGGTGCCCGGACCTACCAGCGGGCCGCGCCCAGGTCTCTGGAGATCGCCCGCGCCGCCTCCCGGAGCAAGGTGATCAGGGCCGGCAGGGGCCGGCCTTTGGTGTCGCAGATCCGCTCGACGGGGCCGGACAGTCCGATCGCGCCCACCACCAGACCGCCGTGCCCTCGGATCGGCGCGGCGATCCCGCCCTCGCCGACGCTCATCTCCTGCACCTCGGCGCCCCAGCCGAGTTCCCGGATCTCGCCGAGCGCCCGGGTGAGGTCGTCCGGAAGGACCAGGGTGTGCCGGGTGTACGCCTCCAGTTCGGCCTCAAACAGGGGTTCCACGGGTGCTGCGCCGAAGGCCAGCAGGACCTTGCCGAGCGAGGAGGCGTGCAGCGGCAGCAGCGCGCCCACGTCCAGGGTCTGGAGGGTGTCGTCCGGCCGGAAGACGTGGTGGACCACGAGCACCTTGCCCTCCAGGGGGGTGCCGAGGCGGACCGCCTCCCCGCTGCGGGCGGCCAGGGCGTCGGCCCAGTTGATGGCGCGCGACCGCAGCTCGTTCACATCGAGGTAGCTGGTGCCGAGGTGCAGCAGGGCCGCCCCGAGCTGGTACTTTCCCGTCGCCGCGTCCTGCTCCACGAAGTCGACGTGCTGCAGGGTGCGCAGGATGCCGTGGGCGGTGCCCTTGGCCAGGCCCAGCGAGGACGCCACCTCGCCGAGACCGAGCCGACGGGGGCCGGCGGCGAGCAGACGCAAGATCGCCGCCGCCCTTTCTATGGACTGGACCGGGCCTGCCATGAAGCGATCATAGTCCCGATTCGTCCCGATTAAGGACTTGTGTTCGGCAATGCCGACCGCAGTTCATTGACCCGCACCATTTCCGTCCCTAGCGTTCCATCACGCCCGGCTTCCGGCCGAGGGCGCTGCCCGGAGGAGGAAGGCCCATGATCACAGCGCAGCTCAACGCCGCGCCGTGCGCGGAGGTGGAACACGTTTTTCCGCTGCCGTACGCGCCCAGGGCCGTCTCAGCGGTACGCCGACGCGTACAGGCGCTCCTCACCCGCTGGAACGTGCCCGAGGAGGCCGCGGACGACGTGCTCCTCGTGACCTCGGAGCTGCTCACCAACGCGCTCGTGCACGCACTGCCCCCGGCCACGCTCAGACTGTCACGGACCCTGGTGGACGGGCAGGGCGCCGTTCGGGTGGATGTGACCGACACCGGACCCGCGCGTACGTCCTGCGAGGTCGACCCGGACGAGCACGGCCGCGGTATCGACATCGTCACCACGCTGTCGGCGCGGTGCGGTGTGCACACGCACCCGGGCGGCACCAGCCACTGGGCGGACGTGCTCGTGGGGTGAGCGCGCGGTCACGGCCGGGGAAACGTCGTCAGGGCCTGGGCGAGGCCCGCGGCGTCGGTGCCGATCTTGCGGTAGACGGACGAGAGCAACTGCCTCACGCCCTGCTCGGTCAGGCGCAGTTCCTTGGCCACGACCGACGCCGGGTGGCCCTGTGCGGTCAGTTCGGCCGCGGTGCGTTCCTGTGCGGCGAGGGTGTCCGACTGGGCGTAGCGCAGGGGCAGCGACGGCAGTCCCGCCGCGGACAGCTCCGCCCTGGCCCGGGTGGCGACGCCCTCCGCGCCGCAGTGCACGGCGACTTCCAGCCCCCGGTAGAGCCGGTCGGCGGCCTCCTGCACCCTCGCGCCCCGCAGCAGTGCGGCACCGTGCCCGATCAGGGCCCGGGCCAGCTCGTATGACGCCGGTGAGCGCTCCAGCTGGGCCACGGCCTCCGCATGGGTGCCGAGAGCGGCGGCGCCACCGGTCACCTCGGCCTCCACGTGCAGGGCCTGGCCGATCACGGATGCCGCGCCGAAGTCCCGGGCCCGCTTGACGGCCTCCTCGGCCAGGCGGGCCGCGCGCTCCGGGGACCTGGCGGCGAGGGCCGACGCAAGGTCGAGCTGCCAGGGGCACCAGGCCGGATTGCGCCAGGCCCGGGACTCCAGCCACTCACCGACAGCGGACAGCAGCCTCTCCGCCTCCTCGTCGCGTCCCTCCGCCAGGAGCAGTTCGGCGTACACCGTGCGCGGGTCGGGGTAGACGACGGCGTGCGGGACGATCTCGCCGTAGCGGTGCGCGTCGGCGACCTGGCGCGCCTCGGCGGTGCGCCCCCGGGCCAGCAGGATCTGGATGAGGATGCCGATCGCGAACCACTGCGCCGGAACCGCCTCCCGCACCCGTTCGGCGATGTGCAGCCCCTCCCGTACCAGGTCCTCCGCCTCGGCGAGGCAGCCGCGACGGTAGCGGATGTAGCCGAGCAGGGTTTGGCCGAGCGCCAGGTGGGAGCCGCGCCAGCCCTTCGCCTCGCACTCCGCGATGCCCCGGGTGAACAGCTCCTCCGCCCGTCGTGGCTGGTCGCAGTACATGAACGTGAGGGCGACCGAGACGGGCACCTCGAACCCGCGGTTCTCCTCGGTCCAGCTCAGTCCGCCGCGCAGGGCCTTCTCGGTGTACTCCAGGACCGTGCTGCGCGGCTCGCCGCGCAGGAGGGCGTCCCAGGCCCTCAGCCCGAGGATGCAGCGCTCCTCCAGGCTCCGGCCGGGCAGCCGGGCCGCCAGCCGGGCCAGCCGGCGGGAGCGGGCCCGCGGGTCGGGTTCGTCGGTGCGGCAGGAACTCCACTGGAAGTGGTCGGCCCGCATCCTCAGGCGCGTGCGCGAATGCGTCGCCCGGCGCGCCTCTTGGGCGGCCACGGCCGCGGCCTGAGCCACCTGGTCGGTGTGCGCGAGCGCCTGCGTCAGCCGGTAGACGATACGGGCGCGCAGCTCGTCGTCGATCACGGGCTCGGCGAGTGCCGCCCGCAGATGGCCGACGGTCGCAGCCGGATCGATCAGGAACGTCGCACCGGCGAGTTCGTGGAGCAGCGCGGCACGCTCCTCCTCGGCGGGCGGCTCGCGCAGCGCCCGGGTCAGGACCCGCCGGGCGGCCTCGGGGGCCCCGGCGCGCAGGTGGTCACGGGCGGCCTCGCGCAGGCAGTCGACCGCGTC
>NZ_PQSR01000052.1 GCF_002920635.1 Streptomyces sp. Ru72 | reverse complement strand
TGCGACGACAGCCTGAAGTGGCTGCCGCTGTCCGCGAACGAGCGGATGGAGGTCATGCTGAAGTCGCTCGGCGAGATCTACCCGAAGGTCGACATCAGGAAGCACATCATCGGCAACCCGGTCACGGTCTCCTGGGAGAACGAGCCCTACTTCATGGGCGCGTTCAAGGCCAACCTGCCCGGCCACTACCGCTACCAGCGGCGCCTGTTCACGCACTTCATGCAGGACCGGCTGCCCGCCGACAAGCGGGGCATCTTCCTCGCCGGCGACGACATCTCCTGGACGGCCGGCTGGGCCGAGGGAGCCGTGCAGACCGCGCTCAACGCCGTGTGGGGTGTGATGCACCACCTCGGCGGCGCGACCGACCCGGCCAACCCCGGCCCCGGTGACGTCTACGACGAGATAGCACCCGTCGAACTCCCCGAGGACTGAGCCCTCCCGGGAGCCGTCAGACCCCGGCCGCCCGGGCCTTCTCGTACACCTCCGCGGCGACGTCCTTGAGCTCCTCGGCGTCCCGCGGGGTGGCCTGGAGGTCGACGAGGATCTCCTCCAGACCGATCGACGCGTGCGCGACCAGGTCCTCGACGATCTGGTCGGCGCTGCCCTGGAAGGGGCGGCGGTCCGCACCGTCGTAGGCCTTGGCCTGGTACTCGGCGTTCACCCGCAGGACCGTCTGCAGGGGCTCCGGACGGCCGCGCTCGGCCGCCAGGTCCTGCAGTTCCTGCCACTGGGTGGCGATCTGCTCGACGCCCATGCCGACGGGCAGCCAGCCGTCGGCGTGGTCGACGAGCCGGGTCAGGGCCTTCCTGTTGCTCGCGGCGAGCAGGATCGGGATCGGCCGGGCGGGCTTGGGGCCGACCACCGCGGACGTGATCTTCGTGATACGGCCCTCGTAGCGCACCGGGTCCGGGCCCCACACCGCGCGGCACACATCGATCACCTCGTCCAGCACCTGGCCGCGCTCCTTGATCGGGCGGATGCCCGCGGCCGCGTACTCGTCCAGGGACCAGCCGGTGCCGAAGCCGGCGATCACCCGGCCGCCGCTCGCCGCGTCCAGCGACGCCAGGGCCTTGGCCAGCTGGAACGGCTGGTGCAACGGGGCGACCAGCACGCTCGAGCCGAGCCGGGCCCGCTCGGTGGCCGCCGCGGCCAGGGTGAGGGTGACCAGGGGGTCGGCCACGTTGCGATACGAGTCCGGCCAGGGAAGGCCCTCGATGCCGTACAGGCCCTGACCGGCGGGCTCCGGGTACAGGGCCCGCTCGTACACCCACAGGCTCTCGTAGCCGATCTGCTCGGCGGTGCGTGCCACGTCGGGCACGTCCTTCCCGATGTGGTACTGCCGGTTCTGCGGAAGGCCGAGTCCGAGCCTGGTCGCCATGCCTGTGCTCCTTCGCAAGGGGGTCTGCGCGGGTCAACGTACAGCGATCTCAGGGGAGTTCCCGCCCGACAGGCAGGGGTGGCCGGATCGGTGCGGCAGTGGCGTGAGCAGCATCCGGCTCGCGAACCCCACCGCGGCGTCAAGGCGCCCTTCGAACTCCTCGGCCACGTCCGGCAGTCTCCGCAACGCCCACAGGGCCCTGGCCGCCGACCAGGCCGCCTCGCGTGCCCGCTCCAGGCTCCAGGCGCCGATCAGATGGGTGAGCGGGTCGGCGATCTCGAGCACGTCGGGACCGGGCATGAGATCTTCGCGGATGCGCTCCTCCAGGGCGACGAGGAGGTCGCCCACGCGCTCGAACTCGTCCTCCAGATCGGCCGGTTCGCAGCGGAGCGTACGACAGGCGTCCACGACGGCGAGCGCCAGGTCGTGCCCGATGTGCGCATTGATGCCCGCGAGCGCGAACTGCAGCGGCCGTACGCCGGGATGGCGCCGGAACTGGAACAGCGGTCGCCAGCAGGCCGGGACCGGTGCCCCTTCGGCCACGGACAGGTACCGCTCGGCGAACCGGACGTCCAGCGTGACGGCTTGCCGTCGGTCGGCGAAGTACCCGGCGTCCAGGCGCCGGTCGATCTCCTCGGTGACGGCGAGGTAGACCCGGTTGAAGACCGCGACGCCGTCGTCCTTCGGCCAGGTCCCGCCGAGCGCGCGCATGCGTGTGACGACCGTGTCCACTTCCGTCGTGAACTGCTCCAACCGCACCATGAGGGCAGAGTTCCAGCCCTACGCTGACCGGAGCACCACCGGCCCGCGGGCTTCCCCGGAACGGGGGATGGCACCGATGGGCCATGAGGGGGACAGGGGGACCGGTAGGTGTCCGGCTTACGCATCCGGCGGCTGGCCGAGCGGCGGGCCGCCCGCAGGCGCGCCGCGCGCCGCGCCGCCATGGTGGCGGTGGCGTCGGCGGTGGTCGCGGTGGGCACCGCGGCGGGGATGATGTCCGCGCTCGACGACGGCCGCGGGACCGACCGGGCCCGGCCCGCCGTGACCCGCCGGGCCGTCGTACAGCCGCCGCCCGCCCCGTCGTCGACGCCGGCCGAAACGCCCGGGACGTCCCCGGCACCGAGCTCCACCCGGGTCTCGTCCGCCGTTCCCAGCCCCACTCCCTCCGCCCGCAGGCCGAGGACCGAGGTCGCGCCCGTGCGGCTCTACCGGCACACCGACTCGCAGGTGCTGGACTGGATCGCCACCCACCGCGACGACCCCCGGCGGGCCGTCATCGAGTCGCGCATCGCCGACCGCCCCGCCGCCGTCTGGTTCGCCGACCCCTCGCCGTCGACGATCACCGCGCGCGTGCGGGCCGTCACCTCGGCCGCGGCTGCCGAGGGCCGCGTTCCGGTCCTGGTGGCGTACACCGTGCCGGACCGCGACTGCGGCGGGGCCTCGGGGGGCGGCGCCCCCGGTCTCGCCGCCTACGACGCGTGGATCGACGCCTTCGCGGCCGGGCTCGGCTCCGGCGAGGTCATCGTGATCCTGGAGCCGGACTCGGTCGCCCAATCCGACTGCCTCACCAAGGAGCAGCAGGCCGGCCGCTTCGCCTCGCTCGCCCGTGCCGGCCGCGTCCTGAAGGCGGCGGACCGCCGGGCGCGGGTCTACTACGACGGCGGTCACTCCGGCTGGAAGCCGGCCACCGAACAGGCCTCGCTCCTGGAGCAGGCGGGCGCAGGCTCGCCCCAGGGCTCCGACGGCATCTTCACGAACGTGTCCAACTTCCAGCGCACCACCGACGAGATCGCCTACGCCCGCCAGGTGCTGGCCGGCCTCCGCGGTCCCGCGAGCCTGGGCGCCGTCATCGACACCAGCCGCAACGGCAACGGCCCCCCGGCCGACGGTCGGTGGTGCGACCCGGCCGGCCGCAGGATCGGGCAGGCCCCGACGCTGCGTACGGGACAGGCCCGGATCGACGCCTATCTGTGGGTGAAGCTGCCGGGCGAGTCGGACGGCTGCAAGGGAGCCGCGGGGACGTTCTCGCCGTCGTACGCCTACGACTTGGCGCGGTGAGCCTTCGCGTCGGCTTCCGTGCCGGCTTCCTCGTCGTAGGCGGAGGTGCCCGAGTCCAGCAGCGGCTCCTGGGCCTTGAGGTGGGCGGGGGCGAACGCCCGTAGCGCGTGGTACCCGGTGATCACGACCAGCGTGCCCAGTGCGATGCCGCTCAGCGAGAAGTGGTCGGTGAACTTCATGGTGACGTTGCCGACACCGATGATGATGCCCGCCGCGGCCGGCACCAGGTTCAGCGGATTGCGCAGGTCCACCTTGGCGTGCAGCCAGATCTGCGCGCCGAGGAGACCGATCATGCCGTACAGGATGACGGTGATGCCGCCGAGCACTCCGCCGGGGATGGCGGCCACGACCGCGCCGAACTTGGGGCAGATCCCGAACAGGAGGGCGAAGCCCGCCGCGGCCCAGTAGGCGGCGGTCGAGTAGACGCGGGTGGCGGCCATCACCCCGATGTTCTCGGAGTACGTCGTGTTGGGCGGGCCGCCGACCGCGGTCGAGAGCATGGACGCGACCCCGTCGGCGGAGATCGCCGTGCCCAGCCTGTCGTCCAGCGGATCGCCGGTCATCTCGCCGACCGCCTTGACGTGCCCCGCGTTCTCCGCGACCAGAGCGATCACCACGGGCAGCGCCACCAGGATCGCGGACCACTGGAAGGACGGCCCGTGGAAGTGGGGCAGGCCGAGCCAGTCCGCCTTGCCGACGCCGGACAGGTCCAGGCGCCAGTGGTCGGTGAGCTTTCCGCTCGCGTCCACCGAGTGGATCTTCCCGAAGACGCGGTCGGACAGCCAGGAGATCCCATACCCGAACACCAGCCCGAGGAAGATCGCGATCCGGGACCAGAACCCGCGCAGGCACACCACGGCCAGCCCGGTGAACAGCATCACCAGCAGCGCGGTCCACTGGTCCTGCGGCCAGTACGTCGACGCGGTCACCGGCGCCAGGTTGAAGCCGATCAGCATCACGACCGCGCCGGTCACGATCGGCGGCATCGTCGCATGGATGATCCGCGCCCCGAACCGCTGGACCGCGAGGCCGACGAGGAACAGCACGATGCCCACGACGAACACCGCGCCGGTCACGGTGGCGCTGGTGCCGCCCTGCGCCCGGATCACCGCGGCCACACCCACGAAGGACAGGGAACAGCCGAGGTAGCTCGGTATCCGCCCGCGCGTCGCCAGCAGGAAGATCGCGGTGGCGACGCCGGACATCATGATCGCCAGGTTGGGGTCGAGGCCCATGAGCACGGGCGCCACGAACGACGCACCGAACATGGCCACGACGTGCTGGGCGCCGAGCCCGACCGTACGGGGCCAGGAGAGGCGTTCGTCGGGACGGACGACCGCTCCGGGTGCGGGCGTGCGCCCGTCACCGTGCAGCTTCCAGCGCACGCCGAGGTCCATGGTGCGGCTTCTCTTTCTCTGTACGTGAAGAACTGTCCGAACCATTGTCACCGGCACCAGGGGGCCCTGCGTTCACATGGTTTCCCTCGTGAACGACGTCCAGAGCAGTGATCGCGACAAGCGGGCCCAGAAGGCGGTGCACCTGCTGGAGGCGGCCCGGCGGTGACCTGTGGGCGCTGAGGCAGGTCGCCGGGCAGCCGGACTCGATCGCCGGCCGATCCGTGGGCGGGAGGTCCTGAGCGGGCGCTTACCATGGCTGGGATCAAGCGCCGCAGCGTCGCGAGCGCCTCACCGGGTCAGATCGAGGAGCCCCGCCCGTGACCGTCGAAGCCCAGTCCACGCCCGCCGTGTCGTACGGCAGGCTGATCCCCGTCACCGTCCACTTCGACGACCTGGACGCCCTCGGACTGCTCCACAACGCCCGCTACCCGGTCATGGTCGAGCGTGCCTGGTCCACCCTGTGGCAGGAGCGCGGCTTCCGCTTCGAGGGCGACTGGGAGGCGGCGGGCGACTTCTGCAACGCCGTCAAGGAGCTGCGGATCAGCTAGGCACCGGTCACCAGGCCGGGCGCGTACGCCGTGCACCTGTGGTTGGAACGGCTCGGGAACACCGGGCTGACCTACGGGTTCCGGTTGTGCTCGGCCGACGGGGCGGAGACATACGCGCACGGCACCAGGGTCCTCGTGCGGCTCGACGCGACCACGCTGCGGCCCACGTCGTGGAGCGAGCGGTTCAGGGCCGCGGGCCGGGAACTGCTGCGCTCGGCGGAGTGACCTTCGGGCGGTCGCGGTCGCCCGCCCGGAGGACCCCCGCGAACCCCGCGAGCCCGCACGCCAGCACGGTCACCAGGCCGAACGAGACCACCAGGCTCGTGGCCTGGGCCAGCGTGCCGATCGCGCCCGGCGCGACCAGGCCCGAGGTGTACGTGATGGTGGCCACGCCCGCGATGGCCTGGCTCGGGTTGGGTCCGCTGCGGCCCGCCGCCGCGAAGCACAGCGGGACGACGACCGCGATGCCCAGACCCATCAGCGCGAAGCCGCCCATGGCGACAGCCGGGTGGTTGGCGACGACGATGAGCAGCCCGCCGAGCGCGGCGAGGACGCCGCTCACCCTGACGGTGCGCACCGCCCCGTAGCGGTCCACCACCTTGTCGCCCGCGATCCGCGCGAGTGCCATCGTGAGCGTGAAACCGGTGGTGCAGGCGGCGGCCAATCCCGCGGAACTCTCCAGCTCGTCGCGCAGATAGACCGCCGACCAGTCAAGGCTCGCGCCCTCCGCGAACACCGCGCAGAAGCCGACCGCACCGATGAGCAGCGCCGACTTGGGCGGCAGCGCGAACCGGGGCGGCGGCTCCTCGTCCTCGGCGGGCTGCAGGTCGAGGACCCAGGTGCAGGCGACGAGACCCAGCACGGTCAGCACCGCGGCGGCCAGGGCGTGGTGGAGCCGGGCGTCCGAGCCGAGGTGGGCGGCGAGCGTGCCGGCCGCCGAGCCGATCAGGGCGCCGGCGCTCCACAGGCCGTGCAGCCCGGACATGATCGACCTGCCGAGACGGTTCTCCACCTCCACGCCGAGCGCGTTCATCGCGACGTCCGCCATGCCGGCCGAGGCGCCGTAGACGAACAGGGCCGCGCACAGGGTGAGCAGATCGGGGGAGAGGGACGGCAGGACCAGGGACAGCGTCCACAGGGAGAGCAGTCCGCGCAGCGCCGTCCGAGCGCCGAACCGGTGGCTGATCCGGCCCGCGAGCGGCATCGCCAGGGACGCGCCGAGCGCGGGGAACGCCAGGGCGATGCCCAACTGGCCGGCGCTGACGTGCGCGTGGTCCTGGACCCAGGGCACGCGGGTGGCGAACGAGCCGGTGACGGCACCGTGCACGGCGAACACCGCCGCCACGGCGTACCGGGCGCGCCTCACCTCTTGCCGGCTCGCTTCGCTCATCTCGCTCATTCTCGGGCCCCTCCCGGCGGTGTCCTCCCCCTACGCGCCGACGTAAACTATCAGGAACCCTGCCTGATAGATAGGGGAGCCGAAGGCGCGCCTGAACGGCGCGGTGGCCGATCTGGAAGGATCCCGGCATGCCCGCATCCCCGAGCACCGCCCGGGCCATCAACGACCGGCTCGCCCTGCGTCTGCTGCAGCAGGAGGGCCCCCTGACGGCAGGGCAGTTGAAGCAGCTGACCGGACTGTCCCGGCCCACGGTCGCCGACCTGGTCGAACGGCTCACGGCCGCCGGCCTGATCGCGGTGGTGGGGGAGTCGGGCGAGCAACGGCGCGGTCCGAACGCACGGCTGTACGGGATCGTCGCCGACCGCGCCCACCTCGCTGCCCTGGACGTGCGCACCGAGAGTGTCTCCGTGCTGGTGTCCGATCTGCTGGGCGGGGTGCTCGCGGAGGCGTCCGTGCCGATCGGCGGCGACACCGGCACCGGCCCGGCGGTCGAGCAGGCGGTGCTGCTGGTGGAGCGTGCCGCGAAGGAGGCCGGTGCCGACAGGCTGCACACGGTCGGGATCGGGGCGCCCGGGCTCATCGACCCCGTCACCGGCGAACTCCGCGACTCCGCGGGGCTGCCGGAGTGGCACCGCCGCCTGGTCGCCGCGCTCCAGGAGCGGCTGCCCGCCCGGGTGATCGTCGAGAACGAGACCAACCTCGCGGCGCTGGCCGAGCAGCGCGAGGGAACGGCGCGGGACCGCGACACGTTCGTCCTGCTGTGGCTGGGCCACGGCACGGGCGCGGCGGTGGTCCTGGACGGCGCACTGCGCCGCGGCGCTTCGGGCGGCACGGGCGAGATCGGTTTCCTGCCGGTCCCGGGGACCGGCACCATGCCCTCGGCGGCGGACTGCGAGGGCGGATTCCACTCCCTGGCGGGGGCGGCGGCGATCGTGGAGCTGGCGGGGGAGTACGGGTTGTCAGCGGGGAGCGCCGCGCGTGAGCTGCCGGTGGCGGCCCTGGTGCGGGGGGCGGTCGCGACGGTCGCGGCGGGCGGCGGCAGCGGGGTGACGGACGTGCCCCCGGCCGAGCGGGCCGACCGGTTCCTCGACGCCCTCGCCGATCGGCTCGCCATCGGTGCCGCTTCCGTCGCCGCCATCCTCGACCCCGGCTGTGTCGTGCTCGGGGGTGAGGTCGGGCAGGCGGGCGGGGACGTCCTCGCCGCGCGGGTGGCGGAGCGTCTGGTCCGTGTGTCACCGCTGGCCACCGAGGTGCGCGCGAGCACCCTGGGCGGCGGGGCGGTCCTGCGGGGAGCACTGCTGACGGCACGGGAGGGGGCCCAGGAGGAGCTGTTCACGCCGCCCGAGCGATAGTGGGCCCACCGTGGTCATGCCGCCCGCAGGCCCGGCGGCGGGCAAGGGCCTTCGTCACCGCCGCCGGGCCGTTCGCGGGCGGCGCACCGCGCCGCGAGCGCCGACCTTAGGCGGGGTCGACCGGCCCGGTCAATAGGTATGGACCAATACTCAAGTAGCCTTCAGGGGCTGCGTGTTGTCGCCGCGGCGACGAGTGCGGGTCTGCGTCTGCCGCCGGAGATGTCCAGCATGTGAACATGTGAGGCACCGCACAGCAGTTAACCCGGTTGGCCGACGATCAGTCGTGGCACACTGAGGCTGTACCAGAAGCAGCGCACTCCGGGGTCGGTGAAAGTCCGAACCGGCGGTTACAGTCCGCGACCCGGTCGCTTCCAGCGGCCGGTTGACCAGGTGGAATTCCTGGACCGACGGTTAAAGTCCGGATGGGAGGCAGTGCGCGGCGGGCGGGCATTCGTGCGCGCCGCCGTCTCGGCTCGTCCATGCGGACGAGGCCCGTCCGGCGTCGCCCCCGGTGTCCTCGCTCGTGTCTGCTGTCGTCATCGACAGGCCCCGGAGTCCGTGCCCCATCGAGGCAGGAGGACCCGGGAAGTGTTCACCGGAATCGTCGAAGAGCTGGGTGAGGTCACCGCCGTCGAGAATCTCGGCGACTCCTCCCGCTTCCGGCTCCGTGGACCCGTCGTCACCGAAGGCGCCCGCCACGGCGACTCCATCGCGGTCAACGGCGTCTGTCTCACCGTCGTGGAGCACGAGGGCGACGAGTTCACCGCCGACGTCATGGCGGAGACCCTGAACCGCTCCAGCCTCGGCGCCCTCACCGTCGGCTCCCGAGTCAACCTCGAACGCCCCACCGCCGTCGGCACCCGTCTCGGCGGCCACATCGTGCAGGGCCATGTCGACGGCACCGGCACGGTCCTGGAGCGCCGGCCCTCCGAGCACTGGGAGATCGTGAAGATCTCGCTTCCGGCGGACCTGTCCCGCTACGTCGTGGAGAAGGGGTCCATCACGGTGGACGGCATCAGCCTCACCGTCGTCGAGACCGGAGGCGACCACTTCTCCGTGAGCCTGATCCCGACCACCCTCGCGCTGACCACCCTGGGCCTCAAGCAGCCCGGCGACCCGGTCAACCTCGAGGTCGACATCATCGCCAAGTACGTCGAGAGCCTGCTCGCCGGTCAGGGGGCCACCAAGTGAACTGGCTGAACTCCGAGGCGTTCACGCTGCTCGGCCAGCACATCAAGTGGTCCGACATGATCGGCAACGTGATCGGTCTGCTCGGCCTCGCCTTCGGCTGGCGGCGCTCCATATGGAGCTGGCCGGTGCAGTTCCTGTCCGGCCTGATCCTCTTCGCCGCCTTCGCCACGGCCCACCTCTCCGGCAGCGCCGGCAAGCAGGTCGTCGTCATGGTCGTCGCCGTCTACGGCTGGTGGCAGTGGAACCGCGGCAAGGGCCAGGCGGCGGACGGCCACATCGCACCGCGCTTCGCCACCTGGCGGGAACGCGGCATCCTGGCCGGCGCCGCGGCCGTGGGCACCCTCGCCGTGGCCGGCCTGTTCACCGCCTACCCGGCACTGTCGTGGGACCCGTGGCCGGACGCGTACATCTTCGTCGGCACGATCGTCGCCATGTACGCCCAGGCGCGCGGCATGGTCGAGTTCTGGTTCGCCTGGCTGCTCGTCGACGCCGTCGGCGTCCCGCTCAACTTCGCCAACGGCTTCGCCTTCTCCGGCTTCGTCTACGTCATCTACGGCGCACTCGTCCTGTGGGGCATGCGCGACTGGTGGCTGCGCTCCCGCAGGGCCGCGCGGCCCGTCCTGGAAGGAGCCGCCGCATGAGCACGGCGCCGATTCTCTACAGCACGGACACCATCGAGGACTTCGCGCTCGACCCGGTCGAGCAGGCCGTGGCCGACATCGCGGCCGGCCGCCCGGTCGTGGTCGTCGACGACGAGGACCGCGAGAACGAGGGCGACCTCGTGATCGCCGCCGAGAAGGTCACCCCCGAGATCGTCGCCTTCATGATGAGCGAGTGCCGCGGCCTGATCTGCGCCCCCATGGAGGGGGAGGAACTGGACCGGCTCGGGCTCCCCCAGATGGTCGACGAGAACAACGAGTCGATGAAGACCGCCTTCACGGTCTCCGTCGACGCCTCCGCCGCCCACGGCGTGACCACCGGTATCTCCGCCTCCGACCGCGCCACCACGCTCCAGCTGCTGGCGAGCGGCACGGCGGAGCCCTCGGACTTCGTGCGCCCCGGCCATGTCTTCCCCCTGCGCGCCAAGCCCGGCGGCGTCCTGGTCCGCAACGGCCACACCGAGGCCGCCGTCGACCTCGCCCGGCTCGCCGGACTGCGCCCGGCCGGCGCCATCGTGGAGATCGCCGGAGAGGACGGCCACATGCTGCGGCTGCCCGAGCTGATCCCGTTCGCCCGCAAGCACGGCCTGACGATCATCTCGATCGAGGACCTGATCGCCTACCGCCGCAGCTCGGAGGAACCCACCGTCCGTCGCGAGGCCGAGGTGCGGCTGCCCACCGCCCACGGCACCTTCACGGCGTACGGCTACCGGTCCACCGTCGACGGCGTCGAGCACGTCGCCCTCGTCCACGGGGAGATCGGCGACGGCGAGGACGTTCTGGTCCGCGTCCACTCCGAGTGCCTGACCGGCGACGTCTTCGGCTCCGCCCGTTGCGACTGCGGCCCCCAGTTGGAGGCGTCCCTGCAGCGCATCCAGGCCGAGGGCCGGGGCGTGGTCGTCTACCTGCGCGGCCACGAGGGACGCGGTATCGGACTGATGTCCAAGCTGCGGGCGTACGAACTCCAGGAGCGCGGCCGTGACACCCTGGACGCCAACCTGGAGCTGGGCCTGCCCGCCGACGCCCGGGACTACGCCGCCGGCGCCCAGATCCTCAAGGATCTCGGCGTGAGCGGCGTGCGCCTGATGACCAACAACCCGGAGAAGACCGACGCCCTGCTGCGCCACGGCCTCGAGGTCACCGCCCGGGAACCGATGCCCGTCCAGGCGGGTGAACACAACCTCCGCTACCTGCGCACCAAGCGGGACCGGATGGGGCACGACCTGCCCTGGCTGGACGCGACCGCCGTGTCCGCCTGCGGCAACCAGTAACAGAGCACTGAGGAGAGACGTGAGCGGCAAGGGTGCACCGGAGCTGTCCGTACGCAACGTGAGCGACCTGCGGGTCGCCGTCATCGCGGCACAGTGGCACGACAAGGTGATGGACGGTCTGGTCGACGGCGCCCTGCGCGCCCTGCGGGAGCTGGGGATCGACGAGCCGACCCTGCTCAGGGTCCCCGGCAGCTTCGAGCTGCCGGTCGCGGCGAAGGTCCTCGCGGGCCGCGGATACGACGCGATCGTCGCCCTCGGCGTCGTCATCCGAGGCGGCACCCCCCACTTCGACTACGTGTGCCAGGGCGTCACCCAGGGCCTGACCCAGGTCTCCGTCGAGACCGGCGTCCCCGTCGGCTTCGGGGTGCTGACGTGCGACACGGAGGAGCAGGCCCTGGACCGCGCCGGCCTCGAGGGTTCCAACGAGGACAAGGGGCACGAGGCGGTGACGGCGGCGGTGGCGACGGCCGCCACGCTCCGCTCAGTATCTGAACCCTGGCACTGAGGTACGGCCCTCAGCGCGTAGGGTTAGGACCACCATGTCCAAGAAGACGTTCGAGGAGCTCTTCACCGAGCTCCAGCACAAGGCCGCCCACGGCGATCCCGCCACCTCCCGTACCGCCGAGCTGGTCGGCAAGGGCGTCCATGCCATCGGCAAGAAGGTCGTCGAAGAGGCCGCCGAGGTCTGGATGGCCGCCGAGTACGAGGGCAAGGAGGCGGCCGCCGAGGAGATCTCCCAGCTGCTGTACCACGTCCAGGTGATGATGGTGGCGCGCGGGATCTCCCTGGACGACGTCTACGCCCACCTCTGAGCCGTAAGCCGCCGTAAATCGAATACCCGTACCTCTGTACGCACGAACGAAGGAAGCCGACCTCATGCTGCGCATCGCCGTCCCCAACAAGGGTTCACTGTCCGGCCCTGCGGCGGAGATGCTGCATGAGGCCGGCTACCAGCAGCGCCGGGAGTCCAAGGAGCTGAGGATCGTCGACCCGGAGAACGAGGTCGAGTTCTTCTACCTCCGCCCCCGCGACATCGCGATCTACGTCTCCTCCGGCCGCCTCGACATCGGCATCACCGGTCGTGACCTGCTGATCGACTCCGGCGCCAACGCCGAGGAGATCCTCCCGCTCGGCTTCGCCCGCTCCACCTTCCGCTACGCCACCAAGCCCGGCACGGCGAACGGCGTGCAGGACCTCAACGGCATGACGATCGCCACCTCCTATGAGGGCATCGTCGCCAAGCACCTCGCCGACAACGGCATCGACGCCGCCGTCGTCCACCTGGACGGCGCGGTGGAGACCGCCATCCAGCTCGGCGTCGCCGAGGTCATCGCGGACGTCGTAGAGACCGGTACCTCGCTGCGCAACGCCGGCCTGGAGGTGATCGGCGAGCCGATCATGAAGTCCGAGGCGGTCGTCATCCGCCGTACCGGTGCCGACGCCGAAGAGCCCAAGGTCCAGCAGTTCCTGCGCCGCCTCCAGGGCGTCCTGGTGGCCCGGACGTACGTGATGATGGACTACGACTGCCGCGTCGAGCAGCTCGAGAAGGCCGTCGCCCTCACCCCGGGCCTCGAGTCCCCGACCGTGTCGCCGCTGCACAACGAGGGCTGGGTCGCCGTGCGGGCCATGGTCCCGGCCAAGGAGGCCCAGCGGATCATGGACGACCTGTACGACATCGGCGCCCGGGCCATCCTCACCACGGCCATCCACGCCTGCCGCCTCTGAGGGACGGCGCACCGATGTCGGACCTGCCCACCCTTCCGGTCACCTTCCGGCCGGGCCGCACCCGCGCCGTGCTGCTGACCGCCGGCGTCGCGATACTCGTGGTGATCACCACGGTCGCGCTGCTGCTGGACCAGCTCACCACCGGGGAACGCCTCAGCTTCATCCTCACGGCGGCCCTTCTCTTCGGGGTGCTGCTGCTGCTCGCCCGGCCCAAGGTCGTCGCCGACGAGAGCGGGGTCATCGTCGTCAACATCGCCAGCCGGCGTCAGCTGGACTGGGCGGAGATCGTCCAGGTCAACCTGCGTCCCGGCGACCCCTGGGTGTTCCTGAACCTCAGCGACGGCACCAGCCTGCCCGCCCTCGGCATCCAGCCGGGCATCGCAAAGAAACGAGCGATCGAGGACGCACACACCCTCCGGGCGCTCGCCGAAGCCCGCTCCAGCGCCGATCCCGAACGACATCAGGGCTGACTCAGGGACGTCCACCCTGCCGCACAGGGCGGAGTCTTGATTAATCTGGTGGGCAGAGGCGCTTACGTGGCGCCTCCGCCCCTGAGGTTCCACCCGGTGCTCAGGGGTTCCTGCTACCCGAGGAGTGACTCCCTCCGGCGATGGACGGATCGTCCTGTAGTACCTGCGCCGCCCCCTGCCGACATAGCGCGGACCGTCTCCGTGCGAACGCGGAGGCGGCGGCATCATGACCACCCCCTTGCTGCTCCTCGGGGCGGCGTTCCTGCTGATTCTCGCCAACGGTTTCTTCGTGGCGGCCGAGTTCGGGCTCGTCACGGTCGAGCGCCCGGACGCCGAACGGGCCGCGGCCGAGGGCGACCGGCGGGCCCGTACGGTCGTCGAGTCGCTCAGGGAGCTGTCCTTCCAGCTCTCCGGCACCCAGCTCGGCATCACCATCACCTCGCTCGTCGTCGGCATGCTCGCCGAACCGGCCCTCGCCGAGCTGCTGCACGCCCCGTTCGCGCTGGTCGGGCTCCCCGAGGGCGCGGCGAGCGGCGTCGCGGTCGTCGTCGGCATGCTGCTCGCCTCGGCCGCGCAGATGGTGATCGGTGAACTCGTCCCCAAGAACTGGGCGGTGTCCCGGCCCCTCCAGGTCGCCCGCTTCGTCGCGGGCCCCCAGCACCTGTTCTCCCGGCTGTTCCGGCCGGTCATCGCGGCCCTGAACGCGGTCGCGAACCGCCTGGTGCGGGCCCTGGGCGTGGAACCCGCCGAGGAGCTGGCCTCCGCCCGCACCCCGGGCGAGCTGGTCTCGCTGGCCCGCCACTCCGCGCAGGCGGGCGCACTGGAACAGGACACGGCCGACCTGTTCGTCCGCACGCTCTCCCTGGGTGACCTGACCGCCCAGCACGTCATGACTCCGCGAGTACGGGTGAGTGCGCTGCAGTCCTCCGCCACCGCGCAGGACGTGGTCAACCTGACCCGGGCCACCGGACTGTCCCGCTTCCCCGTCTACCACGACAAGATCGACGAAATCGTCGGCATGGTCCACCTCAAGGACGCCCTCGCGGTGCCCTCACACGAACGGCTGCGCACCCCCGTCACCCGGATCGCCCAGGCACCCCTGCTGGTCCCGGAGACGCTGCCTGTGCAGCCCCTTCTGGAGCTGCTGCGCAGCCAGCAGCCCATCGCCGTGGTCGTCGACGAGTACGGCGGCACGGCCGGCGTCGTCACCCTGGAGGACATCGTCGAGGAACTGGTCGGCGAGGTGCGCGACGAGCACGACGGCCTGGATCTGCCGGAACTCGCCGTCGCGCCGCCCGAGGACGGGCGGCCCGCGTGGGACGCGGACGGAAGCTGCCGCGTCGACGTCCTGAAGCGCATAGGCCTGGACGTGCCCGAGGGGCCGTACGAGACCGTGGCCGGACTGGTCGCCGACCTGCTGGGCCGGATTCCCGCCCTCGGTGACCGTGCGGAGCTGCCGGGCTGGCGGCTCACCGTCCGCCAGGTCGGCCACTACCGCGCCGAGCGGGTCAGGCTCGTGAAGCTCGCGGACGCCCCCGCGCCGGCCGCGGAGGCGGTGCGATGAGTCTGCTGCAACTCCTGTTCGCGGCGCTTCTGGTGCTCGTCAACGGGTTCTTCGTCGGCGCCGAGTTCGCATTGGTGTCCGTGCGCCGCAGCCAGATCGAGCCGCTGGGGACCGCCCGGGCGCGGCAGGTGCTGTACGGCCTCGAACGGCTGCCACAGATGATGGCCGCGGCCCAGTTCGGGATCACCGTGTGCTCCCTGACGCTGGGCGCCGTCGCCGAACCGACCGTGGCGCATCTGCTCGAACCGGTGTTCGCTGCGGCGCACCTCCCCGACAACTTGGTCCACCCGCTCGGCTATGTGATCGCACTCGCGGCGGTCGTCTTCTTCCATCTGGTGATCGGCGAGATGGTGCCGAAGAACCTGGCGATGGCGGCCCCGGAGAAGGCCGCACTGTGGCTGAGCCCGGGCCTGGTGGCGTTCGCGCGGCTGTGCCGTCCGGTCACGGTCGCGCTGAGCGCCTGCGCCCAGGTGATTCTCAAACTGTTCCGCGTCGAACCGAAGGACGAGGTCGAGGCCGCCTTCACCAGTGAGCAGCTCAACCAGCTCGTGGAGGACTCCGGCCAGGCCGGCCTGCTCGACCCCGAGGAGGCGGAGCGTCTGGAGGACGCCCTGGAACTGGGCTCGCGCCCGGTCACGGACGTGCTCCTGGACCCGGACCTGCTGGTGACGGTCGAGCCGACGGTGACCCCGGGCGAGGTCGTGGCGCTCACCGCGCGCACGGGCTACTCCCGCTTCCCCGTGGCCGCGGGGAACGGCGCCTTCATGGGCTATCTGCACGTCAAGGACGTCCTCGACCTCGAGGAATCCGAGCGGGCGGTGCCGCAGCAGCTGTGGCGGCCCATGACGACGCTCGCGGCGGAGCTCCCGCTGGACGACGCGCTCACGGTGATGCGCCGGGCGGCCACCCATCTGGCCCAGGTGGCGGACACCTCCGGCCGGGTCCTGGGCCTGGTCGCGCTGGAGGACGTACTGGAACTCCTGGTCGGCGAGGTCAGGGACCCGGCGCACCGGGAGGCTCCGCCTCAGCCGCGCACGGCGGAGCCGAAGGAAGCGGTACCGAGTTGAGAAGGGTTCCCCGCGCCTCGTTCAGGGGCGCGGGGCCCTGCCGATTCTGTGGCCCTGCTCCGTGGCCACGAGCCACGACGAACCCGCAGCCGCACGCGCGCAAACACGACCGGGCTGGTGGGGGGCGCCGCTACAGCCCCGAAGGATCCTGCGGCCCCCGGCCGGACAGGACCTCCCCGTAGGCCTGCATGAGATCCGGCAACCGCAATGTCGACAAGTCGTCCCGCGACGGCAATCCCGGATAGCCGCTCAGCCGCAGATCCCGATACGCACAACTCTTCTCGTACAGCGTCCGCAGGAACCGCCCGTTCCCGAGCTCGTCGATCCACCCCTGGTCCACCACGTGACCGGCGATCGACCGCAGCTCCTCCAGAGCCTCCTCGTCCCAGACGTCCCCGTTCTCGGCGGCCAGCACCTCGCCGATCGCCGTCAGTTCCAAGGGACGGTACGAGGGGAAATCGACCCGCGTCGTGAAGCGTGAGGACAGTCCCGGGTTCGCAGCCAGCAACCGGTCCATCCCCTCGGGATACCCCGCGAGGATCACCACCAGGTGGTCCCGGTTGTCCTCCGCCCGCTTCAGCAGCACCTGAAGCGCCTCGTCGCCGTAGGCGTCCCCCTTGCCGTATCCCGAGTTGGACAGCGAGTACGCCTCGTCCACGAACAGGACGCCGCCGATCGCCGAGTCGATCAGCTCGTTCGCCTTCACCGCCGTCTGGCCCAGGTACTCGCCGACCAGGTCCGCCCGCTGTGCCTCCACCAGGTGATCGCCGCCGAGCAGGCCGAGCGCGTAGAAGACCCGGCCCAGGATCCTCGCCACGGTCGTCTTGCCGGTTCCGGAGGGCCCCGAGAACACGAAGTGCCGTTTCGGCGGCTGCACGGGTAAGCCCTGGCCGGCCCGCAGCCGGGCCATGTTCAACTGCGCCGACAACGCCTTGACCTGGCGCTTGACCGGTTCCAGCCCGACCATGCGCTCCAGCTCGGCCAGCGCCTCCTCCAGCAGTGCGGGGTCCGTGGGCCCGGCCGGCCACGACTGCGCCGGTACCGAGGCGGCCTTCTCGCGCACGAGGTCGTCCTGCGCCGGCAGTGGACCCGTCGGCGGTGGTTCGGGATCGGACAGCTTCACGTCCCGGCCCTCGGCGCCGAAGAGCGGATCCAGACCGTCCGGTGCCTCCAGTGTGTCGCCGCCTCCGGCGAGCGCCATCGCCGTCAGGTCGGTCGAGTCGTCGTACCCGTCCCCCTCGGCGATCGCGGCGAGCCGCGCAGAGGTGTCCATGAACGCCGGGTCCACCCGGTGCACGGCCCGGTAGAGGGGGAGCGCGGCGGCCGAGCGACCCGTGCCCTCGTGCGCCCGGGCCAGCCAGTACCGCAGCTCCTTGCGCTGCGGCTGCTCGCTGCGGCAGCGCATCAGGGCGGTGGCGAGCAGCGGCTCGGCCTGTCCGTACATCTCCAGGCGGACCCGGGCCATGCCGCCGAACAGGCCGGCCTCTATGCCGAGCATGGGATCGTCGATCAGCGGATCGGTGTGCCGGACCAACTGTTCCCAGTCCTTGACCAGGTAGGCCCGGCAGGCGTGCAGAAAGCGCACCTGGGGGTCGGTGTCGACCGGCGGCAGGCCCGCCAGCGCGCGGTCCAGCTCCGGGACGTGGCGGCCGTCCAGCCAGTGCGAGGCGTGCGCGAGCAGCAGGTCGCGCGGGCTCTCGAGGACCGGCTGCACCCACCAGCCCAGCCAGTACCAGGAGTTGAGGCCGCGCCGGTGCCGCGCCCGCTGCTCCCCGAAGCGGTCGCGGTGGCGGTACATCCTCAGCAGCGCGGTCGTCGTGTCGACGCGCAGCGCGTGCAGCCCGAGCCAGCCGTCGGCCATCCCGGGATCCATCCGGACCGCGGCGCGGAACTCCTCCTCCGCCTGCGGATAGGCGCCCATCGTGTAGGCGTCGACCCCTCGCAGCCAGGCGAGGTCGGCCGGGGCCTGAGGGCCCTGCGTGCCGAAGTCCATCACGTCCCCCACAAACCGTGCCCCCGTTGGTTCACCGCCGGGCCCGTGCCCGTCGGCCGCCTTGCTCGAACCGCTGTGCCGCGGACCGGAGTTGCCACGGTGCGCAGAGCAGCGTCCGAACGTCGCACCGAGAGGCATCGTACCTGCGGGGGAGGGGCGCACGAAGGGTGCCGCACGGGCCGTTCGGCGAGGTGGGAGCAGAAGAGACGCCCGGCGCGTCGTGACCGAGTGTGAGCGGATCACGCCTCGTGGCGCCCGGACAAGGTGCTGAGGGCAGAACGAAGCCCCCGATCACGGGGGAACAACCGGGGGCTTCGCGTCTGGGTGCGACTGCGAAAGCCGCACATTGAGAACGTAAGACCTGTACGGCCCCCCGGTCAAGCCGACTTGGGGCACTGGAGGAAGTTGCCCGGCGAGGGTCTTCACAAGTTCAGCACACTGCCGATGGGTCGTCACTGTCGGTGAGATCCTGGTCCGGATCAGGAAGCCCGCCAGGCCCGGAAAACACCTCATATCCCTCGGGTATCTGATGCACCAGGAGGCAGGCGTGGGGTCGCGAGGGGTCCTCGGAGAAGTGCCGGCGCTCTGCTTCGACCCAGCCGTCCCAGAACGCGCGTTGTTCCTCCCCGTCCCGGGTGCGCCCGCGCGTCCACGCCTCCTCGTGCCCCAGGTCCATCCACAGCAGCCGGGCGAGATGCGGCCGCAGTGCCCGGCGGCCGGCGCCGACCCCCTCGATCAGGATCACGGGGGCGGGTGGCAGCGCACGGGCGGGACCGAAGCGCCGTGTGCGCCAGTCGTACGGCCGGTAGTGCGCGGTCCGGCCGTCGCCGAGCGGCTCGATCACCTCCCGCAGCAGCCGGTCCGTCCAGGAGAACAGCTCCTCATGGGTGGCGATGTCGTCCAGGTGCAGCACGGGCGCGCCGCCGAGTGCGGCCGCCAAGTGTGCGGCGAACGTGGATTTCCCCGACCCCGCGTGCCCGTCGACGCCGACGAGACGGACGGGGCCGCAGGAGGGCGGCAGGCGCTGAAGACGGGACGCGAGAGCGTGAATGGCGATTCCCGGGCGAGAAGGTGTGTCGGCAGGTTTCGGCATGTTTTCCGAGGGGACAGTTTACCCGGGCAATGGGCTGTCCCTCTTCGCGGTGAAAGCGACCTCTCTCCTGAATTTCGCCCTACTTCGGGTTCGTGTGAACGCGGGTGATTCGCCTCTTCGAATTCCCGTCGTTCATTCCAGGGAGACCGCCACAGGTCGGGACCAATATTGGTGGGCGCGTCGACGGCCGAAGTGCTGGCAGAAGTCCGTGCGTGGCGGCCATAGTTGGCGCACACCGTGCGTCCAACCGCTGCTTGAAGGACTCCTGGGGGTCACCCACCGATGACCAGAGCTTCAGAGCCGTCCCGCAGAACCATGCTCGCCGCGGCGGTCGCCGCGGCCACGGCGGCCGGCACCGCGGGCCCGGCGGCCGCGGCCACACCGACCGCCGGACCGACGAAAGCATCCCCGAGCCTCGTGGACTACCGCGCCTGGACCTCGTATCCGGACTGGCGAAGCGGCGCCGCGCGGGGCGCTCGGGCCCTCGCCGGCCTTCGCCCCGGACTGGTGATCGACACGCCCGCCGGTCGTACCGACTACACCGACCCGCAC
Organism: Streptomyces sp. Ru72; assembly: GCF_002920635.1. Classification (GTDB taxonomy): domain Bacteria; phylum Actinomycetota; class Actinomycetes; order Streptomycetales; family Streptomycetaceae; genus Streptomyces. The sequence continues at coordinate 32,454 of NZ_PQSR01000052.1, read as the reverse complement.
ACCGGGAAGTCGGCCACCTGGGAATACGCCACCTGGACCTCCCCGGCGCACCGCCTCGCCGTCCCCTCCACCGAGCTCGTCGCCTCCTGGAACGCGCACACCCCGGCAGGCACCTGGCTCCAGGTCGAGCTGAAGGGCGCCTACTCCGACGGTACGGACACGCCCTGGTACGTGATGGGCCGCTGGGCGGCCGGCGACCAGGACATCTGCCGCACCTCCGTGGACGGCCAGAGCGACGGCAGGAGCAACATCTGGACCGACACCTTCGCCATCGCCGATCCCGCCTCGGGTCTGCGCCTGGCGTCGTACCGTCTGCGCCTGACCCTGTACCGCACGCCCGGCACGTGGATCACGCCGACGGTGTGGCGGCTCGGAGCCATGGGCTCCGACATCCCCGACCGGTTCACCGTCCCGGCGTCCACGCCGGGGCCGGCCAAGGAGCTGATCGTTCCGCGGTACTCGCAGGAGATCCACAAGGGCCAGTACCCGGAGTACGACAACGGCGGCGAGGCCTGGTGCAGCCCCACCTCCTCGCAGATGGTCATCGAATACTGGGGGCGGAGGCTCACCCCCGGGCAACTGTCCTGGGTCGACCCGTCCTACGCGGACCCGCAGGTCTGCCACGCGGCCCGGTTCACCTACGACCACCAGTACCAGGGCTGCGGCAACTGGCCCTTCAACGCGGCCTACGCGGCGACGTTCGAGGACCTCCAGGGAGTGGTCACCCGGCTCTCCTCGCTCACCGATCTGGAGACGCTGATCGCGGCGGGCATCCCGGCCATGACGTCGCAGTCGTTCCTCAAGGACGAGCTGACCGGCGCCGGGTACGGGACCTCGGGGCACCTGATGGCCGTGATCGGGTTCACCGCCGACGGCGACGTGATCGCGAACGACCCGGCGTCGCCGAGCGACGAGTCGGTGCGGCGCGTGTACCGGAGGCGGGAGTTCGAGAACATCTGGTTGCGCACCAAGCGGTACAACGCCTCCGGCAAGGTCGCCTCCGGCACCGGCGGCGTCTGCTACCTGTACTTCCCTGCCCGTCCCACCTCCCGGCAGCGCAAGGCACTGGCGGCGGTGGGCGTCCGCTGACGCGTCCACCGGGGATACCGGGCGGCACAACTCCCAACGGCGTCCGACTCCGTCGATCGACTTCGCGAATCGGAGTCGAACATGCTGATGGTGTCATTCTGCAATACTGCGGATGTCCTGCCGCCAGTTGGAGACTTGGGCCGAAAGTGAAGAGCAGTCAACAGCGCGGTACCGTGCGCCCCCAGGCGCGCGGTACCGACCGCTCCCAGGCGCGCCGCGCCGAACTCATCGCCATCGGACGGAAGTTATTCGCCGACACGTCCTACGACGCTCTGTCGATGGACGACATCGCGCGCCACGCCCAGGTGGCGAAAGGGCTCATCTACTACTACTTCAAATCGAAACGCGGTTATTACCTCGCCATTGTCGAGGATTCCGTGGCCGACCTCGTGACCTCCGCGGCCGCCGGCCTGGACCTGCCGCCGGTGGAACGGGTGCACCGCACCATCGACCGCTATCTGCGCTACGCCGAGCACAACCAGGCCGCCTACCGCACGATCGTCAGCGGCGGCGTGGGCTTCGACGCACAGGTCCACGCCATCCGGGACGGGGTGCGCGAGGCGATCGTCACCACGATCGCCGAGGGAGCGTACGGGCGGCGCGACATCGCTCCGCTGGTGCGCACGGGGCTGCTCGGCTGGGTGTGCGGCGTGGAGGGCGTGACCCTCGACTGGATCGACCGCCCGGCACTGTCCCGCGACACGATGTGCGACCTGCTCGCGAAGACGCTGGGGGGAACCCTGCGCGCGATCGAGGAACTGGAACCCGCGTACGCGGCCCCGCCTCCGGCCCGCCGGTCGACCTGACCGCACCGGGAGGACCGAGCGACGTCCCAGCGGTCCCACGCGGGTGCCGGCGAAGCCGTCACGGGTCGCTCCACGGCGAGCCGAGACGGCCTGGGGACGAGACCCCTGCGCCGAATGCCGATCACGCCGCGGCACGGCATCCGCTTTCTTGAAGTAAGCGGTCGTTAACCGGTGACGCCGTGCCTCCGATCGGGCATACTCCAAGCGCCACAGCCGCTGGTCAGCCGCCTCCGCGACCCGGAGCGGCGAGCATCGGCCAGGCTCAGTGAGACCCGGCGGCGCCGCCCCACCCAAGGCGCATGTCCGCCGACGTGCCCAAGAGGGAGGAGAGCGTCGCCATGCCCGACCGCGCCCCGCAGCCGGTGGACCGGCAACTGCCCACGGACGAGGCCCGGGATCTGATCTCGCTCGTCCGCGACATCGCGCAGCACGAGATCGCCCCGAAGGCGGCCGAGGAGGAGCACTCCGGGCACTTCCCGCGCGAGATCTTCCGCCTGCTCTCCGACTCCGGACTGCTCGGCCTGCCGTACGACTCCGAGTACGGCGGTGGTGACCAGCCCTACGAGGTCTACCTGCAGGTCCTCGAGGAACTGGCCGCGGCCCGCCTCACCGTCGGCCTCGGCGTCAGTGTCCACACCCTGGCCTGTCACGCCCTCGCGCACTACGGCACCAAGGAGCAACAGCTGGAACACCTGCCCGCGATGCTCGGCGGGGGCCTTCTGGGCGCCTACTGTCTCTCCGAGCCGTCGTCCGGGTCGGATGCCGCGTCCCTGCGGACGAAGGCGGTCCGGGACGGCGACCACTGGGTGATCAACGGCACCAAGGCATGGATCACCCATGGAGGCGTCGCCGACTTCTACACCGTGATGGCGCGCACCGGCGAGGAGGGCCCCCGCGGGATCACCGCGTTCCTCGTCCCCGGCGACGCCGAGGGGCTGAGTGCCGCGGCGCCGGAGAAGAAGATGGGCATGAAGGGGTCGCCCACGGCACAGGTCCACTTCGACGGGGTGCGCGTGCCCGAAGCACGGCGCATCGGCGACGAGGGGCAGGGCTTCGCGATCGCGCTGTCCGCGCTCGACTCCGGGCGGCTCGGCATCGCGGCCTGCGCCATCGGCCTGGCCCAGGCGGCGCTGGACGAGGCCGTCGCGTACGCCACCGGGCGCCGGCAGTTCGGGCGGCCGATCTCGGACTTCGAGGGGCTGCGCTTCCTGCTCGCCGACATGGCGACGCAGATCGAGGCGGGCCGGGCGCTGTACCTGGCGGCGGCACGGCTGCGCGACGCCGGGCGGCCGTTCGCCAAGCAGGCTGCCATGGCCAAGCTGCACTGCACCGACACGGCGATGAAGGTCACGACCGACGCCGTCCAGGTGCTCGGCGGGTACGGCTACACCATGGACTTCCCGGTCGAGCGCTATATGCGGGAGGCCAAGGCGCTGCAGATCGTCGAGGGGACGAACCAGATCCAGCGCATGGTCATCGCCCGTCACCTCGCTGGTCCCGAGTCCCGCTGAACGACTCCTGGCCCGCCGCGAGCCGGCGCGCGCCGGCCGGGGGCGCCGCGAGCCGCACCCACTCCGGGTCGTGGCGCCCCGGGAGCGTGCGCCCGCGGTCGGCCCAGGTGCGCATCAGTGCGCGGTAGATGGGCGGATCCTGCGGCTGCGGCGGCGGCAGCGTGGCCGCCGGCACCGGAATGAACACCGGCCGCCGGGGCCCGGTCGCCGAATAACTGGGGCTCATACCCGGAGCAACGCCCCGACGCCCGCCGAGGTCACCGACCCCGCTAATCGAGCGTGAGTTCCGCGGCGGACCGCCCGGGGAACCGCCGCTGTTCGCGAAGTGTCAGGCGGCCTGGCGGCGCAGCGCGGCCATCCGGAGCGGGCGTGAGCCCGGGCCGCCGACGTGCGAGAACGGCTGCGTGCGCCAGTCGAGCCCCTGGGGGAGGGTCAGCAGCAGGGCGGTGTCCTGCTCCTGGGGTTCCACGGACTCGTCCGCCGGGCGGGCGTCGGCCGCCGCGCGGCCCGTGCCGGAGCAGACCGTGAGACCGAACGGGTTCCACGGCGAGGCGCACAGCGCGTGCTCGGGCAGGACCTCCTCGTCCGCCAGGAGCGCGATGGGCTGCGCGCAGTCCGGGCAGATCACCCGGTACATCTCGAAGGTGTCGTACGCGTCGGGCTCCTCGCTGTCGAGGGCGTCGGGTTCGACGCCCTCCGGCTCGGGCTCGATGACCGGCTGCTGCCGCTTGGGCACGGTACGACCAGGGCGCTTGGGATTCTGCATGGGTTTCTCCCCCTCGGGCTGGGCCGACAAGGCACTGCGGCCTCGACCACAGCAAGCACTTCCCGTCCCGTCTCCGGGGTAATCACGAGAGCATCACGAAGCCTCGTCGGGCGCTGTGGTGTTCGTCACATGCCACTCGCATGGTGCCTCGCGCGGCCGCGGGTCACCCGGGCGGCTCACAGACCGCTCTCACCAACATCACAAACCGGGCATGACCTGCGCTGCTGAGGTATCCGCGGAGTCAGGGCGCACTGTAGGTTCTAGCGCCATGGAGGAGCTGGACCGACAGATCGTGCAGCTGCTCGTCAAGGACGGGCGGATGAGCTACACCGACTTGGGCAAGGCCACGGGCCTGTCCACGTCGGCCGTGCACCAGCGGGTGCGCCGGCTCGAGCAGCGGGGCGTCATCCGCGGATATGCCGCCGTCGTCGACCCCGAGGCCGTCGGCCTGCCGCTGACCGCCTTCATCTCGGTGAAGCCGTTCGACCCCAGCGCCCCCGACGACATCGCCGAACGCCTCGCGGGCGTCCCGGAGATCGAGGCCTGCCACAGCGTCGCGGGCGACGAGAACTACATCCTCAAGGTCCGTGTGGCCACGCCCCACGAACTGGAGGAGCTGCTCGCCCGGCTGCGGACGCTCGCGGGGGTGTCGACGCGCACCACCGTGGTCCTGTCCACCCCGTACGAGGCACGGCCGCCGCGGATCTGATCGACCTCCCTGCGGGGCGTCCCCCGCCAGGGGCGACACTGTTGCCCATGAGTGAGCGCACCGCCGAGCCCAAGACCGTCCTCCTGCGCCGCGGAGAGGTCCACAGCCCCGCCGATCCCTTCGCCACCGCGATGGTCGTGGAGGCCGGACATGTCGCCTGGGTCGGTTCCGAGGGCGCGGCCGACGCCTTCGCGGACGGCGTCGACGAGGTGATCGACCTCGACGGCGCCCTCGTCACTCCCGCGTTCACCGACGCGCACGTGCACACCACCGCCACCGGCCTCGCGCTCACCGGCCTCGACCTGTCCGGTGCACCGTCCCTGACGGCCGCCCTCGCCCTCGTACGGGACTTCGCCGCCGCCCGGCCGGACGACCGGGTCCTGCTCGGCCACGGCTGGGACGCGGCGCGCTGGCCCGAACGACGGGCCCCGCGACGGGAAGAGCTCGACGAGGCCACCGGTGGGCGTCGCCTGTACCTCAGCCGTATCGACGTCCACTCGGCCGTCGTCACCACCGCCCTGCTGGACCTCACCCCGCGCGTGCGCGACAAGGCCGGCTTCACGGACGGCGAGCCGCTCACCCGCGACGCCCACCACGCCGTACGGGCCGCCGCGTTCGCCGCGGTCACCCCCGCGCAGCGCACCGGGGCCCAGCGCGCCGCCCTCGCCCACGCCGCCTCCCTCGGCATCGGCTCGCTCCACGAGTGCGCCGGCCCGGAGATCTCCTCCCAGGACGACTTCACCGGGCTGCTGCGCCTCGCCGCCGAGGAGCCCGGGCCGCGTGTCGTCGGCTACTGGGCCGAGCAGGACGTCGCCAAGGCCCGGGACCTGGGTGCGCTCGGCGCCGCGGGCGACCTCTTCGTCGACGGCGCCCTCGGCTCGCACACCGCCTGCCTGCACCAGCCGTACGCGGACGCCGCCCACACCGGCACCGCGTACCTGGACGCCGCCGCGGTCGCCGCGCATGTCGTCGCGTGCACCGAGGCCGGGCTCCAGGCGGGGTTCCACGCCATCGGCGACGCCGCCGTCACGGCCGTGGTGGAAGGGGTGCGCGCCGCCGCCGAGAAGGTGGGCCTGGCCCGGGTCCGCGCCGCCCGCCATCGCGTCGAGCACGTCGAGATGCTCACACCCGAGACCATCACGGCCTTCGCCGAACTGGGCCTGACCGCCTCCGTCCAGCCCGCCTTCGACGCGCTGTGGGGCGGCGAGGACGGCATGTACGCCGAGCGCCTCGGCGTCGCACGGGCCCGCACGCTGAACCCGTTCGCGGCCCTGCTGCGCGCCGGCGTCCCGCTGGCGTTCGGCTCCGACAGCCCGGTGACCCCCCTCGACCCCTGGGGCACGGTCCGCGCGGCCGCGTTCCACCGCACCCCCGAACACCGGGTCTCCGTACGCGCCGCGTTCACCGCGCACACGCGCGGCGGTTGGCGGGCCATCGGACGGGACGACGCGGGCGTCCTGGTGCCGGGCGCCCCTGCGGACTACGCCGTGTGGCGCACCGACGCACTCGTCGTCCAGGCACCCGACGACCGGGTGGCCCGCTGGTCCACCGACCCCCGCTCCGGCACCCCCGGACTGCCCGATCTCACCCCCGGCACCGACCTTCCCCTCTGCCTGCGCACCGTGGTCGGGGGCCGGACCGTGTTCGTAGGGCCGGGCGAGTGATCTCCTGAGGCGGCGCCGCGGCGACGAGCCGTCAGAACCCCGTCGCGCGACCTGCGTATCCTCCGCTGCCACCAGGCCCTTCGCCGAAGACCCGCAGGTGGGACGGCTATTGACAGTGAGGCGCGGAGGGCCGGTAGGTTCGGGCGGGTCCACCACCGAGTCGTCCGGCCGGGGAACCTCCGCGCAGTCGCCAGAGCGCCGCTGGGTCAGGGATGGTGTGCCGCGCCGGCGCATCACCACTGGGAGCCAGGCTCAGCGCCCGCGCCACGGCGAGGGCAACGTTCCGGTCGGTCGGCAGGGTGTGACCCGGGTGGGGCCCGGACGTCCAGTAGACAACGGCTTTCGGTCGATCCGCAGCCAGCGGGTCCCAGGTCGGCCCGAAGGGCGCCGGGCCCCGATCCGCAGCCGCCCGGGGCGTGGCCGGCACGGGACCCGCTTTAAAGACCCCGTGGGCACCTGTGCGACCGGTCGGCGCATGCCGCCGGTGCGGTGGACATTCTTACCCGGCTCTTACGGAATCGACACCCCCAAAGGAACCCGCTGTGGCGGAGGCCCGTGCGGCGACCACTATGGTGGACCTCTGCGTACGGATGTGAAGGGGCAGCAGTGAACCACGGCGACGGGACCCTCGGGGCATCGGCCCAGGGCAAGCAGTTCGGTCCGCTCGGCACCGCCTTGGTGATCATTCCGACCTACAACGAGGCGGAGAACATCAAGACGATCGTCGGCCGGGTGCGGTCGGCGGTGCCCGAGGCGCATGTCCTCGTGGCGGACGACAACAGCCCCGACGGCACCGGCAAGCTCGCGGACGAACTCGCGGCCGAGGACGATCACGTCCACGTCATGCACCGCAAGGGCAAGGAAGGGCTGGGTGCCGCGTACCTCGCCGGCTTCCGCTGGGGCCTCGAGCGCGGCTACGGCGTCCTCGTCGAGATGGACGCCGACGGCTCCCACCAGCCGGAGGAGCTGCCGCGCCTGCTGACCGCGCTCAAGAGTGCGGACCTGGTGCTCGGCTCCCGGTGGGTGCCGGGCGGGCGGGTCGTGAACTGGCCCAAGTCCCGCGAGTTCCTCTCCCGCGGCGGCAGCACCTATTCGCGTCTGGCCCTCGGCCTCTCGCTGCGCGACATCACCGGCGGCTACCGTGCCTTCCGCCGCGAGACCCTCGAGGGCCTCGGGCTCGACGAGGTGGCCTCGCAGGGGTACTGCTTCCAGGTCGACCTGGCGCGGCGTGCGGTCAAGGCCGGATTCCACGTCGTCGAGGTGCCGATCACGTTCGTGGAGCGCGAGCTCGGCGATTCCAAGATGAGCCGGAACATCGTCGTGGAGGCGCTCTGGCGCGTCACGGCGTGGGGCGCGGAGGAGCGCTTCGGCAAGGTCCTGGGCCGGGGCGACAAGACGCGCCGGTAAGGGCACGGGCGGCGTCACGGGCGCCGCTGATGCCCCTTATCCCGCACTGAGCCGGGTCCGGGCACACTGGGAGCATGACGACTGGCGCTTCGACCTCTCCCCGCACCACGAACCGGCCCCGGCGTTCCCGGTTGCGCACCTTTCTGCCGCTGGGCGTCGCCGCGTGGCTGGTGCTGGAGATCTGGCTGCTGACCGTGGTCGCCGGTGCGACCGGCGGCCTCACGGTGTTCCTGCTGCTGGTCGCCGGCCTGGTGCTCGGCTCCCTGGTCGTCAAGCGGGCGGGCCGCCGTGCCTTCCGGAACCTGAACGAGGCGCTGCAGAGGGGCGGCTCCCCGTCGAGGACCGGCGGCAACGGCCTGATGATGCTCGGCGGCCTGCTGCTGATGCTGCCGGGTCTGGTCTCCGACGCGGCGGGCCTGCTCCTCCTGCTCCCGCCGGTCCAGAAGGCGGTCGGCCGATACGCCGAGCGCACGATCGACCGCACACTCCGCCAGTCCCCGTACGGCAGCTTCGGTGACGCCTTCCAGCAGGCTCGTATGCACCGCCCCGACGGGAAGATCGTCCAGGGTGAGGTCGTCAGGGACGAACCCGCGGACACCCGGGGGGAGCCCCGCCCGCCCCTGCCGCGCTGACTTTCCGGGGCCGGGCCCCAGGGGGCGGGGTGTCCGGCGCACCGGGCCACCCGAAAGCGAGGCAGTGGGCGCCGCGAACAAAACAGTGGGCGCCGTACGTCACAAAGACGTACGGCGCCCACCGATATTGGCGCGCGCGGTACCCCGCCCGACCCCGGAGGGACTACGCGGACTTGCGGCTGTCCCGCGGATGCACCGCGATGTTCATCGCCCCGGACCGCAGCACCGCGAGACGCTCCTCGAGGACCTCTTCGAGTTCCTCACGGGTGCGCCGCTCCATCAGCATGTCCCAGTGCGTACGCGCGGGCTTCGCCTTCTTCTCCTCCGGACCTTCGCCGTCCACCAGGAGCGCCTGGGCACCGCAGACCTTGCACTCCCACTCCGGCGGGATCTCCGCCTCGACCGAGAAGGGCATCTCGAACCGGTGCCCCTTCTCGCATGCGTACTCCACGGCCTGGCGCGGAGCCAGGTCGATGCCGCGGTCCGTCTCGTAGCTGGTCACCACGAGGCGCGTGCCGCGAAGAGCTCGCTCACTCATGAATCGTGCCTCCCGGGCTTGTCGCCCACAGGACAGGTGTCGCTGTCGTCGTCATCCGGTCAACGTCCGGTCGGCGGTAAAGATTCCCGTTCCGAGTCCCGTTCCGGGTCATGCGTCGCCGTCGTAGCCGCCCCTTGTTGTACCCACCGGCGCCCGGTTTGTCACATCTGCTAGCAGATGTCACCCAGCGTTTCGGCTCCTTTGACGCGCAGTAACGGTACGCCTGGCAGGCCAAACGCGTACACTACCGCCCTTTGTGCTCGGACGCTAAATCCTCTCGGGCACCGGATTGCCCGCGTCGCGCACCGCCTCGCGCACCGGAACCCGGGCCAGCAGCGCGAACCCGAGGACGAAGAACGCGACCAGCGAGATGATCGCGTCCCGGTAGCTTCCCGTCAGCTGGTACGTGATCCCGAACAGGAGCGGGCCCAGCCAGCTCATGCCGCGGTCGCTCATCTCGTACGCGGAGAAGTACTCGGCCTCCTTGCCGGGCGGGACCAGATGTGAGAAAAGCGACCGGGACAGTGCCTGGCTTCCGCCGAGGACCAGCCCGATGCAGGCCGCCAGTGCGAAGAACCCGCCCGGCGCGCCCGCGGGCAGGAAGTAACCGGCGGCGAGCGTCGCCGTCCAGGCGACCAGCGAGCCGAGGACGGTGCGCTTGGCGCCGTACGTCCGGGCCAGCCGACCCATGCCCAGCGCGCCGCCCACCGCCAGCACCTGCACCAGCAGCACGGCGGTGATCAGCGTCGACTGGCCGAGGCCCAGTTCCTGGGAGCCGTACACCGACGCCTGTGAGATCACCGTCTGGATGCCGTCGTTGTAGATGAGGTACGCCAGCAGAAAGGCGAGGGTGAGCGGGGTGCGGCGCATGTCCCGGACCGTCGCGGCCAGTTGCCGCCAGCCGTGCACCGCCGCACCCGGGGACGTCGTACGGCGGTCGCGCAGGCGCCTGAGCGGGATCAGGGTGAAGGCGCCCCACCACAGACCCGCCGAGGCCAGGCAGATGCGGACCGCCGTCGACTCCGAGACGCCGAAGGAGTCGTGGGCCGTGAACAGGACCAGGTTCGCGAGCAGGACCAGTGAACCGGCCGCGTAGCCGAAGGCCCAGCCGCGTGAGGAGACCGCGTCACGCTCCTCGGGCGGGGCGATCAGCGGCAGATACGAGTTGTAGACCACCATCGAGACGGCCACCGACGCGTTCGCGACGATCAGCAGCAGGCCGCCGAGCAGATACCGGTCACCGTCCAGGAAGAACAGGCCCGTCGTGGCCGAGGCGCCCAGGTACGCGCACAGCGCGAGCAGCGGCTTCTTGCGGCCGGTGCGGTCGGCCGCCGCGCCCGCGAGCGGCATGACGGCGATCGCCACGACGACCGAGGCCGAGACGCAGTAGGCGAAGAACGAGCCGGCGCGCACCGGAACGCCCAGCGGATGGACGTATCCGTCCGCGTCCGCCGCCGACTTGGCCACCGAGGTGAGATAGGGGCCGAGGAACACGGTCAGCACGCTCGTCGAATAGACCGAGCACGCCCAGTCGTAGAAATACCAGCCGCGTTGTTCGCGCCGCCGCTCGGCGGCCTCGTCGCCGGCCTGCGCCCGCACGGTGTCGGTGCCCACCCGTGCCCTCGCTTCCCCGTGGAACGTGATCGTGCGCGGGGCGTTCAGGCCCAGGTGCCCCGTTCTTCGAGGACCTTGCGCAGTGTGTCGATGTGATCGGTCATGATGCCATCCACTCCCAGGTCCAGGAGCCGGTGCATGCGATCGGGTTCGTTGATCGTCCACACGTGCACCTGCAGTCCGAGCGCGTGGGCGGTGCGCACGAAGCGGTGGTCGACCACGGGGACGCCCGACTGGGACTCCGGCACCTGGGCGGCGACCGCCGAGCGGCGCACCGCCGCCGGGATGCCCCAGGAACGCAGCCGCAGGTTGAGGACACCGCGGGTGCCGTACGACGTCGCCAGGCGCGGTCCGGCCAGGCGCTGGGCGCGCACGACGCGTGCCTCGGAGAACGAGCCGACGCAGACCCGGTCCCAGGCGTCGGTGCGCTCGATGAGGTCCAGCAGGGGCCGCAGCGCGGGCTCCGCCTTGACGTCCACGTTCCAGCGCACCTCGGGGAACTCCTCCAGCGCGTCCTCGAGGAGGGGCACCGGCTCGCTGCCCGCCACGCGCGCGTGCCGCACGTCGTCCCAGGGCAGGTCGGCGATCCGGCCCGCGCCGTCGGTCACCCGGTCCAGGGTCGCGTCGTGGAACGCCACCAGCTTCCCGTCGGCCGTGGCGTGCACGTCCGTCTCGATATAGCGGTAGCCCGCCGCCACCGCGCGCCGGAACTGCGCCATGGTGTTCTCCAGGCCGTGGGCCGCCCCGCCCCGGTGGGCGAAGGCGATCGGACCGGGATGGTCGAGGTAGGGGTGGCGTATGAGGGTGGTCACGGACGCAGTATCGCGCGCTCCGGTTGCCCGGCGGCAACGACCGTGCCGCGCCCCGATGCCGCGGGGGCGGCGAAGACGCGCAGGAAGAACTGGGCGAGCGGCCCGATGGACAGCGCGTACACGATGGTGCCGATCCCGACGGTGCCGCCGAGGGCGAAGCCGGTCGCGACGACGGTGATCTCCACGGCTGTGCGGATCAGCCGGATCGAGCGGCCGGTGCGCCGGTGCAGTCCGGTCATCAGGCCGTCGCGTGGGCCGGGACCGAAGTCGGCGGCGATGTAGAGGCCGGTCGCCACCCCGTTCAGCACCACGCCCGCTGCCAGGAGGGGCACGCGGACGGCCAGTGAGCGCACCTCGGGGAGCACGGCCAGGGTGGCGTCCATGGCGAAACCGATCACCAGGACGTTGGAGACGGTGCCGAGTCCCGGACGCTGCCTCAGCGGGATCCACAGCAGCAGGACGGTCGCGCCCACGATCGTCAGTACGACACCCATGCTGAGCCCGGTGAGCTCGGACAGACCCTGGTGCAGGACGTTCCACGGCTCCAGGCCGAGACCCGCCTTCACCAGGAGGGCGGAGCTCGCGCCGTACAGGGCCAGACCGGCGTAGAGCTGGAGGAGCCGCCGCCCGGGACGACTCCTCATGGACTTGTCAATGGACGGGTCGCTCGGCGAGTCGGCAGACAAAACGTGCCCCCCTGTGGTGTTAGTGGCCTGACACATGTCACTCTGTGGCTTGGAAGTGCAAGCCATCCATGGCCAATTCCGGGAAGGTGGACTGGGACTCATGGCGCAGTGGACCTCAGCGGTGGGCGCGGCTCAGTTGGCGCGGCTGCTCACCTCCCAGCAGGACCGTCCCGCGGGCCCCGGCAGCCGCCGCCCACCCGCCTACCGGGCGCTCGCGGACGGCATCCGGCTGCTCGTGCTGGAGGGCCGGGTACCGGTCGCCGCCCGGCTGCCCGCGGAGCGGGAGCTGGCGCTCGCCCTGTCGGTGAGCCGTACCACGGTCGCGGCCGCGTACGAGGCGCTGCGCACCGAGGGCTTCCTCGAGTCCCGCCGCGGAGCCGGCAGCTGGACCGCCGTCCCCGCCGGGAATCCGCTGCCGGCGCGCGGCCTCGAACCCCTCCCGCCCGAGGCGCTCGGCTCGATGATCGACCTGGGCTGCGCCGCGCTGCCCGCGCCCGAGCCCTGGCTCACCCGTGCCGTGCAGGGCGCCCTCGAGGAACTGCCGCCCTACGCCCACACCCACGGCGACTACCCGGCGGGCCTGCCCGCGCTGCGGTCCATGCTCGCCGACCGCTACACGGCGCGCGGCATCCCGACCATGCCCGAGCAGATCATGGTGACCACCGGCGCCATGGGGGCGATCGACGCGATCTGCCACCTGTTCGCCGGGCGCGGTGAGCGCATCGCCGTCGAGTCGCCGTCGTACGCCAACATCCTCCAGCTGATGCGGGAGGCGGGCGCCCGGCTCGTCCCCGTCGCCATGGCCGAGGGGCTCGGCGGCTGGGACCTGGACCGCTGGCGCCAGGTGCTGCGCGAGGCCGCGCCGCGGCTCGCCTACGTCGTCGCCGACTTCCACAATCCGACGGGCGCGCTCGCCGACGAGGACCAGCGCCGCCGCCTGGTGGAGGCGGCCCGCTCCGCCGGGACCGTCCTGGTCGTCGACGAGACGATGAGCGAGCTGTACCTGGAGGAGGGGCTCGAGATGCCGCGCCCGGTGAGCACCTTCGACCCGGCGGGCTCCACCGTCATCACCGTCGGCTCGGCGAGCAAGGCGTTCTGGGCGGGCATGCGCATCGGGTGGGTGCGGGCCGCCCCCGATGTCATCCGCAGCCTCGTCGCGGCCCGCGCCTACGCCGACCTCGGCACTCCGGTCCTCGAGCAGCTGGCCGTGAACTGGCTGCTGAGCACGGGCGGTTGGGAGCAGGCGGTGGACCTGCGGCGCGGCCAGGCCCGGGAGAACCGGGACGCCCTGGTCGCCGCGGTGCGCAAGGAGCTGCCGACGTGGGAGTTCTCGGTGCCCCGGGGCGGCCTGACGCTGTGGGTGCGCACCGGCGGCCTGTCGGGCTCCCGTCTCGCGGAGGCCGGGGAGCGGGTCGGTGTCCGGGTGCCGTCCGGGCCGCGCTTCGGCGTGGACGGCGCCTTCGAGGGCTATGTGCGACTGCCGTTCACGGTGGGCGGCGCGGTGGCGGAGGAGGCGGCGGTGCGTCTGGCGGCCGCGGCCCGCCTCGTCCAGACGGGCGCGTCGGGGCCGGCGGAGGCACCGCGGACGTTCGTGGCCTGATCAGGGGGCTGGTACGGGCTGCGGTCAGCCCTCCATGGCCAGCGCCTCCGTCGGGACCGACTCGACCGGTGCGCTGCGGCCGGTCGGCTTGCCGCAGTCGATCGGAGCGCCGGGGGTGATCGGTGCGCTCGGCTCGATCGGTGCGCTCGGGGCGATCGGTTCGCTGCGGCGGGGCAGCAGGGCGAGAACCGCCTGCCGGTGCTGTTCGCCGGCGGTCTCGTCGTACGGGTCCGGGGTGGCCGGTACCTGGAGGCGGTGGACCGGGCCCGTGCCCAGACGGGCGTAACCGCGGCCGGGCGGCACGTCCTTGACGGGGGTGGTGTGCGGCGGCGCGCCGAGCACCGTCTCCAGCTCGCCGGGGGCCGCGGGCCCGAGCGCCACGCGCGCGCGGGTGTGCTGCAGGACCGCGTCGGACAGGCCGTCCAGGGCGTCCACCTGCTCGGCGACCACCACCGTGACGTTCGCCGCCCGGCCGTGCCGCAGTGGTACCTGGAGCAGGGCCTGGGGATCGGCGCGTCCGTCGGCGGCTGCGAGAGGCCCGAGGGCGGTCGGCCGGTCCAGCAGAATCCACAGCGGGCGCCTGACGTCGTCCGGCGGGGGGTGCCCGGCCTGCCGGGCGCGGTTGGCGGCGATCAGCCGGCGCTCCGTCTCATGGGTCGCCCACTCGAGGCTCGCCGCCGCCCCGGCGAGTCCGGACTCCACCGCCAGCACGCCCTCCCGGCCCGTCAGGAACGCGTACTCCCCGGTGCCGCCGCCCTCGACGATCAGCACGTCCCCGTGCTGCAGCGCCTGCAGGGCGATGGAGCGCACCAGCGTCGTCGTGCCGCTGCCGGGTGTGCCCGCGATCAGCAGGTGCGGCTCGGCGCACCGGGGGCCGGTGCGCCACAGCACCGGAGGCACGTCGCGTCGCTCCTCGCCGTGGGTGAGGGGGAGCGTGCGCTGGACCCCGGTGGGGTCGGTGAAGCCGAGGACCGTCTCGCCCGGGGCGGTCACGAAGCGCTGTGCGGCGATGTCGGTGGGCAGGGGAGGCAGTGCGGTGACCGTCAGTTCGTTGCCTTCCTCGTCCCAGGCGAAGTGGTACTCGCGGTCCCGGCCCGACTTGGCGCGCAGGAGCTGTTCGATCCTGCCCCTCGACGCCGGCTCGCCGTCGGTGAAGTAGGCGGGATAGCGGATGACCAGGCGCGAGACGCGGCCGGTGTCGTCGAACTCGCAGGACGAGAACGCCCGGGTGAAGTCCCCGCCGTGCGCGTACAGCGGTGCGGGGTCCTCGGCGGCGGAGAAGTACGGCACCAGAGCCTCGTACAGGGCACCCAGCCGCTTGGTCTGCGCGGGGTCCGGGCCCGGGGGCGCCGTCGGCCTGTTCTCCCGGCCCTTCCAGGCCGACGCCGCCATCAACGTGATGGCGGCGAGCAGCGGCCCGTACGGGACCAGCGCCACGACCAGGATCACCGAGGCCACCAGGAAGAGCAGCGGTCCCCGACGGTCCTTCGGTGTGTCCGCCCACGTGCGCCGTCCGGCCGCCGCCAGCCTGCGCAGGCCACGCGTGATGGTGATCAGCGGGTGGAGGACGTCGGTGGCGCCGCCGGCCGCCGCCCGCGCCAGCTCCCGGCTGCGGGCGATCCGGTCGCCGCCGTTGCTCAGAATGCGGGGGAGGGGACGCCGAGCCACGTCGTTCTCCTGAGGGTGTGTGCGGACGGGAGCCGGGTCAGAAGTTGAGCCCGCCGAGGAGGCCGGCGAGACTCGCCCCGCCTGCCTTGATGCTGGGGGCGATGGCGGTGCTCGAGAGGTAGAACCCGAACAGCGAGCAGACGGTTGCGTGCGAGCCCTTCAGTCCGTCCTTGCGGAAGAAGAGGAAGACGATGGTGCCGAGCAGCACGACGCCCGAGATGTTCAGAATCATTGCTCTCTCCTGGTTCGTGGGGACAGTCACCATGAGTCCTTCCAGGCTCACAGAATGTATCCATACGATAAAAGGTGCAACTGGGTGAAATTCACCGGATTTCCTTCGGTCGGCGGAGTCGCCCCGACCCCTTGACCAGCCCTGACGCCCGCCACGGCCTCGTCGTGATCTTTGCCGCATACGGTGCCGGTCATGTGACGCGGAAGCCAGTACGCTGGCGATTCACCCGTACGGGGCACCAGTCCCGGCACCCTCGGGCATCAGTACCAGCAGCCGTAGTGGAGAGGCGGTCCGGCCGATGAGTGAAGCCCCCGACCCCGAGGTCGTGGAGCTGGCGACCAAGATCTTCGATCTGGCGCGCCGAGGCGAGACCGAGGCGCTCGCGGCGTACGTCGACGCGGGCGTTCCGGCCAACCTCACCAACGACCGCGGCGACACCCTGGTGATGCTCGCCGCCTACCACGGCCAGGCCGACGCCGTGCGGGCCCTGCTCGAGCGCGGCGCTGAGGCCGACCGGGCCAACGACCGAGGCCAGACACCGCTCGCCGGAGCCGTCTTCAAGGGCGAGGCCGAGGTCATCCGGGCCCTGCTGGACGGTGGCGCCGACCCGGCCGCAGGGACCCCCTCGGCGATCGACACCGCCAAGATGTTCGCCAGGACGGACCTGCTCGAACTGTTCGGCGCACCCTGATCCGAACACACTGACCAGCGAAAAAGACGAAAACGGGGGAGGCGGTACCGGACCGCCCGAAATAAGGTCGCGGCAGCGCGAGAGCCCGGGTCATCATGACGTCGTGATTCACGGACGCGACGGCCGGGCAGGTGATGCCGCACCGCGCGGACCGTGATCGGTCCCCACGGGCCACCGACGAGAGGCAGAGGAAGATGGTCTTCAGCAAGCAAGAGACGGCGGGCGCCCCGACGTGTTGTCACGCGGCCAGGTGATGCGTGTCCCCCGGTTGCGTCGACGCTTGATGTGAGGCTGTTTCCCATGTTCGAACCGGTCATAGCGCCCAGCGGTACGCTGCTCGGCCTGCTCCAGAGGGGCCGCGGCGACGGCACGCTGCACGCGCTCACCGCCCCCCGCGCCGAGGCGCTCGCTGCCCTCGACCACTGTGTGCTGCGCGACCCCCGCCACGACTGGCAGGTGGAGAACCGCTCGCTGTACTACGCCCGGCTCTACCTCGACCTGGGCGGCGAGCTGGACGCCATCGAGGCGCACCTGTTCAGCGCCGAGGACGTCCTCGAGGCGGACGAGTGCCGCACCGGACTCGCGCTCGCCGTCCTCGGGCACCTCGCCTCGTACGGCAGGCGCGACGCGCTCCAACTGCTGCGCAGGTACGCCGCCTCGGGCTCCAACTGGGCCTGGGCCCTGGACGAGCTCGCCCTGCGCGACGACGACGCGGGCCTGCGCGCCCTGGCCGCTCCCGTCCTGGCCCGCTTCCCGGCCGACCCCGAGGGCGAGGCCGAACTCGCCGCCGCCGTCCGGGACGCCTTCGAACCACGGCCCTGGCGGCTGTGGGCCGACGACCCCCGCGAATCCATCGCCTCACGCGTGCGTGCCGCACAGGAGGCCGGCTGTTTCGACCGCTGGCAGCGGCAACTGCGGCCCCAGGGACCTCGCCCGGGGTGGAGCGTGCGGGCCGTCTTCGACTGGGCGCAGCAGGGCATCGAACGGGGTGCCGCGCTGCACGTGCCCGCCGCCCGCTGCCTCACCGCCGTCGCCGGGCCCGAGGACCGCGCCGAGATCGTCGAGGCCGCCCGCTCGGGCGGCGACGGAGCCCGTTCGACGGCCCTGCGGTACCTCGCCGACAGCAACGATCCGGACGCCCTCGAGCTCATCGAGGATGCCGTGACCACGGGTTCCGCGTTCGTCGTCGACGCGGCCGTGGACGCCTTCGAACGTATGCGCAGTCTCGCCGCCGTTGACCGGGCCCGCGGCTGGGCCCGCCGGCCCGACGCCCTCGGGGCCGCCGCCGGGCGCATGCTCGCCTGCCGTGGTGGTGCCCACGACAGCGACCTGGTCCTCGAGGCGCTCCGGGAGGCGGTTCGGGGCGAGGGCCCCGACGCGCCGACGCTGTGGACCCTCGTCGACGGCGCCGGACGGCTCGGCATCGCCTGCGCCGCACCCGTCCTGCGCCATGTCTACCGCGAGACCGCGTCCTCCCATCTCCGGGGGCGAGCCGCCCGCGCGCTGGCCGCCACCGACCCCTCCTTCGCCTCGGGGTTCGCCGTCGAGTGCCTCTGGGACTGCGAGGAGTCCACCCGTGAGATCGCCGCACGGCACGCCGAGACCGGAGACGCCCGCGTCGTGGAGCGGCTGCGCCGGCTCGCCGCGGATCCGGCCGAGGAGGCCGAGGTGCAGACCGCCGTACGCAGCCGGATCGGACCCGACATGCCGGCCGTGTGAACATCCGGTGACCCGCGTGCCAGGAGGGCGTGGACACGGGCGGACCTGCTCGACTGTGCAGCACAACGCTCATGGGACGTTCCCCGGCCGGAAAGATCGACGTTGACGCGGCCACGTCCGGCGCGGCGAGAACACGGGTATGCGTGTCGTCATCGTGACCGAATCCTTTCCCCCCGATGTGAACGGCGTGGCCCACTGCGCGCTGCAGACCGCCCGGCACCTCGTCGATCGCGGTCATGCTCCCCTCGTCGTCGCTCCGGCCACCTCCCCGAAGTTCTCCACTGCGTGCGAACAGGGAGGTGCCCCCGTCGGCACCGGGCCCGACGCCCTCGCGCCGTGCCCCGTCGTCCGTGTCCCCTCCCTGCCGCTCCCCGGCTACGCCCAGGTGCGCGTGGCTCTCCCCAGCCGACGCGTCGCCGCGGCCATCACCGGACACCGCGCCGACATCGTGCACCTGGCCAGCCCCTTCGTCCTCGGCGTCCGCGGCATGGCGGCCGCCGTCCGGCTCGGCATCCCCGCCGTCGCCGTCTACCAGACCGACCTCGCCGGCTACGCCCGCACCTACATGGGCGCCGGTGAGGCAGCGGCCTGGCGGCGCATCCGCTCCGTGCACGCCGCCGCCGACCGCACCCTCGCGCCCTCCAGCGCCGCCCTGCACGACCTGGAGGCACACGGCGTGCCCCGGGTGCAGCTGTGGCCGCGCGGCGTCGACACCGTCCGTTTCCGGCCGGACCTGCGGGACGAGGCGATCCGCCGGGAACTCGCCCCGAACGGTGAGCTGATCGTGGGCTACGTCGGCCGGCTCGCTCCCGAGAAGCACGTCGAACTCCTCGCCGGCGCCTGCGGTCTGGACGGCGTACGCGTCGTCGTCGTGGGCGACGGGCCGAGCGAGACCACCCTGCGCGCCGCCCTGCCCGGCGCCGTCTTCCTGGGCCGCCGCACCGGCGCCGAACTCGCCCGGATCTTCGCCTCGCTGGACGTCTTCGTGCACACCGGCCCCTTCGAGACGTTCTGCCAGACCGTGCAGGAGGCCATGGCGAGCGGCGTGCCGGTCGTCGCGCCCGCCGCCGGCGGCCCGCTCGACCTGGTGGCCCACGGCCGAACCGGACTCCTCGTGCCGCCCGGGGACACGGCCGCCTTCCGGGACGCCGTATGGTCCCTGGCCGCCGACCCGGCGCTGCGGGCCGCCTACGGGGCCGCAGCGCGCACCCTCGTCGAGGGGCGCACCTGGGCTGCCGTCGGCGACCGGCTCATCGGCCACTACGCGGACGTGCTCGCCGCGCGCAGGACGGTGGTGGCGGCATGAGCTTCGCCACCGAGCGGACCGGCGCCGGGCTGCGCATCGTGCGGCTCGCCAACTTCGTCGCCCCCGCATCCGGCGGTCTGCGCACCGCGCTGCGCGAGCTGGGCAAGGGCTTCAAGGAGGCCGGGCACGAGCCGTTGCTCATCGTGCCCGGCGAGCGCCACTGCGACGAGACGACCGAGCAGGGCCGGGTCATCACCCTGCCGGGGCCGTTGCTGCCCGGCACCGGCGGCTACCGCGTCCTCGTGGACAAGCGCCGCGTCGCCGCCCTCCTGGAGGAACTCGACCCCGACCGTCTCGAGGTCTCCGACCGCACGACCCTGCGCTGGACCGGCAAGTGGGCCCGGCGCGCCCGGGTCCCCGCCGTGATGGTCTCCCACGAGACCGCCGACGGCGTCCTGCGCACCTGGGGCCTGTCCGAGGCCATGTCCCGGCGCGCCGCCGACGCCCTCAACACCCGTACGGCGCACACCTACGCGCGCGTGGTGTGCACCACCGAGTTCGCCGAGCGGGAGTTCGTACGGATCGGCGCCCGCAACGTCGTACGTGCACCGCTGGGCGTCGACCTCGACCAGCGGCACCCGGCGCTGCGGGACGCGGGGCTGCGCGCACGGTACGCGCGCGGGGACGAGACGCTGCTCGTCCTGTGCTCCCGGCTGTCCGTGGAGAAGAAGCCCGGCACGGCCCTGGACACCCTGGAGGCCCTGCTGCACCGCGGACGGCGCGTGGCGCTGGCGGTCGCCGGGGACGGGCCGCTGCGGGCCCGGCTCCAACAGCGGGCCGAGGAGCGGCGCCTGCCCGTCACCTTCCTCGGCCACGTCGCCGACCGGGATCTGCTCGGCGCGCTGCAGGCCACGGCGGACGTGTGCCTGGCCCCCGGGCCCGCCGAGACCTTCGGGCTCGCCGCCCTGGAGGCGATGGCGTGCGGCACACCCGTGGTGGCCAGCGCCCTGTCCGCGCTGCCCGAGGTGATCGGCTCGGCCGGGGCGACCGCCGTGAACACCGGTGAGGCCTTCGCCGACGCGGTGGAGCTGCTCATGGAGCGATCCGAGGGCGAGCGCCGGGAGACGGCACGCGCGCGTGCCGAGTGCTTCGGCTGGAAGACGGCGGTAAACGCGTTCCTCGCGGCCCATGACGCCCTGCCGTTCGACGCTCCGCCGGCGGCCGGTGACGCCCGCCCGCAGGCGGCCCGGGAGGGCGTGCGATGAGACCCCTGCGGTTCGTGTCGCACTCGGCGACTCGCTGACGGAAGGTGTGGGCGACCCCGTCGGGGACACCTGGCGGGGTGGCCGCGCTCCTCGCCGACGGGCTCGCCCCGGCGGACAGCCCCGCGGAGTTCACCGACCTCGCCGTCAGCGGCGCCCAGACCCGGGACCTCCTTCAGCGGCAGACCCCGGCCGCGCTCGACCTGCGCCCCGATGTCGTCTCCGTGGTCATAGGCGTCAACGACACCCTGCGCTGCACTTTCGACATCCACGCCGTGGCCGCCCGCCTCGACCAGGTGTACGGCGTGTTCCGCGCGCACGGCACGGTGCTGCTCACGGCCTGTCTGCCCGACCCTGGTGGACGATGCTGCGGCTGCCCGGGGCGCTGGCGCGCAGGCAGCGGGCCGTCGACACGGTCGTGCACGCGCTGTCCGAGCGGCACGGGGCGGTGCATGTGCACGGGGCGGACGGGGACTGGATCAGCGACCGCGCGATGTGGAGCGCTGACCGGCTGCATCCGGGGGAGCGCGGGCACCGGCAGCTCGCCCTGCGCTTCCACGCGCTGCTCTCGCAGGCGGGTCTCGCCACCGGTGCCGTGCTTCGGCGGAGCCCGAGTTCCCGGCGCCGAGCCGCTCGGCGAGCCTGTGGTGGCCGGCCACCGCCGGGACGGGCTGGGTGGCCGGGCGGTGCACCGATCGGCTGCCGCAGCTGCTCACGCTGGCCGCCGACGAGGTCCGCCACGAGGCCAGGGGGGACCAGCGCCCGGCTGGACCTGTCCGCCTCGCCCACGGTGGCCTCCGCGCTGGCCGCGCTGTCGGTCGCGGAGCAGCCGGACGCGGCGTGAGCGGCCCGCCTACCGGCGGCTGACGGCCGTGAACCGCACGGGGGTGCCCGGGGCCGCCTGGGCGGCGGCCGCGAGGTCGGCGGTGCGGACGACCGCGATCACCGGGTACCCCCCGGTGGTCGGATGGTCCGCCAGGAAGACGACCGGGCGGCCGTCGGGCGGCACCTGCACCGCGCCCAGCACCATGCCCTCGCTGGGGAGTTCACCGGCCCGGGCGCGCTCCAGGGCGGGGCCTTCGGTGCGCAGGCCGATGCGGTTGCTCGCGGCGGACACCCGGTACGCGCGCGTGACGAGCGTGCGCAGCGCGTCCTGGGTGAACCAGTCGGCGCGCGGCCCCAGCGTCACACGCAGCACCAGCTCGTCCGGCGGCCCCGGCTGGGCAACGGTGTCCACGTGCGCGTGAGGGCCGGCCGGCACCCCCAGGGGCAGTACGGCACCGTCCGCGAGCGGTGGCGGGCCGAGCCCGGAGAGCAGGTCGGTGGAGCGGCTGCCGAGCACCGGCTCCACGGCCACTCCGCCCGCGATACCGACGTACCCGCGAACTCCGGCCCGTGCGGGCCCCACCTCCAGCAGCGCCCCGCCCGGCACGCGGACCGGCGCTCCCCAGGGGGCGGGGCGGCCGTCCACGGTGACCGTGCCGGGCGCGCCGCCGACCGCGACGGTGACCGTCGAACGCGGGCGCAGCGCACAGCCGTTGAGCGTGGTTTCCAGGACGGCGGCTTCCGGTGGGTTGCCGACCAGCCGGTTGACGAGCGCCGCCGCGGGTGCGTCGAGCGCCCCTGAACGCGGCACGCCGAGATGGGCGTGGCCGGGCCGGCCCCGGTCCTGCACGGTGGTCAGCAGCCCGGCGCGTACGACGACGAGAGCTCGGTCCGCCATCAGGACCCCACCGGGACGAAGCGGACGCTGACGCCCGGGGTGAGCAGCGCGGCCGGCACGCGCGCGTGGTCCCACAGCACCGCGTCGGTCGTGCCGATGAGCTGCCAGCCCCCTGGCGACGAACGTGGATAGACCCCGGTGTACGGTCCCGCGAGCGCCACCGAACCGGCCGGGACGGCCGTGCGCGGGGTGGCCCGGCGCGGCACGTGGTAGCGGTCCGGCAGGCCGGTGAGATAGCCGAACCCCGGCGCGAACCCGCAGAAGGCGACCCGGAATTCGGCCGCCGCGTGGATCCGCGCCACCTCCTGCCGCGAAACGCCCCACGCGGCGGCCACCTCCTGTAGATCGGGACCGTCGTACCGTACGGGGATCTCGACCGGCTTCTCCGCGCGCGTGGCGACCGGCGGGATGTCCCACTCGGCGATCCGGGCCGCGAGCCGGGCGGGCTCGGCGACACCGTCGAGGAGGACCGTGCGGGCCGCGGGGACGACCTCACGCGCGTTCAGCTCACCACAGGCCCGACGGCGCAGCAGCTCGGCGTGCAGGGCCTGTGCCTCGTCACCGCTGGAGAGCTCGACCAGCAGCGCCTCGTCACCGACGGACAGCACCCTCATGCGAAGGCCTCCACGCGTACGCCCGCGGCCTCCAGCTCGGCGCGCACCCGGCGGGCCAGATCGACCGCGCCCGGCGTGTCGCCGTGCAGGCACAAGGAGCGTGCGAGCACCGGGATCTCGCGCCCCGAGTGGGCGGCAACGGTCCCGGCACGGGCGAGGCCCACCGAGCGCGCGACGACCGTGTCGGGGTCCGTGATCACCGCCCCGTCCCGGTCGCGCGGCACGAGCGTGCCCTCCTCGGTGTAGGCGCGGTCCGCGAACGCCTCGGTCACGGCCGGGAGCCCGGCCTTGCCGGCCACCTCCAGGAATCGCGACCCGGGCAGTCCCAGCACGGGCAGCGTGGCGTCGGCGAGCAGCACGCCGTCGACGACCGCCTGAGCCTGCCGTTCGTCGTGGACCACCCGGTTGTAGAGCGCGCCGTGCGGCTTCACATACGACACGCGGGAGCCCGCCGCGCGCGCGAAGACCTCCAACGCGCCGATCTGGTACGCCACTTCGGCGGCCAGTTCGTCGGGCGGCACATCCATCGAGCGCCGCCCGAAACCGGCCAGGTCACGGTAGGAGACCTGGGCGCCGATCCGTACGCCGCGCTCGGCCGCCAGTTCGCACACCCGGCGCATGGTGGCCGCGTCCCCCGCGTGGAACCCGCAGGCCACGTTGGCGCTCGTGACGACCGACAGGAGCCGCTCGTCGTCGGTGAGCTGCCAGCGGCCGAAGCCCTCGCCGAGATCGGCGTTCAGATCGATCATGGTCCCTCCTGGTCGGGCGCCGTCGGGCGACGCGGCACCGGTCGCCGTCGGGCGACGCGGTGCCGGTCGTCGTCAGAGCACGCGGTACTGGTCGTCGCGGGCGTCGGTGATGAACATCTGCCCCGGTGCGTGGGTGATGGCGAACGGCGGGCGCGAGGCCGTCACCGCGGCCTGCGGGGTCACGCCGCAGGCCCAGAACACCGGGATGTCGTCCGGTTCGGCGTCCACCGGGTCGCCGAAGTCGGGTCGGCCCAGGTCCGCGATGCCGAGGGCCGACGGATCGCCGCAGTGTACGGGGCCGCCGTGTACCGCGGGCAGCAGACTGCTCTCCCGGATCGCGGCGGGCAGGTGCCGTGGTGGGACCGGGCGCATGGACACCACCATGGGGCCGTGCAGCCGCCCTGCCGGACGGCAGGGGCGGGTGGTGACGTACATCGGGACGTTGCGGCCCTGCTCGATGTGGCGCAGGGGCACGCCCGCCTCGCCGAGCGCCCACTCGAAGGTGAAGCTGCACCCTATGAGGAACGACACCAGATCGTCGCGCCAGTGGGCGCGCACGTCCGTCGGCTCGTCCACCAGTTCCCCGTCCCGCCACACCCGGTAGCGCGGCAGATCGGTCCGCAGGTCGGCGTCCTCCGCGAGAACCGTCCTGGGGGAGCCCGCGTCGGTGACGTCCAGGACCGGGCAGGGCTTGGGGTTGCGCTGGCAGAACAGCAGGGTGTCGTAGGCCCAGTCGGCGGGCACCGAGATCAGGTTGACCTGGGTGTGACCCGCGGCGACCCCGGCGGTGGGGCCGCTCAGGCCCTCCCGGACACGGGCCCGGGCGTCCTTCGCGCTCCACGCGTGCGCGTGCTCGTCGACGAGGATCAGCGGTCGGTCTTCCGCGAGGGTCGGGGAGTGGTCTTCCGTCCGGTTCACCGCAGCTCCTTCCCGCGCGTCTCCGGCAGGCCCAGCAGCGCCAGAGCCGCGATCCCGTACCCGATCGCGCCGAAGACCAGCGCACCGCCCACGCCCCAGCTGTCGGCGAGGAAGCCCACCAGGGTCGGGAAGGCGGCGCCCACCGCTCGACCGGCGTTGTAGGTGAAGCCCTGTCCCGTGCCGCGCACCGCCGTCGGGTACAGCTCGCTCAGGTACGACCCGAAGCCGCTGAAGATGGCCGACATGCAGAACCCGAGCGGGAAACCGAGCACCAGCAGCAGGGTGTTGGCGCCACTGGGGATGTTCGCGTACGCCAGGATGCAGATCGCCGACAGCAGGGCGAAGAGCCAGATGTTGCGCCTGCGGCCGAGCCGGTCGGTGAGGTGGCCGCCGGTGAGGTAGCCCAGGAAGGCCCCGGAGATCAGGAACGTCAGGTAGGAGCCGGTGCCGACGACCGACAAGCCTCGCTCCGACTTCAGGTACGTCGGCACCCAGGTCGCCAGTGTGTAGTAGCCGCCCTGGACACCGGTGGAGAGCAGCCCGGCGAAGACCGTCGTGCGCAGCAGGCCGGGCTGCCCGTCCCTGCCCGGCTTGAAGATCGCGGCGAACGAGCCCTTCTCGGCGCTCCGTTCGCGCTGGGCCGTCGCCTCCGGGGCGTCGTGCACCCGGCGGCGCATCCAGATCACCAGCAGCGCGGGCAGCGCACCGGTCCAGAACATCACCCGCCAGGCCAGGTCGTCACCCAGGAACGAGAAGACCAGGGTGTAGACGACCGCGGCCAGCGCCCAGCCGACGGCCCAGGAGCTCTGGATCGCGCCGAGCGTACGGCCCCGGTGCCGGGCGCTCGCGTACTCGGCGACCAGGATCGCGCCGACCGCCCACTCGCCGCCGAAGCCGAGGCCCTGGAGGGCACGGAAGACCAGCAGGGTCTCGTAGGTCGGAGCGAAGCCGCAGGCGACCGTGAAGACGGCGTAGGTCACCACGGTGATCATCAGGGCCTTCACCCGTCCGACGCGGTCGGCGACCACACCCGCCACGGCGCCGCCGACCGCCGAGACGACCAGCGTGACCGTGGTGAACAGGCCGGTCTGACCGCTGTCCAGACCGAAGTACGCCGCCAGCGCGACCATGCTCAGCGGCAGCGTGAAGTAGTCGTACGAGTCCAGGGCATAGCCGCCGAAGGCGCCCGCGAAGGCACGGCGGCCACGGGGGCCGAGGGCGCGCAACCAGCCCAAGGCGCCGTCGTCGGCGCCGAGTTCACCGGCGCCGGAACGGGCGTCGGCCGTCGGGGCCGGGGAGGAAGGAGTCGTGCTCATGGGCACCTCGCAGTGAGGGACGGAGGGTGCTTGCGGGATGAGCCGTGCGGTGCGGAAGCCGCGACGCCACGGTGAGCGGAGCGGTGCCGTGTCCAGCAAGGTAGAGGATCGTTGAACGATCCTTCAATACCCGTGTTGTCTCGTCCTTGTCTCTGCGCTTGAATTCCGGGCATGGCAGAGGAGCTGACGGGACTGGCCGACGACCGCGCGCTGCTCGGGCGCACCAGCACCGCCGAGCGGGTGTCGGACATCCTCAGGAGCCGTATCGCCGAGGGCTACTTCCCGCCCGGCACCCGGCTGTCGGAGGACAGCATCGGCGGCGCGCTCGGCGTCTCGCGTAACACGCTGCGCGAGGCCTTCCGGCTGCTCACGCACGAGAGGCTGCTCGTCCACGAGTTGAACCGGGGCGTCTTCGTGCGAGTCCTGACGGTGGACGACGTCGAGGACATCTACCGCACCCGCACGCTCGTCGAGTGCGCCGTCGTACGGGGCCTCGGGCAGCCGCCGTACGCCGTGGAAGGTCTCGCCGCTGCGGTCGCTGAGGGGCAGCGGGCGGCACGCGAAGGTGACTGGAAAGGGGTCTCGACGGCCAACATCCACTTCCACCGTGAACTGGTGGCACTCGCCGGGAGCGAACGCACGGACGAACTGATGCGCAGCGTCTTCGCCGAACTGCGCCTGGCGTTCCACGTGGTGGCGGACCCGCGCCGGCTGCACGAGCCCTACCTGGCCCGCAACGAACAGATCCTCCGGACCCTGCAGGCCGGGCAGCGCGAGAGCGCCGAGCAGCTCCTTGCGGCCTACCTCGACGACTCGCGAGCGGGCCTGGTCGAGGTGTACGGGCGCCGGGTGGCCGACACGGGTCCGGGGCGCGGGGCCTGACACCGGCGGCTTTCCCGCGGGGCGCGGCCGGCGGAGCGCACCCGGCGATTTGGGTCGTTGTCAGACCCAGGACCTAATCTGTGCACCGTGACTTCGCCTGCATCGACGGATCGTGTTCCGCCCCAGTTCAGCACGGGGCCGCGCCCCGCTCCGGGGCCGGCCGCCGACGAGGGGCTGGCCCGGCGTCTGCGCGCGCTCGCCTGCACCGCGCCGCTGCACGACCTGGACGCACGCAAGGCCAACCTCGCGGGTGAGTACTCGGTGTACGGCATGGCGGAGATCGCCCTCGCCGCCATCGACCTGGTCACGCTGAACATGGACTTCGACACGGGCGCGGACCACGACCAGATAGTCGCCCGCCTCATCCCGCGCATCGCCGCCCAGGCACCGCGGCGCCCGCCCGCCGAGCACGAGCGCGTGGCCCGCTGGGTCCTGGAGAACCTGATCAACGTCGGCAGCGTCGACCGCGGCTTCCGGGCCGTCTACGGCACGTTCGCCCCGGACGGCACGTACGTCCGCCGTGACTACGACTTCAAGCTGATCGAGGAGGTCCCCGGCTACGGCGGAGGCGTCTACCTGCGGACGACGGACGAGGCGGTCAACGTCCTCGTCGGCGCCCTCGACACCGATGTCACCAGCGCCCAGATCGCCGCCGAGGTCAAACTGGAGGTGCTGATCAGCCGGGGCCGCCTCGCCGACGCCCAGCTCGCCGCCGAGCAGGCCCGCTACCGGACCGTGCAGTACTCGGAGTCCCTGCGCAAGGCCCTGGACGCCACCCGGCGCAACGTCCGCGCGGTGGACTGGCTGAACGCGGTCCCGGACATGATCACCGAGGCCCTGGACCACGTCGCCGAGCGCTACCGCCACGAGAACGCGATCCTCACCAACATCCGCAAGGCCCGGGACGAGTCCGAGGACCCCGATCAGAAGCGGCGCGCCGCCGAACTCGTCGACATCGTCAAGGACTGCATCCGCCGGCACACGCAGCTGCAGTCCCGGCTCCTCGAAGCGGGCCCGCTGTTCCGCGCCGAGCAGGACCGGCAGGCGTTCGCCACGCCCGTCGCGACGTCGGGGATCGACCTGTACGGGCAGCTCGTCGCGCAAGTGCTGCCCCTGGCGCTCGAGCGGGCGACCCGCGTCACGGACGCCTTCTTCACGCACGGTACGGGGCTGCGTACGCCGTTCTCCGTGCGGACCGGAGACCTCGTCGACCTGCTGCTGACGCCTCCGGTGGAGCGCGAGCACCTGGGCGCCGAGATGCCCGAGCCGGACCTGATCGCCACACCGGACGACAGCAGGTTCAGCGAGGAGCAGATGGCCGCCGCCATGGAACTGCTCGACCTGCCGGCGGACGCGCCACGGCGACTGTCGGGGCTGTTGGCCGAGGCGCGCCGCAAGGACCCCGACCTGCCCTATCTGGTCGCCCTGCTGGCCGTGCACGCGGCGAGCCCGCCGGTGGGCACGGCGTACCGGCAGGGGGAGGAGAAGCTGCTGTTCGCGGTGGACGACGGCACGGAGCTGGACGACCCGGAGTTCGGCGGGGCCGATCTGATCGTGGGCACGGCCCTGCTGGACGCGGCGGGCATGGCGGCGGACCGGACGGAAGCGGCCTGATGCCGATGACCACGAACAAGCACCAGCGCACCAAGGAGCCCCAACCGTGACCGAGCACGTCGAGTGGAGTGAGCCGGAGGCCGCCGCCACGCCGGTGAGCAGCGCCGTCACCCCCGCCGACGCCGCCGACGCGGCGCGGCTCGTCGCCTTCGGCCTGCAGCCCAAGCTGCAGCCGGCACGCGACCAGGAGTACGCGGACCTGCTGCGCCGCTACCGAGAGGACCCGCCGTTCGCGCGGCTGGCCGACGCCGTCGCCACCGGGCTCGGCCTGATCGTCCTGGAGGTGTCCCCGCGCGCGGGCATGGCCGTCACCGCGGCCGAGGACTCGGTGTTCGCGGTGCGCATGGGCGACTACGCGCGTCGCACATCGGCCGACTCCGCCGACCGCTTCCTGCACGGGCTCGCCCATCTGGCCGTCGCCGCCCTGGCGTTCCCGCGCCCGGAGGACCTCGCCGACGACGGCTACATCGGGCGCGTCACGGTCAACGGCGTCGACGCCTTCGTCCGCCAGGCCTGCCGCCGCCTGGAGGAGCGGGCCGAGGAGCAGGGAGAGAACACCGACCCGGCCACCGACGCGCCCGGACTGGAGGCCGCCTGGCGGGTCTGGGCCAGACGCAGCGCGACCGGGGCCACCAAGGACGCGCGCCGCCCGGCCGCCTCGACCACCGGCATCGTCGCGAAGGCCGTCGGGTTCCTCACCGACTCCGGATTCCTCCAGCGCACGGGCGACGAGAACGGCGGCACGTATCGCACGACGGCCCGCTACCAGCTCCAGGTGCGCGACATGGCCGGCAGCGCCGCCATGGCCGAACTCCTCGAGCTGGGCATCGTCCCGGTCACCGACGGCACGGCGACCCTGCTTCCCGCGGAGGACACCGACGACCTCGAGCTCGTGGCCGACGCCGGACTTCCGTTCCACTCCTGACCCCGCCCTTTCCGAACACCAGCAAGACTTACGACGAGAGTCCGCCGCCATGTACGAGCTGTCCCGGGTCCGCCTCTACTCCATCGGCCCGGCCGGTGCGCGCTACGCCGACACCGTGCTGGACCTGCGGGGCGTGGGTGATCCGGTGCCCGAACCCGCGCCCACCCAGGCGGAGTTCTTCGAGGAGGAGCCCGTCGGGCCGCCGCGCAGGCCCGCCCCCGCGGGCGTGCTCTTCCTGGAGAACGGCGGCGGCAAGTCCGTCCTGCTCAAGCTGATCTTCTCCGTGATGCTGCCGGGCCACCGCAACACGCTCGGCGGCGCCAGTTCCGGCGTGCTGCGCAAGTTCCTGCTCGCCGACGACTGCGGACACGTGGCCCTGGAGTGGCAGCACGTGCAGACCGGTGAGTGCGTCGTCGTCGGCAAGGTCAGCGAGTGGCGCGGGCGCCAGGTGTCCAACGACCCGCGGAAGTTCGCCGAGGCCTGGTACTCCTTCCGTCCGGGCCCCGGACTCACCCTGGACAACCTGCCCGTCGCCGAGTCCACCGCGGTACGGCCGCCCGTCGAGGGCACCTCCGGGGCCCAGGGGCGGCGCCGCACGATGAAGGGCTTCCGGGACGCCCTCATGGAGGCGGGCAAGGCGTACCCGCATCTGGAGGTGCACTGGGAGGAGATCCACGACCGGTGGAACGAGCACCTGACGGACCTCGGCCTCGACCCCGAACTCTTCCGCTACCAGCGGGAGATGAACGCGGACGAGGGTGAGGCCGCCGGTCTCTTCGCGGTCAAGAAGGACTCCGACTTCACGGATCTGCTGCTGCGTGCCGTCACCGACACCCGGGACACCGACGGACTCGCGGACCTGGTCAGCGGTTTCGGCAACAAGCTGGGCCGACGGGCCGAGCTGATCGCCGAACGGGACTTCACCGCCGGGTCCGTGGACCTGCTCGGGCGTATCGTCGACGCCGCCGAGGCCCGCTCGCGGGCGCGCGACATCCACGCGGGCGCCGAGCGGCGGACACGCACGCTGGCGCGGCGCCTGTCCGCGCGCGGGGTTCAGGAGCGGATGCGCGCCGCCGACCTCGCCGAGCAGGTGACCGCGGCCGCGCACGCCGTCAGCGAGGCCGAGACCGCCCGCGGGCGCAGCGCGCTCATCGCGGCCGAACTCGCCTACCGCCACGCCTCCTTGGCGCTCGCCGGTGCCGAGAAGGCCGCCGCCGCGCAGAAGCGCGAACTGGCCGACGCCCGCCAGCTCTACTCCGCGTGGCAGGCCGCCGAGGCGGTGCTGCGGCACCGTGCCGCCGCCGACCGGGTGGCCCGCGTGTCGGCCGCCATCCAGGAGGCCGAACGGGACGCCGCCCCCGCGCTCGCCGCCCGCGCCAAGGCCGCCGTCGATCTCGTACGGGCGCTGCACGCCGCCGCCGAGAGCGCCGAGTCCCTCGCCAACGAGGAGGAGGAGCGGTCCGCCGCCCTGCAGGAGGTGAGCGAGTCCGCCTACCGGGACTCGACCTCCGCCGCCACCGAGGCGCAGCGCGCCCGCAGCGAGGCCGGGCATCTGCGCCAGCGGCTGACCGAGGTCGAGCAGGAGACCGCCGAGGCCGTGCGCGCGGGCTGGCTGGACGACAGCGCCCCCGACGCCGACCCGGCGCGGGCCGCGCTCGCCGCGAGCGACGCCGAGAAGACCGCCGTCGCCGCCTGGGACGCCGCACGTGAGGCTTCCCGCCGGGCCTCCGAGCACGCGCGCGAGGCGGCCTCCGCCGAGTCCCGGGCGGAGCTGACGGCGGCCCGCGCCGCGGACGCGGCCACGGCCGCCGAGCGGGCGTACGAGGCCGAGCGGCGCACCGCCGAGGCGCTGGCGGCCGAGGAGCGCCTCGCGGAACTGCTGGGCCTGTCCGGCACCGGCGCGCGTCCCCGGGTCCCCGGGCCCCGGCGCGACGAGGACACCGGCGAGGCCGACGCCGCGACGGCACCGGAAGGCTGTCTCACCGCCGAGGAACTGGACCGCTTCGCCGACGAACTGCGCGAACTGCTCGACGACTCCGTCTCCTCCGCCGAGCGGCAGCTCTTCGAACTGCGGACCGCGGCGGCCGACGACGCGCGCATCCTCGGCGCCCTCGGCGACGGCGGGCTGCTGCCCCCCGGCCCGGACGTACTCGCCACCGTCGAGTACCTCGGCGAGCACGGCATTCCCGCGCTGCCCGGCTGGCGCTACCTCGCGCAGGCCGTCGACCCCGCGGACCACGCACGCGTGCTGACCGCCCGGCCCGAGCTGGTCGACGGTGTGATCATCACCGACCCGGAGTCGCACCTCCGGGCCCGTCAGGCCCTGAGCGAGGCCGCGCTGCTGCCCCGCTCCGCCGTCGCCGTCGGCACCGCCGCCGCGCTGCTCGCTCCGACCCCGCCCGTCGACGAATGCGACGACAGCGGCTATGTGTTCCTCGTCCCGCCGAACCCGGCCATGCACGACGAACACGCAGCCGACGAGGAGCGGCAGGCGCTGCGCGCCCGCGCCACGGAGCGGGACGAGGAGATCCGGGCGCTCGCGGCCCGGCTCGGCAAGGACCGGGAACTCGCGGCCCGGCTCGCCTCCTGGCGCACCGGATGCCCGGCGGGCCGGCTCACCGAGCTGGCGCAGGCCGCCCGTGACGCCCGCGCGTTCGCAGAGGAGGCCGAGGCCGAACTGGCCGAGGCACGCACCGCCCGGGCGGAGGCCGAGGAGACGGCCACCGAGGCCGCCCAGGTGCGCGACGAGCGCCAGGAGGCCGCGCAGAAGGCCCGCCGCGCCGCCGACGCCCTGGCCGGACTCGCCTTCCGACTGCGCGAACGCGCCGGCTGGCAGGTGAAACTGCGCGAACTCGCCGACGAGGCGGTCGAGGCCGAGGCCCGCGCCCAGGCCTGCCTGGAGCGGGCCCGCGCCGCCGACGAGGACCGGCGCGCCGCCCAGCGCGCCGCCGACGACACCCGCCGCACGGCGCGTGCGCTGCGCGCCGAGCGCTCGGAGATCGCGGGAGCCCCCGAGACGTACCGGAGGACGACACGGACGTGCCGAAGGCGTCCCTGCCCG
>NZ_PQSR01000051.1 GCF_002920635.1 Streptomyces sp. Ru72 | reverse complement strand
CCAGGGCATGTGCCGCCATGGCCGGTGTCCTATGACACGGACCCTTAAGCGTGTGCCATCGAATGCTGCGCGACCATTGGAGCCATGGGCTCACAACGATGCGACAGGTGCGAACTGATCATTGGGGAAGGCTGCAACTGCCCTGCAGACGGAAGCAGTCCTCGAGAGGCAGACGGGGCGACTGCCGCCCCGCGCGCCCCAAAGGGCTTCGTCCTCGACAGGATCCTGGTCTCGCCTCGGGGTTACGCACATATCCCCGGTGCGTGCGTCCACTATGTGGAGTCGCCCGAAGACGCGGCATGGGGATGGATCCCCAACCCAGCCCCAGGACGGTGGGCAAGGATCAGTGAGCATGAGCCTGCACAGGCCACGGCAGGTAACACCGCACTGAGCGCAAAGAGGCGCTGTCCGGACTGCGAACACTTCATTGGTCTGGCCTGACAGCTCACTCAATGTTCGGTGGCACACGCTTATGTTCCGCGAGCGCTGGCCTTCCCTCGTGCCGTGCCCGGGAGCGCCTGCCGCACCACCGCACCGGGTGGGTGCGCACCTGGTGCGGTGGTGCGCACCCACCCGGTGCGCATCGTGCATCCGGTGCGCAGCCCGATGCGCACCACCGCCCGCCGGTGCGCATCCACTCGGTGCGGTGGTGCGCACCGGTGCGGCCGGCGGCGCGGTAGTGGTGCGCATCGGGTGCGGTCGATGCAGTGGAGCGGGCCGGTTGAGGACTACCTTCGCCGCGGCGCGTCGTGCAGGTCGGCGGGGCTGACCAGACCGGAACAAACTTGGCTCAGTACGGCTCTAGGTACCACTCCTGGTTCTCGGCTCCAGCGATCCAGTCCCAGAGCTGGACCTTGGTCCCGTTGGTGCCGATCGTGTTGAGATCAGCATCTAGGCAGCTAGGTTTGTACGCACTGTAGATCTTGTAGAAGCCGTTGCCGATCGTGTCCACATACCATGCCTGGTTCCCGTAGTCGATGCTCAGGCAGTCCCAGAGCTGGACCTTGGTCCCGTTGCTGCCGATCGTGTTGAGATCAGCATCCAGACACTTGCCGTTGTAATACGAGTGGATGCGGTACCGGCCACTGGGCGGCGAAATGGACAGTGCTGAATCACTAGCGGCCGCCGGGCTATTGGAAGCGCTGAGCTCCCCTGCCGCGAGCGTCAAGGCAGCAAGTAAGGCTGCGTTCATCTTTCGTAATGCCATGTGTCCCCCTGTTCATGTACGTCCCCGTCTCTCTCCGGAGCCGTGGAAAGACGGCTCCGCGTTCCCAGCAGTCAGACTGCCCGCAAGGGAATAGCCAGGTAAAGGGCGTCTTGATACGTCTCCTGTGGCCATTGATACGGTTTCCTGTATGACACAGTCGGGGGATGGCCGAGAGGCACACTTACGGGGAGATCCGAGCACGCATCAGCTGCGACTCTTCCTACTGCTCGCCGAAGAGCTGCACTTCGGACGGGCGGCCCAGCGGGCGTTCATGACGCAGCCGGCGTTCTCGCAGCAGATCCGTGCCCTGGAGCGCCGTCTGGGCCTGACACTGGTCGATCGCAGTACACGCACGGCAGGCCTCACCAGGGCAGGACAAGCACTGCTGCCTGAGGCCCGGGGCGTAGTGGAGGCAGCAGACCGGTTGCACCAAGCTGCCGTCGCGCAGAAGCGGGCTGTCACCGGCCGGATCGTGATCGGCTCCTTACTGCGGCTAACACAATGAGGTGGTCGAGCAGTGGTGTCCGTGTCTGGATGGCGAGTTGAGCGTTGTCGGATGCGTGGGGGCATCACCGTGGATCGTGTCGGATGAGCTGTGGGCTCGGATCGAGCCGCTGCTGCCGAGGCGGGAGCGCAGGTTCCGGTATCCGGGCCGGAAGCCGTTGCCGGATCGGCAGGTGCTGTGCGGGATCCTGTACGTGCTGCACACGGACATCCAGTGGGAGTACCTACCGAAGGAGCTGGGGTTCGGTTCGGGGATGACGTGCTGGCGCCGACTGAGGGACTGGAACGAGGCCGGGGTCTGGCAGCGGTTGCACGAGGTCCTGCTCGCCGAACTGAACGCGGAACGGAAGCTGGACTGGTCCCGCTGCGTGGTCGACTCCTCCCACGTCAGGGCGCTAAAAGGGGGAGCCACACGGGCCCGTCGCCGGTCGACCGGGGCCGGGCCGGCTCCAAGCACCACCTGATCACCGACGGACACGGCACTCCACTCGCCGTCATCCTCACCGGCGGCAACCGCAACGACGTCACCCAGCTCCTGCCCCTGCTCGACGCCGTCCCGCCCGTCCGCGGCCGCGTCGGCCGGCCCCGCCGCAGAGCGGTCACCCTCTACGCGGACCGCGGCTACGACCACGACCGTTACCGCAAGGAGGTCCGCGCCCGGGGCGTGGTGCCCGCCATCGCACGGCGCGGCACCGAGCACGGCTCCGGCCTGGGCGTCTACCGGTGGGTGGTCGAGCGGACCTTTGCCTGGCTGCACGGCTTCCGCCGGCTGCGCGTGCGCTGGGAACGACGAGCAGACATCCACGAAGCGTTCCTCAAACTCGCCTGCTGCCTGATCACCCACCGACAACTCAAGTCATTGTGTTAGCCGTTGTATGCCGTCGACTCGGCCGGCAACGTCTCCTCCCAGCAGCAGTACGAGTTCACCGCGCTGGGCCATCCCGGCAAGACCTACGCCAGCCTGCAGGCAGCCTTCAACAACACCGCCGAGCACAACGTCACTGCCACTCCCGGACGCCGCGTGCTGGAGGTCTACGGTGCGGACGCCTACCTTGGCGACGAAGCCGCCCTGGACGCCGCAGAGGTAACAGATGGTCGCCGGCAACGGCTACCACCTGTACCTCCTCAGCCTCCAACCCGACATCTCCGTCCAGATCACCATCCGCATCTGGGACACCCCGCCCACCCCGCCCGCCGGCGCCGAAGGCCACACGACCATCGGTCTCGAATCCGAGACCGGCATCCTCATCATCGGCCAACTCGACCGCGGCCCCGCCGACGAGATCACCCTGCCCCGCCCCGGCGTCTACGAAGGCCACGCGTGGTGGACCAACTGCCAAGCCGCCGCCGACTACTACGACACCACCCTCGCCCGACTCCCCGACGACTCCCCCGACGGCCGGCTCACCGAAGCCTGGAACAACTGCCCCGTCACCGAACGCTACGTCCTCGACCTGGCCTACGTCCGTGAACCTGAACCCGTCGACGACGAAGACCTCTGACACAGAGCGGGAACATCGAGTAGCTCATTTGGACCAGAGGATGGCCGAGGAAGTGGCGTACAGAGTGGAGCCAGTCCGGGTCTGTCAAACGAGCGGTGTAACTGGGGTAGTTGATGGTTACTGACGGGCCGCTGAAAGTCGGCCGTCGAAGGTGACGTCGAAGGCGTTCAACGCGGTCTTCCAGCGCATGGTCCAGCGGGCCTGGCCCTTGCCGGTGGGATCGAGGGACGTGATCGCCATGAAGACGCACTTCAGGGCGGCCTGCTCGTTCGGGAAGTGCCCGCGGGCCTTGACCGCTCGCCGGACCCGCGCGTTGACCGACTCGATCGCGTTGGTGGTGCAGATGATCCGGCGGATCTCGGTGTCGAACCGCAGGAACGGAGTGAACTCCTCCCCCGCGTTCCTTCCTGCCCCAGGCATCGGCGAACTCCGCGAACCGGTTCAGGGCTGCCTCCTCGGTCGGAGCGGTGTAGACGCGCTTGAGGAGCCTGGCGATCTTGTCCCAGTCCTGGCGGGCCGCATAACTGAAGGAATTCCGCAGCAGGTGGACCACGCAGGTCTGCACGATGGTGCGAGGCCAGACCGTCTCCACCGCCTCCGGCGCCCTGGCCTGGGCTCTTCGACTCGGTACCGGGCGTCTTCCGTCCCTATCTGGACGGGCCCGCCTTCGCCGACCACAACGGACTGCCCCGAGCGACCGCCTGCTTCTGGCGCGAGAGTATGGACACAGCCAGTGGAGGTGCGGCGAAGTACACGTGCCGGACGAGGACACGGACGACGCCGACGGTGCTGAGTGGCGGTTCGATGTGCTCATCGCGGGCAGTGCCGAGGCCTACCAGGAGTTCGCCGAGGAGGTCTACGAGGTCACGCTTGACCTGGCCGCGGTGCAAGCGGTTTTTGATCTCACGCCGCTGACTCAGGAGATCGTCTCGGCGTTGAACCCGGAAGTGACACTCGGTGATCTGGTCAAGGACAGCCCAGATCGGCTACCCGACGACCGGATGAGCGCCGCTGCTGTCTGGCGGCCTCCCGAACTCGGCAAGGGGCGAGACAGACCGGGAAGCGGCGCTGAGCGCACTGCTGGCTGTCCACCACAGTGGTGGCGTTCACGTTCGCGTGGACCCGGCGGGCGGTCGAGTCGCGGGACGGGCGCTCAGCGCCTCGTCTCGTACCTGGTCAGGATCACGCCGCAGGGAAGCGTCCGCGTCTCCACCACTTTCAGGTTCACCCAGCTGTCCAACGCGGTGAAGAACGGCGTGCCGCCGCCCATCAGGACCGGCGCGGTGGCCAGCACGTACTCGTCGATCAGCGCAGACCGCATGGCCGCCCTGGCGAGCGTCGCGCCGCCGATGCCCATCGGGCCACGGTCCTCGGCCTTGAGCCGGGGGATCTCGGCGACCGCGTCGCCGGTGACCAGGCGGATGTTCCAGCCGACCTTGTCGATCGTCGAGGAGAACACCGGCTTCGACATGTCCCTCCAGTGGCGCGCGAACTCGACCTGCGTCGGGGTGGCGTTGGGCCACTGGGCCGCGTCGACGAGGAAGGTGCGGGGGCGTTCGGCGAGGACGGTCTTCAGCAGGCGGTCGAATGCGCTGGGGTGGTGCGGTGGTTCACCGGCCAGGTCGAGCGCGGTGAACAGCTCGTAGCGCACCGCGCGGGCAGTGGGTCGGGCACGGAAAATGATCTCGCGGAGGCCCTCGCCGGGTCCGTGACCAGCTCGCCGGGCGGATCCGTCGCGA
Organism: Streptomyces sp. Ru72; assembly: GCF_002920635.1. Lineage (GTDB taxonomy): Bacteria > Actinomycetota > Actinomycetes > Streptomycetales > Streptomycetaceae > Streptomyces. The sequence goes on along the minus strand of NZ_PQSR01000051.1, from coordinate 48,267 downwards.
CATGGGCAAAGGCCCCCGCGCGGTGGCCACCGTGATCGACTCTCAGAGCGTGAAAGCCGCTGAGACCGCCTCCAAGGCCAACCGCGGCTACGACGCGGGCGAGAAGATCAACGGCCGCAAGCGCCACCTGTTGTTGACATCCGCGGACTGCCCCTGATGGTCATGGTGACCCCGCTGACCTGCACGACGCTGCGGCCGCGAAGGAAGTCCTCTTCCGCCTGCGCCTGATGCACCCCAAGATCACGGTCGTGTGGGCCGACTCCGCTTACGCCGGGAAGCTCGTCGAGTGGGCGAAGCAGCACCTCAACCTGACTATCAAGCCGGTCAGCCTTCCGAAGGACGCCTCCGGCTTCGTTCGGGACACCGCCGAAATAGCGGAAGGCCGCAACGTGCGCTTCCGTCCACGCCTGCTGGTCCAAATGCAGCACCGGACGCACGAACATGTGCCGCGAGCAGGGCAGCACCATCACGAACGCCCAGACCCGGTGCCGCCGGCCCGTGCGCGGGTTGATCCACTGCCCCAGGAAGCCGTAGTCGATCTGAGCCTCCGAACCGGGCTCGACCTCGTCACGCAACACCGTGACCTGCGACCTTGCCGCCTCGTCCGGCAACGTGGCATGGCCCCAGCGGCGGAAGGAGGAGATCGATACCTGGAGCTTGTGCTCGTCGCGCAGCCGCTGGTGGATGGTCGAGACGGTCACCGTCCCCAGCAGGCTCTTGATGTAGTCGCGGTGCTTGTCGATCTCCGGCCAGGTCATCTGCCGCAGCCGTCTGTCGGCCAGCCCCGGGAACCATTCCTTGATCAGTTTCGACCAGTCGGCCTCGGTCATCGGCGGGCCGCCCGGGGTGATCCCAGACGCCTCCGCCGGGGCCAGGTACTTCCTGATCGTCTTGCGGTCCAGCCCCAGCGACGCGGCCAGCGCACTCTTCGAGCGGCCCGCGTACCAGTGGATATAGATCTCGGTGATGTCGACCACGACGAATGCTCTCCTCGCCATCCGGGCTGCCCATCGGCCTTCCGAACCACGGGGCGAGGAACATGAGCAGCTCCGCGACGACCAGGTCCCTCGATCCCGGACTCCGCGCTACCCATGTCCAAACGGGAGGAATCGGATTGAAGAATCACATGACGCTCAAACCGCCCAAGATGGGGAAACCTTCCACCTCACCGAGGTGATGCGGACTCCCCGGCCGTCCGCCGCTGTCCGGGCCACATGTCGTCATATGCGGCGTCGAAGAACTGCGCTTGCGGCGTGCGCAGCGCGAACGCGTCGGTTATCTCGCCCCGGACCGCCAGCGCAAGAATGAACGCGTAGCGATAGGCGGCGCCCCGCAGGGGCTCGCTTCTGGCCGCCAGATCGATCTCCGCATGCGCGAGCCACAAGTCATCGACAAGCTGATCGAGCACGGGATCGGCTGAGTTGTCGGCACTGCTCGAGCGCACGAACGCTGCCTTCTCCACCTGCGATGCAAGCCTGAGGAACTTCAGGACCGCGTTCTTGAGCTCCGCGCGGTGCGCGGCTGCTTCCTGCACTTCGAGCTGCCGGGTACTCGCTCGCGATACGAGGTACTGACCAAAGAGCGACCCGCCGGCGCCGAGTGCGACACCGGCCAGAGACAACAGCGCCGGCCCCGAGGTTCCCCAAGATCCCATAGCTGGAGTCTCTCAACTCCCTGCGACCGCCGTGCCCGTGGGGACTCGTGACCGTGAGGGTGGGGAATTACGTGACCCTCGACCCACTACAGCCGGGGAATTGCGTGATCGTCGACACCATGGGCGTCACTTCTGGTGCTTCCGGGCCGTGAGCTGGAAGCGACGAGCAGTGTCCATACGCCCTGACCGACGCCCGCAGAACGGCACCCCCTGTCCCCCGGTGTCGGTGGCCTCTGCTTGGATGTGCGCCTGCTACCGCTGATCGCCACAGCCTGCAGGCGTTACGCCCTGGTCAGGCACGCGCGCAGGCGAGGAACGGTGAACGACAAGGAGGGGGCCCATGGGCACCAAGGGGCCGGACGACGGCAGACCGGCGAAGGACGGGGAGGAATCGTCGGTACCCGACGAGATGTGGGAGAAGTTCCTCCGGGACCACGAGAGTGAGATACGGTCCACCGCGCCGAAGGAGCCCTCGGCCCGCGCACGCATGGTCACCGCACGGCTGCGGGAACAGGACGCGCGGGCCACGGCTCAGCAGGGCGGGCGCAAGAGGCGGTTCCGGAAGAAGGGTGGGGCCGGCGCGGCCGGTCAGCCATGGCAGCCGGAAGGCTGGCGGACCGGTTCGGCATGGCGTGAGCTGGACGGGCGGGCTGGGCGGCGACGCCGGATGCTCAGCGCGGTCGGTGTAGTCGTCGCGGTGGCCGTGGCCGTCATCGCGGTCCATCCGGGTTGGGCGCTGTCCCATCTGCCCGACGGGCTGGGAGACCGGTTCGCGTCTTCCGGCGACGCGGATTCAGTGCCCACCCCCCTGCCGCCGGAGACGACCCGGCCCACCACGGCCCCGTCCGCCAGGGAGCCCGGCGTGCCGACGCTGAAGCGGCCCTTCGCGGGCTCGCCCGCCGAGGGGTGGGCGGACGGAGCCGACGCCATCGTGCTGCCGAATGCAACCCCGGTGGGCACCCTGAGCAGGGCACAGGTCGCTTTCGCGCTGAAGGAGACCAAGCAACTCCTCGTGGCGGCGAACGTGGATCCCCGCACCCTGCGCGGCGAGCGTCCGCAGGCGGCGCTGGACGTGATCGACCCGCACCAGACCGATCTGCTCGACCTGCTGGACACCGCGCTGCGCAAGCCGGACAAGCGCCACGACCCCTGACGATGTTCAGCCGGTTCGACCCGCACGAACTCCGGCTCGTCGGCGATGTGGTCAAGGTCCGCGGCCGTATGACCTTCAAACGGGGCGAGCGCGCCTCCGTCATGGTGCACGCCGACTACACCTTCGTCTATCCCGTCGCCCAGGCCGGGCGTGGTTCCACGGAGGTGCAACGGACCATCGTGCGTCGCGTGCTGGACACGCAGCTGCTCGATCCGACGAAATACCAGGTCACACCCGGCAAGTTGGGTGTGATCAGCTACGACGAGGACATCGCGAACAGCGCCTGCGAGATCTACGACGGCTTCTTCCATCCGCAGTTCACCACGGACGCTGCGAGCGGAGCGCCGGCGACCGGCCCGGCAACAGACCCTTACGACCGCAGCAAGAACCTCGACCCGAACCGTCCCGACGTGTGCGGCACGGTCACCCGCACCTGACGCGAACGTCTTCTCCAGCACAGCGAAGCGCACTGAACTGGGAGCGCCTGCACACCGTGCCCTTGCATCACCGGCAGTTACGCCTTCCGCGCCACCCGGCTCATCAACGGAGATGCTAGCGCGTGCCACCGCAGCTCACCCTTACGAATCGAGGGCACGCACTCCGACTACCTCCGCCCCGCGTCAGCGCACCTGCTTCTCTCACGGGCCGATCACGCGCGCTGACCTCGGTGCCCGGCTCGACAGCGCCTGGGGCGGGTCTGCCGGCCATCGTGTCACCGGTGTTCGAAGGACAGCCTTGCCGTCGACAAGGGCCGATCCTGAACGCGCCGATCTCGTTGCACAAGAGATCCTTGCGGTGACGCGAACCGCTCCGGGATCGGCGGAGGCTACATCAGACAGCGGCTCAGTGACGTCAGTGGGCGCCTACGGCAACCGTCCGAGCTGGTCCTTGGCCCACCACAGGAACGCGGCGGAGTGCTGCTGGTTGGCGAAGCCTTCGCCGACGAGGGCGTGCAGAAGGTCGTTGCTCCACAGGATGAGCCGACCGAGGGTCCAGTTGACCGACTCGGGTGCCGGCAGTTCCAGTTCGTAGACCATCCGCGCCATCTCGCGCTTCCCACAGGCCTGTGTCGTGTACTTGAGGATCGTCAGGAACCGTTCGGGCTGCACCACGCAGAGAGCCCTCGTCAGGAGTGCCTCCTTGAAACCGGTCATGGCGAACGGCTTGGCGTCGGCCAGCAGCTGCTGCAGCCGGTCTTCGAGTGGCACGTCGTCAGGCCCGTACAGGAGGTATTCGGTGGTCTGGCGGGTCGCCTCCGCGGCCGCGGTATCGCCCATGGCGTTCCAGGCGGAGTTGAAGGTGGCCTGGTTGCCGGGATGGGCTCCGACATCGGAGTTGGCGAAGTCCTTGAGGAGCCTAGGAGCGCATGTCCGCAAACCCTCGGGAGAGAAGATCTTCTCGTACTTCTCCCAGTAGGCCGCCACCTCGGGGTCGAAGCCCGGCTTGGTGGCGAGGTACTGCGTCTTGAGCCGGGTCGCTCGTTCCAGCCACTCAGGCTCGACGTCTTCGGGTTTCGGGAAACGGGCCTTGAGGTCGTTGAAGGAGTAGGACCGTTTCTTCGAGGGAGATGGTTCTCCGTGCTCCCATTCGTAGCCGCACCGGTGCTTCACTACCCGACGTCCGTCATCCACGGCGCGGACGAACTCGATGTCCTCGTCGTCGCTGCACAGCGGGCACATGGCCAATCCCATGGCACCCCGTTCCATCGGTATCCGCGCCCTATGGTGGGCCGCGTGTGTTCTGCGGCCCGAGGGCCGCATTCTTGCATCTGGCCCCGGACAGGCGGGAAAGGGCGCCTCCCAGCCGGTGGCCTGACCCACTCCGGACGCCGCCGCAGCGGCGCGCTGCCTGCTCCGGGAAGCCCGGTGTCCCTGCGCAGTGACAGGGCCGAAGTGTCAGTGGCGCATGATGTGATCGAGTCACTGCTGTGCCCGGGCGAAGAACGCGACGGACTGGACCTGTCCCTCATCGCTCTGCCCGAACAGCCCAGCTACGCCCAGTGGACCGACCAACCGACACCACCCGGTAGCCAACTTCCTTTCCACCTGGCCGACCAGGCGGGTAGACCTGCCCCTACCGGTGTACGCCCCCTGGCCGAAGGGCGCGGCAGCGGCCACTGAGCCGCACCGGTCCAGCTCGAGTTCCACTCGGGCGGCCCCTCCTGCACGCACACCTTAGGACGCGGACCACTCTCATCACGTACAGTCAATTTTGTGGCGTTGAGTGATGGTACATACGGTTTCGGACCGCCGACGGGCCGCCTGCTGATCAAGACCAGCCGCGCCGGGCTTGGCCGGAGGGCGGGGCACGACCTCACGATCGAGGCCACCCGATGGGCCGGGAACGCGGTGGTCGTCACGGACGATCCGGGCAAGTCGTCGGTGACTGTCACGGTCGAGACGGGATCGCTGACCGTCCGGGAGGGGACGGGAGGACTCAAACCCCTCACCGACACCGACAAAGCGGAGATCAAGCGGACGCTGGAGGGCGAGGGCCTGCTACACACCGCACAGCACCCGGCCATCGCCTTCCGCTCCACAAGCATCACGGGAACGCCCGAGTCCTTCGAGATCACGGGGGACCTCACCATCAAGGGCCAGAGCCACCCCGTGACCGTGCACGGCGGCAGCGATGGGGACGGCATGGTGTGCGGCTGGGCGACCGTCACCCAGTCCACCTGGGGCATCAAGCCGTACAGCACGTTCCTGGGCGCGCTGAAACTGGCCGACGACGTCCGCATCGAGTACGCGGTGACCGAGCTGGGCGCAGCGAGATGGGATACCTCTCCCGAGACGAGGTCCTCCTCGCGCTCGACGACGACACCATGACGATCGAGATGTGCCAGATCTGCCGTCCCGAGACCGGACTCCGGGAGTAGGGGAGTGCCCGGGATGACGGGAGGTGCACCGTGGCTCTACCGTGGCGCCCTTACTGTGCACACCCTGGGGGGAACCATGAAGGCCGTCTGGTTGCTGCTGGCTCTGCTGTTCACCTGCCTCGCCCTCGGCGGATTCATGAGCTTCACGGAAGACCGCGACTGGATCGACCTCGGCATGAGCGTGTTCCTCGGCGTCATCGCAGTCTCGTTCTGGCGGCGCACCACGAGGTGACAGCACAAGCGCCCGCCTCGGCGGGGACGCGGGGCACCTCTGCGGCGAGTGTGGCCTGAGGCCGAAAGGCGGTCGCCTTCCGCGTACCGTGACAATGCGGCCGCCGCAGCAGGAACCCGCCTCCGGGCGGAGCCCACCGGGCGCTCGGCGGCCGCCCTAGACAGCACAAAAGCCCCCGCCGCCGAAGCGACGGGGGGCAATGCAGTGTGTCGGCCGGATGCACGGTCAGCACGTAGTGCTTGCAGTCGACGAACCACCGCTTGAGGTGGACGGATCCGTCGAACTCCTCGACCTGGCGGTCCGCGACGGTGTCTCGCCCGCCGTCGGCCGGACTCGCGTTCAGCCCGGTCCCCTTGCGCCAGTCGACGTTCACGAACCCCAGCTCACGTGTCATCGAAGCAGAACTCGTCGAACTCAGTGTCCGTCATGTCGTCGTACGGCATGCCTGCGTCATGGTCCACTGGCGAAACGTATCGATCTGCGGCGTTCGAGTCAGCCGGCCGTCCCAGATCCCCTATCCGACGACGCCCTCAGCTGCACCACCTGGTCACAGCGCGCGGTCGGCCACGTCTCCGACGGGGTCATCGGCGAGATCGACTGTTGCCTTGATGCGCTTGCCCACCGGTTCGCGGTGCACCTCAAAGCTCCGGCAGAGCGCGATGACGATCTCCGCCGCGCAGATCCAGAGCTGGCACCGCGCCGCCACCCGCTTCACTCGCAGGGACGCCCGCCTCGAGCATTATCGCGTGAGGTATCCGTCGGGCGGCACGTAGGCGCCGCCGGTGGTGCCGTTGACGGGTTCCAGCAGGACGGCGGCGACGTTGTCCGCTCCCCTGCTGTCGATCGCCTTCGCCATCTCCTCGGCACAGGAGGCATCGCACGCTCGCTCGGCGTGGTCGTGGACTGGCGGGTAGGGCGCCGGGAACGCCGGGCCGAGGCCGAGCGCATCCTCCGGGCGCGGGCGCCGGGCGTGGTTGCCGGCGAGTGCGAGGGTAAGCGCGCTCATCCCGTGATAGCTCAAGGTGGACGTCAGGATGTCCCCGCGCCGTTTTCCGCTGCGGACGCGCGCGATGTTGCGGGCCAACCCGACGGCGACCTCCACGCCGAGCGTCCCGCACGTGACCAGCGCGACGGAGTCATCCGGACGTCCCACGGCGCGGCAGAGACGGTCCATCAGCTCCAGCTGGGTGTGGGGGGCGCACGACGGCGGCGCCGCCGAACGACGAACGGGGGAACTGCTGCTCTATGCGGGAGAAGACCTTGCGGCTGCCTTGGCCAACATTCACGCAGAAGAGTCCGCTCGAACCGTCGAAAATCCGGCGGCCGTCAGCGCAGTGGAGCCAGGGCCCACTCGCAGCCACGACATCGAAGTCCGGCAAGGGCCTGGACGATGTCAGCAGCCGTTCCCGACGGGATAAATACCGATCCACGAAAAGAAGTCCCTTCTTGGATGTAGTCACTGGGCACGGCGCTTGTGACGCACCGCCACTGGCCTGCTAAGCACGACGCGACTGCCTCGCGCTGCTGCGCACTGCCCGCCTTTGCCTCCCCGGCACGCGCCTCCTAGCGCGTCAGCCGACGCGCCGTCGATCCCTCACATCCGAGCGTCCCGTCGTCCGGATGCGGGGCGGGGGCGGGAGACCCGTCCCCGCCGCAGGCTGACGGTCCTACGACGGGACGGGCAGCCCCGCCTCACCGGTTCGTGCGGAGACTCGCGAGGCGGCAGTTCGTGGAGGCGACCCTGTCCTCCGGTCGCCATGGGGTCCCCTGCGCTCGGGGCGGGTTCAGCGGGCGATCCCCCACGCGAGTGCAGATGCGAGCGTGGCCAGGAGCACGAGGTACACAGTCGCCAGACGGTCCTCACGTCTCATCTGGCGCCTCCTCATCGCCGAGTTCGGCCAACGCATGCTGTCCAGCCGCGACGAGCCGCGCCACGCTCAGCGGCGCGCACAGCTGCCCGGGAGACTGCAGCGGCACCGACCAGTAGGTGACGCACGTGCGGGGATCGAACGCCGCGTCCGCCGTCACCCCGGCGAACGGGATCCGGTCAGCGATGGCCTTGCGGACCATCGCCTTGGCCATGGCCACCTTCGTCTCGAAGGCGATGATCTCCTCGCCGCTGAGTTCGACCCGTCCGAGGCCCTCGAGCCGCGCCTGCCGTTGTTCACAGTCCATGTCACCGGCGTGGGAGTTCCACCCGCCCCACAGGGCAAGCGAGTTCAGATGTCACCCGATCGTGCAGCAGACCCGGTATCAAAAATCGGCGATATCACTTTCCGCCAATACCGGGCGGTGTCGCCTCCGATCGACAACCGGTGTCAGGACTCACCGATAAAGCCAGGCGACTGATGCTCAGCCATCTACAACGAGTTCGTCGATGTCCCGGAGCGAGGCACGCGTCACCCCCAAGGCATTCCCGACTCGGCGGATGACAGCAGCCTCCTCCGCCGACAACGGCTCCTCCTCGTCCGACAGGGTGTCGCATAGCTGCTCCAAGCCCACCTTGGCCTCGTCGGCATCGATGTAGACCAGGAGTTCCTCGACCAAGTTGGCCGGAGCATGTTGAGACAACATGGCGGCCAATCGGCGGAGTTCTTCATTCACCATCAGCAAGCTCCAGGGTCAGGGAAGCCGGTGATGATACCCTCACCAGCTGGTTCAACAACGGCGCGAATGCACACACCGTCACGTTCACCGAAGACCCTGAACCGTGCAGGATCGCCCCTCCTCGTGTACAAGGATCCGCGCGGACCGCCGCCTTCCCAGCGGGCATTCGGATCGGTCGCCACATCAGAGATATGCTCCATTATGTCGTCGGCTGACCAGGACTCCGGGAACACCGTTTTGCCGCGATTGCCCGGCCACATGTGGCCGCCGCTCCATGACCCGTCGACCCTCTGCTCGCCGACAAGGATGTGCTCGGTACGCTCCGCGCTGGCCAAGTTGATCCGCGCTGACGAGCCAGGCTGAACAGCTGCCGCCGGACAGTTGTGCACCAGGACCGGCGTAGCACCTGCGAGTACATAGTACGTGTGGAGTTCGTTGACCGTGAGGTTGTACGTCGGGAGGTGGGTGGTGTAGTTGCGGACCGTGGCCACCGTCACGGTGCCGCCGTGCGTGCCACGTAGGTGGTCGCCGATATGGAGGTCGCTCGCGTTCGCCCAGCGATGGCGTGTTATATCCCAGTACGGGTGGTGCTGAGTCGAGGTGATCTTGCTGTCACCGCGGGCCGCATGAACGGTCAGGTCGGTGAAGCCAGTGTCGCCCTTGGTGACGATGGTGGCGGTGACTTTTTCCGGCTTGGTCTCACCGGTGAGTGGGTCGGTGGCGAGAACGGTCTGACCAGTGGTGACGGCGCTGATCGCCTTCTTGGTGCCGTTGGCCATCTCAACGACCGTCGTGGCCGTGAAGGAATTACATCCGCCGGAGTTGCTCAACAGCTTGCCGAGGGAGTTGGCCAGGGTTCCCTCATCGAAGCGAGAGGCCAGAAATTGCCCGGCCCCCTCGGTAAGTCCGCCGGTGACGGCACCGAAGGCTGCACCGCTACTGACCTTGTTGGCGTGATGTCGTTGAGGGCTGACGATGTGTGATCGTCGCGGTATGCCTGTTGTGTGAGATATCCGCAGGGTGGTGGGCTGACGCCTGAACGGCAGGCGTTTCGCGAGCGGATCCGGCTGGATGCCGCGGAGCGATTCGCTGCAGGTGCCTCCAACGCCGAGGTCGCCAAGGACTTACGGGTGAGTGTGCGCTCGGTGCAGCGCTGGCGCCGGGCCTGGCACGAGGCTGGCACCGAGGGGCTGCGGTCTGCCGGGCCCGTGTCCCGGCCCAAGCTGACAACGGCTAACACAATGACTTGAGTTGCCGGTGGGTGATCAGGCAGCAGGCGAGTTTGAGGAACGCTTCGTGGATGTCTGCTCGTCGCTCCCAGCGCACACGTAACCGGCGGAAGCCGTGCAGCCAGGCAAAGGTCCGCTCGACCACCCACCGGTAGACGCCCAGGCCGGAGCCGTGCTCCGTGCCGCGCCGTGCGATGGCGGGCACCACGCCCCGGGCGCGGACCTCCTTGCGGTAACGGTCGTGGTCGTAGCCGCGGTCCGCGTAGAGGGTGACCGCTCTGCGGCGTGGCCGGCCGACGCGGCCACGGACGGGCGGGACGGCATCCAGCAGAGGCAGGAGCTGGGTGACGTCGTTGCGGTTCCCACCGGTCAGGATGACCGCCAGCGGGGTTCCATGGCCGTCAGTGATCAAATGGTGCTTGGAGCCGGCCCGGCCCCGGTCGACCGGCGACGGGCCCGTGCGGCTCCCCCTTTTAACGCCCTGACGTGCGAGGAATCGACCACGCAGCGGGACCAGTCCAGCTTCCGTTCCGCGTTCAGTTCCGCGAGCAGGACCTCGTGCAACCGCTGCCAGACCCCGGCCTCGTTCCAGTCCCGCAGCCGCCGCCAGCACGTCATCCCCGAACCGAACCCCAGCTCCTTGGGCAGGTACTCCCACTGGATGTCCGTGTGCAGCACGTACAGGATCCCGCACAGCACCTGCCGATCCGGCAACGGCTTACGGCCCGGATACCGGAACCTGCGCTCCCGCCTCGGCAACAGCGGCTCGATCCGCTCCCACAGCTCATCCGACACGATCCACGGTGATGCCCCCACGCATCGGACAACGCTCAACTCGCCGTCCAGACACGCACACCACGGCTCGACCACCTCATTGTGTTAGCCGTTGTAAGTCGGCTGCGGGGAGGACCAGCCGGAAGGTGCAGCCCTCGCCCGGGACGGTATCGAGTTCGAGACGGCCGCCGTGGCCCTGGGCGATGGCCGCGGCGATGGCGAGGCCGAGGCCGCTCCCGCCGTGGCTGCGGGAACGGGCGGGGTCGGCCCGGTAGAAGCGCTCGAAGACGTGCTCGGCGTCGATGGGGGCGAGGCCCGGTCCTTCGTCCGCCACCTCGATCACGCCGACCGGGAGGCGCTCCGGGAGCGGCGGCGAGGCCGAGGTGCGTCCCGGCCGGTCGGTGCCGCCGGTTCCGGGTCCGGTCTCTGTCGTGCCCACCCGTACGTGGACACGGGTGCCCGGCGGGGTGTGGATGCGGGCGTTGGACAGCAGGTTCTCCAGGATCTGGCCCAGTCGGCGCGGGTCGCCGACGGTCTCGGCCACGTCGAGTTCCTCGGTACCGCCCGGATCTGCCGGAGTGGGCAGCGGGCCGAGGTCGACGGGATGGGAGTGGCTGTGGACAGAGGCCGCGCTCACCGCGTCCGCCGCGAGCGAGAGCAGGTCGACCCGTTCCCTCCGGTAGGAGGGTTCGCGGTCCAAGGTGGCGAGCAGTTGGAGGTCGTCGACGAGCAGGCTCATGCGTTCCGCGTTCTGCGCGATGAACCGGTTGGCCTCCCGCAGCTCACGCTCCGGGCGCCGTTCCGGACGCAGCGCGAGCTGGGCGTACCCCTGGATGGCGGTGAGCGGAGTGCGCAGTTCGTGCCCGGCGTCCGCGACAAACCGGCGCAGCCGTGCCTCGGAGGCCTCGCGGGCCAGCAGGGCGGTCTGCAGTCTGTCGAGCATGGAGTTCAACACCCGGCCGAGCCGTCCGATCTCGGTGCGCGGGTCGGTGTCCGGCAGCCGCAGGTCGAGCCGGCCCGCGGTGATGTCCTGGGCAGTTCGCTCCGTCCTGGTCAGTGGCAGCAGTCCCAGCCTGACCACCCACCGGCCCAGGGCGAGCAGGCCGGCGATCGTGACGGCGAGCAGCACGGCGTTCAGCCACAGGAGCTTCGAGGTGGCGCCGTCGACGGTGTCGAGCGGCAGGGTGACCACCGCACTCATGCCGTCCGGGCCGGGATTGAGCAACACCCGCCAGTGGCCGTCACCGCTGGTGGCGGACACGGTTTCCGGGTACCCGTCCCTCAGGCCGAGGTCCTGCGCCTGATCGGCCAGCCGAGGCCCCGGCTTCGCCTCGGAGCCGAGGGAGTTGTTCAGGCGATGCCCGGAGGAGTCGTAGAAGTAGACGTGGAAATCCGACGGCAGTACGTCCGGGCGCTCGGCCGGCGCGGGGAAGGCGCCACGGAGGGCGTCGTAGAAGGCCGGGGTCGGGGGGTGGAACTCCACCAGCTGCTCGTCGACGCGATCGAGCAGCCAGGAGCGGAGCACCACGTAGCCGATGGCCTGGGAGATCAGGACCGCCGCCGTGGCAAGGACAGTGACGCCGAGGATCAGTCGTTGTCGCAGTGAGCCGGGCGGCCGGGGCAGCCGAGGAATCACTGCTCCGGCGTCCCCTCGTGGTCGCGGGGCAGCCGCAGGCAGTAGCCGACGCCGCGCACGGTCTGGATGAGCGGCGGCTCGAAGCAGTCGATCTTCCTGCGCAGGTAGCGGACGTACGTCTCGATGATCCTGGCGTCACCGGCGAAGTCGTAGCTCCAGACCTGGTCGAGGATCTGGACCTTGCTCACCACCTGGCCGGCGTTGGACAGGAGGTAGGCCAGGAGCTTGAACTCGGTCGGGGACAGGGCGATGTACTGTCCCGCGCGACGCACCTCGTGAGCGCCCTCGTCGAGTTCGAGGTCGGCGTAGCGCAGGACGCTCGGTGGTGGGAGTGCCGCGTCCACCGGTGCCGTGCGGCGCAGGATGGCCTCGATACGCAGCAGCACCTCCTCGATGCTGAACGGTTTGGAGACGTAGTCGTCCCCGCCGACGCTCAGGCCCTGGATGCGCTCGTCGGTGCCGGTGCGGGCGGTCAGGAACAGGATCGGACATTCGTCACCCGCCGCCCGCAGCCTGCGGGTCACCTCGAAGCCGTCCAGGTCGGGCAGCATCACGTCGAGCAGCACCAGGTGCGGTCGCAGGCGTTCGACCTCGACGAGGGCGGACTGTCCGGTGTCGGTGCTGCTCACCTCGTATCCGGTCAGGCGGAGCGTCGCCTCCAGCAGGGTGCGGATGCTGGGCTCGTCCTCAACCACGAGAAGCCGATGTCGCGGACGAGTCGTTGCGGACTGCTCGGTCATGACGTGATGCTGGTCCGTTCTCCCGTGTGGTCCCCGTTGCTCCGGCGTCGCCTACTTGGCGGCGCAGTCGTACAGCACGTCGGCTCCTGCTCCGAAGCCCATCGCACTACCGCTGCTCTCCTTCGACGACGTGCCGCCGTACGCCGATGCCGGAACCTTGGTGCAGTTGTCAGCGATCCAGTCGGAACGCTGCTTGGTGTAGTTGCCGGACCCGGGCATGCCCGGCCTGCCGCCGCTGTTCCTGTCGGAGCCCAGGACGTAGCGTAGTTCCCCGCTCTTCGTCCACTCCTTCAACTGGTCCACCGACGGCGCGTTGTCCATGCTCGTGAAACCGCCCATGCCGATGACGGTCTCGTCCGAGCCCAGGATGAAGGAACTGGCGGCCATGGCACCGCCTTCGACAGCGAGCTTGATGCGGGCCCGGGGTGCGTGCTCCACCGCGTAGTCGAGAATCTTACGCTGCTCGCTGGTGAGTGCCGCGCCGCCGCCGAAGCCGCCGCGTCCGCTCGGGGCCTTCCCGGAACCGCCGCCGGGGAACGACGGCATGTCGCTGTCTCCCGAGGTCGCTCCTCCGGACATGCCGGGCATGCCGTTCGCTCCCCCTGTGGGCATACCGGACGGCATACCTGACGGCATGCCCGAAGGAACATCGCCGGAGGAGGGCTGACCGGACTGTCCCGAAGGTGCGTCACCACCCGGGAAGCCAGACGGCATCCCCGACGGCATCCCCGACAAACGGTCGCCGTCGTTCCCGCTCTGCCGGGGCATGCGGCCGCCCCCGCCGAAACCGAACGTCGTCGGACCGGCCGTCGGGTTGGACCCGCCCATGGCGGATGTCGAGCCCGGTACGCTGACCGCCCACGCGCCCGGGGCCACCAGGACCGACGCGACGGCGGCACCCACGGCGACCGTCAGCAGCCGGCCGCGCCGCCGCGCGAGGAGCAGCAGGACGACCGCGGCGCAGCCGAACAGCAGGACCGGCCACACCAGCCAGCCGTTCCAGTCGGAGTCGCGGCGGACCAGTGCCACGGCCCAGACCGCGCTGACCACGACCGCGGCCACGCCCACCAGGGGCGCCCAGCGCACGCCGGCACGGTGGGCACGGACCAGGGCGGCGGTCAGTCCGCCGCACAGGGCGGCGATCGCCGGAGCGAGCTGAGTGGTGTAGTAGGGGTGGAAGATGCCCTTCTGTGTCGAGTACACGGCTGCGCAGACCACCAGCCAGGTCCCCCACAGCAGCCAGCCGGAGGCCGGCAGCAGGGCGTCGGCGGACAGCATGCCGCGTCGGCGCATCGCCACGCTGACCAGGGCGACGGCCAAGGCCAGTGCGCTGACCGGCAGCAGCCAGCTGATCTGGCCGCCCACCTGCGCGTTGAACAACCGCCCCAGGCCGGACGCACCACCGAACCCGCCGCCGAGCCCGCCCATGTTCTGGGACATCCCGTCGCTCGAGCCGAAGACCCGGCCCAGCCCGTTGTAGCCGACCACGAGATCCCAGGCCGAACCGTCCTTGCTGCCTCCGATGTAGGGGCGGTCGCCCGGCCACAGGGCGACCATGGCGACCCACCACAAGGAGGACGCCGCCAGGATGGCCCCCGCGCCCAGCAGACGCCGCACTCGCGGTATCCAGGGGCCGCTTCCTCCCACGAGCCAGGCGAGAGTGAACGCGGGAATGACCATCCAGGCGGCGAGCATTTTGGTGAGGAATCCGCACCCGATCAGGAAGCCGCTCGCACACAGCCACCATGTCGCGGTCCTGCCCTCGGCCTGCACCGCGCGGGTGAGCGCGTACGCCGCGGACACCAGCAGCAGGACGAGCAGCGTGTCGGGGTTGTTGTCCCGGTTGATGGCCACGGTGATGGGCGTGAGAGTGAGCACCAGTGCGGCGACCAGCGCCGCCCCCTCCCCCGCCCAGCGCCGCACGGTGCGGTGCAGGACGAGGACCGCGGCCACGCCCTCGATCATCTGCGGCAGGACCAGCGCCCAGCCGTGCAGCCCGAAGATCTTGCTGCTGATCACCTGCGGCCACAGCGCGGCCGGCGGCTTGTCGACCGTGATCACCCCGGCCGGATCGAAGGAGCCGAAGAGGAAGTTGGTCCAGCTCTTCCCCATCGATTTCACGGCCGCAGAGTAGTAGCTGTTGGCCCATCCCAGAGAGCCCAGTGCCCAGCCGTACAGGACGGCCGCGAGCACGAGGATCGCTCCGAGTGCGGCCGGTGCCGCCCAGGCGGGCAGCGAGCGGACGAACGCAGGCGAATCGTCGGGTGTTGAGGCGGCCGGTACGGGCTTGAGGTGTGTGGGATTGCTCATGTCGGAAGTCGCTCTCGTCAACGGGTACGGCGGGGGGCGCTGGTGAAGACGGCCAGCCGCAGCACGGCGAAGCGCACGCAGGTGACCGCGACGGATGCTGTGGCGAGGATCGCGGTCTCCGCGGCTGTCGAGGCCCCGGGGTCGATCGACTTGAACCCCAGCACCGCGGCGGAGGTGACCAGGTACCCCAGGACGAACAGGCCCCCGGCGCCCAGATGGGCCCGCGCTGGCGGAGCAGTGGAGTACCGGAAGGTGAGGCGTCGGTTCGCCTCCGTGTTGAGGACGGTGAGGACGAACAGCGAGACCAGGTTGGCGACAGCCGGGCTCCACCAACCGCGCAGCAGCCAGTACAGCAGCGCCTGCCCGACCGTGGAGACGACACCGATCGCCAGGAAACAGCCGACCTCCCAGGACAACGCGCCACGTCGGGTAGCGGGTGCGAGGACCGCGTCGGGGTGCTCGGCGGCCGGTGCGGGGCGAGACGGTACGTCGACCCGGGCGCCGCCGGATGCCTTGAACCGCGCCATCCGCCACAGCCCTCGCAGGTCGTCCGTGGCGGTGCCCACGATGTCCACCCGGGTATCGACGTCCTCGACCCAGTCGACGGGGACCTCGTGGACCCGCAGTCCGTTGTGCTCGGCGAGCAGCAGCAGCTCCGTGTCGAAGAACCACGCGTCGTCGCGGATCACCTGCAGCAACGGCCGCAGCACCTCGGTGCGGGCCGCCTTGAATCCGCACTGGGCGTCGGTGAACCGGACGCCGTGCGTGAGCCGGATGATGCCGTTGTAGCAGCGGGAGATGAACTCGCGGCGCGGGCCGCGCACCGTGCGCGACCCAGGTGCCAGCCGGGAACCGATGGCGAGGTCCGAGTGACCGCTGGCCAGGGGCGCGACCAGCGGCAGCAGCCCGTCGAGGCCGGTGGACAGGTCCACGTCCATGTACGCGACGATGTCCGCGTCGCTGGCGCCCCAGACGGTGCGCAGGGCGAGCCCGCGGCCCTTGCGGTCGAGGTGGACCACGCCGACGCCCGGCAGTTCGTCGGCGAGGCGACGGGCGGTGGCGAGGGTCTCGTCGGTGCTGGCGTTGTCGGCGACAGTGATCCGCCACGGAAAGGGGAAGTCCGCCGCCAGTCGGGCGTGGAGTGTGCGCAGGCAGCCGGGCAGGGCGCGTTCTTCGTTGTAGACCGGCACGACGATGTCGACCGTCGCGGTACCGGCTTGTGCATGAAGGGACCGCTCGACCTGCTGGAACGGGGCCAAGCGCTCCGGGCGGGCGGTGGTCTCGGTGAGGTGGGGGGTGGGAGTCATGGCTTCCTCAGGCGTGAGGGGACGGCAGACTGCGGCTCTGAGGCCCAGGTCCGGCCTCGGCCTCACTGTTGCCGCCCTGCCTGTGCAGGCGGGGAGAGAACGCTGGGAACTGACGGGGAGTCAGATCAATGGCCGAAAACGCTCCCACGGTTCACTGCGAACCCGACCGCACCACGGAGTTCCTGAGTTCCCCGACACCCTTGATCTCGGTGACCATGTCCACACCCGGGTACAGAAGGACCTCGGGTTCGCGTCCGGTGCCGGGTCCGGCCGGTCTGCCCATCGTGATCAGGTCTCCGGGCAGCAGCGTGATCACGGTGCTGACATGGGCGATGACGGTGGCGACGTCGAAGATCAGCTGCGAGGTGTTCGCCTTCTGGCGGACCCGCCCGTCGATGACACAGCTCATCGTCAGACCGCGGCCGCCCGTCGGCACGTCATCGGTGGTGACCATGGCTGGGCCCACCAGGGTGACGTCGGTGGACAGGCCCGAGGCGGGGGCGCTTCCCGAGTCGCTCCGCTCGGCGACGCCGTTGACGACGGTGTAGCCCGCGACATGGCGCAGCGCCGTCCGGGCCGTGACCCCACGGGTCCGGCACCCGATCACCAGGCCCAACTCCACGCCCCAGTCCACGTTCCGTCCCTCGGCCCGCAGGCAGATGGCGTCGCGGGCACCGGCGACGCCTTGGCCGCCTTGCCGCACGGAGAACACCGGAACGGTGGGGAAGGAGATACCCGTCTCTCGCACCCGTGCGGCGTAATGGGGTCCAACACGAACGATCTTGCTCGGCCGGGAGATGAGGGGCGCGTAAGAGATGTCGTCCAGCCTGTGGCGTTCACCGGTTTGCTCAGCGGCTCGTTCCCGCCAGTCCTCGCCGGAGGCGATCAGCGCCCCGACGTCCGGGTAGGGCAGCACCACGCAGTGCTTCTTCTGCAGACGTGCGACGGCTGTACGGTCTTCTCCCAGTCGTATGGTGCTGAGCTTCACCGGTGACACTCCTTTTGGTAGCGATGCGGCCCTATACGCAGGTGTGGGGAGCCGGGGCAGCCGTGGCTGCAGCGGCGGGCTGATACGGCAGGAGCAGGCGGAATGTGCAGCCTTCGCCTGGCCTGGCCTCGAGTTCCAGACGGCCGCCGTTGGCCTCCGCGGCGCCGGCGGCGATCGCAAGCCCCAGGCCGGACCCCGCTGCCGCGGCCCGCTCGGCGGCATCGGCGCGGTAGAACCGCTCGAACACCCGCCGCGCGTGCGACTCGGCAAGGCCGGCCCCGTCATCGGCGACTTCCACGACACAGACCTGAGTGCCGGGTGTGAGCGGAGCGTTGGCGCTGGTACGGCCCGGTCCAGTCGTGCCCGGCCCGTGTGGGCGGACTCGGGAGGTGCCGACGCGCACCTGGATGTGTGTCCCGGTCGGAGTGTGGACGCACGCGTTGGTGAGCAGATTCGACAGGATCTGCGCCAGCTGATGCGGGTCGCCGACGGCGTCGACGACGTCCAACTCGTTCACGCGGGCGTCGTCCTCGGGGTCGGCGAGAGTGCCAAGGCCTATGCTGCGCCCGGGGTGTCGCACGGCGGCGGCAGCGATACCGTCGGCCACGAGAGAGAGGAGGTCGACTGGTTGCCACCGCGTCGCGGGTACCTCACCGAGCTTGGCCAGTTGGGACAGGCTCTCGATGAGACGGCTCATCCGGTCGGCGTTCCGCACGATCAGCTGCTGTGCCTCCTGGCGTCGTTCCAGGCTCATCTCCGGCTCCTGCACCAGGAGTTCGGCGAAGCCCTGCAGAGACGTGAGGGGAGTTCGCAGTTCATGGCCGGCGTCCGCCAGGAAGTGGCGCAGCCGTTGCTCCGACGCCTCGGTGCGACGCAACGCGGTACGCAGCCGGTCGAGCATCGTGTTCAGGGCACGGCTGAGGTGGCCGACCTCGGTGACCGCATGCCGGTCCGAAACGCTCAGTTCCAACTCACCTTCGGCGATGCGCCTTGCAGTGCGCTCGACTCCGACCAGCGGCCGCAGTCCCAGCCGCACAACGAGGGTGCCGAAGAGGACGACCCCCGCTGCGACGGCCACCCCGACAGCGAGGCTGAACCACAGCATCCGGGAGGTCGCCTCGTCCACCTCCTTCAGAGGCAGCGCCACCACGACCCGGGTGCCGTCGGTGCCGGACCGGGCGATCACCCGCCAGGTGCTGCCGCCGTCGGTCGCGGCGACCGTGGCGGGTCGGCCGTTCTTGAGGCCGAGTTCCGCCTCCGACTTCGGGAGTCGCGGCCCGGCACTGCCCCCGTCGCCGCTCAGCGACATGGCAAGCCGGTGGCCGCCTCTGTCGTAGAAGTACACCCGGTAGTCCGAAGGGAGGCCGCTCGTCCTGCCGGCCTCCCCTGACGCCGTCCGGCCGTCGGCCACGTCCTGATACAGCTGGGGCACCGGCTGGAAACGGGTCAGCCGCCCGTCGACCTGGTCCGTCAGCCAGGAGTGGAGCAGGGCGAGCCCTGCCGCCTGACAGAGCAGAACCGCCGAGGTGGCCAGCAGCGTGACGCCAAGCACCAGGCGGGCGCGCAGCGAGCGCGGTTTCAGCCGGCGCGGCCACCGCCTCACAGCGCCGCCGCCCCCGGTCCAGGGCGCGCGGCCCGCAGACAGTAGCCGACACCGCGGACCGTCTGGATGAGCTGGGGCTCGAACCGGTCTATCTTGCGCCGCAGGTTGCGTACGTAGGTGTCGACGATGCGGGCGTCACCGGCGAAGTCGTAGTGCCAGACCTCGGACAGGATCTCCTTCTTGCCCACCACGCGTTCCGGCTGCGCAAGCAGGCAGACCAGGAGCCGGAACTCGGTGGGCGACAGCTGGATGGGCAGACCGGCCCGGCGCACCTCGTGGGTCTGCTGGTCCAGCACCAGATCCGCGTACCGCAGCGGCGGCCTCCTGGTCCCTCCGCCCGGTGGCATGTCACTGCGCCGCAGGATGGCACGGATGCGCAGCAGCACCTCCTGCACGTGGAACGGCTTGGTGACGTAGTCGTCGCCGCCGGAGCTGAGGCCGATGATGCGGTCCTCGACGTCCGTGCGTGCCGTCAGGAACAGCACCGGCGTATAGACGCCCTCAGCCCGCAGATGACGGGTCACCGCGAAGCCGTCGATGTCCGGAAGGCCGACGTCCAGCACGATCAGGTCGGGTTGCCGGCGACCGGCCTCGAACATGGCGGTCTGGCCTGTGTCGGCGGTGCTCACGGAGTAGCCGGCGGCGTGCAGGGCGGAAGTGAGCAAGGTGCGGATGCTGGGGTCGTCCTCGACGACGAGCACATTGTGTTGGGGTGGCGCGGGCGCAGACGACGCGGGCATGGACCTTCCTTCGCTGGTGAGGCGTTCGCGGTGCGCCGAACGCCCGGACGGCGCCCCACGGGGGACTGCCGTCCGGGCGCCGGTGATCAGCCGGTCACCTCCTTGTTCTTGGCCAGTGCCGCGGTACGCTCGGTGACCGTCTTGCGCAGCTTCTCGACGGCGGAGTCCAGCTCCTTGCCGTCGGCACCGGCCTTCCCCGCCTGTTCGGCGATGGCGTTCAGCGCCTTCAGGGCGGTCCCGGAGCCGTAGAACTTCTGGTACAGCTCCTTGTACGCCTTCTTGTAGACGGGATCGAAGGTGTCCGAGTCCAGGAAGCGCTCCTTCAGCGGGTGGCCCATCATGCCGGCGAACCCACCGCCTTCGCCCTCACCGCCCGGACCGCCTTGGCCGTTCTGACCGCCCGGCAGACCGGACGGCATGCCTTCCGGCAGATTCTCGGGCATCCCCGAAGGCATTCCTTCGGGCATTCCTGACGGCATCCCGGAGGGCGTGTTCTGCGCGGCTTGGCCACCTGTGCCCTGGCCGCCCTGGCTGCTCTGCCCAGTGGCACCCCCAGCGCCACCACCGAAGGCACCACCCATGCCCGTGTCGTCGTCCGGGCCCGAGGTCGCGTCACCGCTGAAGGTGAGGTTGTAGTCCCATCCCAGGACCGAGAACTTCTTGGTGTCCAGGTCGTACCACAGCAGATAGTTCTTGCCGGGTCCGGCCATGTCGTCGAAGTTCAAGAGCAGGTTCTGCGCGGCGAGATACGTCGCCAGGGACTCGACGTCCACGTACTGGTCGAGTTCCTTCTCGAACTCCTCGTCCGACGCCTCGTTTGCCCACTTGATGAGCTTCATGACCGGCTCCAGGTCCTGGCTGCCCACCTTGTTGAGCTGCTCGAACGACTCCTTATAGTCGGTCGGGTCGTCGCCCTTGTACTCGAAGCTGCCGCCGGCCCGCGCCTTGTAGAGCACGCCGTTGCCGTCAGCGATGGACTCCGCGTACTCCGTGTCCGGGCTCTCGACCATCAACCGGGTGGCGACCGGGCGGCTGTTGACCTTTACCGACGTGAAGGCATACCGCTCGTTCTTCTGACCGGTGGTGTCCGTCAGGCTCAGCGCGAGGGCCTCGTTCACCGGAACCTGGCCGTTGCTTCCGGGGCGCAGCGAGATCTCACGCTCGCCCTGATAGGCGCGGCCCCCGACGAACTTGTCGATCTTGATGAGCCAGGGCAGTTCCTCGGGCTTCTTCTCGGACAGGTTGTACTGCATCATCCCCCCGATGCCGCCGGGACCGCCGCCATTGGCCTGGCCGCGGTCCCGGCCCCCGGTCGCGCCGTCCTGCTGCGCCTCCGGGGCGCCCTGCTCGGCGCCTTCGGGCATGGTCCGGCCGCCACCGGGCCTGCCCTGGCCGCTTCCGCGCAGGGACGCCAGTGTGGAGTTGCCCTTGAGACGGATTCCGACGTCCTTGAGGTACACCCCGTCGATGGTGAGGTCGGCCTTGATGTAGTCCTTGGTCCCGTCCTCGCGGAACTCCTTCATCATCTTGGTGAAGTCGGTCTGCTCGTACTCCAGTTGGATGGAGTGGGAGACCGAGGTGTCGTACAGGTCGACCGTGCCCTCGACGTTCTGCGTGATGGCGTCCGCCTCCACGCGGGAGGAGGAGGTGACGTACGGCGAGACTCGGGCGTCGCCGAAGAAATAGACCATCACCACCAGTCCCGCACAAAGGGCGCCGGCCGGCTTCCAGTGGTGCCGCAGCCGTACGGGGAGCCGGTCCCGCATCCGCCGCGGCCTGCGCACAGCGGCCGTGGGGGCCGCCTCGCTGCCGTCGGCCATCACAGGTCGGTCGAGTCGTAACCGGTCAGCACCGTCACCCGCTGGCCCGATGTCCGCTCCTGCAGTGCGGCCACCAGGTCGCCGGGCTCGGTGCCCTTCTTCATGCGCACCGTGTAGAACACCTCGGTCAGCGCGCCGCCGCGGATCGTCTCGGTGCTCACAAGCTCGAACTCGCTGGTGTACTTGATCAGTACGTCACCGATGGCGGGGCCGTAGTCTTCACCGGCCGGTACCTGGACCTTGACGACCTGCCGCTGCACGTTGAGGGCGAACCAGTTGAACTTGAACATGACGAGCATGACGGCGCAGATCACCACGGCGCCGACCGCAGCCAGCGTGTAGAAGCGGGCGCCGCAGGCCATGCCGATCGCCATGGCCAGGAAGATGAAGCCGACGTCGCGTGTCTCCTTGACCGCGTTCCGGAACCGGACCACGGACAACGCACCGACCAGGGAGAACGCCCGCGCCAGGTTGGACCCGACGACGAGCATGATCAGCGCGACGACCATGCCCACGATGACGAGCGTCTGGACGTAGGACTGGCTGTAGGAGACGTTGCGGTGCGTGTACCGGTACACGTAACCGATCAACGTGCTCAGGACGAACGACAGCGCCATGGCCACGACGACATCGGCAACGCTGAACGTGCCGCTGAGTTCCTGCAGATCGAAGTTCACTGTGCTCCTGCTTTCAAGGGCGCCTGACGCGCCGACGGCTGCTCGGACAGCCCGTTCGTGGTGGGGGTGTGAGGCGATGGATGGTCGGCCTCGTGGACGTGGAAGATGGACCGGGGCGCGAGCCCGAACGCCTCGATGGACTGCACGTACTTGGAGACCCGGATGAGGCTGAGGTTGCGGCGGGCCGCCAGGTCCGTGATCCAGTACGGGGTGCGCTCGTTGACCTTGATCTCCATCACCGACAGGTGCGGCGGGATGGTGAAGCGGTTCTCCGGGTTCTCCGTGCCGAAGTGGAAGTCCCGGTCCCGGCCGCGGATGCGCCGGTCGAAGGTCACCCGCAGCCCGGTGTCCGCGGCCCGGCCGACCAGCGCCTCGCGCTGATAGCCGGTGATCGCTGTCGGCTGCAGATTCAGTCGTACGACGAGTTCGAGCACCTCCTGGATGAAGGCGCTTTCCCTGGCGGAGTGCTCCACCATCTCCCGGCCGTCGCACAACTGGCGGGCGACGCCGTACGGGAGGGTGATACGGCGCTTCTGTGTGACCCGGTTGACCCGCTGCTTGATCTCCACGCACACCGGGGACTCGTCGGTCACCCCGTCCAGGTTCCCGTAGTGGCGGATGCGCAGCTTGCGCCGGAACTTCAGGCCCTCGATCTTCTCCCAGTAGAACCGCAGCTGCGGTGTGTCGTAGTACAGGCTCCACACCCCGTACCCGCCGACCGGGCTGTTCAGATCGTGGTCCATCCGCTCGGCCAGCTCGTCCCGGATCTCGGCCGCCTCCTCGACCGGTACGAGGTACTTGAGTTCGAACCGGTTGAACGAGTGCAGCCTGCTGGCCACGTGCAACGGCTGTTCCTCTGCCGGGGGCTGCTCCTCCCCCCGGCTCTCGGATTTCCGCCACGTGGTCACCGGTAGTGCCACCATGCGCCTCCTTCGTCGTACGGCCCGATCGGGCGACGCAGGACACAAAACCGGTGGGATGTGAGAAGCAGCTGAGAATTGCGAGGTAATTCCAGGAGTACTCAAGATGACCTATGGATGAACTGCGCGCGTTGACGCGGCGTCCTCACGGTCCGGGCCAGCTCTGGTCGGTTTTGGTGGATGGTCCGTAGGGCGGCGGCGCTGACAGTCTGCAGTGCGGTGGGCCGACCCAGCGACGGCCGGTATCGGTCTCGGGTGCCCAGGGGGTTGATGCCGGCGGGCAGTTCGGGGCGGGCTTCGGTCACGTCCCTCTCAGAGGGCGTTTATGCAGGTCAAGCCCTATATGCGAGTCTCGCCCCTGCCCTGCTTTGAGGGTCTTCCTCCGATAGGTGGCGAATGACGCTCTCCAGGGCGGATGCTCGGCCATCCGTCTCGTTCGCTTCCGTGCCTGGAAGTCCGTCTGGTTTGAAGTTGCCGCGGAATCGCCCAATGAGCTGTTTCAGAGTGGCCACCGATGGGGTGACGGCGTCGAGGTCGCAACGCACGAGGCACCCGCGCCGTTGAGGGAGGTATTCGAAGTCTCAACTCGTCAGCGCAGGTGCCTCGTTGATTCGCCATCCTGCCGTACTCAACCTCCCGCATGCGCTGGTCGAGTGGGTCACCATGCTCATCGTCACCCGCGAGGGTGACCGCCGCTGCAAGCTCCCCCCGCACCAGCGTGCCCTGGTCGCCCTGGTGTACCTGCGCAAGAACGAACCCCTGCCCCAGATCGCCGCCGCTTTCCTTGCCGGTGGAGAGTGTGCGGCGGCGCCGCACGATCTGTACGGCCTGCGCGGCGTGGGGGAAGTCCAGGTCGGTAACGGTGACGGTCTTGACCCGGCGGATCTCGTCGCGGCCGTGTGCGGTGGCGCGGGTCTTGCCCAGCAGCGGCACATCCCGCCAGGGCAGGTCCTTCAGGCGCTGGTGCAGCAGCGGCTGGTTCGCCTTGATCATGGCGATGTAATGGGCCTTCTTGTCCTGCACGAGGAAGCGCGCGTGCGCTGTCTGTGAGTGAAGGGCATCGAAGGTGACCACGGTGTCGGCCAGGTCGAGCCCGACGAGCATGGGCCGGAAGACAGTGATTTCGTTGGTCTTGTGGTCCACTTCTCGCGCTGGGCGGTGACCAGGCCGGCGCCGGTCATCGCGGCGGGCGATACGCGGGCAACTGTCGCCTCCGATGCCGTGACAGGCGATGACGTTCGGGGCCATTCTCGAGCCCGCCAGGCAGCAGCCCTACGCAGCCACCACCGACGGCGCTTCGACGAGCCTCCTCGGCACGCCACGGCCGAATTCCGCCTGCACGGACCTTGACACCTTCTCGCGCGGCGGCAAAGAATTCCCGCTGCAAACACACGAATGAAACGATTCAAAAGTGTGGCGTCGCCGCATCCCCACTTCCCCGGTCTTCAGGAACGCCCCCCAGCCCCAAATCACCGCTCATCGACAGCAGGAGCCCGCATGTCCTCTGTAACGCGCCGGTCCGTCCTGCGCTCGGCCATAGCCGTGGCGCTCGCGCCTACCCTCGGCTCGGCGCTCATGCCGGGGCTCGCTCCCGCTGCGTCGGCCGCCATCTCCTGGACCGCGAAGTGGATCTGGGCTCCGTCCAGCTCAGCGAACCAGTGGGTCGCCTTCCGCAAGTCGTTCACTCTGAGCTCGGCGCCGTCGCAGGCGGTGACGCAGATCGCGGCGGACTCCAAGTACTGGCTGTGGGTCAACGGCACGCTCGTCGTCTTCGACGGGCAGCTCAAGCGCGGCCCCAACCGCACCGGCACCTACTACGACGAGATCGACCTCGCCCCGTACCTCACTAGCGGCCGCAACACGGTGGCGTTGCTGGTGTGGTACTTCGGCAAGCAGGGCTTCTCGCACAGCAGCAGCGGCAAGGGCGGTCTGCTGTTCCAGTCCGACATCACCACCGGTTCGACCACCACCCGGGTGGTCAGCGACACCAGTTGGAAGCACACCGTCCACCCGGGCTACTCCAACAACACCAGCGGCACCCAGGTCAACTTCCGCCTGCCCGAGTCCAACGTCTACTACGACGCCCGCAACGCCACCGCCATGACCGCCTGGGAGTCGGCCGGCTTCGACGACAGCGCGTGGAGTGCGCCCACCGACTTCGGGGCCGCCGGTGCCGCGCCCTGGAACGATCTCGTCCGGCGGCCGGTCCCGCAGTTCCGGTACTCGGGCCTGAAGTCCTACGGCAACGCGTCGTCGCTGCCGTCCACGGGACAGGGTGCCACCGCGATCTGGGCCACGCTGCCGTCCAACCTCCAGGTCACGCCGTATCTGAAGGTGGACGCTCCGGCCGGAGCGGTGATCGGCATTCAGACCGACCACTACGCCGACGGCGACGGCCTGACCGGCCTCACACCCGGAGCGGAGAACAACGTCCGCGCCACCTACGTCTGCACGGGCGGCGTCCAGGAGTTCGAGGCGCTGGCCTGGATGAGCGGCACGGCGGTGAGGTACACGATCCCCGCGGGCGTCACCATCCTGGACCTGAGGTACCGGGAGTCCGGCTACGACACCGACTTCGCCGGATCGTTCAGCAGCAGCGAGGCCTTCTTCGACACCCTGTGGGGCAAAGCGGCGCGCACGATGTACGTCAACATGCGCGACAACTACATGGACTGCCCCACCCGCGAGCGCGCCCAGTGGTGGGGCGACGTGGTCAACCAGCTCAAGGAAGGCTTCTACACCTTCGACACCCGCTCCCACGCCCTCGGTGCCAAGGCCATCGCCCAGCTGACCGCCTGGCAGAAGCCCGGCGGCGTGCTGTACGCGCCGATCCCGTCCACCATCTGGACCGCTGAACTGCCCGTCCAGATGCTCGCCTCGGTGTGGGCCTTCGGCACGTACCACCTCTACACCGGCAACCCCGACGCGGTCTCCGGCACCTACCCGGCGGTGAAGGCGTACCTGAACCTGTGGAGCCTGGACTCGGCCGGGCTGGTCAGCCACCGCGCCGGGGACTGGGACTGGGAGGACTGGGGCAGCAACATCGACGCCCGCGTCCTGGACAACTGCTGGTACTACCTGGCCCTCGGCACGGCCATCACCCTCGCCGGTCTCAGCGGCAACAGCGGTGACGTCGCCGCCTGGCAGGCCAAGCGCGACAGCATCAAGGCCAACTTCGACAGCGTTCTGTGGGACACCTCCAGGAACGAGTACCGCTCACCCGGCTACACCGGCGACACCGATGACCGCGCCAACGGCCTCGCCGTCGTCGCCGGCCTCGCGCCCGCCTCCCGCTACCGGGCGATCACCGAGGTGCTGCGCACCCACCTCAACGCCAGCCCCTACATGGAGTTCTACGTCCTGGAAGCGCTGTACCTCATGGGAGCGGCCGCCGTCGCCGAGGAGCGGATGCGCAACCGCTACGCCGCCCAGGTCGCCGACCCCGCCTGCTACACCCTGTGGGAGATCTGGGATAAGTCAGGCGGAACCGACAACCACGCCTGGAACGGCGGCCCCCTGTACACCCTGTCCGCCTACGCCGCGGGCCTCCGCCCCACCAAGCCCGGCTGGGAGACGTACGACGTCATCCCGCAGACCGGCACCCTCACGAAGATCAACACGGTCACGCCGACCGTCAAGGGCGACATCCGCTTCGGCATCACGCGCGACGGCGACCAGGTCACCCTGACCCTCACCTCCCCGAGCGCGACGACCGCGCGGGTGGGTGTTCCGACGTACCGCGGCTCCTCACCGGTCATCAAGGCCAACGGAACCACCGTCTTCACGGGCGGCGCCTCCACCGGCAGCGTCCCGGGCCTCAGCTACGCCAGCAAGGACTCCTCGTACGTCTACTTCACCCTCCAGCCGGGCAGCTGGACGTTCACGGTCACCGGCGCCGGCCGCCTCGACAACCTCGCCCTCGGCCGGCCCGTCACCAGCAACAGCAGCCTGGAGAACAGCGACTGGGGCAAGACCAGGCTCACCGACGGCAAGCTCACCAGCGTGACCGGCGCCAAGGGCTACACCAGCATCGACTTCCCCTCCGCCGACGTCAGCGCCAACCCCGTCTGGGTAGAGATCGATCTCGGCGCCGACACCGACCTCGACGCCGTACGGCTCTTCCCCCGCACCGATACCCCGGCGGTCGGCGGCGGCACAGCGGGCTTCCCCGTCGACTTCACGATCCAGACCCGTCCCGACGGATCGAGCACCTACACCACCGTCCGCACGATCACCGCCGAGCCCAACCCGGGCGGGCTGGTGCAGACCTACGGCTTCAAGACCACGACCGCCCGCTACGTACGCCTGCAGGCCACCAAGCTCGGTACCCCTCCCGTCGACGAGACCACCAAGTACCGCCTCCAGCTCGCCGAACTCACCGTCCCCACCGCCGCGACCACCGTCACCGCCAACTACACCCTGGAGAACGGCGACTGGGGCAAGACCCGGCTCCTCGACGGCACCCTCACCAGCGTGACCGGCGCCAAGGGCTACACCAGCATCGACTTCCCCTCCGCCGACGTCAGCGCCACACCCGTGTGGATCGAGATCGACCTCGGCGCCAACCGGGCCATCGGCTCCGTTGCCCTCCACCCCCGGACCGACACCGGCGCAGCCGGCGGAGGCTCGCCGGGCTTCCCTGTCGACTTCACCATCCAGACCCGCCCCGACGGGTCGAGCACCTACACCACCGCCCGCACCATCACCGCCGAACCCAACCCCAACGGAGCCGCTCAGACGTACACCCTCACGTCCGCCACCGGCCGCTACGTACGCCTGAAGGTCTCGAAGCTCGGCAAGCCCGCCTCGGACGAGACCGCCAAGTACCGCCTCCAGCTCGCCGAGATCCGCATCAAGTAGCAGGCCATCCCGAAACGGGCGGCGGTGGTGGTCCCTCACCACGACCTCACCGCCGCGGGCCGCGGAGAGGGCGACGACACGGCCAGGCGGTGACCAGCGGCGGTCTCAGCCGCCCACTACCCCGCAGGAGCCGATGGCCTCCACCCACCTGCCGCACCGGCCTTGGGCGGGCCGAGCGGTCGAGGCAGCGGAAGTAGGCCCGCAGTGACAGGTCGCCAGAGGACCGCCGTACCGAACAGCACGAAGTCGGGGCGCGCCAGATACGCAAGCGCGCCGAGCAGGTAGACGAGGTCGTCCGCGAGGGCGGCGATCCGGGTGCGGAGCCCCGCCAGGGCGGACAGCGATCAGCACGGTCGCCGGGCTACTCGCCCCGGCGCGGCGCGGTCATCCATGGACGGGCTGGTCGTTCTCCGCCGGGTGGGGCAGTCGGGAGACGCTGGACGTCACGCTGGTGGAACCGGAGCTGGTGGTGGAAGTCGGCGTCGACGTCGCCCGCGATGCCTCCGGCCGGTGGCGCCACCCCGCACGCCTGCACCGTGCCCGCCCCGACCTCTCCCCGCCGACCTCCCCCGCCTGGCGTCGCCGCCGCGCTGACGGCGGCATGGGCGCGGCGGCCGTCCCGACGCGCAACCGGCTGAGCGCGCGCCCTGTTCCCCGGCCGCGGCTGCGCCGCCTATCCCGCCCGTGCCTTTTCCTTCACTCCCATGGGCGCCGTCAGCGGCAGCATGGTCGGGGCACCCTCGCCCCGACCACGGGCCCGACGAAGACCGGTCCGGCCATGGCGGTCACCCGGGCAGCCGATGGCCCGGGTGGAAGGCATCGTGCGTGATGTGGACGCTGCCGGAGCCGATGCTGGCCACCGTGTGCCTGATCCTGTGCCGCTGCCGGGGTGGGCCAGCGAGCCCAAGTTCGACATAGTTCGCTGGTCTCCGAGTCCACGAGCTCGGCCTGCATTTGGGTCGGCGCCTGTGCCACGCCCTGGCGGGGAGAGCCCCACGTGGCTTGTTGCCACGCGGGGCTCTGAGAAGGCGCAGTTTCGGTCGACGGGCAGGTGCGGGTTCAGGATTGCCGTGTCGTGAAGATCGCGGTTGCCCTGGCGGGCAGTCGATAGCTGTATGTGGCGCTGCCCCACGGCACGTCGAACCTGGCGATGCCGGTCCCGGAGTTGTACGTCACCTGCAGCTGAGTGCCGTCGGGCAGTGTCGCGCTCTTGCGCTGAAGGCCGGTGCTCGCACCCGTGGCCGGCGTGGTCTTGCCATCGGGGGCGAGGACGGCGAGGTCGTGGATGGACCACCAGCTGCCAGAGCTGGCCTCGTTGACCACCCGGATGTAGCGGGCGGTGGTGCTGGGCAGCAGGATCCGGGTCACGGTGCTGCCGGGGCCGGTGGCGATGGGCTTGCCCCAGGTGGTGCCGTCGTCGGAGGTGTACACCTCGTACTGGCGGACGAAGTCGCCGGAAGAGGCGGTGGTGTCCAGGACGATCTGGTCGAATGTCTGCGTAGAGCCGAGGTCGAGCTGGAACCAGTCGCCTGGTTGCATGCCGTGTCCCAGACTCCAGCGGGTGGCCGGGTCACCGTCGATGGCCTTGGACGGCAGGTCGTCCGAACTGCTCGCAGAGGCCGTGGCCTGCCAGCCGTCGCGAGGCAGGGCCGTCTCGCCCGTGGGCGGGGTGAGGGATGCGCCGGTGGGCAGGGTGTAGCCGAGCCACTGGTCGCCGATGCGTACCTGGGGCTGCTGGGCGAGCAGGCTGCTGTCGTAGGTGATCAGGGCCTGGCTGCCGTCGGTGTTACGAAAGGGGATGTCGACGGAGCCGATGGCGGCCGGGTCGGTGCTGCCGTGCTGGGCGCCGGTCCAGGTGAAGGTGGCGGCTGCTCCCGCGGTGAGCGTGTAGGTGAAGTGGCGGCCTCCCCAGCCCACAGTGAAGGTGCGTGCCGTGCTGCCGGAGTTGTAGGTGACCAGGGCGGTGGAGCCGTCGGGGTTGGTGAAGGCGACGTCCTCGACGTTGCCCTTGCCCAGGGTGTTGGAGGCGACTCGGCGCGCTCCTGGCTGGACGAACTTGCTGGCCTGCGCGAGGCCCCAGTAGTCGGCCGTCGGCGTGTAGCCCCAGGTGCCGTCGGTCTTCGGGGAGACGGTCACCACGGGCCGGCAGCCCTGGCAGCCGTTGTTGGTGGGGCCGCTTGAGCTGTCCAGGGCGATGTTCCAGCGGATGATGCTCTGGGCCCAGTTCCGCGGGCCGTTGATGACGTTGTCCATCGCGCCGGCGAAGCCGCCCTGCTCGTCGCCCTCCCAGCTGCCGCCGGAGCACTCGCTCTGGAAGGCGGGTTTGCCCGGGTAGTCGTTGTGGACGACGCTCTGGGCGGAGACGTCGCCGGCGTAGCAGTGCCAGGCCGTGCCGGTGACGTTCTTGGCGCTCGCCGCCTCGGTGTACAGGGACTCGGGGTAGCTGGTGACGTCCCAGTTGTGGTCGTAGCCCAGGATGCCGGTGGACAGGTGCTGCTTGCGCAGCGTGGGGGCGAGGTAGTCGTTGATGAGGGTCTTGGCCTCGTCCGCCGTCAGGCCCATGCTGGGGTAGGCGGAGGTGTTGTTCAGCGGCTCGTTCTGCGGGGTGACGTAGCGCACCGGGACGCCGGCCGCCGCGTACGCCTTGAGGAACTTCGCGAAGTAGTCGGCGAGCTGCTGGTAGGCGTCAGGCTTGAGCCGGCCGCCGTTCATCGTGTCACTGGTCTTCATCCATCCGGGCGGGCTCCACGGGGTGGCCATGACGGTCAGCTGCGGGTTGATCGAGCGGGCCTGCTTCAGCAGGGGGATGGTGTACGACCGGTCGTGGTCGATCGTGAAGTCGGCCAGCGCGGGATCGCTCTGGCCGGCGGGCATGTCGTCGTAGGAGTAGGTGCCGCTCGCGGTGAAGTCGGTGGCGGCCATCGGCTGGCGCAGGAAGCTCAGGCCGATGCCGTCGCGGCGGCTGAACAGGTCGCGCATGAGCGCGTTCCGCTGTTTGGAGTCGAGCTTGGTGCCGACCAGCCAGGCGGAGGAGTCGGTGAAAGAGGCTCCGAAGCCGGACATCGGCTGGTACTTACGGGTCGTGTCGACGGTGATCGTCGAACCGGCCGGTACGGGTCCGGCTTTCCAGGTCACCGACGGCTGCTTGGCCAGGTGGGTGTTGGTGGACAGATCGGTGAGCCAGACCGACGCCTGACCAGGTGCGGTGTCGGCCGAAGCCGGTGTGGCTGCCGGAAGGACGGGGAGCGTGGCGAGCAGGGTCACGGCGGCTGTCAGGGCGGTCCGGCGCCATGGCCGGGTGGTGGTTTTCACGGGTGCGGCTCCTTGCGGGCATGACGGCCGTGCACGGCGGCGCGCGTGCATGACGAGGGTGTGCGGAACCGGCGCGTGGGGGCCCAGTAAGGGCGCCGGGGGTGGGGTCACTTCAGGCCGGTGGTGGCGATGCCGGCGACGAAGTGGCGCTGGAAGAGAAGGAAGACGATCGTCACCGGGAGCAGGACCACGACGGCGCCGGCGAGCAGGACGCCGAAGCGGGTGAAGTCCTGTCCGCTGCTGGCCAGGGCGAGGCCGACGGGGAGGGTGTACTGGCTCTCGTTCTGCGCCACGACGAGTGGCCACAGGAAGTTGTTCCAGGAGCCGAGGAAGGTGATGATCCCGAGGGTGGCGAGGGCCGGCTTGGTCAGCGGCAGGATGATCTTCCAGAAGATGGCCAGCTCCCGGCAGCCGTCGACGCGGGCTGCGTCGATGAGCTCGTCGGGCAGGGTGGAGATGAACTGCCGCATCAGGAACACCCCGAACGGGGTGGCCAGGAACGGAAGGACCAGCCCGAGCAGGGAGCCGGTCAGCTTCATGTTGGCCACCAGGATGTACAGCGGGACGAAGGTGACCAGGCCCGGCACCATCAGGGTGCCCATGACCAGAGCGAACACCGCGCGCTGTCCGCGGAACTCCAGCTTGGCCAGGGCGTAGCCCAGCATGGAGCAGAAGATCAGGTTCCCGGCGGTGACGGCCAGGGCCACGATCACGGAGTTGGCGAACATGCTCGCGAAGTCAAGGCTGCTGAACAGCTCGCGGTAGTTGGCGAGTGTGGGCCTGACGGGGATCAGGTCGGGCGGGATCTTGCGGATGTCGCCTTCGGACTTGAACGCCCCGGACAGCATCCACAAAAACGGCGTGACCATGAGCAGGAGCAGACCGGTGAGCGGCAGGTAGAGCCACGGCTGGCCCCACTCCTGCCGGATGCGGCGGCGTCGAAGGATCTTGTCCGTGGCCGCTGGTGTGGGGGTGGTATCGAGGGTGGTCGTGGTCATGGGGCATCAGTCCTTGTCCCGCAGCATGCGGAACTGCAGCACGGTCAGGGCGATGATCAGGACGAAGACGACGTAGCCGGCCGCGGAGGCGAGGTCGTAATTGCCGTTGCCGAACTGCTTGTAGGCGTACAGCGTGGCCGACAGGGTGGAGTCCAGTGGCCCGCCGCCGGTCATGACGAAGGGTTCGTCGAAGAACTGCAGGTAGCCGATGCCGGTGGTGACGGCGGTCAGTAGCAGGGCGGGGCGCAGGAGTGGGAAGGTGACCCGCCAGAATCGCTGCCAGGCCCCGGCGCCGTCGAGTTCGGCCGCTTCCATCAGGGACTGGGGTACGGACTGGAGTCCGGCCAGCATGATGATCATGACGGTGCCGAGGTTGCGCCACACGGCCATCACGATCATGACGGGGAGGGCGAATCGGGTGTCGGCGAGCCAGGCCGGGCCGTCGATGCCGAACCAGGCGAGGACCGTGTTCACCAGGCCCGCCCGTGGTTCGAGGAGGGTTTTCCACACCACGGCGACGGCCACGATGCTGGTGATCACCGGCAGGTAGAAGCCGACTCGGAAGAGGGCGCGGAAGCGGCGGATGCCGCTGTTGAGGGCGACCGCCGCGGCGAGCCCTGCGGCCAGTGTGAGGGGCAGGGCCACCAGGACGAACACGGCGGTGTTGCGCAGGGCGGTGAAGAACTCGGGGTCCTCGAAGAGGCGGACGTAGTTGTCCAAGCCGATGAACGAAACGTTCAGCGGTGTGCGCAGGTCGGCGCTCTGGGTGTCGGTCAGGCTCATCAGCATCGACCAGAGGACCGGCAGCAGCATGAAGGCGAGGAACAGGGCGAGGAATGGGGCGGCCAGGGCCCATGCGGCGCGGGTCTGGCGGCCTCGGGCGGTACGCCGCAGCACGGGGTTGCGGCTGCGGGCCGCCGGCTGCGGGCCGGCGGCGTCGCGTTCCTGGGTGCCCTGCCCGGCGATGGTGCTCGTGGGCATGGTTGTCATCCGTCCATACGAGGGGTGCAGCGGCGGTTCAGCGGCCGGTGCCGATGCTGGTGGCCTTGGACTGCAGCGCCTGCTGCACCTGGGCGAGGGTGGCCTTGTCGTAGGCGAGCTGCTCCAGCTCGCTGTCGATGGTGTCGGCGATCTGCTGCCAGGTGGTGATGGCCGGCGGGGCCTTGGTGACCTTCAGCTGGGTTTCGAAGGCGGCCATCTTGGGGTTCGCGCCCAGCTTCCCCTCCGACCAGGACTGGGGGACGGCGGGCAGGTTGCCGGTGGCGTCAGCGTACGCGGCGAGGTTCTTTGGGGCGGTGAGGAACTGGACGAACTTCCATGCCGCGTCGGGGTTCTTGGCGCTCTTGAAGACGGCCAGGTCGCTGCCGCCGGCCAGGCCGGCGGACTGCTGGGCGTGCGGCAGGGGCATGGTCTGCCACTTGCTGTCCAGCGCGGGGGCGTTGAGGTGGAGGTTGCCTCCGGTGCTGGCGCCCTGCTGCACGGTGCCGATCAGCCCGTTCTGGAAGTTCTGCCCGGAGTCGGTCTTGTCGTTCGGCGACAGGCCGTCCTTGAAGATGTCGCTGTAGTACTCCAGGGCCTTGGTGACCGCGGGTGAGTCGAAGGTGAACTTCTTGGTCTTGGCTTCGTAGATGTCACCGCCCTGCTGCCACACCATCGGCAGCCAGAACAGCCAGGAGTTGAAGCCGGTCTGCAGCTGGGTGGCGTGGCGCAGCTTGGGGTTCTGCTTGCCCGCGGTGGCCTGGATGGCCTTCAGGTCCCTCAGGTATCCGACCCAGTCGTCGGCCGGGGCCCCCTTGATGCCGGCCCTCGCGGTGATGTCGCTCCGGTAGTAGATCACCGAGGTGTCGGCAATGAACGGGACGCCGAAGGAGGTGTCCTTGTACTTGGTGGTGTCCCACTGGCCCGGGAAGAAGTCGGACGACTTGAACGAGGCCGGAGTGGCCTGGAAGCCGTTCATGGCGGCCATCTCAGCCATCCAGGTGGAGCCGATCAGTGACAGGTCCGGGGTGTTACCGGCGGCGATCGCGGTGGTGAGCTTGTCGTGTGCGGCGTCCCACGGCACCGCGGTGATCTGCACCGTCACGCCCGGGTTTTGCTGCTCGAACTTCTTCGCCAGGCTCTGCAGGTCCTTGTCGGCCTTGTCGCCCATGGACCACATGACCAGCTTGCCCTTGGCCTTGCCGCTGCTGATCTTGGCCGGGGCCTTGTCGGCCGCGGAGTCGGCGCTGCGGCCGCAGCCGGTGGCCAGCAGCGCCGCCGCGACGGTGGCGCAGGCGATCTGGAGGGTTCTGGTGGTGGGACGGAGGGTGCTCATGGGTGCGGCTCCTTGCGGTCGTGCTGAACTGGGCGGCGGGGGGGTGGGACAAAAGGGACGAGCAGGCCGGGACGGCTCAGACTGCGGGGTGCACGCGGCCGTCGCCGACGGTCACCTCGGCGGTGAGATGCGGATCACGGCTGGAGCGGCCGACGTGCAGGCGGTAGCGGCCGGGCGGAGTACGCCACGCGCCCGCCTCGCCGTCCCAGATCTGGAAGGCGCGGGCGGGCACGTGCACCTCAGCGGTGATGCGGGCGCCGGGTGCCGCCTGGACGGTGGCGAAGCCGGCGAGCAGGCGCACCGGCCGATCGGCGGCGTCCTGCGGCGGCTCCAGGTAGACCTGGACGACCTCACAGCCGGCCCGCGGGCCGGTGTTGGTCAGCGCCACGGTCAGGTTGAGCCCGTCTCCGCCCGCGGGGCAGGGCGCAGTGGCGGAGACGGGAGTCGGGGAGAGGGACACGGACTCGTACGACCATCTGGTCCAGCCCAGACCGTGGCCGAACGGGAACGCCGGCACGAGCCCCGCCCGGTCCCAGGCCCGGTGGCCGACGTGGACGCCCTCGGCGTAGTCCACGATGCCGTCGCGGGGGCGGGCATCGGGGACGGGGACGTCCTCCGCACGGGCGGGCAGCGTCCACGGCAGCCGACCCGACGGCTCCCTGCGGCCCAGCAGCACATCGGCCAGCGCATGCCCGGCCTCCTGGCCCGGCAGCCACGCCCACAGCAGGGCGGGGGCCTCGTCGGCCCAGGGCAGCAGCACCGGTGCGCCGGCGTTGACGACCACGATCGTGCGCGGGTTGGCCGCGATCACCTTGCGCACCAGGTCGTTCTGGTGGCCGGGCAGGTCGAGGCCGGTGCGGTCCCAGCCCTCGGACTCGACCTCCTCGTTGGTGCCCACCACGACGACCGCCACATCCGCTACCTGTGCTGCGGCAACGGCTTCGGCGATCTCTTCGTATGGGGTGGGTCCGGGCGGTGCGTGCCGGACCTGGGCGGTGACGAAGCGGCCGTAGCCACCGGCGTCCACGACGGTCAGTTCCAAGGCGAGCTCGAGCCTGCGGCCTTCCGCTCCCACCTCGATGTCGATCCCCCGCCGGGGCGGGTGGCTGTGGCTGGACTCCAGCACCAGCTCCACACCCCGGTCGTCGGCCCCGGAAAGGACCTCCTCGCCGTCCACATTCACGCTGAAGCGTCCTGAGCAGCCGAACTCCAGGCGGTGCGTCCCCGGTTCGGTGAGGGTCACGGCGGTGCGCAGCCGCACCCGGTGGGTCGCCGGTGCGAAGCCGTCGTACATGGTCCAGTCGCCGGTGGCACGGGCCTCGCCGCCAATGCGGTTGCCGTCGGCGTCCAGGTGGTCGACACGCACGCCCCTCTGGCCGGTGTCGGGGTCGGTGAGCAGGTCAGCGGAGGCGTACGGCAGGCGCAGGCGTGCGTCACCGCCCCGGTGCACGGTCAGCCGGACGTTCTCAGGGAGCGCGGCACGCAGCCCCTCCTCGTACGACACCGTGCGTACCGCGCGGACGTAGGCGCTGCCGCCGCCCTGGAGGTACGGCGCGACGGCGTTGGGGCCGATCAGCGCGACGGAGTGGATGCCGTCCGACGGCAGCGGCAGCAGGTTTTCCTGGTTGCGCAGAAGCACCGTGCCCCGCGCGGCGACCTCACGCAGCAACCGGAACTCCTGCGGGGCAGGTTCCGCCGGGACAGCGGCCGGCCCCGGCTCGTCGAGCCGGCCGACATGCCGGGCCAGACGGAGCAGCCGCAGCACCTTGTCGTCGACGACTTCCTCATCCACCTCGCCCGCGCGCACGGCCGCCGCCAGGGCGTCACCCCACGGGCCGTCCGGTCCGGGCATCACCAGATCCAGGCCACCGACCGCCGAGGCCACGGTGGAGCGGGTGGCGGCCCAGTCGCTGACCACGGGCCCGGCATAGCCCCACTCCCCCTTCAGGACCTCGCGCAGCAGCCGCGCGTTCTCGGTCATCCGCGCCGACTCGGTCCCGTCGTCGACGCCCGAGTAGGCGGCCATCACGCTCCACGGCTCGGCTTCGGCGAGGACCTGCTCGAACGGGGCCAGGTAGACCTCCCGCAGGGTCCGCTCATCCAGCCGGGCCCGGTACTCGGTGCGGTCGGTTTCCGAGTCGTTGGCCACGAAGTGCTTCAGGCACGCACCCACGCCCCGGCTCTGCAGGCCGCGTACGACGGCGGCGGCCAGGGTGCCGGTGAGCAGCGGGTCCTCGGAGAAGTACTCGAAGTGCCGCCCGGCGACGGGGGTGCGCTGCAGGTTGACCACCGGCGCCAGCACCACGTCGACGCCCTTGCGACGGGCCTCCGTGGCGAACAGTTCCCCCAGCCGCTCGGCGAGTTCGGTGTCCCAGGCCGCCGCCAGCGCGCTCGGCGCGGGGGCCAGCAGCCCGGTCTCGGCAGGGTCGTCACCGGTTCCCCGCACCCCTTGAGGGCCGTCGGACATCGTCACCGCCGACAGTCCGAGCCGGGGCTCGGCCGGGAGTCTCCACAGGTCCGCGCCGGTCAGCAGGCGGATCTTGGAGTCCAGGTCCAGGTCCAGGCCGCGGATGCGGTCGCGGAGCTCGGTGTCATCAGGGAGGGCAGGGCGGCTCATGCTCGTCCTTCCAGGCCGCGGTGCGGCACGAAGCGGGCGGAACGGAGAGCAGAAAAGCACACTCACTAAGTACTTAGTAAGTCATTGTGCGTAAGTTCTTTCTCATGTTTGATTGGAGGGTGACCACTGATCGACAGCCCCGTAGACTCCGCACGATGAGCGAGAGCACGCCGAACGGGGAGCGGCAGCCCCGCACCGGGAAGAGCCTCAAGGCCCAGCAGCGACGGCAGGAGATCCTGCAGATCGCCATGGACACCTTCGCGGCCCGCGGCTACACAGGCGCCTCACTCCAGGAGATCGCCGACCGCGCCGGAGTCACCCAGGCCGGCGTCCTGCACTACTTCCGCACCAAGGCACACCTGCTCACGTCCGTCCTCGCCCTGCGCGACGAGACCGACATCGAGCAGCTCGGCACCGAACGCCCCCGCGGCCTGGCCTTCCTGCGCCATCTCGTGGACACCGTCCGGCACAACACCGAACGTCAAGGCATCGTCCGCCTCTACGCGGTGCTCGCAGCCGAAAGCGTCATCGACGGTCACCCCGCCCAGGACTACTTCCGGGAACGCTACGAAGGCCTGCGCGCCATGGTGACCGAAGCCCTCGCCGAGGCATGCGAACTCGGCGAGACACGGCCCGACCTCAACCTCAAGGACGCAGCCAACGCGATCATCGCCGTCATGGACGGCCTCCAGGTCCAGTGGCTGCTTGCCCCCGACTCCGTCGACATGACCGCTGCCACGGACCGCGTCATCACCGCACTCCTGGCAGACCTCACCGGCAAACCCACCTGACGCACCGCCTGCACATAGAAGTTCCGGACCCGCTCCCCCCGGGAACTGAGCCACAGCTATCTGCTCTCGATGGTCTTCGCGGAGAGCGGTGCGGAAGTGCCCGCCGTCTTCCGCGTGGAACGCTGTGTGAGCCGCCCGGCACTGCGCCGCAGCGGCGCGACCGGAACCGACGGCAAATCGTCGGTCCCGCACCTCTCGATCTGAAGCCGTCGCCTCTGCACCCTTGGCACTCGTCGCGGCGCGGACCTGCGGCCCGTGACCTCTTTCGTGCGCTCGGCGGGAGCAGTTGCAACGAGGCCTCAGGCTCGATGGCTGTCCGATCAACTCCTGAAGGAATGTCCACCCACGCACTTACTAAGTGATCGGTAAGTGTGCTTTCATGCTTGCGCTCCGCACGGTTGGCAGAGGTTGGCCCCGATCGGAGAACCAGTACTCCTGGCGACTGCGTGACAGCCCCCCACTGCCTCACCACCCTCATTTCAACGGCAAGGCGGTACGTCGAATCATGCTCAGATCACATCCCCACCCACCTGGCACCCACGTGCGCGTCCCGTCCCGCCGTTTGCTGATGGCGGCGGTCAGCGTGGCGATCGCCACCGGAGGCTTCCTCGTTCCCGTGCAGGCCTCGGCCAACGGGCAGCCGTGGATGGACAAGGACCAGAGCCCGTCGGCGCGGGCGGACGAACTGCTCGCGGCGATGACGCTCTCCGACAAGGTGAACATGCTGCACGGCGTCGACACCTCGCAGTCGCCGGTCCCGACCGTCGGGTACATCGCGCCGATCCCGCGGCTGA
This sequence comes from Streptomyces sp. Ru72, assembly GCF_002920635.1. Lineage (GTDB taxonomy): Bacteria > Actinomycetota > Actinomycetes > Streptomycetales > Streptomycetaceae > Streptomyces. Next base: position 9,313 of record NZ_PQSR01000051.1, on the reverse strand, counting down.
ACGTGCCCGGCATCACCATGACCGACGGCCCGGCCGGTGTGCGTGACGGCTCCGACAAGAGCACCGCGCTGCCGTCCCCCTCTGCTGAGGCGGCCAGCTTCGACCCGAAGGTGGCCCAGGCGTACGGCTCGGCGCTCGGCGGTGACGCCCGAGCGCTTGGCCAGGACCAGGTGTTCGGCCCCGGAATGAACATCCAGCGGGTGCCCACCAACGGCCGCAACTTCGAGTACTACAGCGAGGACCCCTACCTGTCCGGCACGATGGCAGGCGCGGACGTCCGCGGAATCCAGAGCCATGGCGTCATCGCCACCGTGAAGCACTACGTGGCCAACAACCAGGAGACCGACCGCACCACCGTGTCGGCCAACATGGACGACCGCACGCTCCACGAGATCTACGAGAAGAACTTCGACGTGGCCATAGCCGACGGCAACCCCGGCTCGGTCATGTGCTCGTACAACAAGATCAACGACGTCTACGCCTGCGACAACAGCGAGACCCTCGGGTCGCTGCGCTCGCAGCTTGGCTTCACCGGCTTCGTGGTCTCCGACTACCCCGCCACTCACGCCACCAGCTCGATCAAGGACGGACTGAACGTCGAGCTGCCGACCGGGGTGTTCAACACCCAGGCCAACGTGCAGGCCGCGCTGGACAGGGGCTCGATCACGGTCGCCGACATCGATGACCGGGTGCGCGAGACCCTCACCGTGCTCTTCAAGTTCGGGCTGTTCGACCGCGACAGCACCGCCCGCGGCACCATCGACCAGAGCGCCGACAACGCGGCCGCCCAGCGGATCGAGACCCAGAGCGCGGTGCTGCTGAAGAACCAGGGCAACGTCCTGCCCCTGGGCTCCTCGACACAGAAGATCGCGGTCATCGGAGCCCCGGCGAAGACCTCGGCGCAAGGCGGCGGCAGCAGCCAGGTCGACCCGCTGTCGACGGACAACGCCTACGACGCCATCGTCTCCCGCGCCGGTTCGTCGGCCACCGTCTCCTACGCCGACGGGTCCGACACGGACCAGGCCGCGGCGGCCGCGAAGTCGGCCGACGTCGCCCTGGTGTTCGTCAAGGACGACGAGTCCGAGGGCGGCGACCGCCCCGACCTGCGCCTGCCGGGCAAGCAGGACGCCCTGATCAGCGCGGTGGCAGCGGCCAACCCGCACACCGTGGTCGTGCTCCAGACTGGCTCGGCGGTGCTGATGCCCTGGCTGGACAAGGTCAGCGGTGTGCTGCAGACCTGGTACCCGGGCGCCCGGGGCGGTGCGGCCACCGCGCAGCTGCTGTGGGGTGATGCCAACCCGTCCGGCAAGCTGCCGCAGACCTGGCCCGCGAGCAACAAGCAGACCCCGGCCGGCACCCAGGCGCAGTACCCCGGCATCAACGACGAGGGCGACTACTCCGAAGGCATCTACGTCGGGTACCGGTGGTACGACAAGAACAACCAGACCCCGCTGTTCCCGTTCGGCTACGGCCTGTCCTACACCGGCTTCCGCTACAGCGACCTGACGCTGCAGCACTCCTCGGGCACCTCCGGTGACCCGGTGACCGTGTCGTTCAAGGTCACCAACACCGGCGACCGGGCGGGCGCCGAGGCGCCTCAGCTGTACGTCAGCAAGCCGGACACCCTGGCGCCGACGCCGCCGAGGGAACTGGGCGCCTTCACCAAGGTGCAGCTCGCCCCGCACCAGACCAAGACGGTCACGCTCACCGTGAACCCGCGGGAGCTGTCCTACTGGGACAGCGGCGCGCAGGCCTTCACCGTCCAGGACGGTTCCTACACGATCGCGGTCGGCGGCTCCTCCGCGTCGCTGCCGCTGCACGCCACCTACCGGGTCGGCAAGACCGACGGGCCGGTCCGTGCCGATGTCTCGGCGCTGCCGGGCATCGTCAGCCCCGGGACCACCTACACGGTGACGACCAAGGTCAGCAACCTGTCCGACTACACCTTCACCACGGCCGCGCTCAAGGTCTCCGCCCCGGCCGGCTGGTCGGTCACCCCGCAGACGCGCAGCATCGGGACCGTCCGGGCCGGGCAGCAGGCGGCCAGCCAGACCTTCAAGGTCACCGTGCCGGCTGACGCCAAGCCCGGACAGGCGACCTTCTCCGTCACCCTCAGCGGGATGATGAACGGCAAGAGCAGGTCGGTCACGCAGACCCAGCGTCCGAACGTGCCATTCGCCTCGATGGCGGCCGCCGCCGACACGGTCGGCGTCAGCGACGACACCAACCCGGGGGCGGGCAACTTCGACGGCGGCGGCTACAGCTACTCCGCACAGAGCCTCGCGGCCGACGGCGTGCTCCCCGGCGGCACCGTGAAGGTGGGCACCGCGCAGACCGTCTTCCCCTCACAGGCCCCCGGCACCGCGGACGCGGTCAGCGCGTCCGGACAGGTCATCAAGGTCAGCGGCACCGGCAAAGCCCTGGTCGTCCTCGGCTCGGCCCACAACGGATCAGCACGCGGCACCCTCAAGGCCACCTTCACCGACGGCACGTCGGCCGACGTACCGATCGACTTCTCCGACTGGTTCAACAACACACCCACCGGCCTCAGTTCCATCGTGGCGACCGGCCAGTGGAACCAGCCCAACGGCGGCACCTGGCAGCACGACGTCAGCCTCTACGGCGAGGTCTACCCCCTGCCCGCCGGCAAGACGCTCGCCTACATCACCATGCCGACCGTCGGGAACATGAACCTGTTCTCCGTCAGTACCGACAACCCCGGCCCGCTGCCGACCGCTCCTGCCGGCCAGTCCTTCGCCTCGGCGGCGAACAACGTCGCGGTCTCCGACGACTCCGACCCGGCGGCAGGCGACTTCGACGGCTCCGGCAACAGCTTCTCCGCCCAGGCCCTCGCCGCCACCGGCATCACCCCCGGCGGCCCGGTCACCGTCGACGGCACGCAACTCACCTTCCCGCCCCAGGCGCCGGGCCAGCCCGACGCGGTCGCGGCAGGAGGCCAGACGCTCACCGTGGGCGGCACCGGACACAAGATCACTCTGATCACTGCCGCCGACAACGGAGACGTCCCGGCCTTCCTCCAGGTCAACTACACCGACGGCACCAGCGACCTGTTCCCGATCGACGTGGCCGACTGGTACAGCAACATGCCGGCGGCTGGGGGCAGCCTGGTGGCCACCACCGTGTGGAACCAGAAGCCCGGCAACAACACACCCCACAGCGTCAGCCTCTACGGCCTGACCATCGACACCGGAGCATCGAACAGCAAGACCATCACCTCCATCACCCTGCCCACCGACGGCCGTCTGAAGGTGTTCGCCGCCTCCGTGCACTCCTGAACGGCGGCACAGCCCAGCTGCAAGAACACCACCTACAGCGCCTCGCCCCTGCCAGGCGGTCCCGCCGGCCTCCCCGGCCGGCGGGACCGCCTGGCAGGGCTTGCGCAGCGGCCGGGCGGGCACCGTCATCGCCGACGGCAGGCAGACGGGTCCTGCTCGGGCAGCCACTGTCCGCAGAACGCCGACCGTCCTCAGCCGACCACTGAGCAAGGGCGGTCAGCACACCGGCCACCTTTCGCAGCAAGGCGGCCTGCCTGCGCAGGCGATGCTGCGCACCGCCGGCTTCGGCGACCTGCTGGTTGAGGGCCATCACCTCCCTGGCCAGAGTGTGGACCAGCTGGGCAGTCAGCTTCTCTCCGGGCAGGCTGGTGTGCTGGCGGTCGGCGGCCTGGATAGCCGTCTCAGCGAGCTGGTCGGCGCCTCGGACCTTGCGGTTGCGCAGCCAGGTCTCCAGTCGCTTGGCACCGAGCCTGCGAATGGCGGCCGGAGTCTGGTAGCCCGTCAGGAGGGTGAGCGGGCCAGTGTTGGTGAGGTCCAGCACGCGTTCCAAACCGGGAAAGATGCCGGTGAGCTGGGCGCGGAGCCGGTTGACGGTGCGGGTGCGGTCGGCGACCAGGTCCATGCGGCGGCCGGTGAGGATCTTGAGGTCGGTGACGGTCTCGTCCTCGGAGCGTATGGGCTGCAGGTCCGCCTGACGCGTACCTGGTCGGCGATGACCGCAGCGTCTCTGGCATCGGTCTTGCCCTCACCGCGGTAACGGTGGATGGCCCGGCCGGAGATGTAGTGCACGGGCTGGTCGTGGTTGAGGAGGATCGCGATGGGCAGGGCGGCTCCGCCGTCGGCCAGGTCGATGCCCCAGGTCACCTTGTCGCCCAAGTCCACGACATCGGCCAGGAGGTCAAGCAGTTCCGTCTCGTCGTTGGCGACGCGTCGCGACAGCAGCCGGCGGCCGCTCTCGTCGATCGCGACGCAGTGGTGGTGGGACTTGCCTGCGTCGATGCCGGCCCAGATCGCGGCCAAGTTGTGCCTCAGTGCGGTGTGCTGCGGTTCCTCCCGACGGACGACCTCGCTGTCGATTCCCTACGGAGCGATCATTCGCAATTCCTAATTGGCAGCCGAGTCGTCGTTGGGCGCCGGGCGGCCAATCAATGCAAGCCTCAAGCGGCAGAAGGTTGAAAGCCACACCCGACGCCCTGGGTGGGAGAACCATACGAAGGGCTCGCCCTGTCCCCGTCAGCAAGGTAGGGAAGGTTGATCATCAGCAAGTTCGTGCCACCGAAGTTTGATGGGCACGGGGTGCTGGCCATCAGAGCAGGCGAAAGTCAGTCGCCCTTGGGGGCTGGCTCTGCATACGTTCGACCGCATGGCTGATGACTGCTTCGGGCACCGACGACTCGCCGCGATCTACGATCCGCTCGACCCCGACCGCAGCGATCTCGACGCCTACCTCCGGATGGCGGAAGGGTTCGGGGCGCACCAAGTTCTCGACATCGGCTGCGGCACAGGGGTGTTCGCACTGCTCCTGGCCGACTGCGGGATCGAGGTCGTCGGCATCGACCCCGCCCCTGCATCCATCGACGTCGCCCGGGCCAAACCGGGCAGTGACCGAGTGCGCTGGATCTGTGGTGACGCCACAGCCCTCCCGCCACTGCAGGTCGATCTCGCGACGATGACAGCGAATGTCGCCCAGGCCATCGCTGATCCGGACACCTGGCAGAAGACTCTGCGGGGAGCCTATGAGGCACTACGGCCCGGCGGGCACCTGGTCTTCGAGACCCGCGATCCGGCCAGACGCGCCTGGGAAGAGTGGACCCGCGAGAACTCCTACCGCGTGACGGAGATCCCGGGCGTCGGCTCCGTCGAGAGCTGGGTCCAGCTGATCGAAATGAGCTGGCCCCTGGTGACCTTCCGCTGGACCTATATCTTCGCAGCGGATGGAAATGTGCTGACCTCGGACTCGACCCTGCGCTTCCGAGAGCGCGAAGAGATCGAGACGGACTTGGTCGCCCACGGCTACGTGGTGGAAGACGTTCGTGATGCGCCCGACCGGCCAGGCACGGAGTTCGTCTTCCTCGCACGACGCGTCTGATCCCTAGTGATCCACGCCATTCAAGCTTCGATGGCACACGCTCAAACTTCGATGACACAGGACACACATGATGCGACTCCAGCCGCTCACCGGTCCATGCCGTCGCGGTTCACCCGCTTGGAGGCCAGACCGAGGCATGAGGCCGACCTGTGCTGGTGATCTCGTTTTCACCGGGCCGTGTTCTCGGTGCGGATCATTCGGCGCAGGCTGGTGCGGGCGGCGGTCAGAAGAAGGTCTGGCACCTCCTCACCGACGAGGAGCGTGACCCACTGTCCCCAAACCGAGAGATCGCACGCAGGTGAGGACCCAGACGGCCTCCCCGCTATAGCGGTGCGATGGCTTTGATCCAGTCCTCGACGGCGACCACATCTGCCCACTGCGGGAACAGCTTTTCGGTGAGCATCCGGTGCACCTCGGGGTCGGTGTCAAGGCAGGCATCCGCCAGCACGGTGAGGCCGAAGTCCAGGTCGATGGCGTGCCACAGGGTGGACAGCACCACAGCGCTGGTGGCGATGCCGGTGAGAACAAGGCTGTCGATATCGCGAGCCCTGAGTACCAAGTCGAGGTCGCTGCCCGAGAACGCGCTCCCCCGCCTCTTGGTGACCACGACGTCGCCCTGCTGGGGCGCGACGTCGTCATGGATCTCGGTGCCAGGGGCCCCCTCGGTGAACAGGCCGGCCCGCACTGCGTTTGTCATCACCCTGTTGCGGGGGCTGACTTCTGGATCGCCCGGCCGTAACCCGAGCACCACGTAGATCACGGTGATACCTGCAGCCCGGGCACCGTCGATCGCCCTGCGCAAGCGTGGCAGATATCCGGAACCGTCATCGGCGATGGCCACGACGTCCCGTTGGACGTCCATCACCAGAAGTGCGCTGTTCGCCATGCTTGCCGTCCCTTCTCCGTTGGGACAACTCTGGTGGATCAACCGAGCTGCGGTGGAGGTTTCGGAGATCCTCGCAGCGTCACGCCGCAGTGCCCCCACGACCGGTGTCAGTTCTCATCGACATTTTCTCGCCCTGCGATCACCAAGTGCTGTCCAAACTCGGTGATAAGCGGTGTCGCCCGTCAGTTACGAAGCCAGTCAGCTGCCCGGCAGACCGCCCGCGCGCTCCGGCTGGACTCCGCGCACGCATCCGGGCCGCAACGCCCGGGCGCCCTGGCCGCGACGGCGCGGCTGGAGGCCGAGCTGGACGATGAGGTGCTCGGACGGACGGCGCCGTCGAGAGCCGGCCGGCGCCGACTCGCTCATCTGAATGAACATCGGCGCGAAGCGGAATGGCGAACCGTTCCGCCAGGACAGGCGGATGCCTGAGACTTCTGCCTACACGACGGCCCCGCACCGGCAGGACTGCGCTGCTCGCCGCCGTCCCGGCTGTCCTGGCCGCATCACTGACCGCCCTCGCGCCCGCCCACGCCACAACCACTGCGGGCCCCCCGCCGTGGCCCGGGACCAGATCACGTGCCCGCGCGGGTTCGTCTACATCTACCCCGACATCGACTTCAACGGCCAGCCCTACGTCAAACGCGCCGTCGACGGGTCGGTGCGGCACCTGCCCGACTACATCCGCAGCAAGGGCAGCTCCATCATCAACAACAGCAGTCGCACCGCACGCGTCTACCAGAAGGACAACTACTTCGGCCGGCACGTCTGCGTCGGACGCGAGGGCGGTACCATCAGCGACCTGCGTTCCTACCAGCTCAACGACACCACTCACAGCCTGCGCAACAACGACACCCCCTGCGGCGCCACGTGACCGCCTTGAACGAGTCCATCCGACTCCCGGCCGCCCGCCGGTAGGCCCTCGGACTAGACTTCCGGCCTGCGCCGGTGCAACCGCCTGGTCCGCAGGCTGGCCCCATGGCCCCGGCACAGGAGCCTTCCTCCGAACTAACCCCGTAGACCGTCCCGCCAGGCGCCGTGGCCCGCAGCCCCCGGCGGTACGAGGCAGCGGTGGCCGGGCCCCGTCCGACGGGACGGCAGAGCCCGGCGTAGGGGACGGCGGAGCGCCCGACCGGGCCCGTTGACCACGCCGCGGGCCCGCAGCTCACCGAACGTGCGCGACGGCGCGACATTAGGCGAGCGGCGATGCGATACCAGGTCGCAGTGTCGTCGGCGTTCCTGACTTCGTGTGTTCACCTCGGGTCTGCTCACGCGTGTGTGGCGGGAGCGGCCGCGGGAGATCAAGGGCGCGCCGACGCCGGGGGGGGGCAGTCCAGAGGGCTTTCGGGGCGCGCCATGGGCTCGCCCCTCTACTTGGTGCCCGTGGCGGCGATGACGCCGTGGGCAAGGGCGATACCGCCAGAGCATCCCGCAAGCGCCCACTCCTTTCTCAAGGAAGTCACAACACCACAGCTCAAGCCACCACACCACACCAACTACGAACTTCGGAATCACAGCGGACACCGTCACCGACCACCGTGCCGCCGCGCAGCCCTCGGAAGGATCAGAAGTGCCGTTATCAAGACAGTGGAGCGGAGTGGGGTGTACCGCCCTATGACAGCCGCACCGCTACAGAAACCGCCCCACGACAGTGACCACACCCTTCCTCAACGCCCGACCATCGAAAACACCCAGCTCTGATATGCCGTCACTGACACCCACCCACTGACACCAAACCGGCACATCGCAGCCGGTGGTCGTCAAGCTGGGCGTATGGATCTCCAACACTAAATCGAGGCGGGAGAAGCTCGCCCAGGAGCAGCTGGACGCGCTGCAAGAGCTGGGCGTCGAATGGGTATACCTGCGCAGCCCTCGCCCAGCCGCAGGGTGCCAGCAGCCGATGAAAACGGGAGAAGGGCCCGGCTGCTGCCGGACCCTTCGCTCGTAGCGGGGGCGGGATTTGAACCACGCGACCTCTGGGTTATGAGCCCAGCGAGCTACCGAGCTGCTCCACCCCGCGTCGGTGACACCACCGTACGCCACCCGCGCGACTCCTGCAGGGATTTACCGCGCCGCTCGCACCATCTGACCTCTGCACGCGACAACGCGCGGCGCTTCGGGAGGCGCGACGGTGGCCGCCGTGCGTCTGGATGTTCATAACGAAGGCCAGCAGGGCGCAGCCCGGGAGGCACTGACCGTCAGCAGCTCGCCTGACCGCAGCGGGGTCATCGGGAAGGGACGACAAGGGCACCCGACCGTGCGGTACCGCAGCCAGTTAGAGGTCCTAACAAAGGCGTTGGACGTGGCGGTAGGTGATCAGGCAGGTGGCGAGGCCGAGGAAGGCTTCGTGGATGTCGTCGCGTCGTTCCCAGCGGATGCGCAGACGACGGAAGCCGTGCAGCCAGGCGATCGTCCTCTCGACCACCCAACGGAAGATGCCCAGGCCAGAACCGTGAGGCTGGCCCCGTTCGGCGATCACGGGGCGGATGCCGTGTTGCCGGAGCAGCCGCCGGTACTTGTCGTGATCGTAGCCGCGGTCCGCGAACAGCATGTCCGGCCGTCGCCTGGGTCGGCCGACGAGGCCGCCGACAGCTGGGACCTTGTCCAGTAGCGGTAGCAGTTGGGTGACGTCGTTGCGGTTGCCGCCGGTCAGCGACACCACGAGCGGGATGCCCTGTCCATCGGTGAGGACGTGATGCTTGCTGCCCGGACGCGCTCCGTCGACCGGGCTGGGACCGCTTTTGGGCCCCGGCGGGCCGCCCGCACGTGGGAGGAGTCGATCACCGCCCTCGACCAGTCGAGCTTCTTCGCCGACCGCAGCTTCTTCAGCAGCACCACATGCAACTGGTCCCACACACCGGCCTCGTTCCACTCCGCCAGGCGCCGCCAGCAGGTCATGCCCGAGCCGAAGCCCAGTTCCTGGGGCAGGTACTCCCACTGGATCCCGGTATGCAGCACGAACAGGATCCCGCACAACGCCTGGCGATCCGGCACACGCGGCCGGCCCGAGACCAGCTTCGGCGCCGGCTTCGGGAGCAACGGCTC
>NZ_PQSR01000050.1 GCF_002920635.1 Streptomyces sp. Ru72 | reverse complement strand
CCCAGTCAACCGGGCTTGCCCTCCCGGCCCTTGGGCCGTTCCGACGAGTGAGACTTTAGCGGATTCTCGACTCCCGAGCTAATCGGGTGCTTCGCTCCTACATTCCGAAAATACGCATGCCGATACCCACGACGACGTTGCGCCGATTATCGGTTGGTACCTGCGGAATGGCTGCCCGGGGACCGACCGGAGTCGGCGCTCACGTCGGGCAACCCGGAGAACACTACGGATCAGCCCGCTACGTGTCAACTCGAGGCCGCGTCCCTTGCGTCGGCTCCCGGTGGGCGTACCCTCGATGCCATGACTTCGCGTGCGTGCAACCAGCTGTGGTGGGCCGCCTGACGGCGGCCGGACTCACGTATGCGCTCAACGGCCGCCGCCTCGGCGGCCGTTCTCGTATCTCCCTCCGGATCTCCGAGGGGCGGCCGGCCGAAGGCGGCGGCCCCCGACCAGGAGGTGGAGTGAGATGACACGGGTCTTCAGCGGGGTCAAGCCGACCGGGCACCTGACGCTGGGAAACTACCTGGGCGCCATCCAGCGGTGGGTGGACGTCGACCAGCACCAGGCGGACGCGCTCTTCTGCGTCGTCGACCTGCATGCCTTGACCGTGGACCACGATCCGGCGCGGGTGCGCAGGCTCAGTCGGCAGGCGGCGACGCTGTTGCTGGCGGCCGGGCTCGAGCCGGAGCGGTGCACCCTGTTCGTGCAGAGCCACGTCGACGAGCACGCGCGGCTGTCGTACGTGCTGGAGTGCGTAGCCACCGACGGTGAGATGCGGCGCATGATCCAGTACAAGGAGAAGGCCGCGCGCGAACGGGAGCGGGGTGGGAGCGTACGGCTGTCCCTGCTGACGTATCCCGTGCTGATGGCCTCGGACATCCTGGCGTACGGGACGGACGAGGTGCCGGTCGGGGACGACCAGACGCAGCACGTGGAGCTGGCGCGGGACCTGGCCGTGCGGTTCAACCAGCGGTACGGGCACACGTTCGTGGTGCCGCGGGCGACGCCCCCCAAGATCGCGACCCGCGTCATGAACCTTCAAGACCCGACGTCGAAGATGGGCAAGTCCGACGACTCCGGCCCCGGGATCGTCTATCTGCTCGACGAGCCGGACGTCGTACGGAAGAAGGTCATGCGTGCGGTGACCGACAGTGGGGCGGAGGTCGTGTACGACCGGGAGGCGCGGCCCGGCGTGGCCAATCTGCTGGAGATCCTCGCCGCCTGCTCCGGGAGTGATCCGGAGGAGTTGAGCGGTGCTTACACGTCGTACGGCGCTCTGAAGAAGGACACCGCGGAGGCCGTGGTCGAGCTGTTGAGGCCGGTGCAGGAGCGGCACCGGGAGTTGTGCGCCGATTCCGCGTATGTGGAGGACGTGCTGCGCGAGGGCGCGGAGCGGGCGCGGGCGGTGGCCCGGCCGACCGTGGACGCCGCCTATCGCGCGATCGGCCTGCTGCCGCCGGCTGCCGGGGTGCGGGAACCCGTGATGAGCGCGGCTCGCTAGGCGCTCCCGGCATCGGGAGGCGGTGGCTCCGAACGGGCGACGCGCCTGGTGACCGCGGAGGAGGCAGGTCGTTCGCGGGGCGGGGTGGCACGGCACCCCGCCCCGGGGGCGACGTCAGTTGTTGCCGGAGGCCAGTTCGCGGCTGCGGTCGCGGGCGGCCTCCAGGGCGGCGATGAGGGCGGCCCGTACACCGTGGTTCTCGAGTTCGCGGATGGCGTTGATCGTGGTGCCCGCCGGGGACGTGACGTTCTCGCGGAGCTTGACCGGGTGCTCGCCGCTGTCGCGGAGCATCACCGCGGCGCCGATCGCGGACTGGACGATGAGGTCGTGGGCCTTGTCGCGGGGCAGGCCGAGCAGGATGCCGGCGTCGGTCATGGCCTCGACCAGGTAGAAGAAGTACGCCGGTCCCGAGCCGGAGAGCGCGGTGCAGGCGTCCTGCTGGGACTCGGGGACGCGGAGGGTCTTGCCGACGGCGCCGAAGATCTCCTCGGTGTGGGCCAGGTGGTCGGCGGTGGCGTGGGTGCCGGCGGAGATGACGGACATGGCCTCGTCGACGAGGGCCGGGGTGTTCGTCATGACGCGGACGACCGGGGTGCCGGCGGCGAGGCGGGCCTCGAAGAAGGAGGTGGGGATGCCTGCGGCTCCGCTGATGATCAGACGGTCGTCGGGGACGTGGGGGGCGAGCTCGTCGAGGAGCGTGCCCATGTCCTGGGGCTTGACCGTGAGGATGAGCGTGTCGGCGGTCTTCGCGGCCTCGGGGTTGGTGACCGGGGTGACGCCGTAGCGGGTGCGGAGCTCTTCGGCCCGCTCCGGGCGGCGGGCGGTCACCAGGAGGTCGGCGGGGGCCCAGCCGGCTCGGATCATTCCGCTGAGCAGGGCTTCGCCGATCTTGCCGGTACCGAGGACTGCGACTTTCTGGCTCATGGTGGTGGGGCCCTCCGGGGTGCGTCGTCCTTCGGTCATCCTCGCACTGGGGAGGGTGCGATCGGCGGGGTGTCCGGTGGGCGGGACGGCGGCTGTGCCGTGCCCAGGGGTGGACGTGGCGGGGCCATGACCCGGCGCCGGCGGTGTGTCCGCGGCTAGAGCCGCCGGGCCACGATCAGTACCACGTCGTAGGCCTCCTCGACACGGCCGTCCGGGAAGGTCTTGAGGAGGTGGTCCCGCTCCTCGGCGAGGAAGGCTCCGGCGCGTTCCTCGCCGCCGACCAGGAAGATCGAGTGGCTGCCGATGTTGGCGAGGTGCGTGTCGACGGGGATCGTACGGCTCCAGCGGATGACGCGACGGGCGTGGGCGGGGACCTCGGGCGCCCCTTGGAAGGCGAGTCCGATATGGGTGCCGCCGGCGCCGTTCTTGGTCGCCTGCTCGGTGCCGAAGAAACGCTTGATGCGGTCCGCCTGCTCGGTTATCCAGGGAACGTCCTGGGCGTCCATGTTCCACCACAGCGCGAGCGCGCCGCCCGGCCGCAGGACGCGCAGGGCCTCGGGGACCGAGCGGGCGGGGTCGGTCCAGTGCCAGGACTGGGCGAAGGTGAGGACGTCGACTGAGGCGGTGGCGAGGGGGAGGGCGTTGCCGTCGCCGCGCAGGAGGGGGACGTCGGGGAGGGATCGGCGGAACTGGTCGGCCATGCCGGCGCCGGGCTCCACGGCGAGCACGTGCGCGCTGCGGGCCCTGAGCAGGGCGGTGGCGATGCCGGTACCGGCGCCGATGTCGGCCACGCGGGCGCCGGCGAGGGGACGGTCGGCGAGGTCTTCGAGAGCGTCGAAGAGCGCGGGCGGGTAGGAGGGGCGGTTCGCGGCGTACTGAGCGGCCGCGGCGTTGAAGGAGTGGGCGCGGGCTGCTCGGGAGGGCGCGGTCATACGCCCATGGTGGCGGGGAGCCGGGGGCCGGGGCAGCGGGTTTACGCGGCGTTGGGCGGGGGCCCGGGTCAGGAACGGCGCCGGCGGGAGGGGTTGCCGGTGCGGCGCGAGGTGCGCTTCTCGTGGGCGGCTCGGGCCTGGTCGTACTCCTCGCGGTGGAGCTTCTCGCCGGGGGCCTCGGTCAGGGAGCGGAAGAAGTAGGCGAGGAGGGAGCCGACGAAGCCGATGGTGAGGAGGCCGCGGAGGGAGGACTGGCGCTCGGGGTCGGGGCGCTTGGTGAAGGCTCCCCAGGTGTGGCCGAACGCGAGTGCGCTGCACACGGCGAACATGACGACGACCAGCAGCGTCACCAGTGCGCCGACGTCGGCGATGCTCAGGCCCTGATAGGCGAAGCGCAGGACGAGGCAGGAGATCGCGGCGGCGGCGAGGGAGCCGGCGGACACGGCGATACGGCGGGCCGTGTAGCCGCCGTCGTGATCCACCCAGGTGGTGCCGAAGAAGCGGATCGGTTCGGGGCGGGGGCCGCCCTTGGGGGTGTCCGGAGTGCCGGTCTCGTCGCTCACGGGTCGATTATCACTCCGGCCATCGACGGACCCCGCCCCGGTCGCATCAGCCGCAGCGCGAGGCGACGTAACCGTCGCTGCCCGTGTTCACGTAGGCATCCGACACGTACTCGCCGTCGTCGATGTTGTCCCAGATGTTGCTCGTGCCGTAATAGCCCGTCACCGTCGAACCCGGCGTCTGGCAGAAGATCGGGACTTTGGCTCCCTCCGGCAGGACCCGAACGATGGTGTAGTCGGTGCCGGGGCCGCTGCGGACGTTGAGGCGAACGCCCGGGGCGACCGGGTAGTAGGTGAGCGCCGAGGCATCCGTGGAGGTGCCCAGCATCATGAGGAGGGCCCCGGCGGCGGAACCCGCGAGGAGAAGGGATCTGCGTTTCCTGAACGTCATGGCATCCTCTCGGAGGGGAGATCAGCCGCAGCGCGAGGCGACATAGCCGTCGCTACCCGTGTTCACGTACGCGTCCGCGACGAACTCGCCGTTGCTGATGTTGTCCCAGATGTTGCTCGTGCCGTAATAGCCCGTCACCGTCGAACCCGGCGTCTGGCAGTAAATCGGGACGTACGCACCCTCGTTGAGCACGCGGACAATGCTGTAGCTGGTGCCCGGGCCACTGCGGACGTTGAGCCGAACGCCCGGTGCGACCGCGTAGTAGCGCAGAGCCGCGGCCGTCGTGACGGCGTTCGCCTCGTCGCCGCTGCCGACTTCTTCGACATGGTCAACAGACATGAAGTACCTCCCCCGTTTGCCTCATGACTGTCATGAGGTCCCGTTGATTCCCTCGCATCACACCGTGAAACACACGTGCGCGACTCGCCGCGGAGGCTAGCAAGCCGCCTCGGTCTCGTACGAGTCATCGACTAGGCTCCGTGCGTCGCGCGCGCGGACGAACAGCACGGGGGTGGTCCATGGCGCCACAGCACAACACCGGAGCGGGCGCGGAAGCGGAACTTCCCGAGTACGCCGGTCACTACCGCCTGGAGTCCTGTCTGGGCTCCGGCGGCATGGGCGTGGTGCACCTGGCCCGCAGCACCTCGGGGCTGAAGCTGGCGGTGAAGGTCGTGCACGCCGAGTTCGCCAAGGACCCCGAGTTCAGGGGCCGTTTCCGGCAGGAGGTGGCTGCGGCCCGGAGGGTGAGCGGTGCCTTCACCGCACCCGTCGTGGACGCCGACCCAGAGGCCGAACGGCCATGGATGGCCACACTGTACATTCCCGGATCCACCCTCTCCGAGCACGTGAAGCGGAATGGGCCGATGGCCCCGGCCCAGTTGCGTCGGCTGATGGCCGGGCTCGCGGAGGCGCTGCGCGACATCCACCGGGTCGGAGTCGTGCACCGGGATCTGAAACCCAGCAACGTGTTGCTCGCCGAGGACGGCCCGAAGGTCATCGACTTCGGCATCTCCCGGCCCAAGGACAGCGAACTGCGCACCGAGACCGGCAAGTTGATCGGTACGCCGCCCTTCATGGCACCCGAGCAGTTCCGACGGCCGAGGGAGGTCGGTCCCGCCGCCGACATCTTCGCGCTGGGGTCCGTCATGGTGCACGCGGCGACTGGGCGGGGGCCGTTCGACTCGGACAGTCCGTATGTCGTCGCCTACCAGGTCGTGCACGACGAGGCGGATCTGACCGGTGTGCCGGAGGACCTGGCGCCGTTGGTGTCGCGGTGTCTTGCCAAGGAGCCCGAGGACCGGCCCACGCCGGACGAGCTGATGCGGGAACTGCGGTCGGTGGCGGCCTCGTACGACACCCAGGCGTTCATACCGGCGCAACGGACACGTGACGAGCCGAGGCCGGAGCCGAGCGTGGAGCAGTCGAAACGGCGCCCCGGACGCCTCCGCAGGCGTGCAACCGTGGCGGTCGGCGTGCTCGGTCTGCTGGTGGGCAGCGCGATTCTGGCGGTCCGCTCGGTCGACGACAGCAGTCCCGCGCCGTCCCGGACCGGCCCCCGGGTCACATCGGCGGGGTTCGGGCCATGGGAGACGAAGCCGGTGGCCGGGCAGGAGGGTATGCCCCAGTGTTCGTACGCCGAAGGGAAACTGCTCTGTGCAGAGCCCAACGTCGTGTTCGCCCTTTCTCCCTTCAACGGCGGCCTGCTGTGGCGGCGGTCCGTTACTGAGGCCCGCTGGAGCGGGCCGCCGGTCCTGTCGGGTGGTCTCGTGCAGTTGTCGACGGAGGACGGCCGGCACCTGGAGGCGCTCGCCCCTGACACCGGGCGGACGCGTTGGCAGCGGGACATGCCCACGCAGAGCGGAAGGGCGTACGTCGGCGGCATGCTCCTGCTCACTCACTCCGACGGGACGGTCACCGGCGTGAACAGCGCATCGGGCGACACCCAGTGGACCCGGCGGATTCCGGGCCACCGCGCGCCGTACTTCTCCTCATTCACCGGCGACCCGCTGGCGTACGCCACGAGTACGTCCGGCGACGGCTCGGGCACGCAGGTCACCGCGGTGGATCCGGACACGGGGTTCGTGCGCTGGGCAGCGCGGTTGAACGGGACGCTCAGGCCTGTCGGCACAGGGAAGGGATCGGTCTTCTTCCTCTCCGTCGACCGGTTCTACGGAGACACGGTCGCCGTCGTCCGCTACAGCCCGGAGTCCAAGGTGTCACGCCGCGTGGCACTGCCCGTCCGACGCCAGGACGCCCAGGCCACCGTGCACGGGAACGTCGTCTACGTGTTGGCTTCGGGCGGGTCACTGGAGGCCCTCGACATGGACGCGCGGAAGCAGCTCTGGCAGCTGGAGACGTCCGTGGGTCGCGGTTCCGCGCCCGTCGCCGACGGCAGCCACGTCTACGTCACTGCGGCCGACGGCCGACTCCTCGCCGTGGACGCGCGTAAGGGAGCGCTCGTCGGGCAGACCCGGGCGCGGCTCGGTACGAACACTGACTGGGTCGCGGCCTCGCTTCCCCAACCGGTGCTCGCCGACGGCCACGTCTACGCCACCGCCCCCGACGGAACCGTCTTCGCCGTCGACGGACGCGAGCCGTCCCGCTGGTAGGACGCGAAAGGGCCGCCCGTCGCCGGGCGGCCCTTTCCGTGGCTCCTGGAGTGACCCCTCAGCCCAGCTTCGTCACATCGCGCACCGCGCCCTTGTCCGCGCTCGTCGCCATCGCGGCGTACGCGCGCAGTGCCGCGGAGACCTTGCGGTCGCGGTTCGCGGGGGCGTAGACGCCGTTCAGCGCGGCACGGCGGGTGTCGAGCTCCTCGTCGGACACGAGGAGCTCGATCGTGCGGTTCGGGATGTCGATGCGGATGCGGTCGCCGTCCCGCACCAGGGCGATCGTGCCGCCCGAGGCCGCCTCGGGGGAGGCGTGGCCGATCGACAGGCCCGACGTGCCGCCGGAGAAGCGGCCGTCGGTGATCAGCGCGCAGGCCTTCCCCAGGCCGCGTCCCTTCAGGTACGAGGTCGGGTACAGCATCTCCTGCATGCCCGGGCCGCCCTTGGGGCCCTCGTAGCGGATGACGACGACGTCGCCCTCCTTGACCTGCTGGGTCAGGATCTTCTGGACGGCCTCCTCCTGCGACTCGCAGACGACCGCCGGGCCCTCGAAGGTCCAGATCGACTCGTCGACGCCGGCCGTCTTCACCACGCAGCCGTCCACGGCCAGGTTGCCCTTGAGGACCGCCAGGCCGCCGTCCTTGGAGTACGCGTGCTCCGCGGAGCGGATGCAGCCGTTCTCCGCGTCCTCGTCGAGGGCCTCCCAGCGCTCCGACTGGGAGAAGGCCTCGGCCGAGCGGACGCAGCCGGGGGCCGCGTGCCACAGTTCCACGGCCTCGGGGGACGGGGAGCCGCCGCGGACGTCCCAGGTCTTCAGCCAGTCCGCGAGGGACGGGCTGTGGACCGCGTGCACGTCCTCGTTCAGCAGGCCCGCGCGGTGCAGCTCGCCGAGGAGGGCGGGGATGCCGCCGGCACGGTGCACGTCCTCCATGTAGTACGTGCGGTTCTTGGCGACGTTCGGGGCGACCTTCGCCAGACACGGCACCCGGCGCGAGACCTGGTCGATCTCCTCCAGGCCGAAGGGGACACCCGCCTCCTGGGCCGCCGCCAGCAGGTGCAGGATCGTGTTGGTGGAGCCGCCCATCGCGATGTCGAGGGCCATCGCGTTCTCGAAGGCGGCGAAGGTGGCGATGTTGCGCGGCAGGACCGTGTCGTCGTCCTGCTCGTAGTAGCGGCGGGTGAGGTCCATGACCGTGCGGGCCGCGTCCACGTACAGCTGCCTGCGCGTGGTGTGGGTGGCGAGGACCGAGCCGTTGCCGGGGAGGGAGAGGCCGATCGCCTCGGTCAGGCAGTTCATCGAGTTGGCGGTGAACATGCCGGAACACGAGCCGCAGGTCGGACAGGCGTTCTCCTCGATGCGGAGGATGTCCTCGTCGGAGACCTTGTCGTTCACGGCGTCGGAGATCGCGTCGACCAGGTCGAGGGTGCGGACGGTGCCGTCGACCAGGGTGGCCCGACCGGACTCCATGGGGCCGCCGGAGACGAAGACCGTCGGAATGTTCAGGCGCAGGGCGGCCATCAGCATGCCCGGGGTGATCTTGTCGCAGTTGGAGATGCAGACCAGGGCGTCGGCGCAGTGGGCCTCCACCATGTACTCCACGCTGTCCGCGATCAGGTCGCGGGAGGGCAGGGAGTACAGCATGCCGCCGTGTCCCATGGCGATGCCGTCGTCCACCGCGATGGTGTTGAACTCGCGCGGGATGCCTCCGGCCTCCCTGATCGCCTCGCTGACGATCCGGCCGACCGGCGCCAGGTGGGTGTGGCCCGGGACGAACTCGGTGAAGGAGTTGGCGACGGCGATGATCGGCTTCCGTCCGATGTCCGCGCCGGGTACACCGGAGGCGCGCATCAGGGCGCGGGCGCCCGCCATGTTGCGGCCGTGGGTGACTGTGCGGGACCTCAGCTCGGGCATCGTCGCTCGCTCCTTCGGAGAGTTCCGCCAGGGAGCCCGGCGGAGTTCTGACTGAGGTCGAGCGTACGCCGGTGCTCCAAGGGACGGACACGATGTCCGGAATCCGGGACGTGTGTCTCAGCCGGGTGCGAGCCCGCTCACCGGCGGGGCACCCGCACCTCCGACGCCAGGTGCAGCCGGGCGAAGGCGAGGGCCTCCGCGAGGTCCGCCTCGCGCTCGGCGCCTGACATGGCGCGGCGGGTGTTGACCTCGATGACGACGTACCCGTCGAAGCCGCCCAGGGCCAGCCGCTCCAGGACCTCGGCGCAGGGCTGAACGCCGCGGCCGGGGACGAGGTGCTCGTCCTTGTTCGAGCCGTTGCCGTCGGCGAGGTGGACGTGGCCGAGGCGGCCGCCCATGCGGTCGAGCATCTGCAGGGCGTCCGCGCGGGCCGTCGCGGCGTGGCTGAGGTCGATCGTGAAGTGCCGGTAGTCGTCCTTCGTGACGTCCCAGTCGGGGGCGTACGCGAGCATCTCGCGGTCCCGGTAGCGCCACGGGTACATGTTTTCGACGGCGAACCGCACATCCGTCTCGTTCGCCATGCGCCAGATGCCGTCGACGAAGTCACGCGCGTACTGGCGCTGCCAGCGGAAGGGCGGATGGACCACGACGGTGCCGGCGCCGAGCTTCTCGGCGGCCGCGCGGGCCCGCTGGAGTTTGACCCAGGGGTCGGTGGACCACACCCGCTGTGTGATCAGCAGACAGGGGGCGTGGACGGCCAGAATGGGGATCTGGTGGTAGTCGCTGAGCCGGCGCAGCGCCTCGATGTCCTGGCTGACCGGGTCGGTCCACACCATGACCTCGACCCCGTCGTACCCGAGGCGCGCGGCGATCTCGAAGGCCGTCGCCGTCGACTCCGGGTAGACGGAGGCCGTCGACAGCGCGACCTTCGCATCCGGGATGCGCACCGCTGGTTCTGCCACGAGGGACAGGGTACGGGGTGCCTCCGGCCGTTGGGCCGGGAGTGGGGGGTGGGGTGGCCGAGGTCACTAGGGGGTGCCTTGTGGATCAGCTCGGCGTCGGCGCGACCCGGGCCCGTGGTCGCTTCGTCATGCCGTGACCGCGCGGCGGAGCCGCACATGTCACAGCCCGCGCGCCCTGCGGGGACCCCTCGCTCACACCGAGCCCATGTGGTCCAGCCGTCGCAGGATCACGCCCTCCCGCAGCGCCCAGGGGCATATCTCCAGCGCCTCCACGCCGAACAGGTCCATCGCCGCCTCCGCGACCAGCGCCCCGGCCACCAGCTGGCTCGCGCGGCCGTCGGAGACGCCGGGGAGTTCCGCCCGCTGTGCGACCGTCATCCCGGCGAGCTGGGGCACCCAGCCCTCCAGCGACTCCCGCTTCAGCTCGCGCTGGACGTACAGGCCCTCGGCGGAGCGGGCCGCCCCGGCGAGGCGGGCGAGCTGCTTGAACGTCTTTGAGGTCGCGACGACGTGGTCCGGCGCCCCGAAGCGGCTGAACTCGCCGACCGTGCGGGCGATCTCGGCCCGTACGTGGCGGCGCAGGGCCCTGACGTCCTCCGGGTCGGGCGGGTCGCCGGGCAGCCAGGCGGCGGTCAGCCGACCGGCACCCAGCGGCAGGGACACCGCGGCGTCGGGTTCCTCGTCGATGCCGTAGGCGATCTCCAGGGAGCCGCCGCCGATATCGAGGACGAGGAGCTTGCCCGCGGACCAGCCGAACCAGCGGCGGGCGGCGAGGAAGGTCAGCCGGGCCTCCTCCTCGCCGGTCAGCACCTGCAGCTCGACACCCGTGGCGTCCTCGACCCGGGCGAGGACGTCGTCGCTGTTGCCCGCCTCGCGCACCGCGGAGGTGGCGAACGGCAGCAGGTCCTCGACGCCCTTGTCCTCGGCGGCCTGGAGGGCGTCCCGGACGACGGCGATCAGCCTGTCCACGCCCTCCTGGCCGATGGCTCCGTCACCGTCCAGGAGTTCGGCGAGCCGCAGCTCCGCCTTGTGCGAGTGCGCGGGCAGGGGGCGCGCGCCGGGGTGGGCGTCCACCACCAGCAGATGCACCGTGTTCGAACCCACGTCGAGGACACCGAGTCTCATGTACGGAACGCTACTGCCAGTGCGGGGATCTGCCGTCCCCCGAGCGGCCCGGGGCCACTTACTCTGGAGGCGTGCCAAAGACGAAAAAGGCGAAGACCGACAAATCCTCCAAGGGATCGAAGGATTCTTCGCAGGCGAAGGCGTCCCCGTCCGAGAAGGCCCTGAAGATGGCGAAGAAAGCCCTGAAGACGAGTGACGAGAAGGGGCTCGACTTCGCGCGCGCGTGGGTGGAGTTTCCGGATCCGGCCGACGACGAGCAGGTCTTCCGGTGCGATCTGACATGGCTGACCTCGCGCTGGAACTGCATCTTCGGGAGCGGCTGCCAGGGCATTCAGGCAGGCCGCGCGGACGACGGGTGCTGCACGCTGGGGGCGCACTTCTCGGACGAGGACGACGAGAAGCGGGTGGCCGAGCACGTGGCACGGCTCACCCCGGAGATCTGGCAGCACCACGACGTGGGCCTGGAGACGGGCTGGGTCGCGGAGGACGACGAGGGGTCCCGGCAGACCCGCCCGTACCAGGGTTCGTGCATTTTCCAGAACCGGCCCGGGTTCGCGGGCGGCGCGGGCTGCTCCCTGCACATCCTGGCCCTGAGGGAGGGCCGCGAGCCGCTGGAGACCAAGCCGGACGTGTGCTGGCAGCTGCCGATCCGGCGCACGTACGAGTGGATCGACCGGCCCGACGACACCCGGGTGCTGCAGGTGTCGATCGGTGAGTACGACCGCCGGGGCTGGGGTCCGGGCGGCCACGACCTGCACTGGTGGTGCACGTCGGCGACGTCGGCGCACGGCGCGGGCGAGCCGGTGTACGTCTCCTACCGGGCGGAGCTGACCGAGCTGATGGGCAAGGCGGGGTACGACCGCCTGGCGGAGCTGTGCGAGCAGCGCCTGGCGTCGCAGCTGCCGCTGGTGGCACCGCATCCCGCGGATCCCGTGGCCTGACGGTACGGACACGGACAGGGCGGCCTACGGGGCGGGGCTCGGCGCGCCGCTGTCGGTGGGCGGCGGGCTCGAGGCCGGCGGGTCGGAGGGCGACGGGCTGGAGGTCGGCGGATCGGTCGGGGTCGGGTCGCCGGGGGTGGGGTCCGAGCCGGGCGGCGGACCGGTCGGTGAAGGGTCGGCCGGGACGGTGTGGCTGGGGGTGGGCCGCGGGTCGGACGGACCCGCCACGCCGTAGCCGTCGATCGAGACGACGGCGCCCGCCGGGGCCAGCGCCACCTGCGCGTGCCAGGGGCCGGAGGGCTCGTGGAGGTGGTCGACCTGGACGCGGATCGTGAACGACGCGCCCGGGTCGAGCGTGCCCGAGGACTGGTTCATGTACAGCCAGGAGGCGCCCGTGGTCGCGGACCAGTGGACCGGTGAGCTGCCGGACGCGGTGAGGGTGATCAGCGTGGTGGTGCCGTCGTTGCGGGCCGCCACCGCCAAATGCCCCTCGCCCGGGGAGCCCGTCGCCACGCCGATGACCTCGACGGAGACGTCGGGTGTGCGGCCGTCCTTGCCGGGGAGGCGGGCGCCGGGCCTCACGCTGGCGTTGCCCGCGTTCTCGTACCCGTCCGAGCCCTCGCCGCCGAGCGGCGCCGTGCCCTGCACCTCACGCGCGGTGGCGGGCCGGCCGTCGGCGGCCTCGCCGGTGAGGGGCCCGCGGTAGGCGGCCCACAGGGCGAACACCGGGGCGGCGACCACGGTGGCGACGACGGTCGTGGTGACGGCACGCGCGCGGAGGCGGTCACGGCGGGCCGCGTGGTCCTTCGGGTCCATGGGGAAGCCGCGCCGGTCGAATCGGGGGGCGCCGGCACGCGCGCGTGCAGCGTGCGTCATGGCGGTGTGCAGGGCGGCGCGCGGGGCCTGGAGGACGGGCAGCGCGGCGGGGGTGACGCTGGTGCCGGGCCAGGTGCCGGGAACGGCGCGCTCGGCGGTACGGCGGCAGCGCGGGCAGTCGTCGACGTGCCGGACCAGTTCGCGGCGCAGGGCGGCGCTGAGGACGAGCTGGTGGTCGCCGGTGAGGCGGGCGACGCCCGGACAGGTGCCGGTCTCGACGACGGCGAGGGCGGCGCGGGTGCGCTCCACCTCGCAGGCGGCGGCGGCCAGCAGGTCCCGCGTGGCGGTGGGGTCCAGGCCGAGCACGGCGGCGACCTCGCGGGGGGCGAGCTGGTGGCGTACCGCGAGTTCGAGCGCTTCTCGCTGCTCGGGGGTGGTGCCGGCGGCCTCCGGCCAGGCGAGCTGGGCGAGCTCGCGGCGGCGCAGCTCCTCCGTCCCCTCGGCCGGCTCGGGGGCGGTGCCGGCGGCTTCGGCGGCACGACGGTCGGCGTCCTCCTTGTGCGCGCCGAGGTCCCGGTCGCGCCCGGCCCGGCGGTGGCGCCGGGCCTCGGCGAGACGGCGCAGACAGGACCAGCGGGCGAGGGCGTACAGCCAGGCTCGGTGGTCGTCGTGGGACCGCGGGCCGCGGGTGCCGCGGCGCTCGGCGAGCGCCAGGGCGTCGCCGAGAGCCCCGGTCGCCGCGTCGTGATCGCACAGCACGGACAGGCAGTAGGTGAACAGTCCGTCCAGGTAGGGGTCGTAGCGCGCGGGCAGGCGCTGCGCCAGGGGGCGACGGGTCGCGCCACTGGGCGCGCTTCCCCGCTGCCGCGCGTCGTTGCGCGCCGGGTGTGCGCCGGTGGCGTGCGTCGAGATCTCCGGCCTGCTGCTCATCACCCGTGCGACCGTAGGCGGCGATGACCGGCGCCTTCTTCCTCCTTGAGCACTTTTACTCCGTACGGGTGAAACGATCCCTCATAAGGGGACAGGAAGGATGTATTCCGCAGATCGGGGGGCGCGCAGGGCAGCGGGGCGCCGGATTGTAGGACCGCCCTGCCAAGGCTCTGCTCCCGGTTGCCCTGCGACCGGTTGTCAGTGGCCCCCGCTACGGTTTCGACCATGGCTGCCCGTACGAAGACCTCCAAGGACCGGCCGTCCTACCGCTGCACCGAGTGCGGCTGGCAGACGGCCAAGTGGCTCGGCCGCTGCCCCGAGTGCCAGGCCTGGGGGACGATCGAGGAGTACGGCGCGCCCGCCGTGCGGACGACGGCACCGGGGCGGGTGACCAACTCCGCCCTGCCGATCGGCCAGGTCGACGGGCGGCAGGCCGCCGCCCGCTCCACCGGTGTGCCCGAGCTGGACCGCGTCCTCGGCGGCGGACTCGTACCGGGCGCGGTCGTGCTGCTGGCGGGCGAACCGGGCGTCGGCAAGTCCACGCTGCTGCTCGACGTCGCGGCGAAGGCGGCGAGCGACGAGCACCGCACGCTGTATGTCACCGGCGAGGAGTCGGCGAGCCAGGTGCGGCTGCGCGCCGACCGCATCGGAGCCATCCACGACCACCTCTACCTGGCGGCGGAGACGGACCTCGCGGCCGTCCTCGGCCACTTGGACGCGGTCAAGCCGTCCCTGCTCGTGCTCGACTCGGTCCAGACGGTCGCCTCCCCGGAGATCGACGGCGCGCCCGGCGGCATGGCCCAGGTGCGGGAGGTCGCCGGGGCCCTGATCCGCGCCTCCAAGGAGCGCGGCATGGCCACGCTCCTGGTGGGCCACGTCACCAAGGACGGCGCGATCGCGGGCCCGCGCCTGCTGGAGCACCTGGTGGACGTCGTCCTGCACTTCGAGGGCGACCGGCACGCGCGCCTGCGCCTCGTCCGGGGCGTCAAGAACCGCTACGGCGCCACGGACGAGGTCGGCTGCTTCGAGCTCCACGACGAGGGCATCACGGGCCTGGCGGACCCGAGTGGCCTGTTCCTGACCCGCCGCGACGAGCCTGTCCCCGGCACCTGCCTCACCGTCACCCTGGAGGGCCGCCGCCCCCTGGTGGCCGAGGTGCAGGCCCTGACCGTCGACTCGCAGATCCCCTCCCCGCGGCGTACGACGTCCGGGCTGGAGACCTCCCGCGTCTCGATGATGCTCGCCGTGCTGGAGCAGCGCGGCCGGATCAGCGCCCTGGGCAAGCGGGACATCTACTCCGCGACCGTCGGCGGGGTGAAGCTCTCCGAGCCGGCCGCCGACCTGGCGGTGGCACTGGCGCTGGCGAGCGCCGCGAGCGACACCCCGCTGCCCAAGAACCTGGTGGCGATCGGCGAGGTCGGCCTCGCCGGAGAGGTCAGACGGGTCACGGGCGTCCAGCGGCGCCTGGCCGAGGCCCACCGCCTGGGCTTCACCCACGCCCTCGTACCGGCCGATCCCGGGAAGATCCCGCCCGGGATGAAGGTGCTGGAAGTGGCGGACGTGGGGGACGCGCTGCGGGTCCTCCCCCGCTCCCGTCGCCGAGAGGCCCCGCGGGAGGAGGAGGACCGCCGGTAGACTTTGCCCTGGTCTCGCCCGTCCGTACGAACCGAGTGTGCGACACGGGAGCGCCCCAGAACCTGCGACCGGAGGAGTGCAGTGGCAGCCAACGACCGGGCAGCAGCTCCCGGAAAGTCCGGTGGGAGTGCCGGTTCCGATCGCCTGATGCGCGCCTCACTGAGCGCCGTGGCACCTGGCACGCCCCTGCGTGACGGACTTGAGCGCGTGCTCCGCGGCAACACCGGCGGCCTCATCGTGCTCGGCTCGGACAAGACCGTCGAGGCGATGTGCACGGGCGGCTTCGTCCTGGACGTGGAGTTCACCGCCACGCGGCTGCGGGAGCTGTGCAAGCTGGACGGCGGCCTCGTGCTCTCCTCGGACCTGTCGAAGATCCTCAGGGCCGGTGTGCAGTTCGTCCCCGACCCCACGATCCCGACGGAGGAGACGGGCACCCGGCACCGTACGGCGGACCGGGTGAGCAAGCAGGTCGGCTTCCCGGTGGTCTCCGTCTCGCAGTCCATGCGGCTGATCGCGCTGTACGTCGACGGGCAGCGCCGTGTCCTGGAGGACTCGGCGGCGATCCTGTCCCGCGCCAACCAGGCCCTGGCCACCCTGGAGCGGTACAAGCTCCGCCTGGACGAGGTGGCCGGGACGCTGTCCGCGCTGGAGATCGAGGACCTGGTGACGGTCCGGGACGTCTCCGCGGTGGCGCAGCGGCTGGAGATGGTGCGCCGCATCGCCACCGAGATCGCGGAGTACGTGGTCGAGCTGGGCACGGACGGCCGTCTGCTCGCCCTCCAGCTCGACGAGTTGATCGCGGGCGTGGAGCCCGAACGCGAACTGGTGGTCCGCGACTACGTTCCGGAACCGACCGCGAAGCGTTCCCGCACGGTCGAGGAGGCGCTGGCCGAGCTGGACGCGCTGAGCCACGCGGAACTCCTCGAGATGTCCACGGTCGCCAAGGCGCTGGGTTACACCGGCTCCCCCGAGGCGCTCGACTCCGGTGTGTCCCCGCGCGGCTTCCGCCTGCTGGCGAAGGTCCCGCGACTGCCAGGCGCGATCATCGACCGCCTGGTGGAGCACTTCGGCGGCCTCCAGAAACTGCTCGCGGCCAGTGTGGACGACCTGCAGACGGTGGACGGCGTGGGCGAGGCCCGGGCGCGGAGCGTACGCGAGGGGCTCTCGCGGCTGGCGGAGTCCTCGATCCTCGAACGGTACGTCTGACCGACGGCTGAGCCGGGGCGGCCGGGGCACTGCGACGTGCACGGCACCCGGCAGTCGAGGATGCGCACCGTGGGCCGGGACCCGCGACGCGGAGCTCATCCGGGAACACGCACCGGACGCCGCTCCTTGACGGGCAGACGTTGCCTGCCAAGCCCTACTAGTCCTTCGCCAGCACGAACGACGTCTGTGCCTTCGGGAAGCCCGGGACCTTCGCCTCGACCAGGTAGGTGCCCGCCGGCGCGGAACCCGCCGGTGGTGTCGCGCAGTTGGGTGCGCTGTGCTTGCGGTCCCACTTCACGGTGTAGGTGACCTGCTCGTTCGCGGGCACTCGGAACAGCGCGCCGCCCGAGCCGCCGCGGCAGTCCGCCGAGGTCCAGAAGGCGCTGCCGCCTCCGGCCTGAGTGATCGTCAGCACGGCGTACTTGGGGCCGAGGTCGACCTTGCAGTCACTGCCGGAGGTGTTCTTGGCGATCAGCTGGAAGGTGGGGGTGTCCCCGGGCTCGTAGGTGTTGTGCAGGCTCCGCAGCGTCAACTGGACCGTGTTCGGCGCGCAGTTGGGCAGCGTGGCCCCACCGCCTGCGGGGAGCTGGTCGGCGGCGGAGGAAGTGCCGCCGCTGCCACCGCCGTCGGCCCCGTCGCCCGTGTCACCGGATCCGGTGCCGCCCGTTCCGCCGGAGGCTCCGGAGCCCGACGACCCGGAGGATCCGGAACCGTCGCCACCGCCCGACTCGTCACGGCCGCCCGGGTGTTGACTGATCGCGGGCCCCGTACCGGACGGGCCCGGCGTGATCGACGACGTGGGATGCTTGCCGTTCGAGCCGTCCGCCTTGTTCTTCCCGCCGCCGCCGGAAGAGGTGACCGCCCACACGACGAGCAGCACCAACAGGGCGACCACGGACAGCACTACGGCCCTCCGTCGCCAGTAGATGGAGGAGGGAAGCGGCCCAACCGGATTGCGCAGAGATCCCACGGCGCAAACTGTACGAGAGATCTCCCCCACACCTGGCCCCACCCGCCGCCCGGGCCACAACTTTTCCGGATCATCATCTCGGAGAACCGCGTCCGCCGAGCCGGCGGCTGTGGCGGAGGGTGCCCACGCCTACGGACGCAGAGCCCGACTCTGCCGGAGCCCCTGAGTGGCATCCCGGACAAAACCACCCCGAGCCGGTCCCCCACCCGACCACCCCCGGCATGGCAGGATCGACTACGCCATGACTGCACCCACCACCCCCGCCCCCGCCACCGCCCCCATCCAGACCGACGGCACCCCCGGCTCCACCGCCACCGGCCAAGCCCCCGGCACGGCCCTGCACGGCCCGGTCATCGCCTGGTTCGAGCAGCACGCCCGTGATCTTCCGTGGCGGCGCCCGGAGGCCGGTCCCTGGGGCGTGATGGTCAGTGAGTTCATGCTGCAGCAGACGCCGGTCAACCGCGTCCTGCCCGTCTACGAGCAGTGGCTCGCCCGCTGGCCCCGCCCGGCCGACCTGGCCAAGGAACCCCCGGGCGAAGCGGTCCGCGCCTGGGGCCGGCTCGGCTACCCCCGCCGCGCACTCCGCCTGCACGGCGCGGCGGTCGCCATAACGGAACGGCACGGCGGCGACGTCCCCACCGACCACGCCCAACTGCTCGCCCTGCCCGGGATCGGCGAGTACACGGCCGCCGCCGTCGCGTCGTTCGCGTACGGCCAGCGGCACCCGGTGCTCGACACCAACGTGCGCCGGGTCCTGGCCCGCGCGGTCACCGGCGTGCAGTACCCGCCCAACGCCACCACCGCAGCCGAACGCAGGCTCGCCCGCGAGCTGCTGCCCGACGACGAGCGCACCGCCTCCCGCTGGGCCGCCGCCTCCATGGAACTGGGCGCGCTGATCTGCACGGCGAAGAACGAGAACTGCCACCGCTGCCCGATCGCCACGCAGTGCGCCTGGCGGCTGGCCGGGAAGCCCGAGCACGACGGTCCGCCGCGCCGCGGCCAGACGTACGCGGGCACCGACCGTCAGGTGCGCGGCCGGCTGCTGGCCGTGCTGCGCGAGGCCGTGAGCCCGGTACCGCAGTCGGTGCTCGACCGCGTCTGGGACGACCCGGTACAGCGCGCCCGGGCCCTGGACGGCCTGGTCTCCGACGGCCTGGTGGAGCCCCTCCCGGGGCGCCTGTACCGCCTGCCCCTCACCTGACCCGTCCCGGGCCCTGTCCGCCCGCCCCGCTCGGCGACTTCACAGCCAACCGTTGGTCCCGTCACAGCGACACCGCCGCCACATCACAGCCTCCCACCCTCTCCCCGCCTGCCAAATCGCCCCATACCCACCCCAACTACCGCCTGCCCTTACCCCGTTCCAGCGCCTGTTACACAACCGACGGACAGCCGAGCGCTCTCCGCAGCCTGGAACGGACAACGCCGTGACAACTCGTCCGTAACTTCATATGCGTGCCGCCGACAGTGCGGCACCCGGGCTCGGGACGAGCCCGCTCGAAGTCGTGAGGAACCGGCCGGGCTGCGGGGCGCAGCCGGACCACAGGTCGGAAAACGGGGAACGGAGGCGGTTGGAATGGCGCACGGCGAGGTGCTCGAGTTCGAAGAGTACGTACGCACCCGGCAGGACGCGCTGCTGCGCAGCGCGCGCCGGCTGGTCCCCGACCCGACCGACGCCCAGGACCTGCTGCAGACCGCGCTGGTGCGCACGTACGGCCGCTGGGAGGGCATCGCGGACAAGCGGCTGGCCGACGCCTACCTGCGCCGCGTAATGATCAACACGCGGACCGAGTGGTGGCGCTCGCGCAAACTGGAGGAGGTCCCCACCGAGCAGCTCCCGGACGCGTCGGTGGAGGACTCCACGGAGCAGCACGCGGCCCGCGCCCTGCTGATGGACGTCCTGAAGGTGCTGGCTCCGAAGCAGCGCAGCGTCGTCGTGCTGCGACACTGGGAGCAGATGTCCACGGAGGAGACGGCCGCCGCCCTCGGCATGTCGGCCGGTACGGTCAAGAGCACGCTGCACCGGGCGCTCGCCCGGCTCCGGGAGGAGCTGGAAGCCCGCGACCTGGACGCACGCGCGCTGGAGCGTGAGGAGCGGGAGCGTTGCGCGGCCTAGGCACGGGGGTCATACGGCTCAGCGGACCCCTGAAGGCGGTGACGGCGGCGGTGTCCGCGGTCGCCGCCCTCGGGCTTTTCGTCGCCGCCTGCGCCACCGGCGGCACGGGCGCCCGGGACGAGGGCCCCGCGGGCAGCGACCCGGTGATCACGGGCGCCGCCGTGCCGTCGCCCTCGCCCACCTCCAAGGAGCCCACGCGTGCCGAGGTGGTGAAGATCGTCAAGGACGACCCGCAGGTCGCCAAGGTGGTCAAGGAGGACCTGAAGCCCTGCGTGGCCGACGAGTACCCGATCGACGTGTCCTACGGCGACATCACCGGCGGTGACGTCGACGACATCGTGGTCAACGTGATGACGTGCGGTGACGCCGTCGGGGTCGGCTCGTACGTGTACCGGATGAAGAACCACAGGTACCAGAATGTGTTCAAGGCCGAGGAACCGCCGGTCTACGCGGAGATCGACCGCGGCGACCTGGTGGTGACCCAGCAGATGTACCAGAAGGGCGACCCGGTGTCGTACCCCTCCAGCGAGGAAGTGATCACCTACAGCTGGAGGACCAGTCACTTCACCGAGATATCCCGTACACGCAACGAGTACAGCAACGCGGTGGGCAGCAGCGGCACCGCCGCGCCCAGCAAGAACTGACCCCGACCCCTACTGAGAGCAGCGGATGGCAGAGCAGACACACGTCCTGTTCGTCGAGGACGACGACGTCATCCGCGAGGCCACCCAGCTCGCCCTGGAGCGGGACGGCTTCGCGGTGACCGCCATGCCCGACGGCCTGTCGGGCCTGGAGGCTTTCCGCGCCCGCCGTCCCGACATCGCCCTGCTGGACGTGATGGTTCCCGGGCTGGACGGGGTCAGCCTGTGCCGGCGCATCCGGGACGAGTCCACCGTGCCGGTGATCATGCTGTCCGCGCGCGCCGACTCGATCGACGTCGTTCTCGGCCTGGAGGCGGGCGCCGACGACTACGTGACCAAGCCTTTCGACGGCGCCGTGCTGGTGGCGCGCATCCGTGCGGTGCTGCGCCGCTTCGGGCACGCGAGCGGCGCCGGCCGGACGGCCGAGGAGACCTCGTCCGGGGACGACGGGGTGCTCACGTTCGGCGACCTGGAGGTCGACACCGAGGGCATGGAGGTCCGCCGGGCCGGGCAGCCGGTGGCCCTGACGCCGACCGAGATGCGCCTGCTGCTCGAGTTCTCGTCGGCGCCCGGCACCGTACTGTCGCGCGACAAGCTGCTGGAGCGCGTGTGGGACTACGGCTGGGGCGGGGACACCCGTGTCGTCGACGTCCATGTGCAGCGGCTGCGCACCAAGATCGGCCAGGACCGGATCGAGACGGTCCGCGGCTTCGGCTACAAGTTGAAGGCGTGAGCGGGGACAGGAGCATGCGGGGGATCATCGGCCGCCTCGTCCCCGAGGACGCAGCCATACGCACCGGTCTGAGATGGAAGCTCAGCGCGGCGATCGCCCTGGTCGGGGCGCTCGTCGCGATCGCGTTGAGCCTGGTCGTGCACAACGCGGCGCAGGTGTCGATGCTGAACAGCGCACGCGACCTCGCCGACGAGCGCATCCAGGTCGCGCAGCGGATGTACGAGTCCGGGCGCACCCAGACCTTCGGGACCAAGATCGACGATCCGGCCATCCCGCGGGACCTGCTGGAGAAGGTCATGCAGGGCAGGCGCGCCACCTTCGCGTCCTGGGACCGCAACGGGGTGCCGGACACCTGGGCCGCCGTACCGCTCAAGGACGGCCGCGTGCTGTCCCTGCACACCCGCACCGACCGCAGCATCGGGGTGATCAAGGACCTCGACCAGGCCCTGATCATCGGTTCGATCGCGGTCGTCCTCGGCGGCTCCGCGCTCGGCGTGCTGATCGGCGGACAGCTGTCGGGCCGGCTGCGCAAGGCGGCCGCCGCGGCGAACCGGGTCGCCAAGGGCGAGACGGACGTGCGCGTACGGGACGCGATCGGTGGTGTCGTACGCGACGAGACGGACGATCTGGCGCGGGCGGTGGACGCGATGGCGGACGCGTTGCAGCAGCGGCTCGAGGCGGAGCGCCGGGTGACGGCGGACATCGCTCATGAGCTGCGCACTCCGGTCACGGGCCTGCTCACCGCGGCGGAGCTGCTGCCGCCGGGCCGCCCCACCGAACTGGTGCTGGACCGCGCGAAGGCCATGCGGACGCTCGTGGAGGACGTCCTGGAGGTGGCCCGGCTGGACGGCGCGTCCGAGCGGGCCGAGCTGCAGGACATCATGCTGGGTGAGTTCGTGACCCGGCGGGTGGCCGCGAAGGACGCGGACGTCGACGTCAGGGTGATCCACGAGTCGGAGGTCACCACGGACCCGCGCCGTCTGGAGCGGGTGCTGTTCAACCTGCTGGCGAACGCGGCACGGCACGGCAAGCCGCCCATCGAGGTGTCCGTCGAGGGCCGGGTGATCCGTATACGGGACCACGGGCCCGGCTTCCCCGAGGAGCTGCTGGCCGAGGGCCCGAGCCGGTTCCGTACGGGCAGGTCGGACCGCTCGGGCCAGGGCCACGGGCTGGGGCTGACGATCGCGGCGGGGCAGGCGCGGGTGCTGGGCGCCCGGCTGACGTTCCGCAACATCCGGGCGCCCGGGGTGCCGGAGCATGTGCCGGCCGAGGGGGCGGTGGCGGTGCTGTGGCTGCCGGAGCACGCGCCGACGGCCACGGGCAGCTTCCCGATGCTGCCCGTGTCGGGAAAGTGATGCCGCCTGCGTCGGGAAGGTGAGGAGCGGAACAGGAAGGCCGCAGAACCGGGCTCGGCGGAGCGGACCGGGAAGCCGCTAGCTCCACTCCTTCTCGAGGTCCAGACCGCCCTCACGGCGCTGGGTGAACGAGAACCAGTTGCCGGAGTCGTCGCGGAAGAGCGCCTCGGTGCCGTACGGCCGCTCCTGGGGCTCCTGGAGGAACTCCACGCCGCGGTCCTTGAGCCGCTTGTAGTCGCCGTGGATGTCGTCGGTGGCCAGCACACCGGCACCGAGAGCGCCCTTGGCGATCAGCTTCTTCATCATCTCGGCGGACTCGGGGTCCATCGCGGGCGGCCCGGGCACCATGAGCGTCAGCTCGACGTCGGGCTGGTCCGGGGCGCCCACGGTGAGCCAGCGCATTCCGCCGTCGCCCATGGTCATGTCCGTACGGACCTCGAGGCCGAGCTTCCGTGTGTAGAACTCCTTGGCCCGGTCCTGGTCGAGGACCCAGACGGTGGTGATGGCGAGCCCTTTGATCATCGTGCGCTCCTGGAGGTGGGAGGTTCGGTCTGCGCTGCCACGGTAAGCAGCGGACTCTTCACCCCGCTTCTCCGGAATTGCTCTGCTCGCTCCTGCGGAACCCGCCTGCCCAGAGCATCGCGTAGCACCCGGGTATGAGCGCGGCGCCGCGGCCGACGTGCTTGGCGCGGTACTCGCTGGGCGTGAGCCCGGTCCATGCCTTGAACCGCGCGGAGAACGTGCCGACGCTGCTGAACCCCACGAGATGGCAGATCTCGGTCACGGACAGATCGGCGGTGCGCAGCAGGTCCTCGGCGCGCTCGATGCGCCGGTGCGTCAGATACTGCCGCGGCGTCTCGCCGTACGCCTCCTTGAAGGCCCGCAGGAAGTGGTACCGCGAGTACCCGGCACGCTCGGCCACGGCCCCGAGATCGAGCGCCGGGTCGGCCCAGTCCCGGTCCATCAGGTCCTTGGCCAGCCGCAGCTGCCGCATCTTGTCCACGCCCCGATGCTGCCACGCGGCACTGACAGGGCGGCGGGGGCGAGACTCGCCCGGTGTGGCCGTCCGCGCACCGAAAGGCCCCCGGGTGCACGCACCCGGGGGCCTCGGGCCGGGGCCCGTGCCGGTCAGACGGCCTCTGCAACCGCCGGCGGCACATCCGCGGCGTCCCCAGCCGCACCCCCGGCCTGCTTGTCGGGCCCGGCTCCCCGCAGCGGGACCTCCTTCACGAACACCGCCGCGGCCAGCGCGAGCACGGCCACCACCGCGCCGAGCAGGAACGCCGAGTGCGTGCCCGCGGACACCGCGTGCTGGTACGCCTCACGCGCCGCCGCCGGCAGCTTCTGAAGGCTCTTGGCGTCCAGCTGCGCCGACTGCTCGGTGATCTTCGACCCCAGCGCACCCGCCCGCTCGGCCATCACGTGCTGGACCCGGTTGTTGAACAGGGCGCCCATGATCGCGACGCCGAAGGAGGAGCCCAGCGTCCGCGCGAGGGTCGTGGTCGACGAGGCGACACCCATGTCCCGCAGCTCGACGCTGTTCTGCGCCACCAGCATGGTGATCTGCATCAGGCAGCCCATCCCGGCGCCCAGCACTGCCATGTACACGCCCGAGGTGAACCGGCTGGTCCCCGTGTCCATCTGCGACAGCAGGAACAGACCCACGATCATCAGCACGCTGCCGACCACCGGGAAGACCTTGTACCGGCCGCTGTTGGTGGTGACCCGTCCCGCGATCATCGACACGACCAGCATCGCGCCGAGCATCGGCAGGAGCAGCAGCCCGGAGTTGGTGGCGGACGCACCCTGCACGGACTGCTGGTACAGCGGCAGGAACAGCGTCGCACCGAACATCACGAACCCGGTGATGAAACCGATCGCCGACATCAGCGAGAAGTTCCGGCTGCGGAAGATGTGCAGCGGCACGACCGGCTCGGCGGCCTTCGTCTGCCAGAAGAGGAATCCGACGAGCGCGGCGACACCGATCCCGATGAGCTCCATGATCCGCGCGGACGTCCATGCGTACTGGGACCCGCCCCAGGTGGTGACCAGCACGATGGAGGTGATGCCGACGGTCAGCAGCGCGGCGCCGAGGTAGTCGACACGGGCCTGGGAGCGCTTCTTCGGCAGGTGCAGCACGGCGCTGATGGCGACCAGCGCGACGACACCGAGCGGCAGGTTGATGTAGAAGGCCCAGCGCCAGCCCCAGTTGTCGGTGATGGTGCCGCCGACCAGCGGGCCGCCGATCATCGCGAGCGCCATGACGCCCGCCATCATGCCCTGGTACTTGCCGCGCTCCCGCGGCGGGATCAGATCGCCGATGATGGCCATGACGCCGACCATCAGGCCGCCGGCGCCGAGGCCCTGGACGGCGCGGAAGCCGATGAGCTGGCCCATGTTCTGCGCCATGCCGCTGAGCGCGGAACCGGCCAGGAAGATCACGATCGACGTCATGAACGAGCCCTTGCGGCCGTACATGTCGCCGAGCTTGCCCCACAGCGGCGTCGCGGCGGCGGTGGCGAGGGTGTACGCAGTCACCACCCACGACAGGTGTTCGAGGCCGCCCAGCTCGCCCACGATGGTCGGCATCGCCGTGCCCACGATCATGTTGTCGAGCATCGCGAGCATCATCGTGATCATCAGCGCGAGCAGGACGACCCGTATGCTCCGAGGTTGTTTCTCACTCTTCTCGCCGCCAGCGGCCGGTGCCGCGCTGTCCGCCATGGTCCCCAACTCCCCTTGGTACCGCCTGCCGTCGGCCACTTACTTGCCGCCCGGCTAGTTCACTACACTAGGGAAGGTAGCCCCGTAACTAGCCGGGCGTCAAGTAAGTTTCGTAGGCTCGGTCAGGAGGCCTTGCACAGGCTCTCCGGGAGTGCGAGGAGTACGAGGATGGGCGGCACCACCATGGAAGGCACCAAGCGACAGCGGCGCGGGGACACCCGCCAGCGCATCCAGGACGTGGCGCTCGACCTCTTCGCCGAGCAGGGCTACGAGAAGACCTCACTGCGGGAGATCGCCGAACGCCTGGACGTCACGAAGGCGGCGCTCTACTACCACTTCAAGACCAAGGAAGAGATCCTCGTCAGCATCTTCGAGGACCTGACCCGCCCGATGGACGAACTGATCGAGTGGGGCAAGGCGCAGCCGCACACCCTTCAGACCAAGCAGGAGGTGCTGCGCCGCTACAGCGAGGCGCTGGCCGGCGCGGCCCCGCTCTTCCGCTTCATGCAGGAGAACCAGGCCACGATCCGCGAGCTGAGCATCGGCAACCAGTTCAAGGACCGGATGCTGCAGATGCGCGACATCATCCGGGACCCGGACGCCTCCCTGACCGACCAGGTCCGCTGCGTCAGCGCGCTGTTCACGATGCACGCGGGGATGTTCGTCCTGCAGGAGGTCGAGGGCAATCCGGAGGAGAAGCGCGAGGCGGTCCTGGAGGTCGCGATCGACCTGGTCACCCAGGCCCACTCGGGCGAGGGCACTTCGTAGGGCCGGCCGGACACACCTCAGACGGCCACGCCCCTGCTCCTCAGGTAGGCGACGGGGTTGACGGCGGATCCGTAGTTCGGGGTCGTACGGATCTCGAAGTGCAGGTGCGGGCCGCTGGAGTTGCCCGTGTTGCCGGACAGCCCGATGCGCTGACCGGTGACGACGGCCTGGCCGACCCTGACGTCGATCCTCGAGAGGTGGGCGTACTGCGAATACGTGCCGCCCGCGTGCCTGACGACGACGGCCTTGCCGTACGCCGCCCCGTCCCCGGCGCCGCCCGCCCCGGCCTTGACGACGGTCCCGGCGTGCGCGGCGACGACACTCGTCCCGCTCGGCACGGCGAAGTCCTGCCCGCTGTGGCTGGACTTCCACATGCCGCCGGCCTGGTTGAAGCCGGCCGTGAGCGAGTAGTTCCTGACCGGATGGACCCAGGACGCGGCGCTCACCGCGCCACTCCCGGCGGCGGCCGCCACATCGGCTCCCAGCACTGCTGAAACCCCGGCACCGGCGGCCAGTACGGCCAGCCGTGCACGCATCCGGGACGTACGGGAGGAGGAGGGCATGACGCTCTGGGACATGGAAACCTCGGGACATGGGGGGCTTGACCGTTTCTTGGTACAAGCCAGCCCTGTTGATTACCAAACGGGCGGTCTACGAGGACATGTCGTACTGGGTGGGAAATCGCCCGTTCGTGGGCGCACGACACCGGTGGACGGGTGCTACTAATCGTCCTCGTACCAGCTCCTCCCCCTGTGTGACATGTCACCCGGCGGGCCCGCTAGGCTGACCCACCGTCACGGACCGAGCACGGGGGAGCAGATGGATGCAGCGGCCCTGGGCGTCAAGGTGGCCTCCAGCGTGGTCACCCCGCTCGTGAAGCGGCTCTTCGTCACGGAGGGGCCCGGCGCCGGGCTCGTCGACAGACCGGTGCGCGTCTCGGAATTCGTCTCGTTCCGCGGCGAGAAGCGCGCCCTCGCCGAGAAGGAGCTCACCAAGCTCGCCGCCGAACTGGTCAGGCGGGCCGTCACGGCGGAGGGCGAACGCCCGCTGCCCGAGGACGAGACACCCGCCGTCGTCCTCGCCCTGGCCACCACCCTGCATGCCCTCGGCGACCTCGACATGACGGACGTCCAGGCCGTGCGACTGGGTCACCAGACCCTCGCCCTGCACCTGCGGGCCGCGAGCGGCACCCCCGACCGCGACCTCTCCCTCGACGCCACCCTCTTCTACGAGCGCGTCCTGGAGATCGCCTGCCTGCACATCCTGCACTTCTTCACGCAGCGGTCCACCTTCGTCCCCCGCACCCTGGTCGAACAGACCCGGCGGCAGGCCGAGATCATCGCGAAGATCGACGAGCTGATCGCGCGCACCCCGCGCACCGGCGGCACCGACGCGGCCTTCGACCAGCGCTACCTCGCCTACGTGGCCAGCAAGCACAGCCACCTGACCATCTACGGAATCGACCTCGTCAACTCCCCTGAGCGCTGGCCCCTCGACTCGGCCTACCTCAGTCTCCAGGCGCTGCGCCCGGACGAGGAGACCGACGCCCGTATCGCCACCGCCTCCGCGGCCCTCCCGGCCGACCAGGCCCTCACCGGCCACGACCGGGTCCTGCTGCGCGGGGTCGCCGGCTCGGGCAAGACCACGCTGGTGCAGTGGCTGGCGGTGACGGCGGCCCGCGGTGAGCGCGGCGACCGGATCCCGTTCGTCCTGCCGCTGCGCACCCTCCTGCGCCGCCCCGGCGGGCTGCCGGCGCCCGACGCCTTCCTGGACGCCGTCCGCGTCCCCTTCCACGCCACCCAGCCGCCCGGCTGGGCCGACCGGGTCCTCACCGACCGCCGCGCACTCCTGCTCGTCGACGGCATCGACGAGATCCCCGAGGGCGAACGGGAGCGCACCCGGCGCTGGCTGCGCGACCTGCTCGACGTCTACCCCGGCAACCAGTGGCTCGTGACCTCGCGCCCCTCCGCCGTGCGCGAGGACTGGCTCGCCCCCGACGGCTTCACCGAACTCTCCCTCGCCCCCATGAGCCGCGACGACGTCGCCGCGTTCGTCCGCCGCTGGCACACCGCGGCGCGCGTCGGCGCGCCCGACACCGACCGCCTCGACGACTACGAACACTCGCTCCTGGACGCCGTACGCACCAAGCCGGACCTCGGCCGGCTCGCCACCAACCCGCTGATGTGCGGGCTGATCTGCGCCCTGCACCGCGACCGGCGGGGCTATCTGCCGCACGGCAGGCAGGAGTTGTACGAGGCGGCCCTGTCGATGCTGCTGGCGCGGCGCGACGAGGAGCGGGACATGTTCGTCCGGCAGGACGGCATCCACCTGACCGAGGCCCCGCAGATCCAGCTGCTGCAGCGCCTGGCGTACTGGCTGATCCGCAACAACCAGTCCGAGCTGGACCGTGAGCGCGCGGAGCGGATCATCGCCGACGTGCTGCCCTCGCTGCCGGCCGCCGCCTCCCAGGGCGACGCCGGCCAGATCCTGCGCCACCTCCTGGTCCGCAGCGGACTGCTGCGCGAACCCGTGCCCGACACCGTCGAGTTCGTCCACCGCACCTTCCAGGACTACCTGGGCGCGAAGGCGGCGGTCGAGGACGGCGACTTCGGGCTGCTGGTGCGGGGTGCCGCCGACGAACAGTGGGCGGACGTGATCCGCATGGCGGTGGCGCACGCACGGCCACGGGAGAGGGCCGAACTGCTGGACGACCTGATCGCGTCCGCCGACGGGGCGCCGGGAGCGGCCGGCACACGCATCCGGCTCCTGGCGCTCGCCTCGCTGGAACACGCGACGGAACTCGATCCCCGTGTCCGCACCCGGGTGGAGTCCGAGGCCGCCGCGCTCATCCCACCCCGTACGACGGCGGAGGCCCGCGCCCTCGCCGAGGCCGGCCCCCTCGTCCTGGAACTGCTTCCGGGGCCGGAGGGTCTGACGGACGCGGAGGCGAGAGCCGTCGTGATCACGGCGTCGCTCATCGGCGTGGAGGCGGCCATCCCGGTACTGGCCCGGTTCCGGTCGCATCCGTCGCTGAAGGTACGGGCCCAGCTCATGTGGACCTGGTTCCGTTTCGACACCGAGAGGTACGCGGAGGAGGTCGTGGCGCACCTGCGGCCGGACGGCCTGTACTTCACCGCTCACTCCGTCGCGCACTTGCGCATCCTGCGCGAGCTGGGCGGGCCGTCCATGCTCCAGATCGTGGGGGACCTCGCACCGGACGACATCCGTGCCGAGCTCCGCCCGGACCAGGTGCGCAGGCTCGTCGTACGGGACAATCGCGCCCTGCGGGACCTGGCGTTCGTCTCCGAGCAGGGGCAGCTTCGCGAGTTCGACCTCAGCGGCTCGCCGCACGTCGAGGACCTGGCTCCGCTTGGCGGACTTCCGCTCGCCCGGCTGACGCTGCACAGCACGCCGGGCCTGGAGAAGCCGGATGCGCTGGCACCCCTCGCCCCTACCCTCAAGGCGCTCGAAATCGCCATCGCCCTGCCTGTCGACTCCCTGGACGCGGTCCTCCCCGCCCAGCTGGAATACGTCCGTCTCAGCAGGGATGCCCTCCGGTCCAACGGGCTCCGCGGCCTGCGACACGCGCACAGAGTGCAGAGGCTGGGCCTCGCCTCACCCCCACAGAGGCTCACGGCCGAGGACTTCGAGGAGGTCGTGGCCATGCCCGCACTCAAGGAGCTGCACATCGACTGGAATGCCACCGGCTGGGAGGCGGGCCCTGTCCTGTCCCGGGTCACCAGGCTGCGGCTGAACATGTTCACCGGGAACGAGGACCTCTCCCGACTCCGCACGCTCTTTCCCGGAGTGACGAGCCTCACCCTTCGTCTCGCCCCGGACGTGGCAGACATCCCGGCACACGTCCTCGATCTCCTGCCGTGCCCGCCGGCCGTCGAAAAGGTGGACGGCGTGCTCTGACGGCCACCGCCGGAAAAAGGGGCTGCCCCGGGACCGAAGTCCCGGGGCAGCCCCTTTCCGTCTCACCCCCGCAGGGGTCAGTCCTTGCTCAGGTTCGGACCGCCACCGGCCGCCTGCTCGATCGGCGGGACGTCCGGCAGAGCCGACTTCTCCTCACCACGGAAGGTGAACTTCTGGGCGTCGCCCTCGCCTTCCGTGTCGACGACCACGATGTGGCCCGGACGCAGCTCCCCGAAGAGGATCTTCTCGGACAGCGTGTCCTCGATCTCGCGCTGGATCGTGCGGCGCAGCGGCCGGGCACCCAGCACGGGGTCGTAGCCCTTCTTCGCCAGCAGCTCCTTCGCGGACTGGGCGAGCTCGATGCCCATGTCCCGGTCCTTGAGCCGCTCGTCGACCTTGCTGATCATCAGGTCGACGATCGCCAGGATGTCCTCCTGGGTCAGCTGCGGGAAGACCACCACGTCGTCGACGCGGTTGAGGAACTCGGGCCGGAAGTGCTGCTTGAGCTCGTCCGACACCTTGTTCTTCATGCGCTCGTAGTTGGTCTTCGTGTCGCCCGCGGCGGCGAAGCCGAGGTTGAAGCCCTTGGAGATGTCCCGGGTGCCGAGGTTGGTCGTCATGATGATGACCGTGTTCTTGAAGTCCACGACCCGGCCCTGGGAGTCGGTCAGGCGACCGTCCTCCAGGATCTGCAGGAGCGAGTTGAAGATGTCCGGGTGCGCCTTTTCGACCTCGTCGAACAGGACCACCGAGAACGGCTTCCTCCGCACCTTCTCCGTGAGCTGGCCGCCCTCCTCGTAGCCGACGTAGCCGGGGGGCGAACCGAACAGACGGGAGACCGTGTGCTTCTCGCTGAACTCCGACATGTCGAGGGAGATCAGCGCGTCCTCGTCACCGAACAGGAACTCCGCCAGCGCCTTGGACAGCTCGGTCTTACCGACACCGGACGGGCCCGCGAAGATGAACGAACCACCCGGACGCTTCGGGTCCTTCAGGCCCGCACGCGTACGGCGGATCGCCTTCGACAGCGCCTTGACGGCGTCCACCTGGCCGATGACCCGCTTGTGGAGCTCGTCCTCCATGCGGAGCAGGCGGCTGGACTCCTCCTCGGTGAGCTTGAAGACCGGGATGCCCGTGGCCGTGGCCAGCACCTCGGCGATCAGCTCGCCGTCGACCTCGGCGACGACATCCATGTCGCCGGCCTTCCACTCCTTCTCCCGCTTGGCCTTC
The DNA here is from genome assembly GCF_002920635.1 of Streptomyces sp. Ru72. Taxonomy (GTDB): domain Bacteria; phylum Actinomycetota; class Actinomycetes; order Streptomycetales; family Streptomycetaceae; genus Streptomyces. Next base: position 22,787 of record NZ_PQSR01000050.1, on the reverse strand, counting down.
GCGGCGAGCAGCTGCTTCTCCTTGTCGCGGAGAGAGGCCGCCTTCTCGAAGTCCTGGGAGTCGATCGCGGACTCCTTGTCCCGGCGGACGGCCGCGATCTTCTCGTCGAACTCGCGGAGGTCCGGCGGTGCGGTCATCCGGCGGATGCGCATCCGGGAACCGGCCTCGTCGATCAGGTCGATCGCCTTGTCCGGCAGGAAGCGGTCCGAGATGTAGCGGTCGGCCAGGGTGGCGGCCTGGACCAGGGCCTCGTCCGTGATGGAGACGCGGTGGTGCGCCTCGTAACGATCGCGCAGGCCCTTGAGGATCTCGATGGTGTGCGGCAGGGACGGCTCCGCGACCTGGATGGGCTGGAAGCGGCGCTCCAGGGCCGCGTCCTTCTCCAGGTGCTTGCGGTACTCGTCGAGCGTGGTGGCGCCGATGGTCTGCAGCTCACCGCGGGCCAGCATCGGCTTCAGGATGGAGGCCGCGTCGATGGCGCCCTCGGCGGCACCCGCACCGACCAGCGTGTGCAGCTCGTCGATGAACAGGATGATGTCGCCGCGGGTGCGGATCTCCTTGAGCACCTTCTTCAGGCGCTCCTCGAAGTCACCGCGGTAGCGGGAGCCGGCGACCAGCGCGCCCAGGTCGAGGGTGTAGAGGTGCTTGTCCTTGAGGGTCTCGGGCACCTCGCCCTTGACGATGGCCTGCGCCAGGCCCTCGACGACCGCCGTCTTGCCGACGCCGGGCTCGCCGATGAGCACCGGGTTGTTCTTGGTGCGGCGGGACAGCACCTGCATGACCCGCTCGATCTCCTTCTCGCGCCCGATGACCGGGTCGAGCTTGGACTCACGAGCGGCCTGGGTGAGGTTCCGGCCGAACTGGTCCAGGACGAGAGAGGTCGAGGGCGTGCCCTCGGCCGGGCCGCCCGCGGCGGCGGTCTCCTTGCCCTGGTAGCCCGACAGCAGCTGGATGACCTGCTGGCGGACACGGTTGAGGTCTGCTCCGAGCTTGACCAGGACCTGGGCGGCGACGCCCTCGCCCTCGCGGATCAGGCCGAGCAGGATGTGCTCCGTGCCGATGTAGTTGTGGCCCAGCTGAAGGGCCTCGCGGAGCGACAGCTCCAGGACCTTCTTGGCACGGGGGGTGAAGGGGATGTGCCCGGACGGGGCCTGCTGGCCCTGGCCGATGATCTCCTCCACCTGCTGGCGGACCGCCTCGAGCGAAATCCCGAGGCTCTCCAGGGCCTTAGCGGCGACACCCTCACCCTCGTGGATCAGGCCCAGGAGGATGTGCTCGGTGCCGATGTAGTTGTGGTTGAGCATCCGGGCTTCTTCCTGAGCCAGGACGACAACCCGCCGCGCGCGGTCGGTGAACCTCTCGAACATCGTTAATCGCTCCTCAGAGCGGTCAGGCAGTGGGGGGAACTTCCCCTCCCTGTCCTTCCGCAGCTTAGTCCCGCAAGCGGGGACCGCTCATTCCAACTGCCGACACCGTCGATGGCCTCCTGACCCCGAACGCCGACATCTGCTCCAACCCGATGGTGCGAGACGATGTTCCCGCAGGCCAGGCAGATACCCCACTCGCCAGTACGCCGATGGCGAACGTGAGACAGCCTTTCCCGCACAACGCCCCCTCCCACTAGGGATGTCTTACCCGCCGACACCGACAGTCCATGCCGCGCGCACCGTTTCCCTCCGCTACGGGCGAACATCCTTGCGCCGCCGAACACCCCTGTACGCCCCTTTTTTCGGCACTTGGAGCAATCGATCGACCACCCAGCGTAACCTCGCGCCGACTCGGGCGGTTGCTCCGTACATGGTCCACACGGTCCACCCGGTGCCCCCTCCACGAAGGCCACTCGATCCCGGCACGAGCGGCAGCGTGCGTCAGTGGTACGAGAACGAGCTGGGCTGGCCGACGGCGCCCGGAGAGCCCGTGCGGTTGGTCACCGGTGTGCGCTTCGACGTGCTGGAGGTGCCCGCGGAGGCCGGTTTCACCGCGCTCAGACACCTGGGGCCCGCCTCCCCGGTCGCGTTGTGCGCCGGGCGGATGCGGCTGCTGGTGGCGGCGGGCAGCGCGGAGGAGCTGCCGGGGCTGCTCGACTGGCTGGAGTGGGGGGCGCTGGCCCTGGACCTCACGGCGACCGGGGCGGGCGGGCAGATGGAGGCGCCGCCGCCGCCGGGATGCGCGCCGGCTCGGGTGCCGCATCCGGCCGGCACCCCGGGATCCCGGCCGCTTCCCCTGGACCGGGCCGTCTCACAGGGGGCCGCCGTCTGGCTGCGGCCCCCCGAGCCGGGGTGCGAGGTCGAACAGGTGCTGCCGACATTGTCGGCCATGGGGGGCGGTGGGGGTGCCCCCGATCTGGTACGGCTGGTCGACACGATGGCGACGCAGTGCCACCGGGTCCGGCTGCGGCGCGCGTGCGCTCAGCCCATCGCCTTCTCGTAGGCCTCGCGGATGGTCGCCGGAACACGGCCGCGGTCGTTGACCTCGTAGCCGTTCTCCTTCGCCCAGGCGCGGATCTGCGCCGTGTCCTGGCTCCCACCGGAAGCGGCCGCACGGGCCTTTCCGCGCCCACCCGAAGCACGGCCTCCGGTGCGACGGCCGCCCTTCACATACGGCTCGAGAAGGCTGCGCAGCTTGTCCGCGTTGGCAGTCGTGAGATCGATCTCGTACGTCTTGCCGTCCAGTGCGAACGTGACGGTCTCGTCCGCCTCGCCACCGTCGAGGTCGTCGACAAGAAGGACCTGAACCTTCTGTGCCACCGGATTTCCTTTCATCGATAACTTCAGGGCCGAGGGTCTGCGGCCGGTGCCGCCCGTTTCGCGTCCCCTGTTATATGCAGTACTGCAGTACGTCGGAAAGCAAACCGCTTTTGCCGGAAAAACACAAACCCCCCGGGAGGGACCGACGGACGGCCGGGAGACCGGAAACATGCGCGTTTCGGACATAGGGAACCCGGGCAAGGTCGTCGGACTGAACCGCGGCCGAATAGTCTCCCGCGATCGCCCGGCGATCACAGATGCAGAAGCATCCGGCTGTTGCCCAAGGTGTTCGGTTTCACTCGTTCGAGACCGAGGAACTCCGCCACGCCCTCGTCATAGGAACGCAACAGCTCGGCGTAGACATCCTGGTCGACGGGCGTCTCGCCGATCTCCACGAAGCCGTGCTTCCCGAAGAAGTCGACTTCGAAGGTGAGACAGAAAACGCGGCGAACGCCGAGCCACCTGGCGGTCTGCAGCAACTTCTCCAGCAACTGGTGACCCACGCCCAGGCCCCTGGCCTCGGGCGTCACCGCGAGAGTGCGGACTTCCGCCAGGTCCTCCCACATCACGTGCAAGGCGCCGCAGCCCACGACCTCGCCGTTGTCGTCGCGTTCCGCGACCCAGAACTCCTGGATGTCCTCGTAAAGCGTGACGGTCGCTTTGTCGAGCAGGATGCCGCGGCGGACGTAGGAGTCGAGGAGGCGGCGCACCGCCGGGACATCGCTCGTCCTGGCCCGTCGTACAGTGATGGCTTTTGCGGTGGCTTCAGGGCGCTTCGCTGGCATGAGCGGACGCTATCGCCCGGTGCCGCCCTCCGCCGAGGCGGGGTTGTTCTCCTCGGGCGTCACGGCCGGGAGCTCGGGACCGGTTTCGGCACTCGGGGGTTCCTGGGTGCTCTCCGGGCCCTGCACGATGCGCATCGCGTCACGGAGTGCCTGTCTCTGTTCGTCGCTCATCATGCCGAAGAAGGCGACAAGCGCGGCGGCCGGGTTGTCGCTCTGCGACCAGGCGTCGTTCATCAGCGCGGCCGCGTAGGCGGCACGGGTGGAGACCGCCTCATATCGATAGGCTCGGCCTTCCGCTTCCCGGCGGACCCAGCCCTTCTGATGGAGATTGTCCAAAACGGTCATCACTGTGGTGTAGGCGATGGACCGTTCCTGCTGAAGGTCTTCCAGGACTTCTCGAACGGTCACCGGGCGGTTCCACTTCCACACCCGCGTCATGACCGCGTCTTCGAGTTCTCCCAATGGGCGAGGCACGCTTAGCACAATAGTGGGAGAAGTCGCCAATGGCTTGCGGGACGTGCACTTACACGACAAACCGCAGCAAAAAGGGCGTACGACCCCTAAACACACTCGGGGCATGAGTCGTACGCCTGGCGGCACGGGGTGCCGCCCGGAAGACCCGAGGGCCGGACAAAAAGGGTCAGGCGTCGGCGTCCCCGGACTTCCGGGGAGCGCTTTCGGCATGCGCGAGGGCCGCGTCGACGGCGGCGTCCTCCTTGGCCTTGTTGGCGCCGCCCTGGGTCTTCACGATCACCCGGATGAGCCCGATGAAGAACACGGCCATGACGACCGGGGGCACGAGCGCGGAGACGTAGTCCATGCGTCAAGAGTAGCCAGGGGTGTCCGAAGGATCCCGGTCGGGTGGGCGTCACCGGATTGCGCCGATCCGGGGTCTGCCTCTTCGACGGGCCCTATCCGGCCGCGAGCTGCCCGTGGGAGTGGGCCGGAGGGCTCGGCTTCCGCTTCGGCGGGAAGACCTCGCCCGGGGTCGGGATCGGGCGGCGCGTCGGGCGCGGGGCCTGGGGCTCACGACGGGGAGCGGGCTTCTCCGGCTTGCGCTCGGGCTTCCGCTCGGGTTTGCGGGTCGGCTCCTCGGGCCGCTCCTCCTCGCTCGCACGGCCGCCTGGCAGGGCCGTCAGACGCGCACGGCAGACCGGGACCGCGGACCCGCGGGGAGCGAGGTGCGCGCGCCCGCCGGGCTCGGCCGGTGCCGAAATCCTCGTGCCGGGCGTACGCCGCGACGGGGCGAACGTCGCCTGCTGGGGCACCAGGGCCCGGCAGCGGTCGAGCAGGACGTCGGCCAGGGGGGTGCCGCGCAGGGCGCGCAGCGCGGCGAGGTCGTCCGGGACAGGGCGGTAGCCGGCGCGGAGGGCGTCCTGGAGGAGGGTGAGGTAGCCGCCGGCGGCACCCGGGAGGGCGGCGCGGTAGCGGGCGAGGTCGGCCAGCAGGAAGGCCCTGAGGCGGTCCCCCTCGCGCACCGCCGCGTCGACGGACTCGGCGAGTCGGAGGCAGTCCTGGACGTCCTCGGCGGAAGCGGTGCGGGGGTTCAGGGCGAGGGCGAGGGCGCGGCGGAGCACGCGCAGCTCCTCCGCGCCGAAGGCCAGGGCGCCTCGGGATCCGTGTGGCGTGGGCATGCGGGGACGCTACCGCTAATCGGACAAAACGGATCCCTCCGGGTGCCGTGTCGCTCTGGGGTTCCCCCAGGTGGGGGCGCGGGTGCGCCTGTTCGCCGTTGAGCTGTTCGCCTTTCGGCGGGTGCTGCTCGCGCTGACCCGCGCGCCCACGGGCGGAGCCGCATATCGACACGACCCGCGCCCCTGGGGGGCGCTCAGCCCCCCATACGGGAGACGTTCCGTTCGTACACCAACCGCAGGCCGATCAGTGTCAGCCACGGTTCGTGTTCGTCGATCACCGCCGACTCGCCCAGGACCATGGGAGCCAGGCCGCCCGTCGCGATGACCGTGACGTCGTCCGGGTCGTCCGCCAGTTCTCCGGCCATGCGGGTGACCACGCCGTCCACCTGGCCCGCGAAGCCGTAGACGATTCCCGCCTGCATGGCCTCGACCGTGTTCTTGCCGATCACGCTCCGCGGCCGCGCCACCTCGATCTTGCGCAGCTGCGCGCCCCTGACGCCCAACGCCTCGACCGAGATCTCGATGCCGGGTGCGATGACGCCGCCGACGTACTCCCCCCGCGCGCTGACCGCGTCGAACGTCGTGGCCGTGCCGAAGTCCACGACGATCGCCGGGCCTCCGTAGAGCTCGACGGCCGCGACCGCGTTGATGATCCGGTCCGCGCCGACCTCCTTGGGATTGTCGGTCAGGATCGGCACGCCCGTCTTGACGCCGGGTTCCACGAGGACCGCGGGCACGTCTCCGTAGTAGCGACGGGTCACGTCGCGCAGCTCGTGCAGCACGGACGGCACGGTGGCGCAGATCGCGATGCCGTCGATGCCGTCGCCCAGGTCCTCGCCGAGGAGCGGGTGCATGCCCATCAGGCCCTGGAGGAGGACCGCCAGCTCGTCGGCCGTGCGGCGGGCGTCGGTGGAGATGCGCCAGTGCTCCACGATGTCCTCGCCGTCGAACAGGCCGAGGACGGTGTGCGTGTTGCCTACGTCGATGGTCAGCAGCATGGGGCTCTACCTACTCCGCCGCTCGCAGGTCCAGGCCGATGTCCAGGATCGGGGAGGAGTGCGTGAGCGCCCCGACCGCCAGGAAGTCGACGCCCGTGTCCGCGTACGCCTTGGCGTTCCCCAAAGTCAGGCGGCCCGAGGCCTCCAGCAGGGCGCGGCCCTTGACGATCGCCACGGCCTCCTCGCACTCGGTGGGCGTGAAGTTGTCCAGGAGGATCAGGTCCGCGCCCGCGTCGACGACCTCGCGAAGCTGGTGCAGGGTGTCGACCTCGACCTCGATCGGCACGTCCGGGAACATCTCACGGACCGCCTGGAAGGCCTGGGCCACGCCTCCGGCCGCGACGACGTGGTTGTCCTTGACCAGGGCCGCGTCCGACAGGGACATGCGGTGGTTGACGCCGCCGCCGCAGCGGACCGCGAACTTCTCCAGGGAGCGCAGGCCCGGTGTGGTCTTGCGGGTGTCGCGTACGCGCGTCTTGGTGCCCTCAAGGGCGTCCGCCCACGCGCGCGTGGCCGTCGCGATGCCGGACAGGCGGCACAGGATGTTCAGCGCGCTGCGCTCGGCGGTGAGCAGGTCACGGGTGCGGGTGGTGACGGTCAGCAGCTTCTGGCCGGACTCCACCCGGTCGCCGTCGTCCACATGGCGCTCGACCTCGAACTCGTCGGTGCACACCACGGAGATCACGGCCTCGGCGACCCTGAGGCCCGCCACGACGCCCGCCTCACGGGCGGTGAAGTCGCCGGTGGCGACCGCGTCCTCGGGGATCGTCGCGACCGTCGTCACGTCCACGCCGTGGTCCAGGTCCTCCTGGATGGCGACGCCTGCGATGTCCTCGACCTCCACCGGGTCGAGTCCGGCGTCGGCCAGGAGCTGGGCGAGCGCGGGGTCGAGCCCGCACTCCAGGTATTCCTCGTCGCCGTCCGCGCCGCAGGCGCAGCCGTCGCCGCAGCCTCCGGTGGAGGCGAGGGGGAGGTCGTTGTCGCTCACTTCTGTCACTGCTCCTGGGACGCTACGAGGGTCGGGGGGAAGTCTGCGGTGTCTGTGGTGTGCACGGCCAGCGATCGATCCGGGTTCAGCCGTACGACGATGTGGCGGCGCCAGTTCGCGTCGTCGCGGTCGGCCCGGTCCTCCCGCCAGTGGCAGCCGCGGGTCTCCTCGCGCAGGAGGGCGGCGGCGACCAGGACGCGGGCCACGCACAGGAGGTTGGTGGCCTCCCAGGTGTCGACGCCGGGCTCGGCGGTCTTGCCGTTCTCGTGGAGGGCGTCGCGGGCCTCGGTGTGCAGCCGCTGGAGCTGGTCGGCCGCCTTGGCCAGGGATTCGGCGGAGCGCAGCACGCCCGCGCCCTCGGTCATGATCCGCTGGATCGCGAAGCGGGCCTCGGGGCCGAGCAGCGGGTGCGCCGGCTTCTCCGAGTACGCGACGGGCTGCGGCACGCGCGCGTGAAGACCGTTCGCCCTCTGGTCCCGGGCGATGTCGGCGGCGATGCGCTCGGCGTAGACCAGGCCCTCCAGGAGGGAGTTGGAGGCGAGCCGGTTCGCGCCGTGGACGCCCGTGCAGGCGACCTCGCCGCACGCGTACAGGCCCGGCACGGTGGTCCGGCCGTGGGAGTCGGTGCGCACGCCCCCGGAGGCGTAGTGGGCCGCCGGGGCGACCGGGACGGGCTCGGTGACCGGGTCGATGCCGTTGGCGCGGCAGGCGGCCAGGATCGTGGGGAAGCGGTGCTCCCACATGTCGGCGCCGAAGTGGCGGGCGTCGAGGAACATGTGCCCGGCGTCCTGCTCCTGCATCCGGCGCATGATGCCCTTGGCGACGATGTCCCGGGGCGCGAGCTCCGCCAGCTCGTGCTGGCCGACCATGAAGCGCACCCCGTCGGCGTCCACCAGGTGGGCGCCCTCGCCGCGGACCGCCTCGGAGACGAGGGGCTGCTGGCCCTCCGCGTCCGGGCCGAGGAACAGCACGGTCGGGTGGAACTGCACGAACTCCAGGTCACTGACCTCGGCCCCCGCGCGCAGGGCGAGCGCCACTCCGTCGCCGGTGGACACCGAGGGGTTGGTGGTCGCGGAGAAGACCTGACCCATGCCGCCGGTGGCGAGGACCACGGCGGGCGCGTGCACGGCGCCCACGCCGTCGTGCTGGCCCTCGCCCATGACGTGCAGGGTCACGCCCGCGGTACGGCCGTCGGCGTCCGTGAGCAGGTCCAGGACCAGCGCGTTCTCGATCGTGCGCAGCCCACGCGCGCGTACCGCCTCCACCAGCGCCCGGGAGATCTCGGCGCCGGTCGCGTCGCCGCCCGCGTGCGCGATGCGGCGGCGGTGGTGCCCGCCCTCGCGGGTGAGCTGGATGCCGCCCTCGTCGTCGGTGTCGAAGTGCGCGCCGGTCGAGATCAGCCGCCGTACGGCGTCGGGGCCCTCGGTGACGAGGATGCGGACGGCCTCCTCGTCGCACAGGCCCGCGCCCGCGACCAGGGTGTCGTCCAGGTGCTGCTCCGGGCTGTCGCCCTCGCCGAGGGCCGCCGCGATGCCGCCCTGAGCCCAACGGGTGGAGCCGTCGTCGAGGCGCGCCTTGGTGACGACGACCGTGTTCAGGCCGGCGGCGTCGCAGCGCAGCGCCGCGGTGAGCCCGGCCACGCCGGAGCCGACCACCACGACGTCGGCGGAGATGGACCAGCCCGGGGCGGGCGCGTGCAGTCGTATGCCTGTGCCGGTCACGAGGCGGCTCCGTGAGGGTCGACGGGTTCGGGTGCTCCGAAGGAGAGCGGGATGTTGTCGATCAGCCGGGTCGTCCCGACCCGGGCGGCGACGGCGAGGACCGCCTCGCCGGTGAAGTCGTCGGGGACGTCGGTGAAGTCCGACGGGTCGACCAGGGCCAGGTAGTCCAGCACCAGGGGCGGGTCCAGCTGGGTGGCCTCGTCCAGGACGAGCTTCGCGGCGGCGCGGACGGCGGCGGGGCCGCCGGGCGCGGCCTTGGCGACCGCGTGCGCGTCGGCGGCGGCACGCGACTCGCCTATGGCGCTCAGGGCCTCCGCACGCGCGTGCGTGGCGGGCACCTCAAGGGCACGCGCGCGCAGCGCCTCCTGGGCGGCGTGCCGGTCGCGGCCCGCGAACAGGGCGCGGGACAGGGCGAGCGCGGTGTGCCGCTCCTGGGGCGAGAGGTAGCGGTTGCGGCTGGACAGGGCCAGCCCGTCCTCCTCACGCACGGTGGGCACGCCGACGATCTCCACGCCGAAGTTCAGGTCCCGCACCATCCGGCGGATCAGGGCGAGCTGCTGGGCGTCCTTCTGCCCGTACAGGGCCACGTCGGGGCGGGTGAGGTGGAGCAGCTTGGCGACGACGGTGAGCATGCCGTCGAAGTGGCCCGGCCGGTAGGCCCCTTCCAGACGCTCGCCCATGGGACCGGCGGAGATCCGCACCTGGGGCTCGCCGCCCGGATAGACCTCGTCCACGGACGGGGCGAACACCACGTCCGCGCCGGACTGCTCGGCCACCTTCAGATCGGCGTCCAGGGTGCGCGGATAGCGGTCGAGGTCCTCGCCCGCGCCGAACTGGAGCGGGTTCACGAAGACGGTGACGATCACGAAGCCCTTGCTGCCGACGTGCTTGCGCGCCGCCCGGATCAGGGTGGCGTGGCCCTCGTGCAGAGCGCCCATGGTCATCACGACGGCGGTGCGTCCCGGCACCGCGTAGTGGTCCTGGAGGTGCCGCAGGTCGTCCACCGTGGGGGCCAGTTCGAAGGGGCGGCGGCTCATCGGTCTTCCCCGTTCTCGCGCAGGTCGGTGCCGTCGGCGAGGACTCCGAGCAGGTCCTCGGCCAGCTCCGGCTTCAGCAGTCCGTGGGCCAGGGCCCGGTCGGCGGTCGCGCGGGCCATCGCCAGGTAGCCGGCGACGGTCTGGGGGGCGTGCCTGCGCAGCTCGGAGACATGCGCGGCGACCGTTCCCGCGTCTCCGCGCGCGACGGGGCCGGTCAGCGCCGCGTCGCCGGAGCGCAGCGCGTTGTCCAGGGCGGCCCCGAGCAGCGGACCGAGCATGCGGTCGGGGGCCTCGACGCCCGCCGCGCGCAGCAGCTCCATGGACTGGGCGACCAGGGTGACCAGGTGGTTGGCGCCGAGGGCGAGGGCCGCGTGGTAGAGCGGGCGCATCTCCTCGGCGACCCACTCGGGCTCACCGCCCATCTCGATCACCAGGGCCTCGGCGGCCAGCCGCAGCTCCTCCGGCGCGGTCACCCCGAAGGAGCATCCGGCCAGGCGCTGGACGTCCACGGGCGTGCCGGTGAAGGTCATCGCGGGGTGCAGGGCGAGCGGCAGCGCCCCGGCGCGCAGGGCGGGGTCGAGCACGCGCGTGCCGTACCGCCCGGAGGTGTGCACGAGGAGCTGGCCCGGACGTACGGCCCCGGTCTCGGCGAGGCCCTCGACGAGGCCCGGCAGGGTGTCGTCCGGGACGGTCAGCAGGACCAGTTCGGCGCGCCCCATCACCTCGGAGGGCGCAACGAGCGGCACGTCCGGGAGCATCTGCTCGGCGCGCCGTCTGGAGGCGTCCGAGACCCCGGAGACGGCGACCGGGCGGTGCCCGGCGAGCTGGAGCGAGGCGGCGAGCGCGGGCCCGACCCGGCCGGCTCCGATCACGCCCACGGTGAGCCGCGCTGGGCGGTCCCTGGGGTCTGGCTGCTGGACTGTACTCACTCGACGGTGGCCTTCCCGTTCCAGTCCGCTCTGGGTACCGGACGATTTCTCGTCATGTTAACGCGATTGGGGGGTGAGGCGGCCGGTTGTCCACAGGCTGTGGGTTCTCGCAGGTCGCGGCCGGTCGGTAAATCGGGGTGCCGCGTGCGCGGGGCGCGGTAGATGATCCAGGGGTGGGAACGAGGGCGGAGGGGGACATGGCGCGAACGGCTGAACGGGGTGCCGGTGAGCCTGCCGGGCAGGGCGGGGACGGCCCGGCGGAGTCACCCGAGGAGCTTCGGCGCCGGCTGCGGGAGCGCCGAATCGCCGCCTACCGGGGTGCGCAGCGCGTGCTGGCGCGCCCGGGGTTCCTGGGGACGCTGCGGGAGCGGCTCGCGCTGCTGGACGGCGCGGAGCGCCTGCACGACCTGGACGAGACCGGGGACATGTACGGCACGGGGATCGTCGAGGCGCTGGAGGAGAAGGTCGCCGGGCTGCTGGGCAAGGAGGCCGCCGCCTTCTTCCCGACCGGCACCATGGCCCAGCAGGTGGCACTGCGCTGCTGGGCGGGCCGCACCGGCGACCCCACGGTGGCCCTGCATGCGCTCGCCCACCCCGAGGTGCACGAGCGGAAGGCGTTCAGCGAGGTCAGCGGGTTGCGCCCGGTGCGCGTGACGAGCGAGCCCCGGCTGCCGACCGCCGAGGAGGTGCGCGACTTCGAGCAGCCCTTCGGGGCGCTGATGCTCGAACTGCCCCTCAGGGACGCCGGTTTCGTCCTGCCCTCCTTCGAGGAGCTCGCCGAGGTCGTCGAGGCGGCGCACGAGCGCGACGCGGTGGTGCACTTCGACGGCGCGCGCCTGTGGGAGACCACGGTCCACTTCGACCGTCCGCTGGAGGAGATCGCGGGCCTCGCGGACAGCGTCTACGTGTCGTTCTACAAATCCCTCGACGGGTACGGCGGCGCGGCGCTCGCGGGCCCCCGGACCCTCGTCGACGAGGCGAAGACCTGGCGGCACCGCTACGGCGGCACGGTCTTCCAGCAGTTCCCGACGGTGCTGTCGGCCCTGGCGGGACTCGAGCGGGAACTGCCCCGGCTGCCGGAGTACGTGCGCCACGCGCGCGTGGTGGCCGCCGCGCTGCGCGAGGGGTTCGCGGCGGCGGGGCTGCCGTGGGCGAGGGTGCACCCCGACCCGCCGCACACACACGAGTTCCAGGTCTGGCTGCCGTACGACGCGGACGTCCTCGCTCAGGCCGCCGTCCGCCAAGGCGAGGAGACGGGGACGCTCCTGTTCGCCAACCCCTGGGACCGCGGCGGTCCGGACCTGGCCTTCACCGAGGTCTACGTACGCGCCGCCGCCCTGGAGTGGACGGCGGACGACGTGAAGAAGGCGGCGGTGGAGTTCGTGGAGCGGCTGCCGGGAGTCGACGGGTCCGTTTGACGGCCTCCGTCAAACGAGGACGGCGATGTCGGTGGCGGGGTGCACCATGAGGCCGTGAGCGTGGACATCGACATCAGCGGACTGCGGCCGGAGAGTGTTTCCGTCGTGCCTTCACCGCTGTCCGAACTCGGGATGGCCCTGCACGCGCTGTCGGAGCCCGGCCACCACCCCGGGCTGCAGGGATGGGTGACCACCGTGACCGCCGGTCTCGACCCGCACCTCGCCGACCGGATGTGCGAGGCCGACTTCCTGTGGCGTACGTCGCACTCGGACCTCTTCCATCCGTACGCCGGGATCCCTGGCGGGACGGCACTCCCCGCAGCCACCCTGGCCGAGGAGCTCGACCAGCTGGACCAGCTCACGGATGAACAGTTCGTGGATGCGGCGCTGGAGTTCTCCTGCGCGCTGCCCTACGGCACGCCCGGCCCCCCTATGCTCGCCGACCCCGGACTGCGACAGCGCGCCCTCGAGCTGGCCGCCGCCCGAGGACCGCGACAGTTGCTGTTCACGCAGCGGCTGTTCGAGGACCCGCCACGGGTGCGGGCCTGGCTGCGGCAGTTCCTGGAGGACTGTGACGAGGCCTTCTTCGCCGAGACCTGGTCCCGGCTGCGCCACCAGCTCACGGCGGACGCCCGCCACAAGACCGACCTCCTGCGGCACAAGGGCCTGACCGAGGCGCTGGCCGCGGTATCGCCCGCGGTCCTCATCGACGAGGACGGCGACCGGATCACCGTCGACAAGCTGGGCCGGGGACGCACCACCACGGCGGGCAGGAGCCTGCTGCTGGTGCCGACCAGTCTCGGCCGGCCTCACCTGATGGTGCTGCACCGGTACGGCTGGCAGCCCCTGCTGCACTACCCCATCACCTCACCGGGGCCGGCCTCCCCGCTCTCCGTCGAAGAGCTGTCCCGTCGGCTGGCCGCGCTGTCCCACCCGGCGCGGATGCAGATCTGCCGCAGTCTGGCCCGCAGTACGTTCACCACGAGCGAGCTGGCGCAGATCCACGGGATGAGTCCGCCGGAGATATCCCGGCACGTGGGCGTCCTGAAGAAGGCCGGTCTGATCACCACCCGCCGCCGCGGCCGGTACGTGCTGCACCAGATGGACGTCACGGCGGTGGCCCGGCTCGGCAGCGACTTCCTGGAGGGCATCCTCCGGTAGGCGCCACCGGCCGGGGGCCGGCCGCTCAGCGGTGGCTCAGCCGTGCCCGCCCGCCCGGACGAGCCCCGTCTCGTAGGCGAGGACGACCACCTGCACCCGGTCCCTGAGCCCCAGCTTGGTCAGGATGCGGCCCACATGGGTCTTCACGGTCGCCTCCGACAGCACCAGCCGGGCCGCGATCTCGCCGTTGGACAGGCCCTGGGCCACCAGCACCATGACCTCGCGCTCGCGGTCGGTGAGCCGGTCCAGCTCCTTGTGCCGCGGCTCGGTGCTGCCGCCCGGCAACATGGGTGCGAACCGGTCGAGCAGACGACGGGTCGTGGACGGCGCGACCACCGCGTCGCCACTGTGCACGGCGCGGATGGCGGCGAGCAGTTCACCGGGCGGCACGTCCTTGAGCATGAAGCCGGAGGCGCCCGCCTTCAGCCCCGAGAACGCGTACTCGTCGAGGTCGAACGTGGTGAGGATCAGAACCTTCGGCGGGTTCGGGTCCGCGCAGATGCGGCGGGTCGCCTCCACGCCGTCCAGCTTCGGCATGCGCACATCCATCAGCACCACGTCGACCTCGGTCGAACGCAGCGCCTGAAGGGCCTCGACGCCGTCACCCGCCTCGGCGACGACCTCCATGTCCGGCTGGGCGGCCAGCACCATCCGGAACCCGGTGCGCAGCAGCACCTGGTCGTCGACGAGCATCACGCGGATCGGCATGGCGGGGGTCCTTCGGTCGGTGGGTGTCGGCGGGCTGGGGCGGGCACATGTCAGTGGGCCGGTTTCAGCGGAAGCAGGGCACTGATGCGGAAGCCTCCTCCGGGGCGGGGGCCCGCGTCCAGGGTTCCGCCGACCATGCCGACGCGCTCCCGCATGCCGATCAGACCGTGGCCCTGGCCGTCGAGGCCGCCCTCCTCGTAGAGCTCGTGCGGGGCGCCCTTGCCGTCGTCCTCGACGAGCAGTCCGAGGCCGTCGTCGAAGTACACCAGCCGCACGCTGGCGCCCGCGCCCGGCCCGCCGTGCTTGCGGGTGTTCGTGAGCGCCTCCTGCACGATGCGGTACGCGGTGAGCTCCACGCCGCTGGGCAGCGGGCGCGGGGTGCCCTCCACCTTGAAGTCGACGGGCAGGCCAGAGCTGCGGCACTGCTCGACCAGCTCGTCGATCTGTTCGACGTCGGGCTGCGGGACGTACTCGCCCCCCTCCTTGTGCTCGCCGGTCCGCAGCACGCCGAGCAGGCGGCGCATCTCGGCCAGCGCCTGACGGCCGGTGGTGGAGATCGTCTCCAGGGCCTTCTTCGCCTGGTCGGGGGCGGTGTCGAGGACGTAGGCGGCGCCGTCGGCCTGCACCACCATCACCGAGACGTTGTGCGCGACCACGTCGTGCAGCTCGCGGGCGATACGGGCGCGCTCGGCGGCGACCGCGACCTTGGCCTGCGCCTCGCGCTCCTTCTCCAGCCTGGCGGCACGCTCCTCCAGCTGGGCGAAGTAGGCGCGCCGGGTGCGCAGGGAGTCGCCGAGGACCCAGGCGAGGGCGAAGGGCACCGTCTGGAAGACGGCTATCGCGATGTTGCCGAGGACGCTGGAGTGGTGCTCAGGCCAGCGGACCGCGGCCAGGATGCCCGCGCTCAGGCCCACGGCCAGGCCGACCCGCGAGGCCCATCGGGCGCCCAGGGCGGCGACCGTGTAGATGATCACCAGCATCGCGAAGTCGGCGATCACCGGCTGCTCGTCCAGGACCAGCTGGGCCAGGCCCATGCCGGCGGCGACGATCAGCATCTTCTCGGGGATGCGGCGGCGCAGCGCGACGACGAGGCAGAGCACGACGGAGACGGCGAGCCCGACCGGGAGCGATCCGTGGTGGTCCGGCGCCCCGTTGAGGTTCGTCAGGCTCACGCAGGAGAGCCCGAACAGGACGACGGCCCAGAAACTGTCGACCCAGGTGGGATGCCTGCGGAGGAAGTCATAGAGGCGCTGCACGTAACCCAGAGTAGGGAAACGCGCAGGGTGCGGGGGTCAACCGGAGGGCCGATCCGTGACGGACACACGTACTCCGCAAGGTGGATACCCGCCGGCACCCCTTGGTCGGAGATGCCTGGCGACGGTGCGCCTAGCCTGACCCCGTGGACCAGCGGCTGAGCGATGAGTGGCGGGGATGGCGGGCGGCGGCCGAGGAGGCGCTGTACGGGGCGGGCGGCTTCTACCGGCGGCCCGAGGGGCCTGCGGCACACTTCCGTACGTCCGTGCACGCCTCGCCGCTGTTCGCGGTGGCCGTGGCCCGGCTGCTGTGCCTGGTCGACGAGGCGCTGGGACGGCCGGCCGAGCTGACCTTCGTGGACATGGCGGCGGGGCGGGGCGAACTGGTCGCCGGGGTCCTGGACGCGCTGCCCGGGGACGTGGCCGCCCGCACGCGCGCGTGTGCCGTGGAGATCGCCGGCCGGCCCCGGGGCCTGGATCGCGGGATCGAGTGGCGGGGAGAGCCCCCGGAGAAGATCACCGGCCTGCTGTTCGCGAACGAGTGGCTGGACAACGTGCCGGTCGAGGTCGCGGAGGCGGACGCCGACGGCCTGCCCCGGCTGGTCCTGGTCCGGCGGGACGGGACCGAGCGGCTCGGGGAGCCGGTCACGGGAGCGGATGCCGCCTGGCTGGAGCGCTGGTGGCCGCTGTCCGCCGAAGGGTCCCGGGCCGAGATCGGCGTGCCCCGGGACACCGCGTGGGCAGCCGCGGTCGCCACTGTCGAGCGCGGGCTGGCCGTCGCCGTCGACTACGCGCACCACGCGGACGCCCGGCCTCCGTTCGGGACGCTCACCGGCTTCCGCGCGGGCCGGGAGTGCGCTCCCGTGCCGGACGGCTCCTGCGACATCACGGCGCATGTGGCCCTGGACGCGTGCGCCCTGCCCGGGGCACGCCTGCTGACCCAGCGCGCCGCGCTGCGAGCCCTCGGGATCACCGGCGCACGCCCCCCGCTCACCCTCGCCTCCACGGACCCCTCCGCGTACGTACGCGCCCTCGCACACGCCGGAGCCGCCGCCGAACTCACCGCGCCCGGCGGCCTCGGCGACTTCGGCTGGCTGCTCCAGCCGGTGGGCATCGCGGAAGCGGCCCTGGAGGGGCTCGAAGGCCACAAGGACTCGTAGGGCGCGAAGCCTCGTAGAGCGCAGAGACCAGAAGGGCACGACGGTCCGGAAGGGCTCGACGGCCTCGATCGGCTCGAGGCCGCCGACTGCTCGGAAAAGCTGCTCGGAAAAGCTGCTCGGGAAGGCTACTCGGGAAGCTGCTCGCGGGAGCTACTTGTCGATGTCCCCGACCACGAAGAACATCGACCCAAGGATCGCCACCATGTCCGCGACCAGCGTGCCCGGCAGCAGCTCGGTCAGCGCCTGGATGTTGTTGTACGAGGCCGAGCGGAGCTTGAGCCGGTACGGGGTCTTGTCGCCCTTGCTGACCAGGTAGTAGCCGTTGATGCCGAGCGGGTTCTCGGTCCAGGCGTAGGTGTGGCCCTCGGGCGCCTTGAGCACCTTGGGCAGGCGCTGGTTGACCGGCCCCGGCGGCAGCTCGGCCAGCCGGTCCAGGCACGCGTCGGCCAGGTCCAGCGCGTTGTGCGTCTGCTCCAGCAGGCACTCGAACCGGGCCAGGCAGTCGCCCTCCTGCCGGGTGACGACCCTGAGGGTGTCCTGGAGTTCCCCGTAGGCCAGGTACGGCTCGTCCCGGCGCAGGTCGAAGTCCACACCGGAGCCGCGCGCGATCGGCCCGCTGACCCCGTACGCGTGCACGGTCTCCGGCGCGAGGACGCCCACGCCCCGGGTGCGCCCCCGGAAGATCTCGTTGCCGAGCACCAGGTCGTCGAACCGGTCCATGCGGGAGCGCACGTCACGGACGGCGGTACGCGCGCGTGCGGTCCATCCGGCCGGAAGGTCCTCCTTGAGCCCGCCGACCCGGTTGAACATGTAGTGCATGCGGCCGCCGGAGATCTCCTCCATGACGTTCTGCAGCTCCTCGCGCTCCTGGAACGCGTAGAAAACCGGCGTGATGCCGCCCAGTTCCAGCGGATAGGAGCCGAGGAACATCAGGTGGTTGAGGACCCGGTTCAGCTCGGCGAGCAGCGTGCGCATCCACACGGCGCGCTCGGGCACCTCCATGCCGAGCATCCGCTCGACGGCGAGGACCACGCCCAGCTCGTTGGAGAAGGCGGAGAGCCAGTCGTGGCGGTTGGCCAGCATGATGATCTGGCGGTAGTCGCGCGCCTCGAACAGCTTCTCCGCACCGCGGTGCATATAGCCGATGACCGGCTCCGCGCGCCTGATCCGCTCGCCGTCCAGCACCAGCTTCAGCCGCAGCACACCGTGCGTGGACGGGTGCTGGGGCCCGATGTTGAGCACCATGTCGGTGCTCTCCGCGGCGCCGCCGATCCCGACCATGGTCTCCGTCGTAGGAGTCATGGACCCAGTCTCTCGTACGTACGCTTGCGCCATGGAAACGGGGACGGTGAAGGCGGGCGGCGAGCCCCTCTGGGCGGGTCTGCCGCCGGGGCTGCTGAGAATGCGGCGGATGCTGCTGCTGGTGTGGCTGGGGCCGATGACCGTCCTGGTGGCGCTGCTGCCGGGTCTGCTGGCCGGGCCGGTGTGGGCGCTGTTCGCAGTGCTGCCGCTCGGCGGGCTCGCCTGGGGCTGGGTGCTGCTCGGCCGCAACTGGCGCTCCTGGCGGTACGCCGAGCGCGCCGACGACCTGCTGATCAGCCGGGGCGTGCTGTGGCGGGAGGAGACCGTGGTGCCGTACGGCCGCATGCAGCTCGTGGAGGTGACCTCCGGTCCCGTCGAACGGCATTTCGGGCTGGCGAGCGTCCAGCTGCACACGGCCGCCGCCGCGACCGACGCCAGGATCCCCGGTCTGCATCCGGCCGAGGCGGAGCGGCTGCGGGATCGGCTGACCGAGCTGGGCGAGGCCCGATCGGCGGGACTGTGAGCGACAGCGGGGCACAGCCCGGCATACCCGAGGGGCAGCGCGGTACCGAGCGGCGGCTGCATCCCGTGACCCCGCTGCGGCGCGCCTGGGCGCCGGTCGCCGTGGTCGTCGGCTGGGCCGTGCACGACCCGAACCAGGCCCAGGAGCAGCTGGCGAGACTGACCGCGACCGCGCTGCTCATCGGGCTCGCGGTCCTCGTGCCGACCGCCGCCCTGTACGGCTTCCTCAGCTGGTGGTTCACGCACTTCTCGGTGACCGACACCGAACTGCGCATCCGCACGGGTCTGCTGTTCCGCCGCACCGCGCACATCCGTCTGGACCGGTTGCAGGCCGTCGACCTCACCCAGCCGCTGCTGGCCCGCCTCACGGGTGTCGCCAAGCTGAAGCTGGACGTCATCGGCACCCACAAGAAGGACGAACTGGCCTATCTCGGCCAGGGGGAGGCGCGGGCGCTGCGGGCCGAGCTCCTCGCCCGCGCGGCCGGCTTCGCCCCCGAGACGGCGCACGAGGTCGGCGAGGCACCGGTACTGCGGCTGCTGCACGTGCCGCCGGGCGACCTGGCCGTCTCGCTCCTCCTCGTCGGCGCCACCTGGGGCTCGCTGCTCGGCGCCCTGGTCGTGCCGACGCTGGTGTGGCTCGGCACGCACAGCGTGGGGGCGGTGCTGGCCGCCGGGGTGCCGCTTATCGGCGGCGCGGCCACCAGGTCGGCGGGGCGTTTCGTGCGCGCGTACGACTGGACGGTGGGCGAGTCGCCGGACGGGCTCCGCATCGACCGCGGGCTGCTGGACCGGTCGCACGAGACGGTGCCGCCGGGGCGCGTGCAGAGCGTACGGATCGTGGAGCCGCTGCTGTGGCGCAGGCGCGGTTGGGTGCGGGTCGAACTGGACGTGGCGGGCTCGTCCAACCCGGTGCTGGTGCCGGTCGCCCCGCGCGCGGCGGCCGAGTCGGTGATCGCCCGGGTGCTGCCCGGGGTGACCGTGCCGACGTCCCTGTCCCGGCCGCCGCGGCGCGCGGCCCGGTGCCTGCCGGTGTGGTGGCGCGGCCAGGGTCTGGCCGTCACCGAGGCGGTGTTCGCCGCCCGGCACGGCCTGATGCGCCGCACCCTGTCCCTGGTCCCGCACGCCAAGGTGCAGAGCGCACGGCTGACGCAGGGGCCCTGGCAGCGGCTGTGGCGGGTCGCCGACGTGCATCTGGACACCGGCGCGAACAAGACGGTCACGGCGTGCCTCAGGGACGCCGAGGAGGCGGCGGCGCTGCTGCACGCGCAGGCCGACCGGTCGCGCACGGGGCGGCGGGACGCGCGGCCGGACCGGTGGATGGCCTCGTAGGCGGCAGCGCCACCACGTGACGACGTGAGGGGCGGCGGCACCTGGCGTGCCGCCGCCCCTCATCCACGTCCTGACGGGTCAGGAGGCCGCGGTCCGCAGCCCCTGGACGTCGATCCGCTCGGTCTCGTCGTGCGCCGTCAGGTCGATGACCTGGCCGACGGCGCGCGCCTCGGGGTCCGCGGACTTGAAGCCGGACTCGGACTCCGCCTTGTGCGCCGCGAGCGCCTCCTGGCCGACGACGTCCGCGAGGTCCTCGTTCTGCACGGACTCCAGGCTCTGCCGCGACTTGGTGCCGAAGAAGTCGAACCCGCCCTCGACGGCCGGGCGCGGACGCGGGGCCGACGGTACGACGGCCACGGCGGTCGGCACCGTGAAGTGGCCGGTGGTGTGGGCCGGCTTGGCGGCGGGGGCCTCGGGCTGCTGTCGCTCGGAACCGGCCGGGTGCTCCCGCTCGGCAGCCGGCTCGCCCGCGCCCTCGGTCTCGCTACCGGCCTCGGGGGCCTCCGGGGCGTCGGGGCCTGCTGAGGCCCCCTCGCCGCCGTCGTCGTCGGGGCCGCCCTTCGTCGGTGAGTCCTTCTCGCTCGCCGCCCCGGCGTCGGTGTCCGGCTCTCCGGCCACGACCGCGGTCCCGCCCCGGGCAAGCCGTGCCAGCGCCTCGTTGGCCGCCGCGAAGAGCGCCGGGCCCTCCGCGGAGAACGCCCGGGGCGCGGACGGCGCCGGCCCTGCGTCCTTGTCCGGCCCGGTGGCGGGCGCCTCAGCGACCGGCGCGGACAGCTCCCGAGAAGCGGGCGCGGCCTCGATCGCCAGCCGGCGGCGGCCCTCCAGGGCGCTCGCGCGCTCCGTCTCCGCC
Organism: Streptomyces sp. Ru72; assembly: GCF_002920635.1. Lineage (GTDB taxonomy): Bacteria > Actinomycetota > Actinomycetes > Streptomycetales > Streptomycetaceae > Streptomyces. The sequence goes on along the minus strand of NZ_PQSR01000050.1, from coordinate 2,245 downwards.
GTGGCGTACCGCCGCAGCAGGGCGGCGTGTTCGTTGCGGAGATTGGCCAGTTCCGTGCGCTTGGCACGGAGCCTCTGCTCCAGTTTGACCCGCAGTTCGCGCGACTCCTCGAGGTCGGTCTCCAGCTCGGCGACGCGCTCCTCGTGACGCCATTCGTCGCTCGCCCGCGCGCGCGTGAGGTCGGCGACGCGTTTGCCCGCGGCCAGATCCCAGCGGCGCATGACGACCGAGCCCACGATCGTCGTGACCGCGGCACCCGCGGCCAGCCCACGGAGCACCAGCGGCTCCGTGAACAACCAGGGCCCCACGGCGCAGACGACCGAGACGCCTGCGATCACCGAAGGAGGCAACAGCCTGTGCAAGGGTGGGGAATGACGGTGACGTCCACGTGGCATGGCCAGAAACTTACCGCGCGTAGGCGAATGATGGTGCCACGCCCGGTAAAAATGCGGCCACACCGCAACGTTCCCACAGCCTCGCGACACCTGAATGGGAACAGCACCCTCCCGAATCCGGGAGATTGGCTTCGGAGATGGATACGTCATCGACACCGAAGTGGGTCATGGGCCGCTCCTCCGGGCCGTTTCGGCACGCCATGGGCCCCTTCCGGAGTCACCGGGACAGATCTTCAAGATCGTTTATGTGCGGCCGGAAGCTCGTTACCGCGGCCCGGCTCCCCGCCCGAAAGGGAACGGGGAGCCGACCGTCTCCGGATTGCGGTGAATTCCCGTGGAGATACCACCCATTCACCCGCTCAGCGGTCGCTGAGCCGCCCGCTCATCCACTGCAGCGAGCTCGGGATCTCCCGGAGCCACGTGTTGAAGTTGTGGCCCCCGCTCGGGAGGATGAGGGAGGAGATCCGCGTCACCTTGTTCGCCCGCACCTGCTCAATGAACTTGAGCGTGGCCTTGTAGTGGAACTCCCCGTGCTTGCTGCTCGTGACGAGCAGTGAGGTGTTGGGAGCCGGCATGTGCTTGAGGTACCACATCAGGTCGGCGCGGTTCTGCAGTTCCTTGTTCCCGTGGAAGAGGTCGCCCGTGGTCGGGTCGATCGGCGCCTTGAAGTACGGCGACAGACCCACCGCGGCGGCATAGACGTCCGGGTGGTGCATCGCGAACTTCAGCGCGCAGTAGCCGCCCGTGGAGTCGCCGATGATGCCCCAGCCGGCGGGCCTCACGCCCACCCTCTTGTAGTGGGACTTGATCGCGTCGGGGAGGTCCTTCGCGAAGAAGGTCTCGACCTGCGGCCCACCCGGGATGTCCACGCACTCCGTGTCCCGCGGCGGCACCACGGTCGGCCGCAGCATCACCAGGATCATCGGCTGCATCTTGCCGCTCTTCGCCAGGTCGTGCGCCGTCTGGGGATACTTCAGCCCCTTGATGAGCGCCTCCGCCGTACCCGGGTAGCCGGTGAGGACGACGCCCACCGGGAACGACCGCGTGCGGAACTGCGGCTGGAAGTACTCCGGTGGCAGGTAGACGTACGCAGGCGTGGCGATGTGCGTCTTGGCGCCGAATATGGTGATCCTCTGGATCTGCCCGCCGATCTGCGGCCGTGCGCCGCCCGCCACGTTCACCGTCTGGGTGCCGACCACCTGGACGGCTCCGCCGCTCGCTCCCGTGGCACCGTTGTCGACGACCACGCCCTGTCCGGTGTCCTGGCCGAACAGATCGGACCAGCTGGCGTAGAAGCCGAAGGTCTGGTTGGCGAAGAGCCCGAGGGACGCGAAGATCGACACCTGGGTGGCGAACAGCAGACCGACCCGTCCGCTGACGGCCAGCCAGTTCCGTCGTGCCAGCCGTGGCCAGTACCACACCGTGCCGACGAACAGCAGCACGGCGAACACGATCGCCAGCGCCAGCACCTTGTTGCTCGTGAGACCCATGGGCTCTTTCCTGCCTGCGCTTTCCATACGTGCCGCGGGGCCCGCCCCCGCGGTTTCGCCGACTCTTGCCCCGGACTTTCCGTCGGCTTTGAACCGGCTTTGTGATGGGGAGTGAACCTCTCTCCCCGAGACACCGTCCTAGAGGGCGCAATGTCGCCGGATGCCCCGATCGGCACCGGGCTCAAGGTCTCTCGCAGAACTACGGGATGCGATGTCTGTCAGGATAGATGGGGAAAAGTCGGGTGAGGTTCCGGAGCGATCACGTGTGGTGCGGCGCATACTCCGCGGCCCGCGTGCGGAGGCCGTCCCCACGCTGATCGCCAGGGCCTGCACCCTCGTGGGAGGCCTGGACATCGCCGC